>NZ_CP020814.1:3321517-3966190 GCF_002109385.1 Halalkalibacter krulwichiae | reverse complement strand
GGAAGACAAGAGCAATCCAAGCAACAGCAACCATCGAGAGACAATCAACAACCGCTTCCGCAGCCAAAAGATTACGAAGAAATCGAGTATTAATCACCCTTTGAGACTGCTTATTAGATGTGACTGTTCTACGGAGCAGTCATTTTCATAGTAAATCCTTCTTACATAAATGTATTTAATTGGGTTTTTGTGTGATATGATGGAAAAAGTAGAAATTTGTCGGTTTACGTTGAATTTTCAAACTTTGTGGCCGGGGAGGGGTGTGTGATGTTTAGGGAAATAATTCCTAGCTGGTTCGTAGAGCGGATGGGAAGAATCAGTTATTCAAAGAAGTTCTTTTTGCATTTCATTGCACTCACAATCCCTCTGATGTTCGCAATGTCTCTCATAGTAATAGATGTACATACAAATTTGAAACAAAATCAATTAGAACAACAAGCGATCGACTCATTTCTTCATACATCTGAGCTGCTTATGTATGCGCAAATTCACCGCGGGCTCAATCAGTCTTATTTAAGAGGGTATGATGACTTTACGGAACAAGTTCAAGAAACACAACAAGCGGTCGATGAGAAAATATCAGACATTGATTCAAAAAGAGAACAGTGGCCTGCTTTTTTTCATGCGGAAAAGTGGGATCAGATTAAGGCGCAATGGCACCGAGTAAAGGAAGAGAATCATTTACTTAAAAGCTATTATATACATAATCAATTGAATGAAGAAATATTGATTTTTGTTAACGAAATCGGGGAGCAGGCGAGAATCTATTTGAATCCAGACGCCAAGATGAACCGGCTAAGTAGTGTCCTAAATGGTGATTTGTTGCTCGCTACGGAAGCGCTTGGAAAACTGAGAGCGTATGCAACGAGTTTGAGTTTTGCCGATACACGTACACCTGAGCAGCAAGAAGAATTAGCAATCATGATTGGTGGAGCACAATTTTTCGTTCAAAGTGTTGCTGTGAGGAACCCTGATTTAAATGGAGAGACAAAGCTAGATGTCGAATTAGAACAATTTACTACGAGTGCCAAGCAGTTTCTCCGTTTAATAAAGGCAGACGAGTTGTCAGCCATCGGTCCTGAGGGTGTTTTTTCATCTGGATCGAACGCCATTACAAGTGGGTTTACTCTTTACGAAAAAGGGAATGGAATTCTTTTAGAGCATTTACAAGAGAAAGAGAAACAGAGCCGTCTACTTATTGGATTGGTTGTTGTGTCTTTTCTTTGTTCGATCGGAATGGTATGTCTTCTTTTTGGGAGTAGTTACGTTTCTGTTATGCAAACGATTCAGGCGCTTAATAAAGGGACGAGACGCTGGATTGACGGAGACTTTTCTTCAAGAGTGGAAATTAAGACGCAGGATGAATTAAAGTATATCGGTGATTCGTTTAATCAGATTGCCCATAGTTTCGAACAAAAAATAAAAGAGCAGGAGCAGGCAAATGAGCGGATTTATGCACTCGCCTTCACTGACCAACTAACACAGCTGCCGAACAATCACCAATTGCAATTGATCGTAGAACGGGACATGGAGGCCGGGATGAAACAGGCAACGATTCTCCGTCTTGATATCGGAAGGTTTAAAAATGTGAATTACTCACGCGGTTTCCAAATTGGTGACGAGACGCTCAAGCAATTTGCTAGGCGGTTACAGGAAGTGTTAGGAGAAGAAGAAGTTCTTTCGCGGCAGAATGGAGATAAGTTTACCTTGTATCTTCCTCATCAAGCAGACGTAGAACAGGTTAATGAGAAAATAGAACGTATTTTAGAGCAATTGAAAAAGCCGTTTGACATTTCTGGGTTTACGTTTTATTTAAGTATTCGAATTGGGCTTAGTCAATATCCAAAAGACGGACAAACCTTCACAGCCCTTATGCAGCAAGCGGAAGAAGCGATGTACGAGGCGAAAGAAGACAAAGAAAAACAGTATGTCTATTACCATGACGGGATTCACCAAGGCTTTAAGCAAGAATATGAACTTGAAAATAATCTGCGTGTCGCGCTCGCTAATAACGAATTGTTTCTAACGTATCAACCGAAGCAAAATGTAAAGACAGGTGAAATAACGGGGATGGAGGCGCTCGTACGTTGGAAGCACCCTACGATAGGGATTATTTCTCCATTAAACTTTATCCCGATCGCTGAGAAAACCGGTTTAATTTATCAAATTGGAGAATGGGTTCTTCATGAAGCCTGTAGACAAACGAAACAGTGGCAAGTAGAAGGATTTCAACCATTAGTTGTCTCCGTTAATCTTTCGGCAAACCAGTTTAATCGAAAAGACTATCTACTTCCCCTCATTGATCGAATACTAGCAGAAACAGGGCTTGACCCCACCTATTTGCAGCTTGAACTGACAGAAAGTGGCTTCCAAGATCCTGTTCTTGTAAAACCGATTCTTGAGCAAATGAAGGAGCGCCGCCTCACCATTTCCATTGACGACTTTGGAACAGGCTACTCTTCTTTAAGCTATTTAAAACAATTCCCAATTGACGTAGTGAAAATTGATCGTGCGTTTATTCGCGAAATTTGCGAGAACAAAGGAGATCAGCAGCTGACAAAATCAATGATTGACCTTGGCCATGTATTGGGGATGAAAGTGATAGCAGAAGGTGTGGAAGAAATCGAGCAAATCGAGTTGTTACGTGAGCTTGGTTGTGATGAAGTCCAAGGGTTTTTCATAGCAAAACCGTTAACGAATGAGGAGTTTATCGAATTTTTGCGGAAGTAGCTAAGCTGAGAGAGAAAACAAGCACTGCTAATGGGAGGTTCATTCGTGTATGAATGGGACTCCTATTAGACGATCTCCGAGAGGAAGCGTCTAAGGGACAAATGGAGGAAGAAAGAGGACCGGCCTGTCCGAGAGGAAGCGTCTAAAGGACAAACGGAGGAAGGATTTGAGGCAACCTGTCCTTTATAAAGCCGAGTCTACTAAACAAACGGTGAACCTGAGTATTAATAAGCATTTAAACATGCAGCTGTCTCCCTAACTCCTAGTTCATACGCGGATGGCTGCTGTTTGATAGAGAGTTTCTCATTTCTACTCGTAACCTAAAACTGCTAAACTAGTTTGCTTCGTTTTATGTCCTCTTAATCTATTAGGAGGGTATGGGAGGAAACACCTATATATGTGTTGGTGCTTTTCCTATAGGATAATATTATTCTTTTAATGAATTTCGATAAAAGGGTGTTGAACATGAAAAAAGATAGAGGTGTCGCTCTTGGTGTGGGCGGGGGTGTGCTTGTTTTTGTAGGTCTCATTTTTAGTTCTTCTCATTTGATTTGGATTGTTTTGTTGGGTTTGGTTGTTATCGTACTCGGTGCGTGGTCGTTGTGGAGAAAATTCAGTGTGTTGCAAGCGAGCTATGAAAAGCTAGTAAAGGAAAAACAACAGATAGAAAAGGAAAATGAGCGTTTAGTGAAGCTCTCACAAGAGTATGAGCTTTTGTTTAATTCTTTTACTCGAGTGGCCTTAGTCATGGTTGATAAAAGCAGCAACGACGTTCATTTTTCTAAAGGGGTAGAGGATCTGTTTGGTTTTAGCCAGCAGGAGCTTAATGCGTATCCAAACTTGTGGAAAAGCTTAATCCATCAGGAGGACCGAGCCAAAGTTGATCAAGTAGAAAAAGCACTTGAATGTAACGAAGAAGCGGAAGTTGATTGCCGGATTCTCCTAGATGGAGAGGAAAAGTGGATTCAGTTATATTGGAAAGCGTATAAGGATGGGACTGGGCATTCTGAAAAAGTGTTTGGGAAGTTCAGGGACATTTCGAAACAGAAGCGATTAGAGCTAGAGTTGAGGCAAATGGCGTTTTTTGATGACTTAACAGACTTACCGAACCGGAAAATGTTAGATCGTCATATTGAAAAAGCCTTATCGCGAGCGAAGCGTCATCAGCATAATTTCACGCTTATGTTCGTCGATTTAGATGATTTCAAAATTGTTAATGATACTCATGGGCATGATGTAGGAGATCAGCTATTAAAACAAGTAGTCAGTAGATTACACGAAAGCATCCGAGAGGAAGACTTGATAGCTCGTATCGGTGGTGATGAGTTTATCGTTGTCTTCGAAGAAACGACAAAAGAAGAAATTGAGGACATAGCTAAAAGAATTGTCAGTAACGTTTCTCTTCCATATGATCTTGAGGGAATTGAAGCAAAGATTTCGTTAAGCATCGGGGTGAGCATGTACCCAGAGGATGGCGAAGACAAATCGACGTTAATTCAAAATGCTGATAAAGCGATGTATCATGCCAAACATAACGGCAAAAATCATTTTGTCTTGTATACACCGGAGTTGGAGGAAATGGAACCGAGTGAGGTCGGTGTTTGGGCGAGATGGAAAAACTTTGTTCAAAGCACAAAATTCTGGTAGTAGACGGGTGATTTAGGTCTAGTTAGAAAGAAAGATTCTAAGTGAGGTACGCCAAAAGGAATTCAATCCTTTTGACGTGCCTCTTCTTTTTTGTATGAGTACACTCGCTTAGAAGGAGAAAGGAGTTAAGACGTTAGTCTCTGTTGTTTTACTATATTTGGATAGGGTTTTCCCTTTATATGATACTAAAGAACGATTACCAGGAATTACGTTTTACTTGTTTTATAGTCTACCAATATAATGATAGAGATAGTCTAAAAGATAGAAAAAAAGCCTGAAAGTCAATATTTTACAACTACTATACTAATTCTTTTTGAGGTGTTTTGAGAGCACCTCAAACGATACCGGCAAACTACGAATTGCTTAAAAAGCTACCTGAAAGATGAAAGAGGGATCGTCTTGGAAAAAGAAACGATAATTTTTTTGCATGGGATTGTTGGAAATAAGAATGCGTTTAAAAAAGAAATAGCAAAGTTGAAAGAACAGTATCATTGTATCTGTTATGATTTGTATGACGTTCATGAAGTCGGACTTTCGTTAACCGTTTTGATTGAGCGACTTTCTCATCAATATAAGAAAGCAAAACTGAAGAAGGCTCATCTTTGTGCGCTCAGTTTTGGAAGCCTGATTGCGGTAGCGTTTGCGAAGAAGTATCCAGACATGGTTGAGAGTATCACGGTTGTTGGCGGGTATTGCTGTCAAGTTCCGTCACGATTTTATACAAATGTTACGACAATGCTTGAGAAGAAAGACCAAATTGATTATGAGGAGTGGGTTTGTGAATATGCACGCCTCTTAAATCCCAATGTAGATAGCATCGCAGAAGATTCTGAAGCCATTTTTATTCAATATGCTAAGCAAGTCCATCCGGTTGTTTTAGAGAAGCTGATTCGCATGCAGCTTGAGTTTGATTCAAAAACGGCATTAGCTGGTTTAACGATGCCTGTTTTATGGGTGATGGGGGAGTATGATGAATTGTATAAAGGAACTCTTTCACATCTGAAAACCCAAATTCCACATGTGGAGTATCATGAGATTCAGCGGGCTGGGCATGTGGCGCATATTCATCAACCAGAGTTGTTTATGTTGCTTTTCCAAACGTTCTTAAGGAAGGGTCATCATAGTAAAATTGCTTAAGCACGAAATTGACTTTCATATAGCAGTTTCACATCTAGTTGCTTTATGCCTAAGGAGGTAACCTATGTCCATCAAAAAGAAACTGCCACTCATCTTTACCTCATTGGTATTATGTATTTTAATCGCAAACAGTACATTGCATTACATCCGCTCAAAGGAAAAGTTAATTGAATACAATGAACGTGAGATTGAATTAATTACCCAAGAGGTTTCCTATCAAGTTGAAAATTCAAGAAACGGTGCACAATACGTAGAAGATATTATCGCACGTGAGTTACGGACAGCTTCGATTGCGATTCGGAACGCTTTACCAGCCGAGCATGAAAATGTGACGAACGAACAATTATCGGAGCTTGCGGAGGAATTACTCATATCTCATATTACACTCCTCGCTCAAACAGAGGACGATATTATTGGAGTGAAATCATCCGATGCTCATGAAATTAATATGTCTACTAAAGATTGGCTTTTCTGGTACGACGCCTTTTTGGAGTTGCTTGAGTTAACGCCCGTAACAGTTGAAGAAGGTCTTGCTCTTCCGAATTACTGGGCTGGGCCGATTGAAGTGGCTGCCAGCAATCCTGACCATACAGATAAATGGGGTTATTTTCACGATGGGACGACCGATTATATTATTAATCCATATTACCGAGATAACCAAGTTCTAGAGTATGAGAAGCTATTTGGACCAGCCAATATTATGGAGCGATTTACTAGCAAACTAGAGGGTGTCCTTGAACTGACCGTCTTTAATCCTGACAAATTTGGAAAAGAGACGAAATGGATGCATAACAATGGCAATAGCTTTATTCGGATCGTCGATCAGCCAATTTGGTACGGGACGTACGATTTTGAGAACCAGGCAATCGATGCGGGGCTGATTCAAGAGGCGATTGAAACGGAAACTTCGCAAAAGTACACAGACGAAGTTAATGGGAAACTAGTAACAAAGACACTCGTCCCTATTGATACAGGCAGCCAAGACCCTTATGTAATTGGAGTCGTGTATGACTATAGTTTAATTCAAAAAGAACTTGAGAAAGAACTGATCCAGCACTTAATTCTTGCGATTCCATTTATGTTACTCGTGTTATTAACAAGTTTTATTTTCTCAAGATCGATTACAAAGCCGATTGGTAAAATTGTTGTCAAAGTGAATGAAATTGCACATGGTCATTTCGGGGAGAGCATCTTATTAAAACGAAAAGATGAACTCGGTCACCTTGCACAAAATGTCAATGCCTTATCTAATTCCTTACAAACCTATGTAACGGACTTAGAAAAAAGCCAGGAGTTGATCCAATTCCAAGCCTATCATGATCCTCTTACAGGGCTGTTAAACCGAAGATACTTCCAAGAAGAATTGGAAAAGCGTCTTTCGGAAGCAGACAAAACAGGAGAAACGGTTGCGATCTTATTTATCGATGTCGACCGCTTTAAAGATGTGAATGATACGTTAGGACATGCAAGAGGCGATCAATTAATCCGCCTCATCTCTGAACGAATCAAGCTATCATTGACGAATGGAAATAGTGTTCTAACAAGGCAAGGCGGCGATGAATTCGTCATTTTAGTAAGTGGTCTTGAAGAAGAGAAGATCACTGCTTTAGCCAAAGACCTTGTCTCAACGATTAGCCAACCTTATCTCATTGAAGGCAATGAAGTGATCGTAAGTGCAAGCTGTGGCATCAGCTTGGCACCGAAACATACGAATAAAATGGAGACATTAATGATTTATGCCGATGGCGCAATGTATGCAGCCAAGAAAGATGGCGGCAATCATGTCGTTGTTTATAATGAAGAAATCAATAAAGAGAAAAATGAAAAGCTAAGAATCGAAAAGCGTCTGAGAAAAGCGATTGCCAATGAAGAAATTGAAGTTTACTACCAGCCGAAGATTGATGCTAAGTCTGATCAGTTAAGAGGCGTAGAAGCACTGCTGAGATGGACAGATGAAGAACTAGGTTTTGTTCCGCCAGATAAATTCATCTCCATTGCTGAGGAGACGGGACTCATTCACCCACTTTGGAAAATAGCAATGAAACAAGCATGTTCGCAAATTTCAATATGGAATAGCCAAAGAAATGAACCGATTCGATTAGCTGTGAATTTCTCAGCGAAACAATTTCAAGACCCGTGTTCTTTAGTGAATCAAGTGAAGGACATCCTAGCTGAACATCAACTGGCACCAAATTTATTTGAAGTTGAAATAACAGAAAGTACATTGCTCTTTAAAACGACAGAAACGATTAAGGCACTCAAAAGTCTACAAGAGTATGGAATTTCTGTCTCGATTGATGATTTTGGAACTGGATATTCCTCTTTAAGCTACTTGAAGACTTTGCCGATTAATTGTTTGAAGATTGATCGTTCGTTTATTCAAGACATTACAGAGGACAACCGCAATGCAGAAATTCCGCTAACGATCATCAACCTTGCACGCAGCTTACACCTTGATGTCGTTGCCGAAGGAGTAGAAGAAAACCATCAAAAGGAATTCTTAGTACAAAATCAATGTAACTACATGCAAGGGTTTTTCTTTAGTAAGCCGCTAAGCAAAGACGATTTTGAAAAGAATTGGCTGTAGCAATCTTCACTTTTTAAATGAAATAATGAATGAGTTAAAAAGGCAATCCTTTAATGGGATTGTCTTTTTGCTTTGGATGACTTTGTGAGTTCTCCCTACATATATAAATGATTTCGGTTAAAGATATGGGAGAATAAGAATGGTTTTAAAGGAGAGTCTAACTTGGATTTGCATTTTATATGGAAAGCGATTGGCATTGTTTTAGGTTGGAACCTTATTACAGAAGTGGTACATAACAAACTTGAAGAACAACCTCAAGATCATCTGAAGTGAGGAAGGACGAGGTGGACTTAAGTGTATAAAAACCTGTTAGTAACTCTATTTAAATGGATTTTTTTTGGAGTGATGATCGGTTTCATTATTGGCTCTACAACATCCTTTCTTTTACATACCAATGATTTTCTTGGAGAGACACGGAAAGACAATTCTTGGTTGATTCTTTTTCTCCCTTTAGCAGGATTGGTCCTAGGTTACATCTATATGAATTTAGGGACGAGCGCTGGAACGGAATTATATAAAGGAAATAATCTTGTAATCGAGGGGGTTCATGGAAAGGCCAAGATACTACGAAGGTTGGGGCCTATAGTCTATTTAGGAACATTTATGACGGTCTTATTTGGCGGATCGACAGGTAGAGAAGGTGCGGCCATTCAAATGGGAGGAAGTGTCGCTGAAGCTGTAAATACGTTCTTTAAAGTGAATGTTATCGATACGAAGATTTTGTTGATGAGTGGAATTAGCGCTGGGTTCGGTGCAGCCTTTGGTACACCGATAACGGGTGCTATTTTTGGAATGGAAATGGTCGCTTTAGGAAAGATGAAATACGAAGCAATCGTTCCTTGCCTAGTATCGAGTTTTGTCGGACACTACACCGCTGAAAAAATTTGGGGGACTGAACATGAAACATTCATCATTCAAACCGTACCAGAACTATCGCTCCTGTCATTTGCGAAAGTCATTTTATTAGCTATTCTTTTTGGTCTTGTAAGTGTGTTATATAGCCAATTAAGACACGGAATACATAAGGTTTCAGAAAAATACACAAAGAAAAACCATGCAGTACGAGCCTTCATTGGAGGAATGATCATTGTTGTTTTAACATTTATAATTGGAACTAATGATTACAATGGGCGTAGTTTAGATATGTTAGAGGAGTCATTTTCACAAGATGTTCCTCCCTTTGCCTTTCTGGCCAAGCTCGTCTTTACAGCGGTAACTTTAGGGACTGGTTTTGTAGGTGGAGAAGCAATACCATTATTTTTTATAGGGGCAACGTTAGGAAATACGTTATATCACTTTATTGACTTTCCAATGTCTTTTGTGGCAGCCGTAGGGATGATTGCGACATTTTGTGGCGGTGCCAATACGCCAATCGCCGCTTTCCTTTTAGCCGTAGAGATGTTTGATGGACAAGGAATGGAGTTTTTTTTCGTTGCGTGCTTCACAAGTTATCTATTCTCAGGTCACCATGGACTGTGGCCTTCTCAAATGATCTATGAACCAAAGAGTCGCCTTTTTAAAATTGCTAATGGGAAAACGATTAAAGATGTTGAACAAAAGAAAAAGTATTAACCTTTATACAGGGATGAAATCGTTAGACTAATGGTAAATAGGAGGGGCATGCCTACAGGCTGCTCCTTTTTTTGTTCGATAGCTATATAAGAAGGAAGCGTGATTTTTCTTGCGATGGCACAAAGCTACCAAGTATCAGCGCGTTGTAGGTGATAACATAATGTGCTATATTATCATCACTTATTAATGAGCCTTAATACTAATAAAGGAGAGCAAATGATGAAAACAGAAAAAGAAAAAATGCTATCTGGAGAACTGTATGATCCAGCTGACCCTGTATTAGTAGAAGAACGAAAAGAAGCTAGACGAAAAGTGAGAATCTATAATCAAACCGTTGAAACAGAAGGTGATAAGCGAACAAAACTATTGAAAGAGTTGCTTGGTTCAACAGGAGAAAACGTATCGATGGAACCAAACATTCGCTTTGATTACGGCTATAACACTCACGTAGGAGAAAACTTCTATGCAAACTTTGACTGTACAATTCTAGATGTTTGTGAAGTGCGAATTGGTGATAATTGTATGCTTGCTCCTGGGGTACAAATTTATACAGCGACACATCCACTTCACCCAACGGAGCGTAACTCAGGGAAAGAATATGCGAAACCGATTACGATTGGAGACAATGTATGGATTGGTGGAAGTGCTGTCTTAAACCCAGGAGTAACGATAGGAGACAATGTTGTGATTGCTTCAGGCGCCGTTGTGACAAAAGATGTGCCAAGTAATACAGTCGTTGGCGGTAATCCGGCTAAAGTCATTAAGGAAATTGAAGTATAGGTGGAATGATTTTATTTCTGGGAGGAACGTATGGAAGAACGTGATTGGCTGATCTTAAAAGTTCTGTATGAGAAAAAGAACATTACGAAAACAGCACAAAGCTTATATATTTCACAGCCAACATTAACGAAAAGAATTCAACAAATCGAAAAAGAGTTTGATCAACCGATTATCAGCCGGGGAGCAAAAGGGGTTCAATTTACACCTCAAGGGGAATATTTAGTGGATTGTGCGGATGAAATGCTTGCTCGTCTTCGCAAAATCAAAGATACAGTGAAGAATATGGATCACGAAGTAAATGGGACTTTACAATTAGGAGTTTCGAATTACATCACGAGACATAAGCTGCCAGCACTGTTAAAACGGTTCCGTGAGCAATTTCCAAAAGTGAAATATAAAGTGGTAACAGGGTGGAGCCGTGACATCTTTACTCTTGCGTATCATCATGATGTTCATATTGGTATTGTGCGAGGGGATTACCAATGGGCGGGTTCCAAGGAGCTTCTTTTTGAAGAAACGATTTGCATTGCCTCAAAAGAAAAGATTGCTCTAAACGACTTACCGCAATTGCCGCGAATACAATATGAGACAGATGCGACATTGAAGACGTTAATTGATAATTGGTGGACGGGGACCTTTACGGAACCTCCTTTAATCGAGATGGAAGTGGACAAAGCAGATACATGTAAGGAAATGATCGTGAACGGTCTAGGGTATGGAATCCTCCCGAGTGTACTGGTCGATGATCAGCCAGACCTTTATCGAGTCGATATTAAAAATGAACAAGGCCAACCTCTTAAAAGAAAAACGTGGATGCTTTATCACAATGAATCTCTTGAAATGAAAGTTGTGAAAGAATTTGTTGAGTTTATGAGGAAATTGGATATAAAAAATGATCTTTAATCAAAGCATGGATATTTCCATGCTTTTTTTGTTATTCGATTTTTGAATCGTCCCCGATAGATTATTTGTATTTTAATTGAAATGACTCTTGTTCTTATAATGGCTGTAGGAATAGTCGAGAAAACCTCTGTTCATAGCTTTAGGTTTTCAGTAGGAGGACTGATCGTATGGATGTTTTTTTTCTTATATTATTAAATGTCATTTTGCCCGTATTTTTATTAATAGGATTAGGTGCGTTTCTCCATCGGACATTCAAATTTGATATGGGGACATTATCTAAATTGAATACGTACCTACTATTACCAGCAGTCGGGTTTGCCAATGTCTATCAAAGCAAAATGGGAGGAGAGACGCTTCTGCTCATTCTTAATTTCCTCGTATTGCAAAGCCTTATTCTCATGGGGATCAGTGCAGGGATTTCAAAGATGTTTAACTTCGAGCGTAGCTTATCTTCGACTTTTAAAAACAGTGTCGTATTGAGCAACTCTGGAAATTTCGGATTGCCTGTCAGTCAACTTATTTTCCAGTATAATCCATTAGGGTTATCGATTCAAATTGTCGTCATGATCTTTCAAAATTTGCTTACTTACACGTATGGATTATTTAATTCTGTTTCCGTTCAAAGCAACGGGTTCAAAGCGATGAAGGTCTTCTTGAAGAATCCTGTTTTATATGCTTTTTTGCTAGGGATGCTGCTTCAAGCTACATCAATCAGCATTCCCGAATACTTATGGACACCCATTGAGAGCATCTCAAGCGCCTTTTTAGCAATAGCTCTCATCACATTAGGTGCCCAAAGTGCCTTTTTAAAAATTTACCGGTTTTCTACCCCGTTGATCCTAAGCCTTCTTGGGAGATTAGTGCTATCCCCTTGTATAGCATTTATCGTCATTATGACCTTGAATTTAGAAGGAACAACGGCACAAGCTTTATTAATTGCAAGCTCGTTTCCAACTTCAAGAAACAGCTCCCTTTTTGCTTTGGAGTACGGGAATCATCCTGAATATGCAGCGCAGGCCGTATTGCTGTCTGAATTATGCAGTATGGTTACGGTTACGACGGTCGTGTATTTGGCTCAGGTGATATTCTTGTAACTTTTTTTGATTATTATAGAAATTGTTGCAAAAAATAAAGCTAAAAACTAGGAGGAGTATAGTGGACAACAAAGGGAACATCTTCATTCTAGTCATTTTAGTCATGATTCTGGGTTTGGCTCCTGTAAGTGCACAGGAACCAAATGCATTCACGCGCCCAACATCGGTTGCTTTTAAAGGTGAAAGTCCAAATTGGATTGTTGAGCATCGACTGTATCTAGTCGGAACAGATGTAGATTATGAAACAAAGATTACGTATAGAGGAGAAGATCAAACAATCATCGGATCCCCTTCTTTGCGCTACACCATTGATGATCAGGAAGGCGGATACATCACCGATACGTTTTCTTTAAATAAGGCTCATCTGTTTCAGAGTAAAAGATTAGCATGCTATGGTTGTAAGTATTTAGATAAGAAGAAAGAGATCACCGTCACAATTGGTGAGTGGGAAGACTATGAAGAAAAAATTGTTTTAAAGGCATTGAAAAAGTGAATGGTGATGAAATGAGAAAGAATTTTATTGTAAAAGGATAATTTTGGGTAAGTTACACATCATAACCTTACATACTTTAAAAGGAGTTGATTGGTTATGAGAAAAAAATTATCAGGTTTGCTTGCGGCAGTAGTCATCGCACTTGTTTTCTTGCCAGGTGGTGTAGGAGCAGAAGGAAAGCCAGAAGCAGAGGTAACATTAACGGAAGAACAAAAAACAGAGATGGCTGCTTTGCAAACACAAATGCTTGAGCAAAAGAAAGTGATTCTTAACAAATACGTAGAGTACGGCGTTTTCACAGAAGAAAAAGCGCAAAAAATCATTGCGCACATGGACAAGCATTATAAAAAATTAGAGGAAAATGGATTCATTCCGACTTGGGACCGCAAACACGGCAAACATCATAATGAGGAATAAAGTCTTATAGGAAAGTCAGGTTTCAGTACAGAAGGATAAGACGCAAAAGGGAGTTTCATTCGTATAGGAATGGGACTCCCTTTTTTCATTGATTTAGGAAGCGTCTAAAGGACAAAAAGAGAGGAAGTGGAGAGAGAAGTGTCCAAGAGGAAGCGTCTAAAGGACAAGAAGAGAGCAAGAAGAGAGAGAAGTGTCCAAGAGGAAGCGTCTAAAGGACAAGAAGAGAGCAAGAAGAGAGGAAAGTGTCCTAGAGAAAGCGTCTAAAGGACAAAAAGAGAGGAAGTGGAGAGAGAAGTGTCCCAGAGAAAGCGTCTAAAGGACAAGAAGAGAGCAAGAAGAGAGGAAAGTGACCAAGAGGAAGCGTCTAAAGGACAAAAAGAGAGCAAGTGGAGAGGAAAGTGTCCAAGAGAAAGCGTCTAAAGGACAAAAAGAGAGGAAGTGGAGAGAGAAGTGTCCAAGAGGAAGCGTCTAAAGGACAAAAAGAGAGGAAGTGGAGAGAGAAGTGTCCCAGAGGAAGCGTCTAAAGGACAAGAAGAGAGGAAGTGGAGAGAGAAGTGTCCCAGAGAAAGCGTCTAAAGGACAAAAAGAGAGGAAGTGGAGAGAGAAGTGTCCCAGAGGAAGCGTCTAAAGGACAAGAAGGGAGCAAGAAGAGAGAGAAGTGTCCAAGAGGAAGCGTCTAAAGGACAAGAAGAGAGCAAGAAGAGAGGAAAGTGTCCTAGAGAAAGCGTCTAAAGGACAAAAAGAGAGGAAGTGGAGAGAGAAGTGTCCAAGAGGAAGCGTCTAAAGGACAAGAAGAGAGCAAGAAGAGAGAGAAGTGTCCAAGAGGAAGCGTCTAAAGGACAAGAAGAGAGCAAGAAGAGAGGAAAGTGTCCAAGAGAAAGCGTCTAAAGGACAAGAAGAGAGCAAGAAGAGAGGAAAGTGTCCAAGAGGAAGCGTCTAAAGGACAAAAAGAGAGCAAGTGGAGAGGAAAGTGTCCAAGAGAAAGCGTCTAAAGGACAAAAAGAGAGGAAGTGGAGAGGAAAGTGTCCAAGAGGAAGCGTCTAAAGGACAAAAAGAGAGGAAGTGGAGAGAGAAGTGTCCAAGAGGAAGCGTCTAAAGGACAAGAAGAGACAAAGCAGCAGATGAAATGTCATACAGAACCGGCCCCGTTACGAAGATCGCGGGCTTTTTTGTTCCGTGACGAGACTACCTCCTATGAATATATATCCAGTTCTTTATTCCTCTTTTAAAGAAAATACCATAGCTTTCTCAAGGTGACTTATGAACTATCTGTTTATTTAGAGAAGTAGAATCAGAATAACAAAAGGTATAAAAAGAAACAAAAGTGTATATTTATTCTTTCAATCTCCGAAATAATCTGGTAATGTTATTTTGTGGAAAACGCTTGAAAGGATGATAGTAAAGATGAAGAAGTGGTTATCGGTTTTTGCAGCATTTGTAATGTTGCTGTCAGTGATTGCCCCAACTTCTTCTCCTGTTTTAGCTAGTGCTAGTGTGGAAACGGCAGAGGAAGTTGAGCTAGAGGTGAGCAGGTCGTTGTTTTCAATGACCGAAGTGCGCATGGTTGATGTGCGGGCTGATTTTGATGAGGAGATTGACCTGAGTCAGCTAGATTGGACATTTGGAGGGAAGAGTCTTTCTGAATGGAAGAAGTGGAGTGGGGGCACAAATTTTAATGGCGAACCGTTTATTACGGTTGTAGAAGAACCACATTTTGTAGATGGGACGACAATCGTTCAAGCAACGTTAGAGTTTGGTTTGCCTTTTAACACTACGAATCTATCAAATCGAACGATTCGTGTTCAATATCCGTCCCTAATTGGAGAGTATGAATTGGCTCTATTGAATAAAGAGACAGGTTCTAAGGCAGCAACGGATGTGAAGTTGAATGTGTATGATGAGTTTCTATCATATGAAGAATTAAAGCCAGCAATTGATAAAGTATTTCTAGCAGCTGATGAGGATGACGATAACAACCGTTACCTGGAGTATCAAAAAGCTGGTACGTCTGTTGAAGGGCGAGATATTCATTTCGTTATTTTAGCGAGAGATCAAGAAGCGGTAGATAAGTATTTAAATGAGACGTTGCCGACAGCGTTAGAAGATCCTGCTAGTTTACTAGAGAAGGTCGAGAACGGCACAATCGGCGATTATCAAATTCCGGTATGGTTTAATAATATTCACCCAGATGAAGTTGAGGGTGTTGATGCTCAAATTGAGCTTTTCGAAACGTTTGCGTTAGAAGAGGAGGTGAAATTTACGAGCGTGACAGAAGATGGCGAAGAGGCCATTACGTTACATATTGATGATGTTCTCGATGATGTCATTTTTCTCTATATGTTCACAAGCAACCCTGATGGACGAGTTGCAAATACGAGAGCCAATGCGAATGGTTTTGATTTAAATCGAGACAATGCTTATCAAACACAACCAGAAACACAACAAGTAAATGAGCTGATTGCGAAGTGGACGCCGCTTTCGTTTTTAGATATGCATGGGTATGTAAATGGCTTTTTGATTGAGCCAACGACGCCTCCGCATAATCCGAACTTCGAGTATGATCTATTGAATCAAAATATGATCAATCAAGCACATGCAATGGGACAAGCAGGGGTTGGTCAGTCGTCGCTCGAATCTTATTTTATCCCGAAATTAGATTGGGAAGATGGCTGGGATGATATGACGCCGGCTTATACGGCTGTCTTTTCGATGTTGCACGGTTCCCTTGGTCATACGATTGAGGTTCCGGAGTTAAGCCAGGATTCCTATTATGCAATGGTCGGGACTGGATTAGGAGCGACAGCGTTTGTGATTGAAAACAAAGATGAGTTGTATGCGAACCAATTGAAGGTTTTTAAGCGTGGGGTTAATGGAGAAGACAACCGTGCCGTTGATGAGTATTATGTCAATGCGAACGGTGAGTCAATTGGTCGTGTGAGAGGCGAGCATGACAACTTCTTCCCGGATTATTATGTGATTCCAGCGAATCAGGAAATGCAAAAGAACACGTTAGAAGCATATAAAATGGTTGATTATTTGCTTCGAAACGGGGTAAAAGTCGAGCAAACAACGAAAAAGATCAAAGTTAATAACACGATGTATCCAGAAGGGACGTTTGTCGTTCCAATGAATCAAGCAAAGCGTGGATTAGCGAATGCCGTCCTTTATAACGGAGATGATGTTTCTGATTGGAATGCGATGTATGATCCAATTGTTGTTAACTTCCCAGCGTTAAGAGGATTTGATATCGATCAAATTCGCGAAGCAGGAGCTTTTGCAACGAACACCGTTGAAGTAGAAAGCGTGACCGGGCCATCTGCGACAATTACTGGAAATACGCCGAAGCAAGTCGTGAAAAATACGAACACCGACACGATTAAGCTCGTAAATGAATTGCTTGCTAATGGTAAAAAGGTTGAAGTAGCCATGGAAACGACGGCTCGTGTTGAAAAAGGGGACTATATCGTTGCAACAAACGACATTCGTCCATATGTCGATCACTATTATTTTGAGACGTTGCCACTAGGCAATGGTCAGAATATCAAAACAAACGAGCTGAGAGAGCCGAAAGTAGCCGTAACAGGATCAGCTCAATTGAAAAACACATTGAATGAATTAGGCTTTGAACTTGTTGGACAAGCCGATGCCGATGTCATTGTAAGTGACGGGGGAACATTTAATAAAGATCATATTAAAGGGAAGACTTTTATTGGTTTTGGTGCAACTCCTTTAAGTCATGTAAAAAATAGTGGCCTATTACCCGGCTTCTCATTTGGACTTACAAGAACAAATCATGAAGGTCTCGTACAAGCAAATGTCGCTGATCACCTTTTAACATCTGGGTATGAAGCTGAGGAACAATTATATGTGACAACAGGAGCTTGGATTTCTGAAGTTCCTGAGGGAGCAGACGTGTTAGCGACCTTTAGTGATCGTGATGATTTCTATCTAGCAGGATGGTGGCCTGGAAATGAACAAGCACAAGGGCAAACATTAGCCTTTACTCAAGAGTTGGATCAAACAACGATTACGTTATTTGCGAATGCTCTAGCTTTCCGAGCTCACACAGATCATAGCTATCGTTTTCTTGCTAACAGTATCTATCAATCTGCGAGTTCAGAAGTAGAAAAGAAGTATAAAGGTCAAGGGAAAGCGAAAGGAAAAGAAGTTCAAGTCAAGGCAAGCGATGTAAAAGTTGCGAAAGAGGCGAATCAAGTGAAAGCCATTGTAAACAAAGATGCGCTTAAAGAAGCAGCATCTAATGAACGGATTGACAACGTTACGATTGCACTTGACCGGGCAGGTCAAGAAATCGTAGAAATACAGCTTTTCGCGAGTACACTTGAACAACTTCAAGCTACGCATGCTGATGCGAGGCTGACTGTTGATTTCGGAGCTGAATCTTACTCCTTCCCGCTAACTGACTTTGAATTAGGAAAAGTAGCGAAAAATAAAGGGAAAGATACAACCATTTCCATTAAAACTGAGCTTGAAAAAGAAGCAACGGATGAAACAAAAGACGAAGAAGCAGTGATTTTCGATAAAGGGTATGTAACGATTTCTGCCTTAGTCGGAAACGCAGAAGTGGAGCTTACGAGTTTTCCAACGTTGCTAGAAAGACAATAAATAGTCGTTAGAACCGAGTGCTTGCGCTCGGTTCTTTTCTGTCTAGACGACCTGAAAATTTGTGATAAAATGAAACAATTAGGAAAAATATTAAAGGATTGTTAACTTTTTTAAGAATGAAAAAACGGGGAAAAAGGGGAATCATGCATGTACGGCAGGTTGAAATATCATCTTTTTACATTACTTGCGGTGCTGTTGCTAGTAGGTTGTAGTTCAACGACAAGCGGAGCTGAAGGAGGGTTTCTATTCAAACCTTCTAATAACGAAGATACTAGTGCGATTGGCAGTGTCATTTCCGAGTTGCCAAATGGGGAGAATTTAGAGAGGGTAGATCTTCACACGGAAGCACCGTATGGAATCACCATCACGTATAAAGAGATAGACAAATCAACGACGCTTGAAGACGTGGTGAAATCCAATGCGGTTTTTTTGTTTGCCTTTGCAGAGAAGGCTGAGTGGATTACGTTCAATGTTGGCGAACAAACAGCGACAGTAGATCGAGAGAATATCGATAAGGGAATTGTTGCTGAATAGGGGAAAAAGGTTAGAAACGCTCGTACATTCGATCTGCACATAGCAATCAAATGTACGAGCGTTTTTGTGTGAATGAAGGTACAAGCTCGTTAGAATGGAAGGGGGTAGAAAATTTTTACTGTAAGGTAAAAAAGTTTTGTCTAATTTTTATATTATTAATTTTATTTGAACATTATTAACTTTCTCTTTTGATAAGGCTTTCACGCTTGAGAAGAGTCATCTTTCATAAAATTCTTAAAGGTGGCATTATTCTTGCAAAGCCTATTATGTAGTTACTGTTTGGTAGTAACCGAATGTTCATAAGGGGAGTGGTACGATGAGTAAAACATTAACGAATACCTTTATCATTGGTTTTGCTTTGTTTGCGATGTTTTTTGGAGCGGGTAATCTGATTTTTCCTCCGACGATTGGAGTGGAGTCTGGGACGAGTTGGGGCGCTGCTTTACTTGGCTTTTCAATGACAGGGATCGTTTTACCTTTGTTAGCTGTGCTTGCGATCTTGAATGCTGGTGGTAAGTTTGAGGAATTAACAAAGCCGATCAGTTCTTGGTTTCATATTCTCTTTAATTTGTTATTAATGGTTGGAATCGGCATGTTAGTAACGGTTCCGCGAATGGCCGCAACGACTCATGAATTAGGGGTAGAACCGTTAATGCCAGGCGTTCCGTCATTTGTAACCGTTATCGTTTTCTTTGCGATTTGCTACATTTTTGCGATGGATCAGTCTAATGTCATTGAACGAATCGGAAAGCTTTTGACTCCTGCTTTAGTCATGATTCTTTTAATCATTGTTGGGAAAGGGATCTTCTCACCGGTTGGCACACCAGCCCAAACAGAAGTTGAAAATGCCTTTTCCAATGCTTTTATTAGCGCTTATCAAACAGGTGATGTCATTACGGGGATATTTGTTGCGCCAATCTTTATTGCTGCGATTGCCGTACTCGGTTACAAAGGAAAACAAATACGTACGATAGCTATTTCAGCTACAGCAATTGCTGGAGTTGGCCTATTGATTGTATATGGAGGATTGCTGTACTTAGGTGCGGCAGGCAATCGTGTTTTTCCTTCTGGCATTAGTGATACAGCTTTGGTCTCAGAGCTTGTCAACGTTGTGTTAGGAAACTTTGGGGTATTGGCACTTGCATTAACTGTAGGACTCGCTTGTTTAACTTCAGCCATCGGGGTTGTTGCGGTTATCTCTCAATTTTTAAGTAGTTTAACGAAAGGGACATTAGCGTATCGTTCGTGGGTGTTCATTGTTTGTTTAACGGGAGCTGCAATGGGGTCACTTGGTGTCGGTGCGATTATACAATACACAATGCCAATCTTCCTTGCACTGTATCCAGTTGCCATTGTATTAGTGCTTCTTGGTGTGTGCCGTGCCATTATTCCGAATGCAGGTTCATACCGCGGTGCTATTTTGTTCACATTTATTGTCAGCTTAACAGAAACGCTAGGGGTGATCGGTCTTGAAATACCAGGAACGATGAGCATCATCTCCCAAATACCATTAAGTACAAGTGGTTTCTCCTGGCTGTTGCCAGCGATTATTGGTTTTTTGTTCGGAACAATCTGGCATCAAATGAAAACGAAAAAGAAACTAAATGAACGAGCTGCGTAAAGGTGGACCAAGTGCTTAGTATAGCGCTTGGTCTTTTTACGATACCAGTATATAGGATGACCTTTTCCTACTCTCATTATCCACAGTAAATTCTTCCCCTCTTTTCCATTCATAAAAATAGGTTATAATTGAGAAGCTTATAAGGTAAGCGAATTGTTCAAGAGGGGGATCTTGATGTCAGATGTAGAAGAAAAATCACTAATTGATGTTGAGGTTGATGATCGAATTCAAGTGACAAAAGGTGAGTATAAAGGTGAGAAGGCAAGTGTTATTAATATTTACAATAACACGATTGCTGTCTGCTTTGATACGATTAAGCAAAAGGATGGAACAAGCCTTCGAACTGTAGTCAAACATGATAGTTACAAGAAGATCTAGGAAACAGAGTGCTGATCCCCTGCTACACGTGTAGTTTTGAAAAGGGGATCAGTTTTCTTATAAAAAAATAAGGAGGTTATCTAACAAATCATAAGGAATAGAGCCGTAAATGTTTTATACTTGCCCGTGAGGTGAAAGACATGACAGAAAACATTTATTTTGAACAACTTGTGCTAACTTTTGAACAAAAGCTAAATCGGGCATTATATATTGAAGAAATACAGTTATTAAAAAAAGTACTGAGTGATCAAAATAATGGAGGGGAGGAATGAGAATAAGATGGGTTAAGGAAAAAAAGCAACTCGCTAATGTCATAAGACATCAGGAGTTACTTCTATAAAGTGAACCCTTTAGGGGGAAAGGGACCACTACTTATTGAATACCTTCTGTAATTTCTTTTACCATTTCTTCAACAGAAATTAAACCGCCACCTGATAGATACCAAACAGTTGGATCTAAGTAAACAATGTTGTCGTTTTGAGCAGCTTTTGTTCCTTGAATTACTTCATTATTGAATACGTCTGCTTCTGTTTTCTCACCAATCGCTTGGTTACGATCGATTACGAATAAATAATCTGGATCTTGTTCTGCAATGTATTCTATTGATACGTTCATTCCGTGAGTTGATAATTCGATATTTTCATCGGCCGCCTTCACACCAAAGACATCATGGATAATACCGAAACGTGAAGCTTCACCATATGCGCTGAAACTTCCTTCGTTTGTTAGGATGATTAATCCCGTTTTATCATCAGCTGAAGCCGTGTCATATAAAGTGTCAATCGATTCGTTAATAGCGGCTAACTTCTCTTCAACGATTTCTTCTTTTCCAAAAATCTCGCCTAATAACGTTACATTTTCAGTGAATGATTCCATGTAATTCGTTGTATCAACACCTACGAAAATAGTAGGGGCAATTTCGCTTAATTCATCATATGCATCGGTTTGTCTACCTGAGATTAAAATTAAATCTGGATCCATCCCATAGATTTTCTCAAAGTCAGGCTCTTTTAGACTTCCAACGTTTTCATACTCGTCACCTTCATATTCAGAAAGGTAATGGGGCAGTGGACTTCCTTTTGCGACACCAGCCACTTTTACATTTAATTGGTCTAATGTTTCTAACGTGCCGTAATCAAAGACAATTACTGTTTCAGGGTTTTTCTCGACAACTGTTTCACCAAGATGGTGGGTTACGGTAATGCTCGTTTCCTCTTCAACCTCTTCCGCTGCATCCGCTTCAGGACTTGCAGTCGTATCCTCAGATGTACCGCAAGCTGCTAGGAAAAGCAATAACAAACTAATCATTAAAACGAACAAACTATTCTTTTTCATTTTGTGCTCTACTCCTTTTTATATGTAAATACGGCCATTCTCAATGATATTGATTATCATTGGTGAAGAAAAAAATAAGGCGCCTTAACTATTGGGTGATTTTGTTAACCGCAAATAGATGATAACAATTATCATTATCAAAAGTCAACTGCATTTTAAAAAATCTTTTTTTTAGAAAATAGAATAGTAGGAGGTTCTAATAGCAAGAAGCAGATGTTATAATTTGGAAAAGTAGTTGGAGAGTAGAGGAGGTGGAGCTATGAAAATGAGTTACTTACTTGGATTGTTAGCTCCTGTCATTCTTGGTATTATTTTAATTTCAAATTTCTTTGGTTACTCGATTTACTTTTTCCTTGGTATGATTGAATGGGCAACGAAATTTATTTTGCCTTGGATTATTTTGTATTGGTTGATTCGCTTAATTCTTTCATTGGAGAAAAAGAATACAAGAACGTAAGAAAAGGATGAGGAAGATGCCAACAACAAGGAAAGAAAAATTCTTTTATGGTTTTTTGATGGTCTTTTTGATGGTCTTGGTCCTGACATTTAGTAATTTGTATATGAATGGGTTAGTGGGCATCATGACGTTTAAGGAAATGGTCATGCAATTCGCACTTGTTTTTATCATTGCTTTTACGTTTTTTATGTTCTTCATTAGCCCGATTGCTAGAAAAGTCGCGATGATGCTGCCATACGATAAATCAAAAAAGAATCATGTTATTTTTGTTAATTCAACATGTATGGTCATCGGGATGATTCTATGTATGTCTATTTACGGGGTTGGCTCGGCTTTTGTAAACAATAGCTTGCCTTCTGAATCGCTACTACTTAGTTATTTGATCGTATATGCTAAAAATTTTATGATTGCGTATCCGCTGCAACTTTTGGTTGTTGGCCCATTTGTGCGTTTTGTATTTGCTCATTTTCTAAAAGAAAAAAGAGGAGTAGAAGCTGCTTAATGATTTATAAAAAGCCCCAATTTGGCAGACTTGACGGCCAAATTGGGGCAACTTGTCGTTAATACTGTACTTTTTGAATGCGATCTTGAATTTCGTAACTAAATGGTTGTGGCAGTGTTTTAATAAAGTCAACCAAAGCATCAAGATCTACAGGTCCTGTTTCACGATCGGTTCCATCACGGAACGCGGTGAAACTATCGCCGCCATCAGCTAGGAAGCTGTTCACAACAACACTATAGGTCTCATTTGGATCTAAGTCGGTTCCGTCTGGAAGCTGAATGTTAAGGACTTTTTCACCGGGTGCTTGGTTGGCATCCCACGTATAATAGAGGCCTGAAATTTGCAGCATTCTTGTAGCGTTCGGTTGCCATTGCTGGTTAAGTGCTTGACGAATTTGCTCGCCGCTCAAATTCATTTTCACTAATGTATTATTAAACGGTTGAACAACATAGAGGTTGCCCCAAGTAACATCACCTTCATCAATATCAGCACGAATCCCACCTGGGTTCATGAAGGCAAAGTCAGCATCCATGGCAGCGCGCTGCGAATCGGCAATGAGATTCCCTAAAATCGATTCTCCATTCTCGTTTTGTTGCCCAGTTAGCCTCATATTGGTCGAAGCTACAATTTCGTTGACGATCGGTTCGACTTTTTCTTCGTATTGCCCAATCATGCGTGAAATCTCAGCATCAGGCTCGATATCGTCTTGAAAAACGGTAACAATTTCAGCGCTTTTGTTGACGATGTCTTTCGTTCTTGGATCAACCTCGATTAAGACATCTGAAAAAGCGGTGGCATACGAATAGGATTGAATAAGGAGTTTATCATCAACGACTGCATTCATATAAGCATGATTATGCCCGCCAAAGATAATATCGACTTCATCATCAACGTTATTGGCCATCTCGACGAGTTCGCCTACCGCTTGATCCCCGTTCGCATTTGAAGTACCTGGGTTATGAGCAAGAACAATGATTGATTTGACACCTTGACGCTTTAACTCATCAACGGCATCGTTAATGGCGTCGACTTCATCGATGAAGGAAAGTCCACGAACGCCGCTTGGAATGACGAGATTCGGTGTATCGGTTGTCACAACTCCAATAAAGCCAATATCGATACCATTTCGTTTGATCACTTTATAGCGAGGCAGAATTGGTTCACCGCTGCTGTCATCGATTACATTTGCGGCGAGCCATGGGAAATCAGACCCTTCAAAGTCACCAGTATCCGGATGATTGCCTCCATGGGCTAGTCGCAGCAGTTCATCTAAACCTTGATCAAACTCATGATTTCCAACAGTCCCAACATCCATATTCATTGTGTTTAAAAACTCAATCGTCGGCTCATCTTTCAGCAAAGCAGAAACGGGTGGACTCGCACCAACCATGTCGCCAGCATGGACGAAGATCGTGTTCTTATTGTTTTTTGCACGTTCTTTTAAGTAAGCAGCTAAGTAGTCAGCGCGGCCGGCAGCCCTTCCATTTACTTGACGAGTGACATTGAGTTGGCCGTGTAAATCATTAATCCCTAATAATTGAATTTGTCGATACTGTGGATTAATCGGAGCTTTCTTACGACCGCGGTTGTTCGGTTCGGGACGTTCACTTATATGGCCATGGCGTTCATCCGAAAGCCCTTGTCTTCCACGTTCTTCGTTGCGATTATTAGTAGGGCTTAGTGGCTGGTAACGGTGTTCACTCATTTGGGCTTCAGGTTGCCCAAGCGGTTCTGTCGTTTGGTTATCAGCGTTACAGCCAGCCATGCTAAGCAGCATGGAACTGGCTAACAGAAGAGATAGTGCTTTTTTCATATACATCCTCCTAGTTTATTGAACTAACAATAGTGTTCGTTTTGGAGAGAGATTTATCCAAAATGATCTGAGACTAGAAGGGCAGATCATTAAATTTTTTGGAAAGGAGTATTCAATATGTCATGTTTGTGTGGACAGTCACTAACATTGAATTTAAAGGTAGAAGGGGAGATTGGCGCGGATGCTCTCTGGTGTGAGAGCTGCGGCTGTAATCTTGATTTAGAAGAACTCCCACTATCTAAACGGTTAAAAAATAGATTGATGAATTGGAGTGCAAACTACGGTAGTTGGTATGACTGGGAGAACGACGTGGTTGTTCAAGGCGGAGTGAAGCTCGAAATAGAGCATAATCAGGAGGGGATCGTTCTAACTGAAGAGATAAAAAATGAGTTAGGAGTGATCTATAAAGTGGTCTTTTCTCCTTCCGACACAGTGAGTAGCTATAAAAATGAGGGTTAAAAAGAAAGATGAAACAAAGCTAGGAGTGAATGAATGGTTTCACTCCTTCTTTTTGTTACCGTTCGTTGTTGATAAGATCATCACAGTATTCTCGAATCAGTTTTGAAGCTTTTGTTTGGCTAATGTCTAAATCTTTAGCTACCTTTCTAGACGTTTTGTATGTTTGGTAGGACCTTCTTATCAGAAATCGTTGCGTCTCGTCGATCGCTTTATCTAGTGATGTTGGTAGGGCAAGTTCCGTGAGTTCTTCAACGCTATCTGTGATTAGTTTCGGCAAATCATTTACTTGAATAACGGATTCGCTAATGATCACCAATCTTTCAATTAAGTTCTCGAGCTGCCGTACATTGCCTGGCCAAGAATAATGGATGAGGATGTTCAAGCATTCCTGAGAAATGACCTTGTTTTCATGGTACTTTTTATTAAATTTGTTTAAGAAGGTGTATGTCAGTGGAATGATGTCTTCTGTACGTTCGCGTAGAGGAGGGAGGTGAACATCAATCACATTTAATCGGTAGAATAAGTCTTCTCGGAATTTTTTATTAGTGACCATCTCTAATAAGTTTTGGTTAGTTGCGGCGACAATGCGGATATCAACCTTTTTCATCGTATTGCCACCAACTGGAATAAACTGTTTTTCTTGAATGACTTGTAGAATTTTTGCCTGAAGAGAAAGAGGCATCTCTCCAATTTCATCAAGAAATATAGTGCCCCCGTTTGCAGCTTCAATTAATCCCGTTTTCCCTGTTTTACTTGCTCCAGTAAAAGCGCCTTTAGAATAACCAAACAACTCTGATTCAAGTAGTTCTTCAGGAATAGCAGCACAATTAATCGTTAAAAAAGGTCCTTTTCGACGATTGCTGCTCTGGTGAATAATATGGGCAAGCATACCTTTTCCTGTCCCAGATTCACCTTGAATCAAAATAGTAGAATCTGTCGGTGCTACTTTTTCACAGAAAGTTAAAATTCTATTTACTTTGCCACTATTTGTGACAAATCCCCTTTCCTTAATTTCGTCTTGAGTGGTTTTTGACTCGCTTTTGCCTTCGTTTGTTTTCACCATTTTATAAGGCTGAGTTTCAGTAGAGGTGATAACGACAAACTCTATTTCTTCCTTGTCATTTAAGATCGGGATTGCTGACGTTAATAATTCTGCCCCGATATATGTTTGCATGTTCATATAACATGGTTTTTTTCTACTATAAACTTCTGGAACAATAGACGGTTTCCAATAGCCTTTCTCAAATAACTCTGCATTGTATTTGCCGATAACATCTTTTGGCTTTAAACCGTAATGGCGTTCACATGTTTGGTTGACGTATATAATTCGTTTCTCGCTATCGAGAACAAAAATCTCATCTGAAGAATGATCGAGAATTTTTAAAAGAGTTTGCAAGGTCATCTCAACATTATCTGTTTCCGTACGATTCATCGTCAAAAAAGCCTCCTTTTAAGTTGGTTGAGTGGATTTTGACTAGCCAAACTTAATATTCGAGTTGATTATAACTCGTTTTGATAGCGTTTCCAATAAGAATATTAAATTTTCACTGTATTTACACTATTTTAAAAGTTGGCACGCAAATTGCAAAACTTACAAATGACAGGTTGCAAAGCATGTCACTGTACTAATCCCTGAATTAGTAAGTAAGAAATTCTAATATTGTAAGCGGTGAGGAGGATTAAGGTGAACAAGAGAAACGTTTATGACATCACCATTATCGGAGGAGGACCAGTAGGGTTGTTTACAGCTTTTTATGCTGGAATGCGACAGGCATCTGTAAAAGTTATTGAAAGTCTTCCTCAGCTTGGTGGACAATTATCTGCTTTGTACCCTGAGAAGTACATTTATGACATTGCAGGCTTTCCAAAGGTAAGAGCGCAGGAGCTAATCGATCAGTTGATGAAACAAGTCCAGCAGTTTGAGGCATCGATTTGCCTGAATCAATCGGTGTTGAAGGTTGACCGCGATTTTGATGGTACGTTTGTGATTGAAACAAACGAAGAAACGCACTATGCCAAAGCTGTCATTATTACGGCAGGTAACGGGGCTTTTCAACCGAGAAAGTTAAAGCTTGAAAAAGAAGAAAAGTTTGAGCAAAGCAATCTTCATTATTTCGTAAATGATTTAAATCAATTTTCAGGCAGAAGGGTGGCTGTATTTGGTGGAGGTGACTCAGCGGTCGACTGGGCACTCATGCTAGAGCCAATAGCTGATCAAGTCACCCTTATTCATAGAAGAGATAAGTTTCGTGCTCATGAACATAGCGTAAATCAGCTAAAGCAGTCAAAAGTGAACATTTTAACTCCATATGTACCAGAGCGATTAGTTGGTGATAGACAAATCGAAAAAGTGATTCTATCAGAAGCAAAAACAGGAGAGTTACTAGAACTTGAAGTTGATGATGTTCTCGTAAATTATGGTTTTGTTTCTTCGCTTGGTCCGATAAAAGATTGGGGTCTTGAAATTCAACAAAATTGTCTTGTTGTTAATTCAAAAATGGAAACGAATGTAGAAGGCATTTATGCTGCAGGTGATATTTGCACATATGAGGGGAAAGTGAAGCTCATTGCTAGCGGCTTTGGTGAAGCGCCAACCGCTGTTAGTAACGCAAAAGCGTTTATTGATCCGAGCGCGAAAGTACAACCACTTCACAGTACGAGCATTATGGGAGAAAAAGAAAAGAGTCGTACTACAGTATAACTTGAAGGAATTGGGGGGATTGTCTTGGCTGCTTATACAATAGTGGATCAAGAGACATGTATCGCATGTGGTGCGTGTGGAGCAACCGCACCAGAACTATTCGATTATAACGACGAAGGGATTGCGTTTGCAATCCTCGATGAAAATAAAGGATTAACAGAAGTACCTGAGGATTTAGAAGAAGATCTTGAAGATGCTGGAGAAGGTTGCCCAACAGACTCAATTAAGATTTCGTCTAACCCTTTTATATGCACACCAGAAAAAACGTTAATAAAGTAATGACTAAAAATAGATTTTGGGGGAATGAATTATGGCTTATAACAAAGTAGAAAATGCAACAAATCGCATATATGAAAGAACATTGACGTATGACAAGTACACCGATCCGGCCGTGCTTGAGAAAGAAATGGATTTAATTTTCTCAAAGAGTTGGCAGTTAGTAGGTCATGTTAGTCAGTTAGAAAAAGTAGGAGATTTTTTCACGACAGAGGTGGCGAAAGAGCCCATTATTGTGACTCGAGGCAACGATGAAGTCATTAGAGCTTTTTATAATGTATGTCCGCACCGTGCAACAAAGCTGGAAAAAAGTGAATCAGGTAAGAAGAAAATTCTTCAATGCTCATACCATGGTTGGACATTCAAACTCGATGGAAAATTAAATAAAGCCCCGAACTTCAAAGGCGAAGATGAAGCTTGTGTACAAGATGCGTGCTTACGTTCCGTTCGAATGGAAATTTTGGAATCGCTTATCTTTGTCAATTTGGATGATGAAGCGAAGCCCCTAAATGAATCATATGGTGATTTCTTCGACCGTTTAGGAAAGTTCCCATTCCTAAATGAATTGAAGAGAACCAATCAAAAGACAAGAGTCATTAAGGCCAATTGGAAAGCGTTTATCGACAATTATTTAGAATGTGATCATTGTCATGTCGCTCATCCAAGTTTTGTTTCTGCGCTTGATATGAATGACTACCAAATTATTACTTGCGAGAACTATTCTCTACAAGGTTCTGTCGTTATACCAGATAAAAACTATGGAACAGTTGATTTAAATAAAGCTGAAATGCAAGGTGGCTCCTTTTTCTGGTTATGGCCAAATCTGATGGTGACGATTTACCCTGGACCAGGGAATATGGCTACCATTCAGATGTTACCGATTGATCATGAAACAACTTTGGCTGTGTACACTTATTACTTCCGAGATGAGAACTTGACTCAGGAAGAAAAAGATTTGGTTACATTTGCTGAACAGGTCCGTCAAGAAGATGTAGAGCTTGTAGAGTTAGAGCAAATTGGTTTCCGTTCACGTGCCTTTAATAAAGGCAATTATTCTTCATCTGAAAAAGCGATTGTACAATTTCACGAAATGGTATTGGAGGCCCTTAATGAGTAAATTAGTTCATAACCAAAATTCGACAAAGACGTTCTTATTAATCAATGGAAATAAAGTAGAAGCAGAAAAGTACGAATCTCTATTTTCCCCGTTTTCCGGAGAGGAAATTGCGCAGATCGCAATGGCAGACAATCAACTAACAGAAGAAGCCATTACCGCTGCTTACAATGCACGAGATATCATGGCAAAAATGCCTGCCTATAAGCGAGCTGAAATTCTTGAAAAAGTAGCCATTCTTTTAAAAGAAAAAGCAGAGGAAGCCGCAGAAATAATCTCTCGTGAATCAGCTAAACCAATCGTGTTTGCTAGAGGAGAAGTAGAAAGAACAATTGAAACGTACAAATTCTCAGCTGAAGAAGCAAAAAGAATACATGGTGAGACGATTCCTTTTGATGCTGCAGTTGGCGGTGTAGGAAGAATTGGATATACATTAAGAGAGCCTATAGGAGTAATTGGGGCGATTACACCTTTTAATTTCCCTATGAATCTTGTTGCACATAAAGTTGGGCCTGCGATTGCAGCTGGTAATACCGTTGTACTAAAACCAGCCTCTCAAACTCCTTTATCTGCTTTATTTATTGCAGAGCTGTTTGAAGAAGCTGGACTTCCAGCAGGAGTACTAAATGTCGTTACTGGCCCAGGAGGAGTGGTTGGTGATGCGATTGTCGAGGACGATCGTGTGAGCATGGTTACATTTACAGGTAGCCCGAGCGTCGGAATAGGTATTCGAAATAAAGCAGGCTTAAAAAAGACCACTTTAGAGCTTGGTTCTAATTCTGCACTTATTATCGATAAAAACATTAACATTGATGAAATTGTTGATCGCTGCATCATGGGTGCCTTTTCTAACCAAGGTCAAGTTTGTATTTCTTTACAGCGTGTTTATGCTCATGAAGACGTGTATGAGGAATTTGTTGAAAAGTTTACTGAGGCAGCGAAGAAGCTTAAAATTGGTGATCCGCTTGATCCAGAAACATATATTTCAGCTTTGATTTCACGAAAAGAAGCAGAACGTGTACTTGATTGGATTGAAGAAACGAAAAGTAGCACAGCAACAATTACAGCGGGCGGAAACCTAAAAGAAGGTATTCTTGAACCAACGATCATTGCAGGTGCAGATTCTTCGTTAAAGGTATCCTGCCAAGAAGCATTCGCTCCAGTTGTCATTGTTAATAAAGTTCGTTCTGTGAAGGAAGCGATTGAGCAAGTCAATGATTCTCGTTTTGGATTGCAAGCAGGAATCTATACAAATGATGTAAGAACCGCCTTGTATGCATCACAAGCATTGCATGTCGGTGGAGTCATAATTAACGATGTCCCTACGTATCGAGTGGATCAAATGCCATATGGCGGTGTAAAAGAAAGTGGAACAGGGCGTGAAGGAATAGGTTATGCCATCGAAGAAATGACAGAATTGAAGTTAGTTGTTTGGAATCAAAGTGAGAACGGGTGAGTGTATTGGAAAAGTATAACATTGCTGTAATCGCAGGGGATGGAATCGGGCCTGAAGTGATAAATGAAGGGGTTAAAGTATTAAAGAAAGTTGCTGAACTGGACTCCCATTTTCAATTTGATTTTACTTGTTTTCCATGGGGGTGTGAGTACTATAGTCAACACGGAATGATGATGGATGAGGATGGGATTGAGAAACTAAAGGAATATGATGCAATCTTTTTGGGAGCGGTCGGTTTTCCCGGCGTTCCCGATCATATTTCCTTGTGGGATCTATTATTAAAGATCCGCAAAAGCTTTGATCAATATGTTAATATTCGACCAGTAAAGCTATTAAAAGGAGCCCCGTTATCTCTATTAGATGTGGAAAGAGAAGAGATAGATATGCTATTTATTCGCGAGAATAGTGAAGGGGAATATTCTGGAGCTGGGGAATGGCTTTTTAAAGGCAAGGAGCATGAAGTCGTTCTCCAAAATAGTGTGTTTTCTCGCAAAGGAACTGAACGAATTATTCGTTATGCATTTGAAATAGCGAGAAAAGAAGGAAAGTCACTTACGAGTATTTCTAAAGCAAATGCCCTGAATTATTCAATGGTTTTTTGGGATGAAGTATTTGAAGAGGTAAGTCAGGAATATCCTGAGGTGGAAACAGCATCCTATCTCGTTGATGCCGCGGCGATGCTCATGATTAAAGAGATTTGAAGTTGTTGTCACATCAAACTTATTTGGAGACATACTAACTGATTTGGGTGCTGCTATAGCCGGAGGAATAGGACTTGCTGCTGGAGCGAATATTAATCCAGAAAAAGACTTTCCTTCTATGTTCGAGCCGATACATGGATCAGCCCCAGATATTGCAGGGAAAGGAATAGCCAACCCCTTAGCTGCCATTTGGTCAGCTAGCCAGATGCTTGAGTTTATTGGATATAAGGAATATGGAGATCTTGTTCTAGATGCACTTGAGCAGCTTTTATTAGAAGGTCAAGTCTTGACCCCGGATATGAATGGCTTTGCTTCTACGAATGAAGTAGGAGATCGGGTAGTGGAAATACTAGTATCGGCGATCTCCTCTAAATCTGGTATACTACGATCATAGAGTAACCGTTACAGCTGAAATCGGCATTACTATACATGCGTTATCAGAGAAACATAGTCCTTAACTGAGATTGAGGACTATGTTTCGACAATAATGGAAGCGTTTACGTAATTATGTGGTTATCAAATAATTATAAGTACTTGATAAGGAGTGTTTAGATGAATAGTAAGAAAACGGTCTTCTATACCTCGTTAGCTATTAGTCTAGGTTTAATAAGTCTAGGGGTATTCATGCCAAACAAGTTGCAGAGTTTTTCTGATTCATCGCTTCATTTCATTTATGACAATTTAGGTTGGTTTATTTTAGTAAGTGTTTTTATATTCTTTGCGTTCTGTATGTTCATTGGACTTTCTAAGTTTGGTCATATTCGCTTAGGTGATGATTCTGATCGTCCTGAATTCAAGACGGCTACTTGGATTAGCATGTTGTTTAGTGCATCAATTGGGATTAGTCTTGTGTTTTGGGGCGTGGCAGAGCCAGTTTCCTACTATATTGATCCTCCATTTGGTACACCGTCTTCTGAGGAATCTGCTAAACTCGCAATGCAGTTCGTTTACTTACATTGGGGGGTGTCTGCTTGGGCTTGTTATGCTCTGGTAGGAGTTTCATTAGCCTTCTTCCAATTTAGAAAAAAGTTACCTGCCTCATTGAGCTCTGTTTTTTATCCATTAGTAGGGGATAAAATTAGAGGACCATTTGGAAAGGCAATTGATGTCATAGTAATTCTTTCAATTGTTATAGGAATTGCAACCTCGCTTGGATTTGGTACTTTACAAGTTAACAGCGGAATAAATGTGCTTTGGGGCTTGCCAATAACGATTAATACTCAAGTAATTATTATTGGGATAGTGACCTGTATATATATTGCTTCAACGGTTTCAGGGCTACAAGGAGCGATGAAGCACCTTTCCAATTTAAATATGGGACTGGCTTTTGCTCTGTTAGCATTCGTTCTTTTATTTGGACCGACACAAGCCGTTTTCAAAATCTTTTTTCAAGGAGTAGGAGATTATGTCCAGAATTTTATTAGTCTCTCTTTTAGGACAGAGCCCTATAATGATGGTTCTTGGATCGCTAGCTGGACATTGTTTTATTTTGGATGGTGGATTGCTTGGGCACCGCTTGTCGGAAGCTTTGTTGCCAGAATATCAAAAGGTAGAACCATCAAAGAATTCATGTTGGGAGCCGTCTTTATTCCTGTTATAGGTTCTTTCTTTTGGTTTGCTGTTATGGGAGGATCGGCGATTCATTTTATTCAAAATATGGGAGAAACAGCTTTAGCAACTGCTGTATCAACTGATGTGACATCTGCGCTATTTAGGTTCTTTGAATACTTCCCAATGACTTCATTTTTAAGTATTTTAGCAATGGTACTAGTGCTTATCTTTTTTATTACCTCGGCCAATTCAGCTGTGTTTGTACTAGGAATGATTAGTGAGAATGGTAATCCACACCCATCACATGTAACGAAAATCATTTGGGGAATGGTGGTCGCTGGAATTTCAATTGTCCTTATTATGACAGGTGGTTTAGCGGGCCTACAATCAGCTTTAGTTGCTACCTCTTTGCCTCTGGCCATTTTAATGTTAATTATGTGTTACTCGACATATAAGGGATTGAAGCAAGAACTACTATTAACCAAGCCAGAAAGAGGGGAAGAGGAAAGACCTTTAAGACGAAAAGTTAACTAAATATAGAAGGGTTTTTTAATAAGAATTAGTTTATAGCTTAAACTAATTCTTTTTCTCTAGTATAATAGAAAGCAAATAAATAAAAGCACCATTTTTTTATAAGTTTGCGTAAATAGTAAACCGGTTTCCTATTTAAAGCAGAGGAGGAGAAAAGTGAGAAAAAAAGCGACGATTCAAGATGTTGCCGATCTAGCGGGGGTATCAAAGGCAACGGTTTCTAAATTTATAAATAACACTCCGTATGTTTCACAGAAGACAAAGAAGAAAATTGAGGAGGCAATTAAGACTCTTCAGTTTCAGCCCAATAGTGTAGCGAGGGGGTTAGTTAAAAAGTCAACGAAGCTGATAGGTCTTGTTGTTTCTAATTATGAAAGCATGTTGAACATGGAGTTGATCAAGGCGGTGGAGGCTGAGGCGGCGAAGTATCAATTCAGCGTTGTGTTGTTTAGTACGAATGATGAGGAGCGTCATGAGCGTGAGCTGCCGGAAGTGTTAGTGAATAAATACGAGCATTTAGATGGCATCATTTTAGCGAATGTCAGAAAAGAAGGGGTCGAGCTAGATAAGTTTAAGCAAACCTTTCAGCACATTGTTTTGCTGCACCGTCACATTCCAAATAGTGCTTTTGATTATGTCGTCATTGATGGCTATCAAGGTGGGCGAATCGCAGCAGAGCATTTAGTAAGTCTTGGACATAAGAAAATGGCGATGATCACAGGGCCGCGTGAAATCTATCAGTTCCAAGAGCGAATACGAGGCTTCAACGATGTGCTGCAGGAGAATGGACTTCATCAAGATTTTCTTGTTGTTCGGAGCGGTCAAACTGTTGAGGAAGGCCTCACTGCTGCGAAAAAGGTGCTCATTCGACCAAATGCCCCGACGGCGATTTTTGCAAGTACGGATGTGATGGCTCTTGGGGTGCTGGAGGCTGCAAGAGATGTAGGCTTGAACGTACCTTGCGATTTATCTGTCATTGGATTTGATAATATTTATTTTTCGAAGTTCGCAGCGGTTCCATTAACAACGATTGACGCACGAATGAGAGATTTAGGGGAGATGGCCGTGCGGCTTTTAATAGAACGACTTGAAGGAAGAACGAAAGAGGGCGTCCGCAAGATTGAGCTTTCCCCGAATTTAGTAAAACGGGAATCGTGCAAGGAACGTAAACACCCGATTCAAAGGAGTTAAAAAGAGAATGAATGGTGAATTTTTAAACATTATTTTGATTATCGCACTTGGATATTTACTAAAACGTTTTAATATTCTGCAAGAAAAAGATGGTGCTGTCATTGCGAAGTTGATCTTCAAAGTAACGCTGCCAGCTCTAGTAATCGTAACGTTCAATACCGTTCAATTGGAACCGTCGCTTATCGTATTGCCGATGATTGTGCTCTTATACGGAGTCGCAACAGCAGCACTTGGTCTTCTCGTCTTTAAAAATGAAGAAAGGGAACTGAAAGGATCATTCTTAATGCTTTCGTCCGGATGGAATGTCGGGTTGTTTGCTTTCCCGCTTATTTTTGCGATTTGGGGGATGTATGGGATAACGTATTTTGGAATGTATGATGTTGGTGCTTCGTTCATCGTATTTGGTGTGGCATACATTTTAGGGAGTTATTTTTCAGAAGCAGGGCTCAGTTTGAAGCCGATTGGGATTGTGAAAAAGCTTCTAACCTCGATTCCTTTGATGACGTATATCATTGCTATGACTCTTAATTACAGCAATATTTTATTGCCAGAGTCATTCATTAACATGGCGGAAATTATCTCTGCTGCGAATGTCCCGTTATCTTTGTTGTTGTTAGGAATCTATTTGAATTTTCGTTTTGAAAAACAATTTATTCGACCAGTTTTGAAATTTCTCACCTTCCGTTATAGTCTAGGATTGTTAGTAGGGGTGAGCTTATACTTTCTCTTACCATATGATGAAATGTTTCGGTATACGATCATGATTGGTCTCTTGCTTCCGGTTGCAGCATCGCCGCTTGCATTTGCTGTTGAGTTTAACTATAGTACGAACTCGATCCGCTTGATTGCAACGATTTCAAACATTACGATCATGGTTAGCATTGTGATTTTGTATTTGTTTTCCAATTTCATTTTATAAAAGGATGTGCCTGTTCCCTCAGTGTGATAGAACAGGCACATGTATCCTTATTCGCCTAACTCAATCCTTACATCATGGTCCTCTGAGAAGTCATAATCATCCCAAGAAAATACGTGGAGAGTCATTTCGATATGGTCTTCGATATTTGGCAAGTCGCCATCATAGTTTTGAATGGTTAAGACAGCGTCAGCAAGTTTGCCTCCTGATACTTCCTGACTCATAAATAGGAGCGCTTCGTCTACCATTCTTCCATCTGCTGAGACTTCGCGAGCTTGCACTTCAATTGTTTCATCCATTTTGTTTTCGACTTCAAATGTGACCAAGATTTTTTCCTCATCCCAATCTTCATCGACGACTTTTTCGACACTCATTAACGTCGCACGAAAGTTATCGGTATTTGCTACTTCCTCATCAAATTCTTTGCGAAACTCTCCATCAGCTGATGCCTCCTCTGGTTCAGTTGTTTCTGTTTCTGGAGCGTCTTCTTCCTCAACCGTTTCAGCAGGGGCTGTTTCTTCTTCAACAGGGGCTTCCTCTCCACAAGCAGCAAGCATAAAAGCAGAAAGACCGATAATAAAAACCTTTTTCAGCATGTGATAACCTTCCTTTCTTAAAATACATATTTTACGAGTAGTGTGCCACCGGAATTAAAAGATATGAACAAAAAAACAAGCTCGCGTATAAATGACGCGAGCTTGTTTTGAGTTCGTTTAAGAGGCTTTTTGCATTTCAACGGTCGATTTGTTTCGACTAAGTAAGCTGACAAGCAAAACACCAGAAAGGGCAATGACGCCACCGATAATGGAAAGGGTGCTTGGTAACTCCTGTAGCCATACCCAAGCAACGAGAATCGCTACAGCTGGTTCAAGGTACATCATGCTGCCAACAGAGCTTGCATTGCTCATTGAAAGCGCAATGGTCCATGTAATGTAGGCAATGCCAGCAGGGAATAGACCTGTGTAAATCGCTGATAAATGTGCTTCAAGTGTGGCCGTTTGTAATGTTTCAAAAAGTCCTGGAGCGAACATGAGAAAAGGCAATGTTCCAATCCAGGTGAAATAAGCCATAATTTCAATTGCTGAGTAACGTGTAAGCAGTGGTTTCTGAAAAACGAAAAAAACCGAAGTGGCAATCGCAGCTGCTAAGACGTAAAAGACACCTTCAGCCAACTGAAAAGAAGAACCACCAGTACCGAGTGTAATAACAAAAATACCGATAAACCCTACGGCAAGTCCAATCCACCCACCGATTCCTAAGCGTTCCTTTAAAACAATGACGGCAATAATCGACGTGAATATCGGTGCAGAGCCAATCAACATTCCGGCCGTTCCAGCCGAAATTGTTAATTCTCCGAACGTGACACCAATGTGATACACACTTATTCCAATTAAGCCGAGCACGAAAATTTTTAACAGATCCTCTTTTTTCGGTAAACGAAATGTCACACCTGGCCAAAGAGCAATGATAAGAAAGAAGACCGATGCAATTAAATATCGAACAAGCACTAAATGACCGGCAGAATAACCGCCATGTAAACTGGCACGAATCGCCGCAAACGTTGAGCCCCAAATAAGAATTGTTATAAAGGCTAAGAAAAAGGCTTTTTTGTTCACATTAATCCCTCCAAATCATGGTTTTTAAGTAAATAGGACACGCTAGGAGAGGGCACTGAAAAACGTCAATTTTCACCTTTTTCAGTGCCCTCGAAGCATTGTCACAGTGACCACAGCTATCATAACAGATATGAGAAGGCTATTGGCAGAATATTTAAAGTAATTTTCGAGTCACCTTATTCATATAAAATAGTAATAAAAATTAGGGAGGCGAAGGGTTTGTTTTTCTGAGAAAACTATATATTCTGTATAATGTAATTAAACTTTACTTTTCTAGTGATTTTTCTTATACTACGAAAGTATTTCTGTTGAATTATCAGAATGTTTAGGAGATGGAAGGGGTTCGAATATGAAAAATTCAAAAGAGAAAGGGTTCGTACTTCGCTCTTTAGATACAATTGAAGTGGTAGGGAATAAGCTTCCGCACCCTGTCACGCTGTTCTTTTATTTTGCGATAACCGTTGTCGTATTGTCAGCTGTATTCTCGGCATTTGGGTTACAGGTGAATGATCCGGTTAATGAAGGGGAAGTTCTGACCGTTAAAAACTTACTATCGGCAGAAGGTATTGAATACATGTTCATGAATGCTGTAGCAAACTTCACAGGGTTTGCTCCGCTCGGAACGGTCCTTGTGACAATGCTTGGGATTGGGATTGCTGAGCGCTCAGGTTTAATTAGTGCTGCTCTTCGTGGACTTGTGACATCTGTTCCAAAACAGTTAATGACTGCCGCGCTTGTCTTTGGTGGAATTATGTCAAGTATGGCTGCTGATGCAGGCTATGTTGTGCTAACACCGCTTGGGGCTGTGCTATTTGCCGGGCTTGGGCGTCACCCGCTCGCAGGTCTAGCTGCGGCGTTTGCAGGGGTATCAGCTGGTTATAGTGCGAACTTATTGTTAACATCGCTTGACCCGCTACTCGGTTCATTAACGCAAGAAGCTGCAGCAACGTTAAATCCAGCTTACGCGGAATCAATGAACTATGCGATGAACTACTATTTCATGATTGTCTCTGTTTTTGTCTTAACGCTTGTCGGGACATTTGTAACAGAGAAAATTGTAGAACCGCGCCTTGGAACTTATAAAGGAGCGATAACGGATCAAGTTGATTATTTGTCATCTGTTGAGAAAAAAGGGTTATGGGGCGCATTAATTGCCTTTTTAGCTACATGTGCTGCTTTAGCTCTATTAATTGTGCCAGAGTGGGGACCGCTTCGTGGTGAAGATGGAGCGATTATAAATTCGCCATTTTTCTCTTCCCTTGTTCCTGTCATTTTACTAATGTTCTTTATCCCTGGTTTTGTTTATGGGAAGATTACGAAGTCAATTAAAAATGATAAGGACGTTGCCGATCAGCTATCTGATACGATGGCAACGATGGGAGCTTACATTGTTCTAGCCTTTGCTGCTGGTCAATTTGTTGCCTACTTTAATGAAACGAACTTAGGCCGTATTTTAGCGATTAAAGGGGCCGAGTTTTTAGAAACAACAGGATTCACAGGAATTCCATTAATTATTACGTTTATTGTCGTTGCTGGTTTTATCAACTTATTCATCGGAAGTGCGTCAGCCAAATGGGCGATTATGGCACCAGTGTTCGTACCGATGATGATGGGAATCGGATACTCGCCTGAATTAACACAAATGGCGTACCGGATTGCCGACTCAACAACAAACGTAATCTCGCCTCTAATGCCATACTTTGCCATCGTGATCGCTTTTGCGCAAAAGTATGATAAGAAAATTGGAATTGGAACATTAATTTCAACGATGCTTCCATACTCGATTGCCTTTACAATTATTTGGGTATTGATGTTAATCGTTTGGATGTTGTTCGGTATTGATTTAGGACCTGGTTCTCCGATCTATTATCAACCATAGGAATCATAAGCGGTGCCTGTCCCCAGTGCGGGGAATGGGCACCGTTTTTTTACCTGTAAGAAAACGAATAGCCGCCGCACCTCATCAAAATAGGCGCAACGGCTATGTTAATCAAATTCTATTTCAGTAAATAGCCTCGTAACGATTCTGCGATCAATTCGTGACCTTTTTTAGTTGGCATGTCGTCTTTTACATATGTTTTGATGTCATCGTCATCTGATTTTGGCCAAGCTTTCCAGTGATCAGCATATAGGTAATCTTGGTCTTCTAATTCTTTCTTAAGCTTTTTCACATGTTCAGCAAATTTCTCTTCACTTAGAAGAGGGGATGGTGAGAGGAAAATAATTTGTGCGTCTAATTCCTTTTCTAATTTATCAATGAGTTCGTTCAAATTCTCGATCGATTCTTTCATCGATAGATTGTCAAAATCGTTGTGCGAAAACGGGTCAATTAATAGAAGATCGGGTTCACTTTTTAGAAGAGTTTCCATGTATGAACCGTTCACAACTGAATCAGATGTTGATTGATGGACGTCAATGACGGTTAAGTTCAATTGATGGTCATCGAGTACCGGTCGTAAGTCTTGGACGAGTAGCTTTGGCCAAGTGTTTGAATAAGAAATGCTGGAAAGAGAAGAGGAGCCTAACACCGTGATGGAGAGCTCTTTTTCATCTTCGTGTTCTTTAGTTAGCTCTTCTAGTATCCCCCCAAGCTCCCAGTCGACATCAGGCCTGGCTTTCGCTTTTTCAGTTGGGACTTCGACCTCGATAATTGATTCAGACATGTGCAACGTCTCGGCTTGTACTTCTAATTTTTGTTGATAGTGGAAGTGACCGACTAAGATGATGACAAAGCTTAAGACAATCGTTGCGTAGTAAAAGAAATTTTTCATAGGACAATCTCCTTTTTCTATCATTCTCGTTTTTACGAATCTATGAAACGTAATCTAGTAATTTCTATAGCTACTATAACAAGCTAGCATTGGGAAGTAAGACGAAGTGTGTAGGCAAATTCTTTCTATTTTTATAGAATTTTAGCGAATAAGCATTGAAGAATATTGGAAGGTGGGAAGCTTGTCGGATTAAATGAAATTGATCTAGAGACTATTAAAATAAAACAAAAATTGTGCAATATCGACAGTGCTCAGCGACTATTTTCATAGAACTCCTTGCCTGTTTACGAAAAAAAATGTTTGGAATTTGTCTTTTTTGCATATATAAAACAAAGGATGAAGATTTTTGTTTGACTCTGAACGAAAAAAATGAAATTATATTATAATAGTTAGGTTGTCGCGAAACGAAAGCGAATCCATCAAAACATAAAGTTAGAAGGGAGAGAGAGCACGGTGAGTTTAACGAAAAAAATTATTATTGCTCTTGTATTAGGGGTAGTCGTTGGACTAGGTTTCAATGCTTTAGCACCAAATTTATTCGAACCAGTTGATGCCTACTTCTTAACGCCACTTGGGCAAATTTTCTTAAAGTTAATTACGATGTTAGTTGTTCCGCTCGTTTTCTTTTCAATTGTCCTCGGGGCAGCAGGAATGGGAGACACTAAAAAATTAGGACGAATCGGATCGAAAACAGTTGGGTTCTACATGATCACGACCGCTATCGCGATTAGTCTTGCCTTTGCCATTGCATTATTAATCCAGCCAGGACAAGAGGGATTAATGGCAGACGGGGATGCTCACTATGAAGCACAAGAGCCACCACCGGTCATTGAGACATTATTAAACATCATACCTACAAATCCAATTAGTGCACTAGCAACAGGAGAAATGCTGCAAATCATTTTCTTTGCTGTGATGATTGGATTTGCTCTTGCGCACCTTGGAGAAAAGACAAAAGGGATATACCGCATCTTTGAGCAAGGAAATGACATTATGATGTACCTTGTAACAGTTGCGATGAAACTTGCACCATACGGGGCGTTCGCTCTAATTGCATCAGCGCTTGGAAAGCAAGGGTTTGATGCATTGTCTTCAATGGGAATCTATATGTTCTGTGTCATTTTAGCGCTTGTGCTACATGCGACAATCGTCTATTCAGGGGTTGTATATTTCTTAGGGAAGATGAATCCAATTCAATTCTTTAAAAATTTCTTCCCTGCGATGACCGTTGCTTTTAGTACATCGAGTAGTAATGCGACGTTACCGATTTCGATGAAAACGGCGCAAGAAAGATTAGGGGTTTCAAAACCAATCTCTGGTTTTGTTCAGCCGCTTGGTGCAACGATTAACATGGATGGTACTGCGATTATGCAAGCTGTTGCTACCGTGTTCATCGCTCAAGTTTTCGCCGTTCCGTTAACATTTGGTGACTTGGTCACGGTCGTATTAATTGCGACACTTGCTAGTATCGGGACAGCTGGGGTTCCAGGAGTTGGAATGATCATGCTTGCGATGGTCTTGCAATCTGTTAACGTACCAGTTGAAGGGATCGCGCTTGTTTTAGCGGTTGACCGTATTCTAGATATGCTTCGTACTGCATTAAACATTACTGGAGATGCTGCATGTGCGGTGTTTGTCGAACGTAGTGAAGGCGGGAAAGAAGAAGCAAAAGAATCGACAGTGTAAGAAAAAAGGAACAAAGGCCTTCTCAGCCATTTTCGGTTGATAAGGCTTTTTTTGTCTGTCGGATAGAGCGAATGCTCACGAAAGTCCTCGAATTTCCTCGGAAATAAGGATGGAAAATAACTTTAAACTGATAGACGAACAAATGCTGTTGTTCTATAATTTTATATATACAAATTGTTTAGAAAACTCTCTGTTTTTAATATAAAAGGGAAGCAATAAGAGACTTTTTTATTCGAAAGGTAGGGAAAACGATGAACAAAATCGATTCACATTATTACCCATACCATTCTAAGCGAAATGTCGTGTATGGAAATAGAGGGATGGTTGCTACGTCCCAACCACTTGCTGCACAAGCTGGTTTGCAAATTCTTCGAGAAGGTGGAAATGCGATTGATGCAGCGATTGCAACGGCTGCTTGTTTAACGGTAGTAGAACCAACGTCAAATGGAATTGGCTCTGATGCTTTTGCACTCGTTTGGATAAAAGGCGAGCTTCATGGGCTAAATGCAAGTGGTCAGGCGCCAATGGCATTAACGCCTGAAGCAATGAAAACAGCTGGCCATGAGAAGGAGTTCCCTAAGTTTGGCTTAACTCCCGTAACCGTACCTGGTGCACCTGGAGCTTGGGCTGAGCTCTCTAAAAAATATGGGAAATTGCCATTAACGCAAGTGTTGGCTCCGGCGATTGACTACGCTGAAAATGGATTTCCAGTGTCTCCAACATTGGCGAAGTATTGGAAGCGGGGATTTGAGGTTTTTGAAAAGGTCGGCAAGAGCGAGGAATTTTCTGCTTGGTTTGACACATTTGCTCCAGGTGGTAAACCACCAGAGGCTGGTGATATTTGGGCTTCAAAGGGTCACGCTAACACGCTTCGTCAACTAGCAGAAACAAAGGGAGCGGCTTTTTATAAAGGAGAGCTGGCAGAACAAATCGATGCGTTCTCGAGAAAATATGGCGGTTACATTCGCAAAAGTGATTTGGAAGCTTACGAACCAGAGTGGGTCGAGCCAATTCGTGTTAACTATCGTGGCTATGATGTTTGGGAAATTCCACCGAACGGCCAAGGCTTAATTGCGCTACAAGCTCTTTCTATTTTGAAAGGCTTTGAGTTCAATGCTAAGGATGAAGTAGACACATACCATAAGCAAATAGAAGCAATGAAACTCGCTTTTTCAGACGGACTGAAATACATCACAGAAGAAAAAGAAATGTCGGTTTCTGTGGATGATCTTTTGTCTGAAGAGTATGCGACAAGTCGCCGTGCCTTAATCGGAGAGGAAGCATTGACTCCTGAACCTGGTGAGCCACCAAAAGGAGGAACGGTCTATCTTTGCACAGCCGACCAAGAAGGCAATATGGTGTCGTTCATTCAAAGTAACTATATGGGATTTGGTTCAGGGATCGTTGTTCCAGGAACAGGGATTTCCTTGCAAAACCGCGGACATAACTTCTCACTTGACCCAAAACATGACAATTACCTTGTTCCAGGTAAGAAAACGTTTCACACAATCATACCTGGCTTCTTAACGAAAGACGGGCAAGCTGTAGGTCCATTTGGAGTTATGGGAGGTTTCATGCAACCACAAGGGCATGTTCAAGTCATTATGAATACGATTGATTTTCATTTGAATCCACAAGCTGCGCTAGACGCACCACGGTGGTTGTGGACAAAGGAGAAAACCGTTGTAGTCGAATCCCATTTTCCTGATCATCTTGCTAAAGGATTGCAGCGGAAAGGGCATAAGATCGTGAAAAGCCTAGATGAAGGAGGTTTTGGGCGCGGTCAGATTATTTGGCGAAATAATGAGACTGGAGTTCTATGCGGAGGGACGGAACCTCGTACAGATGGTGAGGTTGCAGCTTGGTAGATAGCCGCTGTTGATCTTTGCTTCGTAATATAGTATAGTTTTCATACATTATTGAAAGGAGGGTTATTAAAAATGATGCATGCAGGAAGATTACGCCACGAAACTTTGAACAAGAAGTAACTTAATATGTTCAAAGGCTCTGTTTTCATAAAACAGAGTAAACGGGAGTAGTCTGCACATTTTTAATAATCTTCAACGGAGAAGTACACTTTTTTACGTGAAGAAGGCAGGTATACATCTGTCTTTTTTTCGTCTGTCTTTTTATTAAAAGGGACATCTATTTGTAATTTCTCGTTTACTCTAACCACAGACAGAAGCCGTCTGTGGTTTTTTTATGATGACATTGCTCAAAATAGAAACAATTGGAGGAATTGATATGAATACACGTAACGTAACACAATTAGCAAGTAGAAATGGACTAGATATTTTAGAAGAGACAATTAAAATCAATGAGTCTGGTGTTGACTTTCGAGTAGCACATGCCAATGACTATAACGGTGATAAATGGATCCTAAGGCTTCCGCGTAGACGAGAATCGATGAGACATGCCATACAAGAGAAAAAAGCGTTAGAGATCATTCAGCACCATGTAAACTTCCAAGTTCCCGATTGGTCAATCTTTTCAGACGAAATAATCGCTTATAAGCAACTAAAGGGTGTTCCTGCTGCAACTATTGATGTTGAGCAACAAGGCTATATATGGAGTTTTGATGAAACCAATGTACCAGTTAAATTTCATCAGTCATTAGGAAAAGCGATAGCCGAATTACATGCACTGCCTAAACGAGAATTTGAAAATATTGGTGTTGAAATGGTTGGGGCTACTGAACTAAGAGCATCGATGAAGCAACGAATGGAACGGGTGAAGGAGCAATACGATGTTAACCCAATTTTATGGGAACGATGGCAAGCATGGTTAGCGGAAGACTCTTTTTGGCCAACTCATGTAGGGGTAAAACACGGAGACCTACATCCAGGTCATATTTTAATCGATCAAAACAATTTGGTAACGGGTTTTATTGATTGGACCGAAGTAGGGATAGCTGATGTGTCTGTTGATTTCATGTCTCATCATTTGCTGTTTGGAGACGAAGGGTTGAAAAAGGTACTCGATGCTTATGACAATGCTGGGGGGAGAACATGGCCAAGAATGGCTGAACATATTGTTGAACTGCTCACAACAAGTGGAATCACCGTTGCTGAATACGCTCAAGTCTCAGGCTTAAAAGACATGCAAGAGATAGCTGCACAGATGCTCGCAAGTGAGTAGGGCTAGCCCCCCCTCACGCATGTTGCAAAAACATCCGACGAATCGCAGCGAATACGATGGAAATGAAAATGCCCGTCAACAAGCCTATGAAAATATCAACTACTAAAGTTGCGAGAAAGGTAGAGAGTAAGATTATCGCATCTAGCGGTGAATGTCGAAAGAGTGTTGGAACATGCTTTAGTTGGATTAAGCTTGAGACGGCAAGGATGATAATCGCCGCAAGTGTTGCTTTTGGTAAATAATAAAAGAGTGGAGTGAGATACAGCAAGGTTACTAAAACGAAGCCTGCTGTAATTAGTAGAGATAGGTTTGTTTTTGCACCGGATTCGTAATTAACCGCTGTTCGTGAAAGAGCTCCTGCTACTGGAATTGCCCCGACAAACGAACTAGAAATGTTCGCAAGTCCGAGTCCGACAAGCTCTTGATTTGGTCTGATCGTATCCTTTTCTTTTGCGGCAATCGTTTTAGCGACTGCGAACGATTCAAGAAAGGAGATAAAGGCAATCATAAGGGCAAGAGGAAGCAACAATTGAATTGTTTCAACGTTTGGAATGTGGAGCTGAAACTGAGGCAGCCCACTAGGAATAACACCGACAAGTTCGACGCCGCGCTCGTCAAATCCAAACCGCGGAACGATCAGAATCGAAAGGACAATGACGAATAGTGGTCCGAGGATAGGGTTCACTTTTTTGAACATAAGTAAGAAAATGAGACTACCGACACCGAGTAGAACCGTATCCGGGTGGGCTGTCGCTGCTTCGTGAATGATTGTCACCGTGTAGCTGAAGACATCGTGATATGGCGGCAATGAAATACCAAGCAGCGACTTCACTTGATTTAGAGCGATGATGATCGCACAAGCAGAGATGAAGCCTGTGATGACAGTAGGAGAAATATAATTAAAAATAAATCCTGTTTTAAGAAGGCCCAAAAGCAAATGAATGACCCCAACCATAAAGCCAAGAAGCAAAATCAATTCAAGGAAATCTGCGGAGTTCGGTTGAGCAATACTAGCGATCCCAGAAAAAGCTAATAGAGAAACGATTGAAACAGGACCGACGGATAAATGCTTAGAGCTGCCGAAAAGGGCATAGACGATTAGCGGCAAAGTCGCAGCATAAAGACCAATGACTAGCGGAACTCCAGCAACGGTCGCATAAGCCATACTTTGAGGAATAAAGAGGACCGCCACGATGATTCCCGCTGTCAGATCGCGAAAGAAATGTGTTTTGTTGTACTGGATAAGTCGTTCTAAACCAGGCATCATTTTGAAAAGCATCGTAGATCTCCTTTTAGTAGTAATTGGACTGGCCATATCAAATATATGTAAGGCAAACGAAAAGATGTCCGTTATAGCAACTTTAGAAATGGAGCTGGCCCTTTTTGGTGGTTTCACTAACTTGAATACGTAAAAATATTCTGTGAAAAGCGCAAATCCCGATAATTTTTGGGTGAATTAAATTTAATTTACGTATTTTGTTAAAAAACCTGACAGATTGAGTTGGAAACTTGAAATAATATCAAAAAATCCGAACGATGCTATTGATTATCTAGTTCTTCTTTTGTATAATAACCTTAACTTAACATTTTGTTTGGTGGGTGATTGCTATAATCCAAATTGATACTAGTCAAAATAAGAAGGTACTTGCCCATATTTATAATGAGGTGTCAAAGGAATTGTTTGGTTCTGGGACAACTTTATTAAAGGTGTCCATTGACCAAAATATCATCACCTTTCAAGCTAAACATCGCCGTTCACCGCGCTCAGCCGCTCTGGAGGGAGAAGACCCTGGCTTGAAGTTGGAAGTTGATTTCAAATTGTCATTACTGTATAAAAGGAAATTAAAAGAAAAGTTAGAACAAGAATTGAATTTGCCGATAGAAGCGGTGTTGCGTGATTACGACGGAGCAACGCAGCGTGCGTTTACCAATATTGTTTTAGTTAATTAAATAGAGGGAGTTTCTTTTTGGATCGATTCTGAAAAGAAAACCATTATGTTTAGATGTGGATACCTCTTATCTTTGTTTACAGAGAAAAGATGATTCTATAGGGTGATTTTTTTGATCATTCTATTTAGAGTCATCTTTTTCTTTTTATAAAACATTGTTCGTATGTATCACTGACACATATCGAACAGATATTATTCTTAAGTATTCAGGAGGGAAAATGATGAAAAAAGTAATGTTGAGTTTAGGATTGGTTGGTTTTCTTTTAGGATTAACTGCTTGTGGGGGAAGCAACTCAGCAAGTGAAGAAGCTCCGACGGAATTAGTCGTTTCTACATGGGGATTTGCAGAGGACTTTTTCCGAAGTGAAGTATATGCGCCGTTTGAAGAAGAGCACAATGTCAAAATTGTTCTAGATACAGGGAACAATGCCGAGCGTTTAAGTCGCATTGAGCAAGGAAGTTCAAAAGTAGATGTCATTTATTTATCTGATTATTATGCACAGCAAGGAATTGAAGCAGGTTTGTTTGAAACGATCGATCACTCAAATATCCCTAATATTGATGAAATATATGAAATGGCAAAAGCGCCGCTTGGAGCAGAGTATGGACCGGCTTATACGGTTGCTCAGTTTGGGATTGCTTACAATCCAGCAGCAACTGATCTTGAGATTAGCTCATGGGCTGATTTGTGGAATTCAGAATTAGCTAGAAATATTACGATTCCAGGAATTACGACAACATCTGGTCCAATGTTCTTAGATGTCGCTTCAAGAGTAGCTGGTGAGCCAACATTTAATGAAGATGCAGCCTTTGAAAAGTTGGTAGAGTTGAATCCGAACGTCGTGACAGAGTACGGGGGAACGTCTGAATTCGTTAATATGTTTGTCCAAGGAGAAATAGCTGCAGGTCCGATTATGGAAATGTTTTTCTCGCAAGTGCAAGATTCTGTAGAAGAGGCAAAATTTGTTTCTCCTGAAGAAGGAGGATATGCGGTTATAAATACAGTCAATATTGTCAAGGGGACTGAGAATAAAGAGTTAGCTGAGAAGTTCATCAACTGGCATTTAAGCAAGGAAGTTCAAGAGGCAGCGGCTATTTCTAAAATTGATTCTCCAGTTAATACAACGCTTGATTTAACAGAGGAAGAAGCAGCTGGATTAACATATGGTGCTGATGTAGTAGAAAGCTTAATTTTACTCGATATGGAATTTGTTAATGAAAACAATGATACTTGGATTGATCGCTGGAATCGTGAACTCACGAAGTAAGAGAGGGGGAGCGTGATGACTAATAGGAAGCTAATCCTTGATGTCGATACAGGTGTCGATGATGCTTTAGGCATTATTCTCGCTGTGAAAAGTCGTCAGTTTGACATACTAGGAATTACGACTACAAACGGCAATGTGTCACTAGAAACCGCGACGACTAATACATGTAAAATCCTCGAGCTTCTACAGGTAGATCGAGAAATCCCTGTTATTAAAGGTGCCGATCAACCGCTGAAGCGAGAGGCGTTCTTTGAACATAGGATCCATGGGAATGATGGATTAGGCGGTGCGCTTCTAAATATGAAGGTGACAAAAGAAGTGACTGAAGGCTTTGCTCCCGATTTTATTATTGAGCAAGTGCAGGCCTACCCTAACGAAGTCACACTCGTTATGACAGGTCCGCTAACCAATCTTGCATTAGCAATTGAAAGATATCCGAAGCTCGTTAATGAGGTGAAAGAAGTCATTTTCATGGGTGGTGTAGTAAAAGGGGTTGGCAATGTGACGCCAACGGCTGAGTACAACATGTACGTCGATCCAGAAGCGGCAAAAGCCGTCATGAAAGCAGGAATTCCTAGGTTAACGTTAGTCGGATTAGATGTCACTAGAAAAGCTCTATTAAATGCTGCGCATGTCGATAGGATTTTGGATCCAAAGCTGAGAGAGTATGTTCAAGCGAGTACGGCGGACTATACGAAACGCTACTTTGAACGAAACGGTGTGATGGCGTGTGCGCTCCATGACCCATTGGCTGTGGGTGTAGCATTAAACAAACAAATTGTTGAAACGAATGCTTATTATGTTGATGTTGAAGCAAATAGTGAGCTATGTGACGGACAGACGGTTTGTGACTTTCAAAACCGCTTGCAAAAGAAAGCGAATGTCCAAGTGTGTGTAGATGTAGATTCAGAAGCGTTTTTGAACCTTTTTATTGAAACATTAAACGCTTAAAGAAGGCCGCTGCTTTATAGCGGCGGCTTCCAATAAGCTTAAGGCAAACCAAGAACAGAGGTTTTTACAATGAAAAAAAGAACTCTTTATTTGCTTATTTTACCCGGTCTATTATTTTTAACAATTTTTATGATTATTCCTATTGCTTTAACGATTGGCTCAACCTTCGTTCCAGAAGGGGGCTTCTCATTCCAGGGCTACTTGCAATTTTTTACCGATGATTATTTTCGGAGTATTCTATTTACGACATTACAAGTTAGTTTAGTCACAACGGTTGCTTGTATTATCTTAGGATTTCCAGCTGCCTATTATATATCTAAATTAGGTCCGCGAAAAAAAGTCATTCTGTTGTTATTAACCATTTTCCCATTATTGACAAGTCCGGTTGTAAGGTCGTTCAGCTGGATGGTGATTTTGGGTAAAAATGGCTTGTTAAACAATATTTTATTATCAATCGGCTTACGACAGGAGCCGCTTGAGATTTTGTATAGTCCGACTGCTGTGATGATTGGTTTGATTCATCTGTTTTTGCCACTAATTATTATTACGTTAGTCGGTGTGCTAGAAAATATCGATCACGATTTGCTTAGGGCAGCGGAAAGTTTAGGGGCGTCAAAGGTCGAAGCATTTCGGAAGGTTGTTTTGCCGCTCTGTGTACCAGGGCTTATGATTGGAAGTATTTTAGTATTTGTCGGTAGCTTTACCGCATATACAACTCCTGCTCTACTAGGTGGGAAACAACGAGTCATTTCAACGTTTTTATATCAAAATGCCATCACATTGAATGATTGGTATTTAGCGTCGATTATTGCGACGATCATGATTGTCGTGACATTTGCCATCATTACATTAATGAATAAAGCAGCTAAAAAGCTGAATCCAAAGGGGTAGAAAGTGTATGCAGGAGAAAAATAAAATACTGGCCCTGTTTACGCTTTTCGTTTTCACATTTTTATTAGGGCCTCTAGTTATCATTTCGGTTACTTCTTTTGAACCTGGGAATGTGTTGAAATTCCCTCCAGAAGGATTTTCATTTAAATGGTATCTCAATATTTTTGAAGTACAAATGTTTTTAGAGACATTTAAAATTTCGATTCTCGTTTCACTTGCTGGTAATTTACTTGCTCTAGTACTAGGGATTCCAGCAGCCTATGCGTTAAGTCGTGCGGACTTTCGCGGGAAGGAGATCGTTAATGCAGTATTTTTATCGCCGATATTAATTCCTGGAATTGTGCTTGGTTTTACATTGCTTAAATACATTATCGTAACATACCAGCTTCCTATTTATGCGGGGTTATTTATTGGTCACACGATTATTATGCTTCCATTTGTGATTCGCGTCATTTCTTCAAGCTTATCTAACTTTGATTTTTCCATTGAAGAAGCCGCGTTAAGCCTTGGGGCAGGAAGACTCGAAACCTTTTTTAAAGTCGTATTGCCGAATATAAAAACAGGGATCATTGCTGCTGTCATTATTGCATTCTTGGAATCTTTTAATAACGTTGATATTTCGGTGTTTATGACAGGTCCAGGAATTAGTACGTTACCGATTCAAATGTTAACGTACGTTCAATATTATTTTGATCCGACGATTGCCTCTATTTCTGTTCTACTTATGATTTTAACAGCTATTTTAATGTTTTTAATTGAACGGTTATTAGGCTTATCTTACTTTACAAAACGATAACGGAGGCATGATTTATGGCATTGCTCAGCTTGAATAACGTTACAGTTGCCTATCAAAAACAAGATATACTAAAAGATTTCAACCTTAATATTGAAAAAGGACAACTCATTTCTTTGCTCGGTCCAAGTGGGTGTGGGAAAACGACGACACTCCGTTTGATAGCTGGCTTTTTGGAAGCGAGAGCGGGAAAGTTTCTTTTTCAAGATAAGGACTACACAAAAGTACCTGTGAATAAACGAAATTTTGGTTTTGTTTTTCAAAACTATGCGCTCTTTCCACATTTATCAGTTTATGAAAATGTTGCGTTTGGATTACGTTTACGAAAAATGTCCAAGGGAGAGATTGACAAAAGAGTCGCTGAAATGCTTGAAGTCGTAAATTTGAGCGGATTTGAGAAACGCTTTCCTCAAGAACTGTCAGGTGGACAAAGGCAGAGGGTGGCGATTGCCCGTGCGTTAATTATTGAACCAGACTTATTGTTATTTGATGAGCCTCTTAGTAACCTCGACGCAAATTTGAGGGTCAATATGCGTGTGGAAATTAGAAGAATTCAGCAAGAGCTTGGAATTACTACGGTCTATGTATCCCATGATCAGGAGGAGTGCTTTTCGATTTCTGATCAAGTCGCGATTATGAATAAAGGACTGATTGAGCAATTAGATGATCCTGCGACGATTTATAAATTTCCTAAAACGAAATTCGTTGCTGATTTTATCGGATTTAAAAACTTCATCCACTTTGAGAGCCGTAACGACCAGAAAGAAGAAATCGCTCTGTCGCTAGACGGTCATTCTTTCCTTGTGGAAAGAATTCCTGAGGGTGTTGATCAAACGGGTCTGATTGGAGCGATTCGTCCAGATAATATTGAAATCCAAGCTTTAGAAGAACAGGTGGAGAGTCTAAATAGCTTAGAAGGGACCGTTCGAGTTTGTACGTTCCTAGGCAGAAGCTATCAATACGATGTTGAGACGAAGATAGGAACGTTCACTGTAAACGAGGAAACGGAGAACCCTTATCATATCGGACACAGTGTGCTTTTAACATTCCCAAAAGAAAAACTCGTCTTAGTTCAGTAGCATAGGAGTGATTAGATGAAATTGGATATTCTAATTGAAAATGTCCAAGTTTTTAATAGTTATTATAAAAGGTTTACAACGGAAAACGTCGCTGTGATTGATGGAAAGTTTCTATACATTGGCAAGCGCGGAGCAGAAACATTTGACGCTTGTAAGGTGATCGACGGCACAGGGAAGTATATGGTACCGGGCCTAATTGATATTCATTTGCATATTGAAAGTACAATGGTTACACCTGAAACGTTTTCGTTTGGCCTTATACAAAATGGAGTGACAACGATTGTCCCTGAGCCTCATGAGATGGCAAACGTTTTCGGGATAAAAGGTGTGACCGAAATGATGAAGGCAAGTCGTGATTGCGTTGTCGATATGTTCTATGCGATTCCTAGTTCTGTTCCAGCTACGTCGCTTGAAACGACTGGGGGCGCAATTGAGATTGAGGATATTGATAAATTGTTGCAAACTGGTGAGATCATTTGCCTCGGCGAGATCATGAATTATGTTGATGTAATAAGTGATCCAACTTGTAAAACAAATCAAATCCTGAATCACATTCGTGAACAATATCCACAACTAACAATTGAAGGTCATGTTCCGAAGTTGTTAGATTTAGATCTACACAAGATGATCTATAAAGGAGTCGACTCCGATCATACCCATCAAACAATTGAAGGGATGGAAGCACGAATTGCTGCTGGAATGTTTATCGAAATACAAGAAAAATCGATGTCACAAGAAGTGATTGATTACTTGATAGAACATGATGTTGCTGAACATTATTGCTTTATTACAGATGATGTCATGACGGACTCGCTACAAAGGCGAGGACACTTAAACCACATTGCGAAAAAAGCGATTCAAATGGGAATGAGCGCAGAACAAGCGATTTATGCTTGTACGTACACACCTTCACGGAGAATGAAAATGCTAGACCGAGGTGTGATCGGTCCCGGAAAAGTGGCGGACTTCTTGCTATTAAGTGAGTTAGATACGTTTAAAATTGAGCAAGTATTTAAAAATGGCAAAGAAGTGTACGATGCTCGGTCCGCTTACAAACAAGAAGTTACACCGAAACAATTCCCGGCATCGTTCTATGAAAGTGTGAAACTCTCATCCCTTTGCAAAGAAGATTTCATGATCATGACTGATAAAGCTGATGGGTACTATCCATGCCGTGTTATGGTCGTTCAGGACGGATCGACGTTCACAAAGGAAATCATTGCTGAAATGGAAGTGAACAAGCAAAAGGTAAATTGGGAACAAAGTCAGTATGGTTTAATTGCTACTTTTGAACGGTATGGAAAAAATGGTAATCGTGCCCATGGGTTAATTGGCGGGGACATTATTAAAAATGGAGCCATTGCGACAACGTATTCGCATGATAATCATAACCTGCTCGTGCTCGGTCAAAACGGACGAGATATGGAGATTGCGGCCAATGCAGTTATTAAGAATCAAGGCGGAATATGTGTCGTTTCAGAAGGAAAAGTTTTGCAAATGTTAAAGTTGCCTGTCGGAGGTATTTTATCAGAGGAACCGCTTGAATTGTTAGCGCAGCAAGTTGAAGAACTCCGCCGAACGCTGGCTGATCTTGGCTACAAACATTACAATTCGATCATGTCGATTAGCACGCTCTCCCTACCGGTCAGCCCGGCGTTAAAGATTACCGACTTCGGTTTAATCAACGTCAACGAAGGAGAGGTTGTGCCTTTAGTTGTAAGCTGATTTATTCTCATCACCTTTAATAAAGATGATCCAGTGGTACGTATATAGGAAGTGCCATAATTGGATTGCGCCTATCTGGACAGTAGATTGCTAGAAATATTATGGACTAAAAGAGAGTGCTCATAGTGCTCTCTTTTTTGCGTTACTTGTAGCTAAAAGGGGGGATGCAAATAAAAAGATGACACATGAGCCTGTTGACCTTGTGCCATCCTAAAATACATTATTCACTTTTTACCTCGTGATCGAAATCAAATTTTTGCACAAAATTGCAATGAGAGCAGGCGCGGCCTACTTGTATGTGTGTGATTGGGTGTTGATAATAAATTTCTTCAAATCCACAAATGGAACAATCGATAATATCGAGTATTTTTCTTTCGCCTAGGACTATGTCTAGTAAATGTTCAAAATACATCTCATCACCTCATTCCGTTAACAATAGCAAAGTTGAAATGAGAAGTAACTCGAAGTTTGTCCGTGATGATAGCGTTTTCCTCGACAAAGTCTAACGACTCGTACGTTGAACCGGTTTGCTTTCTTTCATTTTATACATCTCGCTATCTGCTTTTTGAATCAATTGTTCGAGCGTTTGACCATCGTCTGGAAATGTGGCAAAGCCAATCGAGGCACCGAATGATGTGTATTCTAACGCTTTTATATTTTGCAGTTCAGCTAATAGTGAATGGGTAAATGTCGATTTAAAGTTCTGATCTGGATTTCCAACGAGTAACAAAAATTCATCGCCGCCCCATCTAGCGATACAATCATCACGACCCGATGAGAGCCTTTTTAACAATTGGGCGATCTCAACTAATAAATCATCACCTGCTTGATGACCATGTGTATCATTAATTTCTTTGAAGTTATCGAGGTCAATCATGACAAGAATCATCTTCTTATCACGTGTCGTTGGTTTCTGAAAGCGTCTGTTAATCGTTCGACGGTTGTATGTATCGGTTAAAGGATCTTTCTCAGAGTAATACTTCGCTTTATCGTATTGCTTCCCGGTCCACCATGCAACGAAGAGGAAAACCGTTGTTAAAATAAAGAAATTTGCTTCAAAGGGTAAACCGTAATAGGAATGATAATAAAAATAACGCATGACATTAAATAAAATAACAACCCCAATGGAAAAAACTCGACCTTTATATCCCACGAATATCCCTCTTTATTATGTTGACATTAATACTTATTTTAACATAAAATGGGTAATTTGTTCGACTCGAGATGTATGGATGAATGAATCTTTTGAACTATGGAGGAGGGAAGGAAAGCTAAACAGAAATAGAAGGCTGTCCAATTGGTCGTTTGGATGACCTTTTGTGACAACCTCTCATAGCACTATTCTTTGCTATCTTCTAATTCTCTGCTTACTTTAGAAATGGTGATACGCTCTTCGCCAGTGCTCGGTTGCACAGCATCTTTGCTTTTAATCATGTTGCGCTTTGATTTTGAACGTTTGCTCATCGTTGATCGCTCCCCTTTATTTAATGCCTGAGTGTTCTCTGTTCACACGAGGCGTAAAATGGTTCGTTCATATATAGGTTGAGCGGAATTCGCGTCATTTATGTAAGCAGCTTTCGGTGAGTTTTCTAAGAAGGAGGCTTGCCCCTAATTTGGAATGAATAGGGGGCAGCCTCTGTTTACAGTTTAGCCTTCTGTCAAGCTATCCACAGATACGCTTTGCTTTTGCGATGGATCGTTCATTGGGTGAACGGTTGCTAAGCCTTTGTCTTGATCGACATGCTCAATATACACTTGTTGGCCATTACACATAACAGGAATAGTCGTTTGTGATGAGGAAATTTCTTGTGCTCGTTTCGCTTCCATTTTAGAGTCCCTCCTTTTTTGATTCGCTAGTACTATTTGTCAATTTTCTCTTAAATATACGTAATGGATTTTTATGGTACCTGGTTTTTGAGAAGGATTGGTGATAGTGAAAGTGCAGCATTTTTTTAAAGGAGGGAAAAAACCTCCATTTTCAAGGAATAAGCAGAGGATTAGTCGAATTTGATTAAGTGGGGATGACTCACTTAATTAAGCTCGATACATACAAATTTTAACGTATGAAGATGGGAGGACTATTAAATGAATCAAGAACGCACAGTTATTATCACAGGAGCAGCTCAAGGAATCGGGTATGCGATTGCGCAAGAATTCATCGCTAATGGTGATTTCGTAGCCATCTTTGATTTAAACGAAGAAGCAGCGATTGTAGCAGCTGAACAGTTAGGAAACGCGAAAGGGTATCATGTAAACGTAGCCGATGAACAGTCGGTGAAATCAGCGATTGATTCAGTCATTACGGAACGTGGGTCTGTAGACGTTGTTGTCAATAATGCTGGTTTGCAGTACATCTCAAAAGTAGAAGACTTTCCAGTAGAAAAATGGGATTTATTAAATGACGTTATTTTAAAAGGGACCTTCTTAATGACGAAACACTCATTGCCTTCTATGAAAGCTCAAAAGTATGGTCGGATTATCAACATTGTATCTGCGCACGGGCGTATTCCAGATGCCTACAAATCCGCTTACTGTGCGGCTAAAGCAGGACAAACAGGCTTTACGAAAGTGGTCGCATTAGAGAATGCTACGGAAGGAATCACTTGTAACACAATCGAACCAGGGCCTGTACGCACGGAGCTAATTGAAAAACAAATACCCGTATTAGCTGAAAAGGATGGTACGACTGAACAAGAAGCATTAGACCAACATATCCTCGGCAAACAATGGATCAAACGTCTACTTGAACCATCTGAAATCGGTAAAACGGCTGTGTTCTTAGCTTCTGAAGGAGCAGGTGCCATTACGGGCGAGTCGATTCCGGTGACAGGAGGGATGTAGTTCACTTGTATTAAGGGAGCTAAAGGACAAAATTAAGCTAAAAAGAGCGGGAGTTGTCCAATAGGAGGGCGCTAAAGGACAGTCCGAGCCAAAAGAGGAGAGAATCTGTCCAATAGGAGGGCGCTAAAGGACAAAATCGAGCTAAAAAGAGCGGGAGTTGTCCAATAGGAGGGCTCTAAAGGACAGTCCGAGCCAAAAGGGGAGAGGATCTGTCCAATAGGAGGGCTCTAAAGGACAGTCCGAGCCAAAAGAGGAGAGGATCTGTCCAATAGGAGGGCGCTAAAGGACAGTCGAGCCCCAAAAAGAGAGGAATCTGTCCAATAGAAGCATCAAAAGGAGAAACCAAGCTCAAACAGAAAAGAAATGATCCCTCAACCTCCTCCCAAAAGGCATATGGAACAACCGAAAAAAAGCTCAACTAAATAAAACAGAAAAAAATCGCATTGGCTTATCCAATGCGATTTCAATTTGTTCTAGAAACTATGTACTTAGTCAGCAAACAAGTGCTTTCCAATGCTGAATTTCGGTGTCGTGTTTGCAAAGATCCACTCGGATGTTGCGATATGTGGATTGTAATAGTATGTTGCGCCTTGGCTTGGGTCCCAGCCTTTCCAAGCGTCTTTTACTGCGCGGTAAGATATGTATGTTGGAGTAAGATCATATTGCCCATCTTGTACAGCTGTAAAAGCATTTCGTTGATAAATCACTCCTTCAACGGTTGAAGGGAAGTGTGGCGATTGGAGTCTGTTTTTGACAACTGCAGCGACAGCAACTTGTCCTTCATAAGATTCGCCTCTCGCTTCTCCATGGACTATCTTTGCGATTTTTTCAATGTCACGAAGTTTAGCCCATGTTTGTGGCCCAGCCACTCCGTCTTGAAATAAGTTGAAGTCACGCTGTAATTGGCGAACAGCTTCTTTCGTATAATCTCCATAATATCCCGTTGCACTTGTTGGCAAATACCCTAATGCAATCAATTGTTGCTGTAATTCAACAACTGCTGATCCCTCGTCTTCTAGCTGGAGAACGGTTGCTGCAGACGTTTGGTTAGGGAAAAGTACGATTGTCACAGCAAGTAGTAAACTTAATGTTGATGACAGTAGTAATTTTTTCATCATGATGTAAAGCCTCCTTCTATTGTTACCTAGTTATTAGACAAAGAAGAGGGGATTCCTTCCAGTAATTCGACATTTCTAACAATTCCTACTTCTGTTTCATACAACGATCAAACGACACTAGTTATTTCATCCTGATCACAATCCAATATTTCACAACGTTCTCCCTGAAAGATCTTCTTGTCTGAATGAGAAATGTGAAATATAATACTTTAGAAATATATAAATTTATAAGAGATGAGGCAAGAGATGAATAAGAAGAAGGTTTTTATTACGTTAGGTTTAGTAATTGGGGTTATCTTCTTAACGGTTTTCGCATACGGAGTTTATTTATATAAATCAGTAACAGATACAGCAAAAGAAATTCATGAACCATTTATACCAACTCGTGATATCGATTTGAATGATCAAGAACCGATCTCGTTTTTATTAGCCGGGGTTGATTCAACAGGGGATGAGCATGCGGGACGTTCTGATACAATTATTGTAATGACAGTGAATCCAAATGAACGCTCGATTAAAATGCTGAGCATTCCACGTGACACGAGAACAGAGATCATTGGCAGAGGTACTCAAGACAAAATCAATCATGCTTACGCGTTCGGCGGTGTGCAAATGACAGCGGACACTGTGTCAAACTTCTTAGATATTCCGATTGATCACTATATTAGTATCAATATGGAAGGCATGAAGAACCTTGTAGATGCAGTAGGCGGGGTGAAAGTAGACAATGCTTTTGCGTTTTCGCAAGATGGTTTTTCGTTTGCGGAAGGAGAAATCTATTTAAATGGTGACGAGGCTCTTGCCTATGCAAGAATGAGAAAGCAAGATCCAAGAGGAGACTTCGGTCGAAATGATCGCCAACGTCAAATTGTTGAAGCGGTTATTCAAGAAGCGGCGCATTTTGGCACAATTACAAAAGCGGGTAGTGTTCTTGATGCTGTTGGAAACTCTGTTCGTACAGACATGACGCTTGATCACATGTGGAGAATTCAATCCAACTATCGAGATGCTCGTCATCATGTCGATCAAATGGAGATTAAAGGAAACAATACAACGATTAATGGGATTTATTACTTACAAATTCCAGATGAAGAATTAGCACGTGTGCGATCAGAGCTTAGAACACACATGGAGCTTGAATAAAGAAAGAGAAAAAGAGTTAGGGACATCCCTAGCTCTTTTGTTTGTTTTTCTAATACTTGTAATCCCATAATACATACCAATTTCCATCTTCTTTAGCTGCGAAGACATCTTGCTGGATTGTAAAACGTCCGTAATCACTTTCATATGTTTTGGTTACAGGTACTTTAAACACCTCTTCAATCGGTTCATGATCTTGTGTCATCTTCCAATTCTTCACTTTTTTTGACCGTCCAAACTCTAGTTCATACGTTTCAACACCAAAGTGACTAACAAATATATGACTGCGCTGATCAATATAACGATTACGAGTAAATCGCTCTTTCATAAAGGGATGAAACAGTTCATACGAATTCCAAAATTCTTGCTTCTGTTCATGCTTATAAAATGTCTTAATGACTTGAACACCGGAATTGGTAGGGAAAAAAGCGAAAAGAAGAGCAATTACAACGAGAAAAACTCCAAAGATCATAAAGAGCTGAATAGGCTGCTGTCTGTTCTTAAATTTCATGTTAGCGCCCCCGATTCAATAGATGCTTGTGCTTTGTACTACATTATGAGGTGGGAGGATTGTCCTAAAACCTTAAAAATGGGGAAGAGCTAGTGGGATATCAAAAAAGGATGTCTCAATCGGCAAGAGCCTAAGAGACATCCTTTTTTATCACTTCAGTTAATTTGCTTTACCGCGAACTTTTTTAACCAATTTTCGAATGGGCATTGTATACTTCCAACTTTTGCTTTCCTCTATTCGTTTTAATTGGTCAATCGCTTGATCTCGTTGTTGGATTAACTCTGTTTCGAGAGGGATCGGCTGAACCGTTGATTTCGTTGTTTTTCGACTGTTCGAAGATTTCACCCTAAAGCCAATCATCACGGGCTTCTCCCATTCTTCTACTTTCATATCTAACTGTTTTGAACTTAGTTCCGGCAAGGCTTCAAGGAACATTTCTATCTTATCTTGGTCGCCAGCAGCGACAATTAACAAGTTTTTGTTTTTTAACGTTCTTACATAGCCATTGATTTTCAGGCCAATGGCCTTTTTGTAAATTTTGTTGCTTAAGATGTTGCTGCTAACCTTTCTCGCTATCACAATCTTCTTACAAACGGGCTGTTGTTTCGGAATCGCAGGAAGGATGATTTCTTCTGCAATCCCTGTGTAGAGGGTGTCAGCAATTCGTTTATAATCATAATAGAACTGGTGGCTTTCCTTGCTATGTTCGTGTGAAGCTGTTTCAGGAAAAAAGTAATCAATTAACGCTTTTGGTATATCTCTTTGCATGCCGTGAACAGGGAAGAGGCCACCACCAATATTCGGTCTAGAATTAAGCTCGAGTACGTAGTTCGTTCCTCGTTCATTATCAATCATAATGTCTATTCCGCAACATGAGAGTCCTGGTAATGCTTTTGCAGCGTTAACCGCGACTTGTTTGCTCTCTTCTGTTAACTGATCGGTAACATCAACGGTTTCGGCAGCCAAAGAGTGTAACGTACTGTCGCTTAAGAATACTCGCTCGCCTTCAGCAGGTACAGAATCGAGTGAGTAGTTCGACTTTGAAAGAAACGTCGTGATATCGTCATTGATTTTAATTTGATAATCACTTGCATGTGGATTTTCTAGTCTCGCATTATTTTTCACTTCAATTAATTCCGCGATGGAATGTTTACCATCTCCTGTAACATTAGCTGGAATCCGCTTATAAGCACTAACGACTTGATAACCGACGACGAACACACGTGTATCTTCTCCCGTTGCTTCTTCTTCGACAATGATATTCTCATACCCCTTGTCTTTTCGTAAGTACGTCAAGTGTGTAGAAAGCTCTTCCTCCGTCATAATGCCTGTTGTAACACCTTTTCCTAAGCTTGAACTTGTAGGCTTAATGACTAAAGGATACGTAAGCGTCTTTGAAAACTCAACCATTTCAGGAATGTCACTCTCAGGACCAAAGCTTCTTCCTTTTGGTGTTGGGACGTTAGCTTTTAGTAAATACTCTTTCGTCGTTTCTTTATTTTTCGTAATCTTTCTAGCTTCTTTTGGAATGCTGTCTGCCAATGAATATTGGAATGTTTGCTCCGTTCCTTCACTAGAAATAGCGTAACGAATTCTTACTTTGCCTTTAGAATAAGTTTTGTAAAATTTAACCGTTAATCCTCTTTTCCATGCTTCAAGCGCGATCGTATACATAACGGATGTAAACCCGTAAGCATCTTTTGGTACGAGGCTTTTTAATTGAGGTAACCAATTAGATTGATTCATATTGTGGCCTACTTTCATTATAAAATCACTATACAGGTTGTATAGATATGTAAGGTTCTTGTTTTTAGAATCGTACAGTTCTTCCTCTTTATCCTAACCGCATCGGAATAAAAATATAATGTGTTAGTAAGTTTCCTTGATCGTAGCACCGCTATTGCAGAAAAGCTAACAGAAAATTATCTAAAATATATGAAAAATAAAGAGAGCATGACGCAGAGTTGAGGAAAAAGAAAGGTGTAATAAAAAAGAAGCTTCACACGCCATTCCTAGTGTGAAGCTTCTTGCATTTTACTTATTGACCGCTTTTTCTTCTGTTGCTTCCTTCTGCCAATGCTCAACATTTTTCAAGTTTGGTACAGAATCAGCATAGAAAACTGGGTTTTTACCTGCTTTGCGTTGCTTGCTGTAATCATCAAGTGCAGCAAAAGCAAATTTACCAAGTAAAAGAATAACGGCAATGTTCATAAGAGCCATGAGACCCATTGTAAAGTCAGCCATGTCCCATACAAGTGCGAACTCAGCGATCGCACCAAAGAACACCATTCCAACTGCTGCTAAACGATAAATCATAATAGAGGTTTTGCTTTTCTTAATAAATTCAATATTTGTTTCACCGTAGTAGTAGTTCCCAACAATGGAACTAAAGGCAAATAAGAAGATTGCTATCGCGACAAAGATGCTTGCCCATTCTCCAATTTGTGAGGCTAGAGCGTTTTGAGTAAGCTCAATTCCAACCGCTCCAGATGTAAAGTCGCCCGAAACGAGAATGATCATCGCTGTTGCACTACAAATGATGAGCGTATCAACGAATACACCGAATGCTTGGATAAGACCTTGTTTAGCAGGGTGGCTGACATTCGCTGTTGCCGCTGCGTTAGGTGCACTACCCATACCAGCCTCATTTGAGAACAATCCGCGTTTAATCCCCATCATTAATGCGGCACCGAAACCACCACCGACAGCTTGTTCAATTCCAAATGCACTTTGGAAAATAAGAACAAACACACTTGGGATTGCAGTAAGGTTCATTACGATCACAATCAAAGCGACAAGTAAATAAATAAGAGCCATAATCGGAACTACGATCGATGTAACCTTAGCAATACGATGTACCCCACCAAAAATGATGATCGCCGTTAAACCAGCAATCACAAGTCCAATGACAAAAGTGTCTGAGCCAAAAGCGCTACCCATTGCCATTGAAATTGTATTTGATTGAACAGAATTGAAGACAAGACCAAAACAGAATGTAATTAAAATCGCAAAAATAATTCCAAGCCATCTCGCGCCTAACGCTTTCTCCATGTAGTAAGCTGGACCACCGCGGAAGCTTTCGCCATCTTTCACTTTGTAGATTTGGGCAAGTGTACTTTCTACGAACGCTGTCGCCGAACCTAAAAGGGCAATCAACCACATCCAAAAGACAGCACCTGGTCCACCAAGTGCGATCGCAGAAGCAACCCCAGCTAAGTTTCCTGTACCGACACGTGATGCAGTACTAATACAAAAAGCCTGAAAACTTGATACACTCTTTTTTCCAGATGTCACGGTTTCTTTATCCGTGAGCAGTCGGAACATTTCACCGATGTATCGGAACTGAACGAAACGTGATGCAACCGTGAAATAAATTCCGGCAATGATTAATAAAGCAATTAACAAGTAACTCCAGAGAATATCGTTCCCTACAGAAACGATGCTTTCAATAATCGATGTCATAAATGCGCTCTCCTCCTATATTGTCATGTTGTCTGTTAACATCAATCAGTTGAAATCGTTGTCAACTATCCTATTATAATAGGAAGAAAGAGAGATTACTATTTTTTTGTTATTTTAGAATAATTGAAATAGTGAGTTTTTACTTAGGTGAAAAGGAAGGGAGTTTGCTTTAGAACAGCGTGGGTTTGATTAGAACGAAATTTATTATGGCAAGAACATGCAATTGGAAAATATATGGGTAAAATAAAAGAGTGGTGGCAACATATAAGAGCGAGACTTAACAATCTCTTCAATATGCAAAATATTTCTTATGGCTTTACCATCACTCATCGCTAGTTTCTTAAATGAGATAGACAAAAGCACCGAGCCAGTTGCAGGAGGACGAGAAGCTTTGGTTATTTTGCAAATAAATAAGAGACTTTAACATCTTGTCCGTTACATAATCATTATCATCAATCAAGCGGAGCAATGCATATGTTTTGCAGAATAACTTGGCCATTTCTGTCACACCTCACAGCTAGTTTTTCTTAGTATTTGATAAAATTGAATTATTATCCATTTTTATTCAAAAAAATTTTTTCGCTCGGTGTGAGTAGAAGGAGTATGCCTGCTAAGACGCCATTTTTTGCAGAAAAAAAGATGATCTCTGTTAATCAGAAACCATCTCTCATTGCTATTCTGCTGTTAAAAATTCAACCATTGAATCCGCCCATAATTGATGGCCATCTTCATTTGGACGAGCATTTTCGATGTAATCTTCTAATGACGAATCATCGGTTGACGGCCAACCTGTCCAGTGATCCGCGTATAAATAATCATGTTCTTTCGCATAGGTTTCGAGCGCTTCAATTTGACTCAAGTAAAAACCAGCACCAGGCAGTGGGTTGGCTGGTAAAAGGACGATCGTTGTCTCAGGAAGTGAGCTTGTCAACCTTTGTAACATTAGATCAAGGGCATCAATGGAATCTTCTATTCGAATATTGCCGTTATCGTTTAAAATAAACGGTTCAAATAACAATAGATCAGGATCGCTATCGATGACCTCATTATGATATTCACTGTTTAGAATCTCAATCGAAGTTGAGCGCTCTCCGTCAATGACTACCGTTGTAATCTCACTAGCATCTTGATAGCTTTGAAGCTGTGTCTCTACTAAATAAGGCCATGAGCGGTCAGAATTATCATCCAATATATTTGAATTGGATCCAAAGACAGTTATTTTCACATGTTCATGATCATTCATTAGGTCTTTTAAAAGACCTGTTGCCTCTTTATCACCATCTTCATCACTCGTTTCAGAAGAGATTTCCGTATCTGCTTTTACGATCGTAGCCGAGTAGGCGGCAGATTCTTCGGCAATCGAGGCGAGCTTACCTTTGTAATAAAAGTTTCCGAAGATAATAATCGCAATTGATAAAACAATACTGCCTGCGTATAAAAAAAGTTTCAAAATGTTCCATCCACCTTTCTAGGAGTGTCATTCACTTTCATCTGAACCCTCATCAGGATCGGGCTTTGGCTCAGGTACTGGTTCGGGTTTCGTTTCTGGTTGTTCAGGTGTTTCATCTGGCTCTTTTTCATCTGGTTCTGTTGGCTTTTGAACGGGTTTGGATTGTTCCGTTTCGCTTTCACTTTCTTTCTTCCCTTGTGGTGGTTGTGGTTTTTCCACCTGTTGTGCAGGTTGTGGTGAACTTGTTACCTGCTTTTTAAATACTGCTTGCAAACTTATGGATTGATCCATTGTAAAGGTAATCGAAGCATTAGAGCTTGATAGCGTTCCCGTCCAACGCTCAAAGACATATCCAGGATCCGGACGAGCCGTGACCGTCACGGTTTCTCCTTCTTGAATCGGATTATCTAGCGTGCTTTGCACGATCGTTCCTTGTCCGCTTTTTGAGATTTGTAGTGTGAAAGATGGCAAATCTCGTTCAAACACGGCGCCGATCGATAGTGGCTGTTCAAGCGTAATGGTTTGGGAAGCAACTGATCCTGTCAGGTCGCCTGTCCAATGTTTGAACGTCCAGCCGGGTGCGGCAACGGCCTGTAATTCAATGGTCTCTCCGTATGTATAATGAGTTTTCGCTGGGAATGCAGTAACCGTGCCATCTCCCGTTACATAGGTGGTAAGCATATTCTCATCTACTATTTCAATTTCAAGTGAAATTTCTAATCCGTCCACTTCAGCTTCAACGGTTTCCGTGCCAACTTCTGAGGCTAAGAAGAGAATCTCATTGTCATGGCTGCTTTCCGATAATAGTCCACGTTCTCCTTTGACAGACCAGTTTGGCCGGATGTCCATCTTCTCTCCGTTAGCATCAAATGCTTGAAGAGTGATTGGAAGAGTTTCATTCAGCATAACTGTTGGTTCTTCAGCTGTTAGCCATTCCATTTCTTCAACGACTTGATCTTTAATCTCAACTTCAAGCTTACGAGTCAGATCTTCAGCTGCGGCTGTCACCGTCATACTGCCAGGCGCTTCTCCTGTTAACATCCATGTTTCCTTTTCTTGTAGATCAAGGTTGGCTATATCTGAATCGGATACAGTCCATTCTGCATCAATGGGCAGTGTTCGCTCTTTTTCATCGGACCAAACAAGCTTTAGCTCACGCTTGTGTCCAACTTGAATAAAAGGACGTTCGATTTCAATCGTTATTTGCGATAGAAACGTTTCATACTTTTCCTGAAAATCGTCACTTTTTGTTTGCTCGAAGCCTTGCTTCAAAATTGATAGAGTTGAAACGATATCAGATTGACTGACATACAAGTCTGACAAGTGCGTGTAAAAGCGAGCTTCATCAGGCAAGAGTTCAATCCCTTCAAGAAGTGTCATTTCTGCTCGTTCAAGCTTTGCGATAGAGTGATAGCTTTTGGCTAGGCCTAATCTAGCATTCACATGGAGAGGATCTACTTGTAGAATTTCTTCATAATAAGAGATGCTTTCATCGAAGTTCGCTTGATCAAAAGCGGTCGTCGCTTTCTGCTCAAGTTGCTTAATTTGGCCACTCGATTCAAAAGGGAATAGAAGCAAAACGCCAGCAAAAAAAAGGATGATAATACTAAGGGAAGGGATGACAATTTTCTTAGGCATGTTAACCCTCTTTTCTTTTAAACATAGCTATGATAATAGGTCTATTATAAAGAAGTTTGCCAGATTTCGGAAGGGAACGTAGGAAAAAAGTGAGATTTGTCGATTATTCTTAGGAGAAAAGTCGACTGTTTGTTGTGAACGCATGGCATGACGAACTCTTTTCGGACGAGTACTCGAAAACGGAAATATGATATAATCGATTAGCTATCGTTTGCAAAGAGCAGAATAAGTATAGTAACAGCTATTTCAAGAAATCTTCATATAGAAGAAAGGCCGGTCGTTTCAATGAAAAAAGTGAAGATCTTATTTTTTATCTATCAAATGGGTGGTGGCGGAGCGGCTCGAACATTGTTGAATATTATCAATAATTTAGACCGTAGCAAATTTGAGCCCTACCTTGTGACGTTGAATTTTGATGGCTCTTATGAAAAAGAGTTAAAAGATGATGTGAAATTTATCAAGTTGGATACAAAACGGTTAAGCCGTTCCATTTTGCGTCTAGCAAAAATCATTAAAGAAGAGGGTATCGACGTAGCTTTCAGTACGATTCCAAGGGTGAATACGATTGCGATTATCGCAAGTAAGCTTTCTTTCTCTAAGGTGAAAAGCGTCATTCGGGAAGCAGACAATTTAGGTGGAAGTCTCCGTGAAAATATGCAGTTGCTTGGGTTCGGGATGGTGTACAAAACATCTGATCAAATCGTTTCATTATCAGAGGGTGTAAAAGCAAATCTAGTCAACCGCTATAAGGTGAAGCCAGAGCGGATTGAAGTGATTTACAATCCAGTTGATTTAAATAGCATTAATGACAAAGTCGAGCACGGGAAGATTGACCCCGAGCATGAAGCGCTTTTTCTTACCGATGATAAGGTAATTATTACAGCTGGCCGTCTCGTTGAACAGAAAGATCAACGCACGTTAGTCAAAGCCTTTGCGAAAGTGAACAACGAAATAAGCAGCCGTTTAGTCATATTGGGTGAAGGACCTTTAAAGGAAGAGCTCATGGAACTTGCGAGAGAATTGTCTGTTTTAGATCGCGTTCATTTCATCGGATTCCAAAGCAATCCATACAGCTACTTTACAAAAGCCGACCTCTTTGTTTTGTCTTCAAAGCATGAAGGGTTCAGTCATGTGATTGCTGAAGCGCTAGCGACAGGTACGCCTGTTGTCTCAACCAATTGTAAAAGTGGGCCGGAAGAAGTATTAAATTTCGGTGAGTTTGGAGCGCTATGTGACGTTGGGAATGACGAACAAATGGCTGGAGAAATGCTTAAGGTGTTATCCGTAAGTGAACAAGAGCGTTTGCAAATTATTGAAAAAGGATATGCACGAGCACGAGACTTTGACGCGAAACAAATTGTGAAGCAGTATGAACAACTATTTTTATCGACTTTATCGAAACAATAAACCATTAATTGATGAACAAGGAAGAGTGAAGCGATGACTAATCGAAAAAAGGTTGTACACATTACAACGGTACACCATCCATTAGACCCGCGAATTTATTATAAAGAATGTCAGTCTCTTCAAGAGGCAGGCTATGATGTAACGTTAATCGCACCGGACGGAAAAGAGACCATTAAAGAAAGCAATGTCAATGTCGTCTCGATCACAAAACGAAAAAACAAGATTTTAAGAATGCTGCTCTCGACAGTTGAAGCGTACAAAGCAGCAAAGAAACAAAAGGCTGATTTCTATCAAATTCATGACCCTGAGCTGCTTCCTGTAGCTTGGCTTTTAAAGAAAAAAGACAATGTCGTCATTTATGATATTCACGAAGACTATGAAACGAGTATCATGCAAAAGGATTATATAAAGAAGCCAATGCGGAAGCTAATCGCCAAAGCGTACCGTACCATCGAGGGAATCTTTGCCCAAAAGTTAGAGTTATGCTTAGCGGAAAAGTACTATAAAGAGAAATACCCAAGAGGCACATGTGTCTTAAATTATCCGATCTTGAATCCAGAAGCAAGGACAGCTAGGAAGACGAAAGAGCCGGTTGTTGACGAAATCATTTATACAGGAAATGTCTCTGTTGAAAGAGGGGCTCTTTTGCAGGCGAGAATACCAGTTGTCGACCCGTCGATGTCGATTCATTTCTATGGGAAATGTCCGAAGCATTTAGCTGAGAATATGTTGGAACAAGCTGGTGATTATCGTAGCCAAGTGAAGATTGAAGGCATTGATCGTTATGTTCCAAAAGACGAAATTGACCAAGCCTACAGCTCAAGAAATTGGTTAGCTGGGATTGCGCTTTTTCCAAGAGATGATCACTATATGAAAAAAGAACTGACGAAGTTCTTTGAATATATGAGCTACGGGCTACCGATTATTTGCTCAAACTTCCCTGTTTGGAAGCAATTTGTCGAGACACATCGCTGCGGAATCGCAGTCGATCCAACGAATGATACGGAATTAAAGGCAGCAATTGAGTATATAAGAACGCATCCAGAGGAAGCATGGAATATGGGCGAAAATGGAAAAAAATCTGTCAGGGAACAGTTGAACTGGGACAAAGAAGCTGAAAAGCTTGTTCAGTGGTATCAGGAGTTAGAATTGGCACAGGATCAAACTGAGTCATTTAAGCAAAGAAACTTTTAATAATGGTGATAAATGTGCAAAATGAGAAGAGAACTCCGTTAATTTCTATTATTACACCAGCTTACAATTCTGAAAGTTTTATTGAAGAGACAATGAAATCAGTGCTTGCTCAAACGTACCGTCACTGGGAGATGATCATTGTTGATGATTGTTCCAAGGACGAAACGGTAGAGCTTGTTCAAACGTATATGGAACAAGATGAAAGAATTAAGCTGATCAAGTTAACAGAAAATAGTGGACCAGCGATCACTCGAAATACAGCAATTAACAATGCGAAGGGCCGTTTTCTTGCTTTCTTAGATAGTGATGATCAATGGCTTCCAAATAAGTTGGAGAAGCAACTTCAGTTTATGGTTGATCAGCAAATTGCGTTTTCGTTTTCTGCTTATCATGTCATTAATGAAGCAGGTGAGAATACGGGTACAACCATTGGAGTTCCTGATCAAGTGACCTATGAGGAACTTTTGAAAAACAACGTCATTGGATGTCTAACGGTTATGCTTGATAAAGAGGCAATTGGAGACATTGAGATGGTGAACATTCGTACACGTCAGGATTACGTACTATGGCTTGACTTAACGAAAAGAGGTTTTACAGCTTACGGACTTAAAGAACCGTTAGCGAAATATCGTGTCGTTGAACAATCGATTTCCAGTAATAAAATAAAGATGGCTAAGCAAAATTGGTATGTGTACCGGAAAATTGAAAAGATTGGTTTAGCAAAAAGTATATGGTACTTCATCCATTATGTTTATTTTAAATTAAAGAAATATCAAGCATAGCTGAAACGAAATTTTTGTGAAGCATCTATACATGGAGATTGGGACTATGTATAATAAGTAGAATTTGTAGGACCGAAATACAAGTCCTCTTATTTCTATTCAATTGAATGGCGGTGTAAATGAAATTTATGCGTGAGTATATAAACGAAATTCTGAAAAGAAAAGATCTATTAATATATCTTGTGAAATCTGGATTAAAGGCAGAGCATCGAAATAGCTATTTAGGGTATTTCTGGTGGTTGTTAGATCCGTTATTAAATGTAGCCGTTTATTATTTTTTAGTCGGTATTATTTTGGGGCGAGGCGGCGAGAACTTTGCTGTCTTTCTTGTCATCGGGCTGATTGGCTGGCGTTGGATGAATACAACGGTGAATACATCAGCACGGGCGATTGTGAAACATTCTTCGATTATCAACCAAGTGTACTTGCCTAAATCAATTTTCCCACTTGCAGCTTCTTCGACTCAAGTTGTGAACTTTGTTTTTGGGTTAGTTGTCATCGCGATTTTCCTAATTATTTTTGGGGTGATGCCAGGTTGGCAGGTCGTGTATTTACCACTTATTATATTGGTGCAATTAGTGTTCTTGTTGGCTATAAGTCTATTTGTAGCCTATATTTGTGTTTTTGTACGAGATATTGATAACATTCTATCTCATGTACTTAGGGTTTTCTTCTATGCATCGCCAATTATTTGGGAGGGTGGACGCTTGCCTGCTGAGTATAGCTGGCTTGTGGCGATTAACCCTGTTGCGATCATATTAGATTCTTATCGGGCTGTATTAATGTATCAGACGAATCCACAGTTTGGCGGATTGCTTGTCATTGCGCTGTCTTCTGCGGTCGTCATAGCCATTCTACTGTATTTCTATAGCCGCAACGAACACAAAATTATAAAAGCATTATAAAAGAGGGGTTTCATATGTCAGTAACCGAAAACAACTCAAACAATCCATCTGCTGAAGCTAGAGAAGTGGTGTTACGGCTAGATAACTTAGGAGTAGCCTTCAATGCTCAGCAGAAGGATGACTATAAATCGCATGTCATTAACTTGTTTAAAAAAAGAAAGAAGATCAAGAGCAAAAGGATAAAGTTTTTTGGCCTTTACGAAATTTAAATCTGACAGGCTATCAAGGTGAAATCCTTGGAATCATTGGTTCAAATGGTTCAGGGAAAACGACTCTATGTAAAATGATCTCTGGAATTCTTACCCCTGATGAAGGGGAGTTAATGGTTGATGGCCGAGTTTCTGCCTTGTTCTCACTTGGTATGGGATTCAATAAGGAACTAACAGGGCGTGAGAACGTTTATTTAAACGGAATGATGCTCGGAATTGAAAAAGCGAAGATCAATGAATTCATTGACGAAATTCATGAGTTCTCTGAACTTGGAAAGTTCCTTGATCAACCTATGAAAACTTATTCTAGTGGAATGAAAGCACGGCTAGGATTTAGTGTGGCTTCTTTTTTAGAGCCAGAGATTTTAATTTTAGATGAAGCCCTTAACACTGGAGATGCTGCTTTTAGTAAGAAAGCAGCTGAAAAGATGAAGGAGCTTGTTGCAAAAGCCAAAATGGTTGTTCTTGTAACTCATTCGCTTCGCTTCGCAGAAAAAAATTGTGATCGCTTAGTCTGGTTAGATAAAGGGGTCATTCGTCAAGTGGGAGACCCAAAAGAAGTCGTTGAAATGTATAAAGCGTCTGTTCCTGTTAAAGCACGTAGAAAACGAAAAAGGCTTGATATTGAAAAAACAACACTGAACATGAAAGACAAAACAGTGGTCAAAGCTGAAAATGTTGGTGTAGCTTACAACGTGAAAAAAGATACGTTTTGGGCGCTTAAGAATGTAAGTTTTGAAGTGAAAGAAGGAGAAGTTGTTGGAGTTATTGGTCACAATGGTGCTGGTAAAAGTACATTGTGTAAACTAATGACAAACATCCTGACTCCTGATGAAGGAAACATCAAACTTGATGGAGAGACAACTTCCTTATTAGGATATGGGACAGGATTCAATGCTCAATTATCAGGAAGAGATAATATTTATTTAAATGGAATGTTGCTTGGGATTCCAAAAGAAAAAATTGAAGCCGACTACCCGGAAATCGTTGAATTTTCACAGCTTAAGCAAGCGATTGATAAGCCGGTAAAGGAATATTCAAGCGGGATGCAGGCTCGTTTAGGTTTCAGTATCGCGGCGACTCTTCAACCAGATATCTTCATTATTGATGAGGCGTTGTCGACAGGCGATATGGCATTCAAGCAAAAGGCAAGTGAGCGAATTCAAGATATGATGGAAAGCGCGAAAGCCGTCATTATCGTCTCTCATAGCATGAGATTTGTTGAGAAAATTTGTACGCGTGTCATCTGGATGGAAAGAGGACAAGTTCGCTTTGATGGAGATCCAGCTGAAGCAGTAGCGCTCTATACAGAAAGTGTAGGCGGAACGAAGAAGGCCGCGAAAAAAACGACGCTACGGAAGAAAAAACGACGCAAGAAAGCAGTAAAGCCAGCTGTAACAGAAGAAACGAAACAGGACTAACAATAGATTGAATAGGTGTTGAGGATAAGATGGTTAAATCAAACATCCGAAAAATGTTAAATATGACTGAGCGTTTGAGCTATAAGGTGCTTACACCAAAGCAACGTGAGAAAATCAAAAACTCGCTTACTGATAAACAAAAATATTATCTAAAAAAGATTTTATTATCGGGGAAGTGGCAACGGAGCGAAGTGAATCAAGTAAAGCATCGCTTATACAATCTCGGTTTTACAGAAAGAGGACTCAAAGAGCTTGAGGAACTATGCAATCGAGAAGATGAACCTTATTTAAATCGCCTTGCGAGATGGGAACTTGCGTTATGGCATGCCAATCAATATGACAAGAAACATGCACGTATGTGCCTAGACCTATTAACGAAAGTACTAGACGATGAAGTCGACCTTAACAGAAAGCGTCAAGCGGCGATTATGCAGGCTGAGTGCTATGAGATTTTAGGAGAAGTAGATCGCGCCAAACAAGCTTTAGCTCCTTTTCTAAAAGAAGAAGAGCAACATCCAGATGTATTACTAGCAGCAGCCAACTTGGAGGATTCTGTTACAGAGCGCTTAAAGTGGGCTAATCAAGCTTTGAAGCTTTACGGTACTTCTGAAGTTCTTCTAGATTTGAAAAAAGGAAAAGAGCCGTATGACTGCTTGTCATCAGTAGGAAAGAAAGTTTCGTCATCGTCGGCTGAGGCTCCAAAAGTTTCGGTGATCATTCCGGTTTACAATGCAGAAGATGGTGTCGGAACGTCTTTGACGTCGATGCTAACTCAGACTTGGAAGAACCTTGAAATCGTTGTCGTCGATGATTGTAGTCAAGATAACACCGTAGAAGTCGTTGAACGTTACATCAAGCAGGATGAAAGAGTAAAGCTCATTAAAGCAAAGAAAAATGGTGGAGCTTACGCCGCAAGAAACCTTGCTTTGCAGGAAGTAACAGGTGAATTTGTAACCATCCATGATGCCGATGATTGGTCGCATGTTGAAAAGATTGAAAGACAAGTTCGCCATTTACTTGAAAACCCGGATGTCGTTGGGAATACATCAGAGCAGGCAAGAGCAACAGAGGATCTTAAATTTTATCGACGTGGCAAACCAGGTACGTATATTTTTAGTAACATGTCTTCTTTTCTATTTAGACGGGAAGTGGTATTAGAGAAATTGGGTTACTGGGACACGGTTCGATTTGCAGCTGATTCTGAGTTCATTAGACGGATTAAAAAGATTTTTGGAGAAAAATCAATTGTTGCGTTGCCGACTGGTCCGCTATCGTTCCAACGTCAAACTGCGACTTCTTTAACAGGAAACTCTGCTTTTGGCTACCATGGATTTAAAATGGGTGTGCGGAGAGAGTATGAAGAAGGTCATGATTATGTTCATGAGAATTCGGATCAACTATATTATTCATTCCCGCAGAAAGAGCGACCTTTTGCTGTACCAGAACCAATGTGGCCTGAAAGAGAAGAGAAAGTCGATGGTTACCGCGTATTTGATGTGTTAATTGGTCATGACTTCCGTTTAACAGATGATTCTATTACAGCAGTCATAGCAGAAATTGAATGGTTGAAGCAGCAACAATTAAAAGTCGGTTTGATGCAGCTGTTTCAATATGAAGTAAGCCCTGATAAAAAAGTAAATGCTCGTATTCGTGAAATATTGGATGGGAATCTCGTTCAGATGGTTGTTTACGGTGAGAAAATTCAATGTAAACAATTGATCATTAAACATCCTCCATCGCTGGAAGTTTGGCAAAAGTATCTACCTGAAGTGAAGTCCGAAGAAGTACATGTTGTTGTATCTAAGGATGATCGCGAACAAGAAAAGGGACAAAGCTTCGATATTCCTACATGCGAAAAGCATGTTGATCAATACTTTGGCCAAAAAGCGACCTGGCACCCGCTTAATGCCGAATCACGTTCCATTCTTTCAACGGAATCTAGTTCTATGGATCCAAGAGATTGGAAAGTCGAAAACATCATTTCTGAAAGTAGGGCAAACCGTGACAGTAAATGAAGAAAAGAAACAGTCACAGCTTGAACAAAATTCTACGACTAGGGTGCCAAAGGAAGAAGCATTATTAAGCAAATTAATTAAGCAAGAGGCTGCATTACAGAAGCTCCAAAAAGAAAAAAAGAAGCTTCAAAAAGAAAAAGACCTTGTTGAGCGAAACTACAAAACCATTACGAAAAGTCCAATGTGGAAGTTTTCATTACCGCTAAGACGTACGATTGCGTTCGTAAAGAAATCGCTGAATGCTCTGCAAACCTCTTTGGTCGGCTCAAAATATCAAGCTCTAAAAGACGATAAGCAAAAGCTAGAAACGTTGAATAAAAAGCTTGAGAGGGAAGCCATTGTTACGAAGCAAAGATTGAAGGCAAGTGAACAGAAGGCGAAAGCTCAAGCAGATCGTGAACAAGCTTTGCTTTTACAGCTAGAAGAGCTTGATCAGGCTGGATACAAGAATATGGTTCAAGAAGCAGTGGAAAGAGGCGAAGTCCTGAGTTGTATTGATCAACTTGTGCTGCAACGTGCAGAACATGATCATAACTATTCGACAGCGTTAAAGCATGCAGCAAGGCTCTATAGTAACAAAGATGAAGCAAGCCGAAAAGTAGTATACGACAAAGTGTTGCAAGGTTTGAAAATAGAAGAAATACCGGAATTCATCATTCGCACCGCTGAAACAGCTGATAAGTTGTCGCTGAATCAAGTAGCCTCTTTTAAAGCGAGCCTTAGCTTGCGCGCAAGACAAAGACAGCTTGAAGCGGCGCTCCCTGAGTGGGTACTCGACGATAAGGTTGATGCGTATGCGTTTGTTGATGCATTACAAGTTAGAAGGCCGTGGGTCTCGACAGAACAGTACTCCTTTGCGGATATTCCAAAGCAGTCTGGCATCGTGATTAAGCCAGTCGATGGTGCGGGTTCGCGCGGGGTTTACTTGGTGCATGATCTATCTCGTATCCAAGATGTGAAACGTTCACAAATACTAGAAAGCTGGTCGGAACTTGAGGCTTTTGTTCAAGCAGACCTGGTTGCTGGCTTAGTTGAAAGCGATCAATGGATGCTAGAAGAGCTCGTTCTTGAAAACGAGCTTGAGCACATACCAGCGCGTGATTTGAAATTTTATTGTTTTTATGGAAAAGTTGCGCTTATTCTTGAAATAAAAAGGTATCCCGAAGTAAAGTATTGTTGGTGGACGGCAACGGGTGAGCAAGTAAAGACAGGAAAGTATGAAGAGGCAAGCTTTGAAGGGGACGGGTTTACAGACGAAGAACTAGAGCTTGCTAACAAGCTTAGTTTGGAAATCCCTGCTCCTTTTATGCGGATTGATTTCTTGAAAAGTTCAAACGAATTAGTGTTTGGAGAATTCACGCCAAAGCCTGGTCATTACGATCACTTTAATGAAACAACAGATCGCCTCCTTGGCGAGTATTATTTAGAAGCGGAAGCTCGTCTGCTAAAAGATTTGCTTGCAGGGAAATCTTTTGTTCCTTTTAATCAGTTGCTAGGGTCACAACAAGATAAGTAAGACCAAAATTGAAATAGATTGTCAATTCCATTAGTAAGTTGATCGATTTTTAGGAGGAAACTCAATGAATCAAAATAAGACAGAATGGCTCCCTGATCTTCCGGCAGAAGTGGTAGAGGGCGCACGCGGTCATGAATTATGTCCTTATATTATTGCCTTAGAGGGGTGGCGTCGAGGGTTAACTCTGAAGTGGTATACGAAAGAATCGGACAAGTTTGATCATATGAAGGTGTGGTACGTCGATCGTCCAGGAAGACTTTTTTCCCTTAGCTCGGCTGAGAGAACGCATTACTTCTTTCGCTCAAGAGGAGATAAGGTAACCAATGAAGCGCTTGAAATTGGTGCCGATAAAGAAAAGTCAAAGGAATGGCTAACAAAAGCAGGAGTGTCAGTCCCAAAAGGACGACGTTTCAGTGCTGAAGTTGAAAATAGAGAGATTATTGAATATGCAACGCAGCAGATTGGCTTCCCGTTAGTCGTTAAACCAACTGATGGAAGCTTCGGACGTGGAGTCGTTACGAAAATTGAAACAACTGAAGAGTTAGAAGTTGCTTTAATCCTTGTTCGCTCTGAGTTACAATACCCTGATGTCATTGTAGAACAGTTCATCCCGGGTCATGACTACCGACTGTATGTTGTCGGAGACAAAGTAGTTGGTGCGATTCAACGAATTCCTGCTAATGTGATTGGGGATGGCTCTAGTACGGTTCAACAGTTAATTGAGCTGAAAAATGAGGAAAGAAAAAAGAATCCTCGCTTGTTTAGTTGTTTAATCAAAATCGATCACGAAATGAATGGAGTTTTGGAAGACGCTGGTTATCGTGTAACAAGCATTCCGAAAAAAGGGGAAGTCGTCTATTTAAGCGAAAAGAGCAATATTTCGCTTGGTGGAGATTCAATTGATGTGTTAGATCAACTTTCTGACGAAGTGAAAAAAACAGCCGTAAAAGCCATTCAGGCTGTACCGGATCTCTATCACGGTGGAGTTGATATTATTATTGACCCATCGAAACAGCCAGAAGGGCAAGCGATTGTGCTGGAACTTAATCCTACCTCACAGTTAGGTTCACTTGTTTATCCAATGACAGGAAAAGGCCGTGATGTTCCAGGGGCTATTATTGATTTTTACTTCCCAGAATCAGTCAATCGTGATAAAACTAACTTATATTTTGATTTCAAAAGTGTTCTCCAACCTTTAGTGAGTCAGACGGCGATTGAAGTTGAAGTTGCCCCTGCGCAATTAGGAAAGATCTATGCGAAAAAGTATAGAGTCGTAGGAGCGGTTCAACCTGTGGCTTTCCATCAGTGGTTGAGAAAACGTGCTCTTGAGATGGGATTAAATGGGTTTATTTCAAATATAACGAATGAAAGTATTGACGTTGTAGTAGCTGGTGTAAGTAGTGATTCTGTGAATCAATACAAAGAAATCATTAAGCTAGACCCGAAGAAAGTGGAGATTAGCGAAATTCAAGAGGAAAGCTGGGAAAAGCCAGTACGAATTGGATTTGAAATTCAAGCAGAGCTCAAAGAAATCATTGCAGAAATTGCAAAAACGAGAAAAGAGCTCGAAAGTCTAGAGAAAAAGCGTAATCGTGTGGAGCAGCAATACTTAGCCTTACAAGAAAGTAGAATTTGGCGGCTGACATTACCGTTTAGAAAGCTACTAGACATTGTCAAAAAGGTAAAACGAAAAGTAACATAAGGACTTTTTATACAGAGAGAACCAGTCATGACAATGTCCTTATAAGGAGGGGAAGAATAATGAATCAAAGAATTTGGTTGCCGCATTTAGAAGGTGCAATTCCGCCAGAAGCTCACAGTGATAACTTAAGTATGTACACAATTGCATTAGAAGGCTGGAGAAGAGGGTTAACCCTAAAGTTTTATTCCGTTTATAAAAGTGGTGACCGCTTAAAGATCCGTTATTCCTTAAGTTATCAAGGTAGGGAACATTTCTTTTCTCATTCACTAGGGGATAAAATTACGGAAGAGTCGATTAAAGTTTGCAAAAGCAAGGAATTAACGAAACAAACGTTAACTCAAGCTGGAGTACCAGTCCCAAAGGGGCGGAATTTCACTTCTGAACATAGCATTGATGAGATGATTGAATTTGCCAAGACCGTTGAGTTCCCATTGGTCGCAAAGCCAACGAATGGTAGTTTGGGACGAGGCGTCATTGTCAACATTGCCAATATTAATTCGCTACGAGAAGCTCTCGTTCATATACGCGAAACCTTACAATATGACGATATTATCATTGAGCAACATGTTGAAGGGGAAGAGTGTCGGATTTATGTTATTGAAGATCAAGTGATAGGGGCAGCGAATCGAATTCCAGCTCATATTATTGGTGATGGAAAAAGCACAGTAAAAGAGCTAATTGATTTAAAAAACAAGCATAGAAAAACGAATCCTAGTTTATCTAAACGTTTGATTAAAATAGATGATGAAGTTCTTCGTCTTATTGAATCAACTGGTTATACACTCGATTCTATCCCAAAACAAGGGGAGCAACTTTTCCTAAGAGAGAAAAGCAATCTTTCGGCTGGAGGAGACCCAGTTGACTTCACTCCGCAACTAACGGAAGAGACAAGAGCGATTGCTGTTCAAGCAGCAAAAGCAGCAGGACTGGCTCATTGTGGATTAGATATGATCATTGATACGAAGCGAAACACAGGTGTTGTCATTGAAGTAAACTCAAGAGCACACATCGGATCGATCATGTTCCCTGAAAGAGGAGAAGGACGAGATGTGCCTAAGGCAATCATTGATTATTATTTCCCTGAAACCGTTGGTAGCAACATCGAAAATGTTTACTTCAATTACAAAACAATTGTAAGCTTGTTGAGAAGCGGAGTGGTTGGAGAATTTATCGTTCCGTCGGCGCCATCTCAGCCACTTGTTCAGAAAAGTTATCTGTTAACAGGTAAGGTTCAAGGCGTAGGCTACCGTCGCTTTTTACAAAGAAAAGCAATCTCATTCCGATTACATGGTTTCGCCGAGAACTTGAAGGATAAGAAGCTTCTCGTTGTAGTTGCTGGTACAAAAGAGGACATCTTACGTTTCGATGAGTTTATTAAGACTGAACGACCGCTAAAAGCAACCGTCAAAAGCATACAAGAGCAAGAGTGGACAAAGGCGGTAAATGTTGGATTTGAAGTATTAGGAGAAAACAAACCGAAATTACCGGTTAAACTAAAGAGAGAACTACAGGTTGAAAGAGAGAAAAACAAACAACTTACAGAAGAAATGACGAAGCTTGAAGAGAAATACAATCTAATGAAACGTAAATATAGACGAATTGAAGAAAGTTTATCTTGGCGTATTACGAGACCCATTCGCAAACTAAAGATTATGACATCTAGAGGGAAAAGATAATCTTAAAGTAGAGGGACGATCCTTTTCCATAGCTCGATGCGAAGGAAAGTATAGTAAAGAGGGATATGTATGCAACAGAATAGAAACTGGCTACCGCACTACATTGATGCAGTACCACTCGAGGCTCGTAGGAAGAAAACAAGTATGTATGTCATTGCTCTTGAGGCGTGGCGAAGAGGCATTACGGTAAAATTTTATAATCATAGTAACGAAGGAAAGTTGCAAATCAGATATTCTCTTAGCTATCAAGGGAGAGAGCATCACTTTCAAGGCTCTAAAGGTGATCTAGTTTCAGAAGAAGCTTATAACATTTGTGATAACAAAGGGTTAACGAATGATTATTTAACAAAAGCAGGTGTGCCTACTCCGAAGGGAAGAAGATTCGGGGCAGAAGCAACGGATGAAGAAGTTATTGAGTATTCACGGACCCTTGTTTACCCTTTAGTCATCAAGCCGACGAATGGTTGTGCTGGTAAAGGGGTAATTGCAAACATTGAAACCGAGCAGGAATTTATTGAAGCGTTGACTTATGTCAGGCAGCAGCTGAACTTTCCGGAAGTGATTGTGGAGCGATTTGTAACAGGTGATGAAATCCGGATTTACGTACTAGGTGACAAAGTATTAGGGGCAGCGAATAGACGACCTGCTAACATTGTTGGGGACGGAATTCATACGGTTCAGCAGCTAATCCGCTTAAAGAACAAAGAGCGCAAAAGCATCCCGCATTTGTATTTCCGCCCAATTAAATTAGATCGAGAAGTACGCCAATCGATTGAATCGGCTGGTTATACACTTGAAAGCATTCCGAAAGCTGGTAAACGAATTTATTTACGTAAAATTAGTAACGTATCAGCTGGAGGCGACCCGATTGATGTAACGGATCAGTTAACGGATGAAGTGAAGAAAATTGCCGTTGATGCGGTAAAAGCTGTACCAGGACTTGCTCAATGCGGAGTCGATATGATTATTGATCCTTCATTTAAGACAGGAGTCATTTTAGAGTTAAATACGAAGGCTGGACTAGGCTCTCATATTTATCCGATTGAAGGGAATGCGAAAGACATACCTAAAGCCATTATTGATTATTATTTCCCTGAGACAATTGAAATCAAGACGGAGAACTCCAATGTTTTCTTTGATTTCAAAAGCATTATCGATTCCCTTCAAAGTAGATCCGTTGTGGAAATTGAAATTGCTCCACCTTCACCTGTCACAGTGAAAGCGAAGAGATTTGTGATTGACGGTCCTTTTCATGTCGGTTTTCAAAATTGGCTCCTGAAGCAGGCAATCGCCAATAACCTTCACGGCTTTGTACAAAAGTTTAATAAACAAGATGTAGAAGTAGTCGTTGCTGGGAAAACAGTAGAAGATGTGGAAGCTTTCAAGCAACATTTGATTCAAAGTACGGCTTTTGGAAGAATCGAGATTAGTGTGGAAGAGGAATATTCGAAACCAGTTAAAAAAGGGTTTGAACTCGTCAACAAATTCAACATTATGACGTTAGAGCATCTTGAAGATGAATTAACGATGATGAAAAAGGAATATGCACAACTTGAGAAAGAAAAGAATCGCTTTGAACGAAGAATGAGAGAAATACGGAAAAGCCGCACGTGGAAGTTAACGATGCCTATTAGAAAAGTTGCAATGGTTTTACGCAGTATCCTTAAACCTAAAACGGCCAAAATGTGATGAAGGCTTCGAGGGTGTCCAACAGGTTAAACAGTAACCTGTTGTGACATCCTCTTTTTCATTCCAAACGAAAAAATCGATGGTAATTTGAAACGTATGAGTCTTCTCGTACGTTTCACTATAGGAAAATAGCTAACCAATTGTCACAATCTACAACTTGCAATTGTATGAGAGCGCAGTTAAAATAACCAAAGGCACAACGCAAGACCATCTAGTTTTTTAAAAAAGGATCTGCGTAACTATTTATGACAGATTTTTGAAAAAACGTAAATTTTACAAAAAGCTACAAAGTTCTTGTCTTGAATCTAGAAGTTTATATGTTACACTTCTTGTAGACTAGACTAATATAATAGGAGATTAAAAAATGCCAAATATAAATCCGAACCGTCTATTGAGAGTTTCTGTCGTATTAGTCGATGTACTTTTAATCTTACTCGCATATGTCGTTTCGTTTCGAGTGGCTGCGAATTTCACATTAATTGAACAACGTAATATAGATTCTTTTGTTAACTTGCTACCTTGGATCTTACTTTTAGGGATCTTTTTTATTGTCGTATTTGAACTAGACCGCTTAGTTCATCACGATCTCCTTGATTTAACAAGGAAATTAGTTGTTGCATCTGGTTTCATCATGATTATCACGATTGCAATGTCGTTCTTATTTCGAGAATTTTCTTTACCGAGATCCGTTATTTTCCTGGCTCATGCATTCATGTTTCTGTTTTTATTTGCTTGGAAAGGGTTCATCATTAAGTGCAACCAATTCACAAAAGGCAAAGCGGTCATCATCGGTGATCGTAGTGAATACGAAAACATCAAACATAGCATTAGAAAGCTTGTAACGAAAAAAGAAAAAGTCGATTTCATTGATATGAACACAAACTATGCTGCCATTAAGGCTAAACTCGATAGCTATGACATTGTTTTTATTAGTTCAACTGTTCATGCAAAGGTTAGAAATGAAGTTCTCTATCTTGGGATGAGAAAAAATAAAAACATCTATGTGATCCCAACAGTAAGTGAGCTTGTATTAATGAAATCATCGATTGCGTCACTCGACGACACGATGCTTCTCCAAGTTAAACCGTTTTATATTAACGGTGTGTATTTGTTCATTAAACGAGTAGTAGATATTTTATTCTCGCTTGTCTTATTACTCATTAGTTTGCCGGTAATGTTGGCTACAGTTGTGGCGATTAAGCTTGAAGACGGAGGAAGTGTGTTCTTTAAGCAAGAGCGACTAGGCAAATTTAATAAGCCATTTAACATCTTGAAGTTTCGTTCGATGAAAGAAAATGCAGAAAGTGAAACAGGTCCAACATTAGCGAAAAGCAATGATGCCCGGATTACAAAGGTTGGACATTTTATACGTTTAACGAGAATTGACGAGCTTCCTCAATTAATTAATGTATTAAAAGGAGAAATGTCGATTGTTGGTCCTAGACCAGAACGTTACTTCTTTGCAGAGAATTTCCAAAAGGAAAACATCTGGTTTAAAACACGTTGTGCAGTCAAGCCAGGTATTACAGGCTATGCGCAAATTATGGGGAATTACACAACAGATATGAATGACAAGTTGAAATTTGACTTGCATTACATTCGAAATTACTCCCTATGGCTTGATATGGTGATCTTCTTACGTACGATTTTAGTCGTCATTAATAAGGCGAAAGCGGATGGAGAACAAGTGGAGCCAAAGAAAGTTAAAATGGTTCTTAACGAATCAAAGGAAGTTAGATAGAAACGAGTAAAGGACACTGCAAAGATCAACATAACGATCTTTGCAGTGTCCTCTTTTTTTGAGACCAGTATTTTACTAGTTTTCATTTAAAGAGAAATCATCTACTATGATTATGATAGATAGAATAATGATTGATTTTATACTAATAGAGGTGGGAAATGAAAAACAGCTTACTTTTCTTGTTTGTTTCGATGATCGTATTTCTGTCTCCTTTTTCGGCATTGGCTGATAGTGCTGAGACAGAAAAGGTGATCGTTGTTTTCAAAGAACAGATTGATGAGAGCTTGCTTGCAGAGGTAGAGGGTGAATTGCTGAGTACGTTTGAACATGTACCAGCCGTGTCAGTTGAAATTCCGATTGATTCGATAGAGGAATTGGAAAGGTATGAGGAAATTGCCTTTATAGAAGTCGACCATCCGGTTTCAATAAGTAATCAAACGTTTGATTGGGGCATTGAGAAAGTAAAGGCACCGTTAGCATGGCAATCGGCTTACACTGGTAAAGGCGTGAAAGTAGCTGTCTTAGATTCAGGGATTGCTGCCCACGAAGATTTGAAGATTGCCGGTGGGACAGCAATTACTTCTTATACAAAATCATTTCATGACGACAATGGGCATGGGACGCACGTCGCTGGAATTATCGGTGCGAAAAACAACGACATTGGTGTTGTAGGAGTTGCTCCGGATGTTGAGCTTTATGCGGTTAAAGTTCTTGATCAGTCAGGAAATGGATATATATCTGATATTGTAAAAGGAATAGATTGGGCGATCACGAACAAGATCGACATTATTAATTTAAGCTTAGGAACGTCAAATGATTCGGCCACATTAAAACAAATGGTCGACCGTGCATATGATCATGGAATCATACTAGTAGCAGCTGCTGGAAATCATGGGACGGGAAGCGGAAATACAGTTGAATTTCCAGCGAGGTATGATTCTGTCATTGCTGTTTCTGCGGTTGATTCAAACAACAAACGTGGCTCGTTTTCTGCAACGGGACCAGCAGTTGAGCTGACAGCACCTGGAGTGAATGTACTAAGTACCCATTTAAATAATCGCTATGTTAGACAAAATGGAACATCGATGGCATCTGCTTATGTAACAGGGACCCTTGCCTTGTTAAAGCAACAAAATCCAGGATTAACGCCTAGTGAGTACAGAAAGAAGCTTCAAGAAAGCGCTATTGACCTTGCGCCTAGCGGTCGAGATGAGATCTTTGGCTACGGTCTTGTTCAAGCTCCTTACAAAGCGGAGGAGGAACCGGCCCCAGAACCGCCTGAAGAGGAGGAGTCAGAAGACACTAAGGTTATTTTTAAACTAGGAGATCGTCTTCCTGGTGTCGTTCAATTAAAAATCGACTTAGAAAAAGCGGGCTTCGGTGTTTCTAGCAACCCAACGGTGTACTACGGTCCGATTACAATGGAGCAAGTGAAACAATTTCAAAAGGAAAATGGCCTAGATGTAACCGGTGAAGTCGACCAACGAACGCTTGATACATTAAGAAAGATTGTTGAGGAGACAGCGCCTGAAGATAACTTACCAACCTTTAGGCAGGGTGATTATCACGAAGGAGTTATCCAATTAAAGCTGGATTTAGAGCTGGCAGGCTTCTTTGTTTCAACGAATCCAACGAATTATTACGGATCGATAACAACGAGAAAAGTAAGAGAATTTCAGCAAGCTCATGGCTTACCTGCTGATGGGATAGCAGGTCCTAGCACACTACGGAAGCTGCAAGAAGTCGTTTCGGGCACTTTACAAGAAGGAGACCGGTTACCGGGTGTCGTGACGTTAAAGTTGAATTTGGAAAAAGCGGGCTTCCGTGTTTCTGGAAGTCCAACGAATTACTATGGACCGATTACAACAACTAGGGTTCGTGAGTTTCAGTCTCATTATCGCTTGCCTGTAACGGGTGTTGCCGATTTTGCGACGATGCAAAGGTTGACTGAAGTGACAACGACCTCGTTACAAGAAGGTGATCGTCTTCCAGATGTTATTCAGCTAAAGCTAGATTTAGAGCAAGCGGGTTTCCGGGTATCGGGAAGCCCAACGAATTACTATGGACCGATTACGACAACGAAGGTTCGAGAGTTTCAATCATCTGTAAAGCTTTCTCCTACTGGAATTGCAACACCTGAGACAAGAAGGAAATTAATTGAAACAATTCGTAAATAATTGAAAGAGACCTCTTCCATTAGGAACAGGTCTCTGACTCGTGTAATAAAGTAAATAATAAAGAAAAATAATGGAATTATTTTAGTTTCAATTAGGAATCAGTTATAATGAGGAATGGTTACATTCGAAAAGGAGTACGAAAACTATGAACATTTGTGTGATTGGAACGGGTTATGTCGGCCTTGTTTCGGGTACGTGCTTTAGTGATACGGGAAATCAAGTGACATGTGTTGATTTAGATCAACGAAAGGTAGATATGCTTAAAAACGGAGAAATTCCAATCTATGAGCCAGGCCTTAAAGAACTTGTAGAGAAGAATGTCAAAGCAGGTCGTTTAACGTTTACTACAAATTTAACAGACGGCATGAAAGAGGCAGAAGTGATCTTTGTTGCGGTTGGTACGCCGCCAAAGGAAAATGGAGAAGCAGATTTACAATATATTGAAGCAGTCGCTTCACAAATTGGTGAGCAGTTAAATGACTATAAGGTCATTGTAACAAAGTCAACGGTTCCTGTAGGGACTGGTCAGAAAATCAAAGACATTATTAAATCAAAAACGAATGTTGAATTCGATGTCGCTTCAAACCCCGAGTTCTTACGTGAGGGTAGCGCGATTTATGATACGCAAAACATGGAGAGAGCTGTTATTGGCGTAGAGTCGAAAAAAGCTGAAGAGCTTTTAACGAAATTACATGAGCCTTTTCAGACAGAAGTAGTCGTCACCAATATTGAGACAGCAGAGATGATTAAGTATGCGTCTAATGCGTTTTTAGCGACAAAGATTAGTTTCATTAATGAAATTGCTAATATTTGTGAGCAGGTAAATGCTGATGTAACGGAAGTAGCAAGAGGAATGGGATTGGATTCTAGAATCGGATCTAAGTTCTTGCAAGCAGGAATCGGCTATGGAGGGTCTTGCTTTCCAAAAGATACGAGAGCGATTATCAAGATTGCTGAACAAGTTGGCTATGATTTTAAAGTCGTACGTAATGTCGAAGAAGTTAATAACGATCAGCGTTACCGTATGGTTGAGAAGCTGAAGCAAGCTTTAGGTTCTCTAGAAGGGAAAAAGATCGCGGTCATCGGTCTTGCCTTTAAACCAAATACGGATGATATGAGGGATGCTCCTTCGATTGATATCATTCGCGAGATTAAGAAGCTCGGTGGGGAAGTCGTAGCATTTGACCCAGTTGCGAGCGACAATGCGAAGAAGGTCATTGAAGGTTTAGTGACGGCAGCTGATATTTATGACACGATTTCAGAAGCTGATGCTGTCCTCATCTTAACAGAATGGAAAGAAGTTCAACAGATTGATTTAGCGAAAGTAAAGAAAGTCGTGAAAGAGCCAATTATCATTGATGGAAGAAATGTCTTTTCCCTTGATGCAATGGAGCAATACGGTTTCTATTATGACTCGATTGGAAGAAAGACAGTTGATTTTCGTTAATAAACGGAAAAGAAGACACCAAACACATTTTGGTGTCTTTTTTTGATTTCAGCATGAACGAACAAAAAAAGCTACAAGCAAAAAGTTTGCTTGTAGCTTTTACGATTACCGCTTGTTGTAGTGTGAAACTAATCCTTTATAGATCGCATCGGCAACTCTTTCGCGGTATTGCGTAGATCCTAATTTTGAACCATCGCTGCTATTATCGATAAAACCAGCTTCAACTAGGACAGCTGGAATCGTCGTAGAGCGGATGACTTGGAAAGTTCCATGTTTCACTCCTCGATCCAACGTTTGGAGAGCAGGAACCAATTCTTTTTGAATTTCTTCAGCAAGATTTCTGCTTAGAGCTGAACTATGGCTTTGATTCCACCATGTTTCAACCCCGCGTGCACTTCCGTTAAAGGCATTTGTATGAACACTTACAAAGGCACTGGCATTTGAAGTGTTAGCGATTCGGACACGTTCATCTAATGAGATATACGTATCATTCGTTCGCGTCATAATGACCGTTGCTCCTGCTGCTTTTAATTTAGTCTCAACACGTTTTGAAATGTCGAGAACAACGATTTTTTCATATAAGCCGTTCACACCTGGAGCACCAGAGTCTCTTCCACCATGCCCAGCATCAATGACAATGCGCTTGCCAGAAAGAGAGCCAGTCGATGAGTTCTTTACCGTATTTTGCAGAACCTCTAAAGTGTAAGGGTCTGCAACTCCACTAGCAACTAAACCATGTGCACGTTGGAAGGCTTTGACTTGAGCCTCTGTTTGCGAGCCAAACAATGAAGTTGTATTGCCAGGTACAGGAAAACCAGCTTTGCCAAGGTTGATCTTCAATTGAACAACCGAGCTGTGAGAAACACCGTTACGAAGAACGACTAAGTTGCGATTCGATTTGACTTCATTTAATTTGTTCAAAGTCGCAGGACCGGCAATTCCATCAGCACTCAGGCCATACGAACGTTGAAATGCCTTAACTTGAGCTTCTGTATTTGAGCCAAAATAAGTCGTTGTGTTACCAGGAACGGTGAATCCAACTTTATCCAAGTCCTCTTTTAACTCGATGACAGCGTCATGTCTATCACCTAAACGCAATAAAGAAGGAGTAGATGAAGGTGGTGCGCTAGTTGCTGCTTGGATCGTTTGTAATGTTAAAGCATCAGCGACACCAGTAGCTACTAGGTTATGGTCATTCTGGAATGCTTTTACTTGGGCTTCTGTTTGAGACCCAAAGAATGTCGTTGTATTGCCAGGAACGCTATAGCCTAACTTTCCTAGGTCCACTTTAAGTTGAACAACGTCCTGATGATAAACACCATTTCGTAAAACGACATGACCTGATTTGATGACTTCCTCAAGCTTACTGAATGTTGCCTGTCCAGCAATTCCATCAGCTGTAAGGCGATAAGCTTGTTGAAACGCTTTGACTTGAGCCTCTGTTTGTGAGCCGAAGTAGTTGGTTGTGTTACCAGGAACGGTAAATCCAACCTTGTCTAAATCCTCTTTTAACTGGATAACAGCTGCATGGCGGTCTCCAATACGTAAAAGGGATGGCCTTGGCTCAGAAATACCTTGGATGACTTCTGCAAGTTTCGTAAACGTCGCAGGCCCAGCAATTCCATCTGCTGTTAATCCATTAGCTCGTTGGAACGCCTTGACTTGGGCTTCCGTTTGAGGTCCAAAGTACTCCGTTGTATTACCAGGAACGGTGAAGCCGGCTTGATCTAGATCAAGCTTAAGCTGAACAACGGCAGGATGACGATCTCCGAACCGTAAAACAGATGGACTTGATTGAGATGCAGATTGCTGCACAACTTCTTCTAGCTTACTGAACGTGGCTGGTCCAACAATGCCATCTGCCGTTAAGCCATGGGCTCGTTGGAAAGCTGTAACTTGAGCTTCAGTCTGGGACCCAAAGTACTCGGTTGTATTACCAGGAACGGTAAAACCAGCTTTGTCGAGATCACGCTTAAGCTGAACAACAGCTGGGTGACGATCTCCGAAGCGAAGCAAAGAAGGAGTGGAAGAAGCAGATGTGTTCTTGTCGAGATCTGAAATGACATCCTGTAACGTACTAAACGTCGCAGGCCCAGCAATTCCGTCTGCGACAAGGCCATGGGCGGATTGAAACTCTTTCACCTTTGCTTCTGTGATCGAACCAAATAAAGAAGTTGGATTGTCTGAAACTTTGAAACCAGCTTTCTCTAAATCTAGTTTCAATTGAATGACCTCGGGATGCCTGTCCCCATTTTTTAAGATAAGGCTTTGGGCATCAATCGCAGAATGAGGGATCAATCCAATAAATAGAAAAAATGCAACAGTGAAAACTATTAAGTTGTTAAACCTCAAAAGTACTAAACACTCCTTTCCGAAAGAAACCAAATCGGATCTTTCGCCAAGCTCTACTATCAATAACCATAATACTACAAAATGCTATCGTACAACATGATGATTTTGTCGATTTCTTGCCTATGAAGCAGTAGAAAGGCTGATGTTGGTTGCATACAGCCTTTCCTACTTTTTCTGTAGATTGATAGATAGCAAGCTGGCTATTAACTAATCGGCCTATTTTGTAAATATGTTATCAGTTTGCTATAATAATGAACGAATGAGATACGCATGAAATGAAAGAGCAGATATATTGAATGATTGTTTTAGGAGGAGACTAATTTGAAAGTCAGAAAAGCTATTATTCCAGCTGCGGGGTTAGGAACACGCTTTTTACCTGCAACAAAAGCTCAACCGAAAGAGATGCTGCCCATTGTTGATAAGCCGACTATCCAGTACATTGTCGAAGAAGCCATTGCTTCAGGGATAGAGGATATCATTATTGTGACAGGCCGTGGAAAACGAGCCATTGAGGATCATTTTGATAAATCATATGAACTTGAAGAAACATTAGCAGCAAAAGAAAAGTTTGAACTATTAAAGGAAATTCAAGGAATTTCAAACTTAGCTAATATTCATTACATCCGTCAGAAAGAACCGAAAGGACTCGGCCATGCGATTGCTTGTGCATCGAGCTTCATCGGTAACGAACCTTTTGCGGTTATGCTAGGGGATGATATTGTTGAATCTAATGTTCCTTGCTTAAAGCAGTTAATGAATGTCTTTGATCGCTATCATTCTTCTGTCATTGGAGTACAACAGGTTCCCGACCAAGATGTATCTAAGTATGGGATTATTAATCCGAAAGGTTCAGAAATTGAACCAAAGACATTGTCGATTGAAAGCCTAGTAGAGAAGCCAAAACTTGCGGATGCCCCGTCAAACTATGCAATTATGGGTCGTTATGTGCTTCGGCCAGAGATCTTCTCGATTTTAAAAAATTTAGCACCTGGTGCAGGAAACGAAATCCAATTAACGGATGCCATTAATGTTCTAAATGACTCACAGGCTGTTTTAGCCTATCACTTTGATGGAAAACGTTATGATGTCGGTGATAAGCTAGGTTTTGTAAAGGCAACCGTTGATTTTGCACTGAACCGCAAAGATCTTAAAGATGATGTACAAGCGTACTTGAAAGAGATCACTGATCAATTTAAATAGGATTCAATTAAGAGGTTATCCAAAAGTCAAAGTTTTTGGGTCGCCTCTTTTTTTGTCGGATTTTATCTAGATATACAATCGAAAATCTATTAAACTTTAAAAAGGTAGTAAAAATTGTAAAAAAAGCAGGGAGGTAGTAATGAATAGTAAAAAACTTACATTGCTCTTTATTTGTCTTCTCTTAATTACTCCATGGGGCCCGCTTTCTGTAACGAGTAGTCAGTTGGCGTTTGCTGAGGAGTTAGAAGAAGGACGAGAACAGATTGTATTCATTGAAGAAGAAAAGGAAACGTCTATTATTCTTTCTTTAGTGCTAGATTCCCTTTCCATAGAGGAGAGTCTTATTGAATCTGTTCAGTTTTACCACGATGAAGAGCAATTTGAAAATGTTTACAATTTGGAAGAGAATCGCTATGAACTCGAGGGTGTGTCAATTGAACAATTAGCTCAATTCGTTTTCGTGTTACTTGGCGAAGAGGGAGAAGAACTTGCCACTATTCATATGGAAGACGAGTGGCTAGAGGAAGAAGAGCTTGTTAAACAGGAAGTATCAGATGATCCAAACGCAGAGGAGGCCGTTCAAGAAGAACAAGAGAATGTTGAATCCGAACGGGATCTTGCTGAAGTTGAGGCGGAGCCAGCGATGGAGGCAGAGCCAGAAGTTGAAACGGCAGAAGCAGCAGAGGAAGAAGAACTTGCTCATGCCCTTCGTTATGGAGATCAGTCTCAAGATGTAACGAAATTAAAAGAGTACTTAGCAATATTAGGGTATCAATCAAACGATCAACCGGTTGAATACTTTGGAAAATCAACAGAAGAAAGCGTTGAGCAATTTCAGAGTGATTATGAAAGAAACGTAACGGGAGAAGTCGATGAAGAGACATTTGAGTTCATTGAAGAACTTGCAACTGGTCCTCTACGTCAAGGGATGTATCGTGAAGATGTCATCGAGTTGAAAATCCACTTAGTTCAAAACGGTCATGGAGTTTCAAGTACCCCCACAACCTATTTCGGACCTATTACAGACAGGCAACTCAGAGCATTTCAGCAACAGGCTGGACTGGAACCTGATGGGATTGCTGGGTCAGATACATTGCAAGCTCTAGAAACAATGCGCTTTGAAAATCTCTGGGTTGGAATGTACGATGAACGTGTGATTGTGTTAAAGCAAATGTTAGCTAAAAAGGGCTATGGGGTTTCAAGTAACCCAACTACATATTTTGGACCGATAACGGAAAGACAAGTGACAGCTTTCCAAAAGGATTATGGTTTCCCAGAAAATGGTGTTGTGACAAATGACGTTTGGGAAAAGTTACGTGATTTAACTTCTTTTAAAAATGGAGATAGACATCCAGACATTGTTCAGTTAAAAAGATATTTAGCTGTGTTAGGCTATGAAGTCACTTCTTCACCTACTCAGTTGTACGGTTCTATTACAGCGCGAATGGTAAGTGAATTTCAAGAAGATTATGGGCTTCCTGTCACCGGTGAAGCAGATTTACTGACGATCGCCGTATTAACGGATGAAGCTACTGGTCCGTTGAAAAATGGCATGTATCGTGACGACGCACGAACGCTAAAAATAAACTTAGAAAAAGTCGGTTTTAAAGTATCCAATACCCCGACGATTTATTTTGGTCCGTCGACGCATCAGGCGGTTGTCGCGTTTCAAGAAACGTATGGATTAACGGCAGATGGGATTGTTGGGCATCAAACGGCTTCGTTGTTAAATGAACTAGCACGCGGAAGTTTGTATGTAGGTTTACGTGATAGTAAGGTCATTGAATTAAAGCAACATTTAGCAATACTTGGATACGGTGTTTCTGATACTCCAACTTCATTATATGGTTCGATTACAGAGAGCATGGTAAGTGAGTTTCAAAGAGACTTTAATCTTCCTGTGACCGGTGCTGCGGATTCGAGAACACAAAAGGTGCTTAAAGACCGTGCAACTGGACCGTTACAAGAAGGGATGTATCGTGATGATGTCGTAACTCTTAAAATAATGCTTGATCAAGCTGGCTTTAAAGTATCCAATAGCAACACCAATTTCTTTGGATCGATTACAACAAGTCGTCTAAAAGAATTTCAAGCTTTTGCTAATTTATCGCAAACTGGAATTGTCGATGCAGCTACATTAGCTGAATTACAAAAATATTCGACGAGACTATTCAATGGTTCAAGACATGCAGATGTTATTGACTTTAAATTGGACCTAGAAAGAGCTGGTTTTAAAGTATCGAATAATCCAACGAATTACTTTGGTCCAAGTACCGAAGAAAAAGTTAAGGCGTTCCAAAGAAGATACGGACTTCTTCAAACAGGAATTGGTGATGAGGCAACGTTAGCGATGCTAAAACGCGTCATCAATAACGAAGTTGCTCGAACGGTCAGCTCGATTGTGGATGGCAGCAGAACGTATAGTTATAGTCAAATGCGCAGCGACATCGAGAGGCTTGAATTCTTTTATCCAGGTTTAATTGAAACGAGAGTGATCGGACGGTCTGTTGATGGGCGTAACATCTATGCGATTAAATTAGGGCATGGTTCAAAGGAAGTCATGTTTAACGGCTCTCATCATGCGCGTGAACATATGACGACAAATGTTCTAATGAAGATGGTCGATGATTATGCCAAAGCATATGCTGGTCACAATAGTTATGGTGGCTACAATGTACGAACGGTTTTGAATAATGTTAGTATTTGGTTTGTCCCAATGCTAAATCCAGATGGCGTTATGCTTGTTCAACAAGGGGCTAATTCAGCGAGAAATCCTTCACAAGCAATCGTATTAAATAATGGAAGCACGAACTTCCAAGGCTGGAAGGCGAACATTCGCGGAGTAGACTTAAACCGTCAATATCCAGCTTTATGGAATACGATCACGAATAATCCAGGAAGACCTGGACCGGCTAATTACAAAGGGACAGCACCTTTAACAGAGCCAGAGGCAAAAGCGCTTTATGATTTTACTCTTAGTCGTAATTTCATGACTGCGATTTCTTATCATTCTTCTGGAGAAGTCATTTATGCAAGGTATAACCAAGAGCCGTATACACAACGGATTGCACAAGGTGTAGCCAATATTACTGGTTATTCACCAATCAATTTGCAACACAGTCAAAGTGGCGGTGGTTTTACCGACTGGTTTATTTTAAACCGCAAAAGACCAGGGTTAACTCCTGAGATTTCTCCTTTTGTCGGAGATCGGCCTGTACCACTTAGCAATTGGAGCAGAGTGTGGAATCAAAACCGTACGGTAGGACTCTATATTGCCAATGAAGCAAGAACGAGGTAAGGAAGAAACGAGGGTGAATAAAAAGGGTGAAACCTTTTTATTCATCCTTTTCTTGTAATTGGCAAGTACCGAGCAGATCAAGCTTTTGTTCGGTTTTTCACATGATATTGGTCATTTTTACATAATTAGTTTGAAACTAACTATTTACTTTGCCTATCAATCTATGGTTATTTATACATAGAGTATTTTGTCTAGTAATGTCACAAAATCATAGATTATGAGATTTGGAAGGAGTTTTTGAATGCTAAAAAAGGTACGATATTCTTTTATTGCTGGTGTAACTGCTACGGTGGTTGTATTTGTCCCAATTACGTCAAGCTGGGCTTATGCAGCGAATGCGACAGAATATGTTGAAGAATATCTCTTATTAGAAGTTGGTTCACAAGGTGAAGAAGTCGTCGAGCTAAAAGAAGCGTTACTTGCTTTAGGCTTTGAAATCGATCTTGATATAGATGAAGTGGATTATGACTTATTTGATGAGGAAACAGAAGAGCAAGTAAAACTGTTACAAGAGTATTATGAATATGAGGTAACAGGCTTTGTCGATGAAGAATTATTTGAGTTTATTCTTGATGAAGCAAAACAGGTAGAACTAGATTCAAGCGAAGATGCTGAGAAAGAAGAAGCGAACGTTGAGTCAGAGCAAACAGAAGTAGACGAGCAAGCAAAAGAGCTCGTTGAAGAACAAGAAGAAATGGCTGAAGCTAAAGAAGAAACAATAGAGGAAGTTGAAGAAGCTCAAGAACAAGGAACGGAAGAGGAAATGATCACTGAGGAAGAAGCTACAGTAGCAATGACTTCCGTTGATGTTGATTCAGAGAATGTTCTAAAAGACGGAGATCGTGACCCGCGTGTTGTAGAGCTCAAGATCAACCTTGAAATTATGGGCTTTAAAGTATCGAATAACCCAACACAATTATATGGGTCGATGACAGCTCGTAAAGTGAGTGAATTTCAAGAAGCGTATGGTTTACCGGTAACAGGCATGGCCGATGAAGTGACCTTCCAAACATTGGAGGATTTAGCCAATGGACCACTTCGCCAAGGAATGTATCGTGATGATGTTGTTCAACTTAAAGTGGATCTAGAAACATTAGGCTTTGGTGTTTCCAGTAACCCAACAAGATTCTTTGGTTCTATTACTGCATCACAAGTACGTGCTTTCCAAGAAGCGTATGGCCTTCCGGTTGATGGAATTGCTGGTGTAGCAACATTAAATAAAATAGAAGAATTGTTAGCAAAAGCATCAATCTCTATGACGGATGCTGACGTGATTCAATTAAAAGTGAATCTAGGAATTATGGGCTTTAGAGTTTCTAGTAACCCAAATGGCAATTATGGACCGATTACGACTCAAAAAGTTGCTGAATTCCAGAAGGCATATGGTTTACCGGTAACAGGAAATGCCGATCGTGTTACAGTCGAACGTTTGAATGAATTAGCAACGGGACCGTTACGCCAAGGAATGCATCGTGATGACGTTGTTCAATTAAAGATCGATCTTGGCAAACTTGGCTTTGTTGTTCCAGGTAATACGACTACTTTCTTTGGTTCACAAACGACGAGCCAATTAATAGCTTTTCAAGAAGCATATGGCTTGAACCCAGACGGCATCGCTGGGAAATCTACCGTCGATTTGCTTAATGAATTAACAGCAACGGTTTTAAGTGAGGGAATGAGAGATCCAAGAGTTATTGATTTAAAAATGAACCTTGCTATCCTTGGCTTTTCCGTATCTAGTAACCCAACTAGCTTGTATGGACCGATTACGGCCTCACAAGTAAGTGATTTCCAGACGGCCTATCGTTTACCGGTAACAGGAATTGCAGACCAGCGAACGATCTCAAAGCTAAATGAATTAGCGACAGGACCAATGCAACAAGGGATGTATCGTGACGATGTCATCCAATTAAAGATTGATTTGGAAGCTGCTGGTTTCTTTGTATCGAGCAACCCAAATAATTATTTTGGACCATCAACTGCTTCTCAATTAAAAGCTTTTCAAAAAGCACATGGTTTAACAGCGGATGGTGTGGCGAACGAAGCTACATTAAATAAGTTAAAGCAAGCAAAAGCAAACAATCTTTATATTGGAATGAATGATCCAAGAGTTGTAGATTTGAAAATCAATCTTGCTATTATGGGCTTTGGTGTCTCGAGTAATCCAACTGGTCTTTACGGATCGATTACGAGAAGCCAAGTAAGTGATTTCCAAGCAGCGTATGGCCTGCCAGTAACGGGAGTAGCCGATCCAGATACGGTTGCGTTATTAAATGAGCTTGCGAATGGCCCGCTACGTGTAGGAATGTACCGAGATGATGTTGTTGAGTTAAAAGAAATGTTAGCTCGAGCAGGGTTTGGAGTTTCGTCTAGCTTAACGAACTATTTTGGACCGATTACTGAAAGACAACTAAGAGATTTCCAAGCAGCTTACGGCCTTGAGGTGACTGGTATTGCTGATGCTGAGACATTAGCGAAACTTGCTGAAGTTGCACCACAGGAAAAAATCACGTACATGCAATCGAATTTTACAATGACTCAATCGATAGAAAGACAACTAACATTAAATCCACCGCCGCAAACAGATGCTTATCGAAATGCCCCTGCTTTTGTGAGTGCGTCGTTAGTTGAGCTTGAAGGAACGATCTCAGGAAGCACGGTAAACCTTCGAACGGCACCGAGGTTAGGGTCCGCTACGATTGAAACAAGTGTAAGCCAAGGGACGAAAATGACAGTGTTAAAAGAAGTGACAGGTGATTTAACAGGTGGTAGCGATAAATGGTACGAAGTCCGCTACAATGGCAAAACATTATATGCCCATGCACCGTTAATGAATGTTGTAGCGAAAACTACGGCTAATAATGTCGCGATACGTGAAGCGGCGAACGGAAGCAGTCACGCCTATTCCTTCGTGCGTAGCGGCACATCACTTAACGTGACAAGCCTTGGAGCAACATGGCACCAAATCAGTTTTACGACTTGGAGAAATGCGAAGCAAGAGGACTTTATTCCATATATGGATCCGAATAACCATGATCGCTTCCAGCACTTAGTACTGTCTTCTAGTGCGGGTGTTTCAGCTGAGCAATTGAATCGACTACTAACAGGTAAAGGCGTTTTACAAGGATTAGGACAAGCCTTTATTGATGCAGGTGCCAGCCATTCGGTCAATGAAGTGTATTTAATTTCTCATGCTCTTCTTGAAACAGGACATGGGGCTTCTAGTTTAGCAACAGGGATTGAAGTTGGAAAGAATAGCAGCGGAGAGCTTGAGCTTGTAACAAGCAGCAATAGAAGTCGATTAACTGAAATTAGAACAACGCACAATATGTTTGGAATCAATGCCGTTGATGCAGATCCTTATCGCCAAGGTGCTTTTCATGCCTATCGCCAAGGATGGTTTACACCAGAGGCTGCAATCATTGGTGGAGCGCAGTTTATCGGTTCGCGCTATATTCATAACTCACACAAGCAGAACACATTGTATAAAATGAGATGGAACCCAGCTAATCCAGGATTCCCTCAATATGCAACAGATATGGCTTGGGCTGTTAAACAAGTGCCAAACATTAAAAAACTATATGATGAATTAGATAATCCTGTGTTACATTTTGAGTTTGTTCAATATAAGTAACGCAGTGTATAAAAAAGCTTGAATTAGAGCGTCAAGGGTGTCTCAAAAGGTCAAACAACTAACCTTCTGAGACACCCTCTTTGTTATGGTTGGAGGGCTCTTTTCGTCGAACATTATGTTTAGAAATTTGGAATCGAGTGAATAATAATCAGAGCTTCGTTTATGTAGTTCTTGATGAAAAGAGTAGGTGACTAATGATGGAAGGCTCTTATCTATATCTAATCGCATTCTTTGTTTCGCTGCTTGTCTCCGCCACCACAATGCCGCTTGTCATCAAGCTTGCTAATACATACGGCTTTGTCGATCATAAGAACAATCGTAAGATCCATAAAGAAACGATGCCACGGCTTGGTGGCATTTCGATTATTGTAGGGACGATGGCGGGCCTTTTGATTATCCGGCCTGAAAGTGATCATTTAATGGGCGTGGCCTTTGGGGCATTGGTCATTATTGTCACAGGCATTTTGGATGATAAATATTCACTTGGAGCAAAAACGAAATTTGCTGCTCAACTGATTGCGGCGATCGCCGTTGTCGCTTCCGGACTGAATATACCTTTTATTACATTGCCATTTATGGGGCAGTTTGAGTTTGGGATATTTAGTTATGTGATTACGGTTATTTGGATCGTCGGTATTACGAATTCGATTAATTTAATTGATGGGTTGGATGGGTTAGCAGGAGGAGTGGCGACGATTGCCATTAGCACGATTTTAATCATGGCACTGCTTGATTCGTTTGCCCATGTGCTGACGATTGCGTTATCTGTCGTGCTGATTGGAAGCACACTCGGTTTTTTATTTTTTAATTTTCATCCAGCGAAAATTTTCATGGGGGACGCAGGCTCGCTTTTTCTAGGCTACTCCATTGCGATCATTTCCATTCTAGGTTTATTTAAAAGTGTAACGTTTGTCAGTTTGGTTGTTCCGATTATTATCTTAGCTGTGCCGATATCAGATACGGTCTTTGCCATGGTGCGGAGAATCTTGAACAAACAAGGGATTATGAGCCCGGATAAAGGACATCTTCATCATTGTTTGTTGGCGATGGGGTATAGTCACCGAGAAACGGTGCTAATTGTGTATGGCTTTAGTATATTCTTTGGGGCGCTCGCTATTATTTTTACAAATGCTACATTATGGGCGTCGTTAATCTTGCTTGTTGTTTTGTTAATGGTTATCCAATTGTACGCGGAATTTATCGGACTGTTTGGCAAAAGCCGGCGACCGATTATCGATGCCGTGAAGAGGTTTGGAATGATCGATAAGAAGGAATAACAAAAAGGACGACCAATAATGATCGTCCTTTCTATTATTGTAGATCGGTAGTTTGTCCTTCAGGAGCGGTTTCGAAATCAGTTGGAGACTCAGATTGGAACTCTCCCTCTGTTTGATACGAATCCGTTTCAGGAGCTGGTGGCATTAATTCTAAATGTCTTTTCAAGAGAGTCGAAATCTCTTCGCGAGACTCATCTCTGACTTGATAGTAGTAAACACCGTTAATTGTCGCGTTATCTCCTTGTAAGTTAATTTGCTCAATGTTATTAAGGGAAGCTGCATATGAATGCAGAGCGACTAAATTTCCGAATGATAAGTTCATATTTAAATATTCTTCAATGCTTTCAAGAACATCGCCATAACGAGTAATCGATGAGAACGATGAAGCTTTTTCGATGAGAGCCTGCATCACTTGCTGTTGTCTCATCCCTCGACCGATGTCACCGAGAGGATCTTTCTTTCTCATACGGACATAAGCCAATGCTTCCTCGCCATCAAGAGTTTGCCAGCCTTCATTGATCGTAATCTTATCAAGGCGCCCTTCACTGTTTTGTTCTGTGAACGTAAATGGAACTTCTACGTCAACTCCGCCAAAAGCATCAATGATTTCCATAAATGCTGTAAAGTTCAATGTGACATAGTAGTCAACCGGAATATCTAAAAATTCTTCAACCGTACTAATTGTTAAATCAAGTCCGCCGTATGCATGAGCGTGATTGATCTTATCGGCATTTACTCGACCTGGAATATCGACGAGGGTATCTCGTGGGATACTCAACAATTTAATACTTGAATCAGTGCGATTAAATGTTGCAAGTAACATCGCATCTGTACGACCTCTTAAATCACTGTCACGCGAGTCCACTCCAAGAAAAAGCACTGAAATGTTATCTTTGCTCGGACTTACTGCTTGATCTCGTCTTTCTGATTTATCACCACGCTCGAGTTCGAGCTGAGTATTTGCTGTTACATTTGAAATTTTATAAATTAAGTAACCGGCTCCTGCGCCAAACGCAAGAAACAGTACAAATCCAACTAACATAAAAAAACGCAATACGCCTTTTTTTCCTTTTTTCTTCCTTCTTTTCACTCTAGATTGAGCCATATCAAACCCCACTTTTTTAGCAAAATAAATGCTCCATTGAAACGAGAAGCTTTAGACAATCTTCAACAATTTTATCTTATCGAAAAAACGTAGATTAGTAAATAAGAAGATTTTAGGAATCTCATCCTTCATTAAATCCTGTGCTGACAATTGGAGATCAGTTAATGGAAACGCTCATCTACCACAAGAAGCTTACGAAAAGAGAAGCATATGCACGGGCGAAGGAAATGCTTGAGCTAGTTGGATTCTCACGGATTGAAGAAATTCTAAGTGATTACCCGCACCGCCTATCTGGTGGGATGCGACAACGTGTGATGATTGCTATGGCGATGAGCTGTGATCCGAAGCTATTAATTGCCGATGAACCAACAACAGCGCTAGATGTAACGGTGCAAGCGCAAATTCTCGATTTGATGCGGGGCTTAAGTGAAACATTCAACTCCTCCATTATTTTAATTACACACGATCTTGGTGTCGTTGCAGAATTAGCCGATCGCGTCGTCGTTATGTATGCGGGGCAAGTGGTAGAGGAAGCGGAGATCGTACCGCTTTTTGATAAGCCGCTCCATCCATATACAACCGGGTTAATGGAATCCGTTCCGAAGCTAGATGTGGAACAAGATCGCTTAGCATCCATTGCAGGTAATGTTCCAACCCCTGATAATTTCCCGAAAGGCTGCCGTTTTGTCACTCGTTGCCCCATGCGTTTGAGCGTTGCGTGGAGGAACAGCCACAATTAATTGAAGTAGAACAAGGGCGTAAAGTACGTTGCTTCTTGCACGAGGAAGGGAGAAACGAGCGATGAGTGTAACATTGGATAAAAAAAATGAAGTATTGCTTGAAGTGAAAGGGTTGAAAAAGTATTTTCCAATCAAAAAGGGCTTTTTCCAGCGGACGATCGGGAACGTTAAGGCGGTTGATGGCATTTCGTTTGCGATTAAAAAAGGAGAAACGTTCGGGCTTGTTGGAGAATCAGGTTGTGGAAAATCATCAGCCGGCCGAACGATTATGCGCTTATATGAGCCTACCGATGGTCAGATTATATTTGATGGCACGGATATCTCTACGTTAAGAGAAAGTGAGTTGCTAAAATTCCGTCGTGATATTCAAATGGTGTTCCAAGATCCGTATTCATCGTTAAATCCACGGAAAACGGTCGGCGCTATTTTGAAAGAACCGCTTAGTGTACACGGCCTTTATAAGGGATTGGAACGTCAAGAGTATATTGAACAACTAATGGAGAAAGTCGGCTTAAATCCTTCGTATGCGAACCGTTATCCTCATGAGTTTTCTGGTGGACAGCGTCAACGAATCGGGATTGCCCGAGCGCTCGCTCTGAATCCGAAGTTGATTATAGGTGATGAACCGGTATCTGCACTTGATGTGTCTGTTCAGTCACAAGTATTAAATTTAATGAAAGATTTGCAACAAGAATTCAGATTAACTTACTTATTTATTGCTCATGACTTAGGGGTTGTGAAACATATATCCGACCGAATTGGTGTAATGTATCTTGGCAATATGATGGAGGTCTCAAGCAAAAAGGATTTGTATGCCGACCCTCTTCATCCTTATTCACAAGCGTTATTATCTGCTGTTCCGAGATCGCATCCATCAGAAAAAAAGCGGGAGAGAATTATTTTAAAAGGCGATATTCCTAACCCGTCTAATCCTCCGAGTGGCTGTGTATTCCATACGCGCTGTCCGAAGGCAATCGACCATTGTAAAGTCGTTGTACCGGAGTTTCGAGAGGTATTTAAGGATCGATTTGTCGCATGTCACTTATACAATGGTGAGCCAGGAATAAAATAGTCCGCTTTTAATTTTAATTTTTTGAATATTCTTTATTGCGGAAAATATCATAGGTCTTTTGGATTACCTTTGAAAGGGGGTGTTGCCTAGAGGTAGGGCGATCGATGTATACAGTTGTTTTGAAGGTCAATTTACATTTACTAAGGGGGAAATACGATGGCAAACAAAAAGTGGTTATCGCTTCTAGGATTAGCACTAGCCTTCATGCTTGTGCTTGCAGCCTGTGGCGGAAACGGTGCATCAACGGACGAAGAACCTGCTGATGATGGAACTGATGAAGCAGCTGGACCTCAGCAAGGTGGAAGTGTTGTACTCGGAACATCTGGAGAACCTGTAACATTCAATGATCTTTACTCTCAAGATACTGCCTCTTCAGACATTATTAAATTAATTCATGCAAGCCTTCTTGAATCAAATGAAGAATTAGAATTAGTACCAATGATTGCTGTAGACCTACCGGAAGTTTCTGAAGATGGTCTTGAGTATACGTATACATTACGTGAAGATGTTGTTTTCCATGACGGAGAACCATTAACAGCGGAAGACGTTAAGTTCACATACGATATCTTCTTACATGAAGATTACACAGGCCCACGTGCTGGTGACTTCACGGAGCTTGAAAGCGTAGAAGTTATTGATCCATACACAGTTACATTTATTTTAAATGAAGTAGATGCTAGCTTTGTGACTCGTTCTGGTTACGGAATCCTACCGAAGCATATTTTAGAAGATGTTCCGGTTGCTGATTTAGAAGAGCATATGGAATACAACTTAGACAACCCAATTGGTGCTGGTCCATTCGTTTTTGAAACATACGAAAATGGTCAATACATCGAAGTAAGCGCGTTTGACGATTACTTTGATGGCCGCCCTTATTTAGATAAAGTAACATTCCGTATTTTCGCTGATACAAATGCTGAACTATTAGCGTTTGAAACAGGGGAAATTGACTGGATGATCCTTCCGGCAACTGAATACAAAACAGCTGAAACGTATGATCACGCTCGTATTTCATCTGTTTTAGCGCTACGTTATGACTACATTGGCTGGAACAACAACCGTGCACCGTTTGATGATGTTCGTGTTCGCCAAGCGTTAACGATGGCGATTGACCGTGAATTATTAGTCGAGACAATCATGGATGGACGCGCGGAAGTCGCACATGCTCCTGCATCACCACTTAGCTGGGCTTACCCAGATGGTGTGACGGAATTTGCTTATGATCCTGAAGGTGCTCTTGAGTTATTAGCTGAAGCTGGCTGGGAGCCTGGTGCGGATGGCATCTTAGAAAAAGACGGCGAGAAATTCTCGTTTGAAATCCTTTCGAATGATGGAAACGTTGTTCGTCGTGATATCGGTGTTATTGTGCAACAAATGCTGGGGGAAATTGGCATTGAAGTAGAAGCTCGTCAAATGGAGTGGGGCGCATTCTTAGATCGCATCAACCCTCCAAACTATGACTTTGATGCAGTTGTCCTTGCTTGGGCGCTTGCATTAGATCCAGATCCAACAGCAATCTGGCATTCTCGTGAAATTGAAAATGGCTTAAACAACATTTCTTATGTAAACGATCGTGTCGATGAACTTGCGGGAGGTAACAAGCAAATCATCGATCAAGATGAGCGTGCTGCTGTCATCGGTGAAATCTATGAGATTCTTGCTGAAGAGCAACCATATACGTATCTTTTCTACCCAGAGCAACACATGTTACTTGCTAACCGTATAGAAGGCTTCACTCATCACCCACGTGAAAACATGTACCGTCTGAACGAATGGTATGTAACTGAATAAGCCTTCAAGTAGTGGGGGGAAGGGGAAACCCTCCCCTTCCTACTCTACTAAATTATCTTGAGGGATTGTGAGGAATGTAATCATGATTAATTACATCATAAAACGGGTCATTATGATGATCCCCATTTTATTTGGAATATCGATCTTATCGTTTGCGATTATGTACGCAGCACCAGGTAAACCAGCAATTTTAAATTTAGATCCTGAAATTTCTCCAGAAGTGCGTGAAGCTCAAGCAGAACGACTTGGGTTAAATGATCCAGTTCCAGTTCAATATATGCGCTGGTTAGGCAATGTGGCGCAAGGCGATTTCGGAACGTCTTATTCAAGAAAAATACCGGTTACTGACATGATCTTAGAGCGCTTGCCGAACACGATTCTTCTAATGGCTTCCTCACTCTTTATCGCAGCGATTATTGCAATACCGTTCGGGGTTATCTCAGCAACAAGGCAATATTCCTTAACCGATTACGGTGTGACCGTCGGTTCCTTTCTAGGACTGGCCACACCAAATTTCTGGCTCGGTATTATGTTGATTATGCTGTTCTCTGTCCAATTAGGATGGACACCAGTTGGCGGAATCTCAACGATTGGAGCAGATTTTAGCATTCTTGACCGCTTGCACCATTTGATTTTGCCTGCCTTTGTATTAGCGACTGCTGATATGGCTGGGTTAACACGTTATACTCGCTCAAGTATGCTTGAGGTAATTAATCAAGATTATATTCGCACCGCACGTGCAAAAGGCTTCCGTGAACGCCGTGTCGTTTACAAACATGGTCTTCGTAACGGCTTAATTCCTGTCATCACGATGTTTGGTTTAATGCTTCCAACGATGATCGGCGGCTCTGCAATCGTTGAGTCGGTCTTTAACTGGCCTGGAATTGGAAAATTATTTATTGATGCGACATTCCAGCGCGATTATCCAGTCATTATGGCCATTACGATGTTTGGTGCTTTATTAACCGTTATCGGAAACTTAGTCGCAGACATTCTATACGCGGTATTAGATCCGCGCATCGAGTATTAAGGAGGGACGACTTCATGAGTGTACAACCACAATTCCAACATGGACCTGAGGTGAAAGACAATCAAGTTCTCGGCGAACGTCGCTCCCTCATCTCCATCATTGTAACGAAATTTTTTCAAAATAAATTAGCCGTTATCGGGCTTGTGATGCTAACGTTGATTACGCTCGCCTGTGTATTTGCACCCGTGATTGCTCCCCATGATCCGGCGTATCAAGATTTGCGTAACCGTCTAGCAGAACCAAGTGCTGTGCACTGGCTCGGTACCGATCATCTCGGTCGTGACTTATTTAGCAGGATGCTCTATGGCGGGCAAGTATCCTTATACGTCGGCTTTGCCTCGATGTTAGGAGCCGTTACGATCGGAGCGGTCATCGGAGCCATTGCCGGATACTTTGGCGGTCTCGTTGATGCCTTCTTAATGAGGATGGTTGATGTCATTCTCGCGTTCCCGAATATTTTCTTATTGATCACTCTAGTTGCGCTATTAGATCCGTCGATTAATATATTAATTTTAGTCTTCGCCCTACTAAGCTGGACAGGAACGGCCCGTGTCGTTCGCGGGGAATTTCTAACTTTGAAAAAAAGAGAATTTGTCCTCGCATCGAGAACAATTGGTATGTCCAACACGCGCATTATTTTTGCACAAATTCTACCAAATGCTTTAGGCCCGGTTATCGTAGCCGCTACGCTTGCAGTTGGAAACTTTATTCTAGCGGAATCAGCCCTTAGCTTCTTCGGGCTAGGAGTCCAGCCGCCGCATGCGTCATGGGGCAACATGCTAACTGATTCGCAAAGCATCACGATCTTTCGAACAGCCTGGTGGTATCCAACCTTCCCAGGAATGTTGATTTTGATTACCGTCCTGTGCTTCAACTTTATTGGAGATGGATTGCGAGATGCACTTGATCCACGTGTTGTAGAGAAGTAGTAGAACAGCGGCCCGTTTTGAGCCGCTGTTCTTTTTTGGTGGGAGCTAATCTCAATTAACGCAAGCCTGCTGCACGCTCGACCTGAGCTTGGTGAGTCGCATCGGCACGTCCATCGACATGTCTCGTACTGTTTGAAAAATACACATCAAAGTGACCAGTGATTCCATTATTACGAATGTACTGGACATCATGAGGCATGAAACTCATACTCGCTGCGAGCCTGCGTCCATCAACTTCTAAAAGGATCGCACGAGGAGTCCATGAAAATCCTCCCCAAATGGAACGTGCAATGTTCGTATCATTCACCGTAAGCGTTTCGCAGTCGGCGTGATTAGCTCCAATTGTCCGTTTAATATGAAAACTCTTTCCCGTAGCGATATCCGTTACTTTCGCTGTTTTTCCAATAGGGAAAACATATTGAGCCTCGGTCCACCAGTCTAGCAGCTCTCCATGACTCGGACTTTTGACCGGCTTAACGGCAATGTGATGGACGGGAATAGTCAATTGTTGTCCGATCGAAAGTCTACTGGAAGTCGTTAAGCGATTGACTCTAAGTAACTCACTTTGAGGAATGCCGTATTGCACACTTAAATCCCAAATCGTATCACCGGAACGAACCGTGTGAGTTTTATATGAAAGGGAATTTAAGCTTGTTTGTGTTGGCGCATTTAGTCCTTCTGCAATCGTCAAACGCTGTCCAACTTGAAGCAAGTCGGACTTTAGGTGATTCGCTTGGCGAATAGAATCAACCGTGACATTAAACCGGTTCGCAATGGTAGATAAGGAATCCCCCGCAACGACGGTGTACGTAAATGTCTTACGTACCTCTGTTTGTTGAGGTGGTGTGCTGTTTGGAATGTTGAGCACTTGCCCGACGCGCAAAAGATCAGAACTCAAGCCATTAGCAGAGCGCAAGTCACTGGTCGAGACGCCATGCCGAGCAGCGATGACGCTAAGGCTGTCACCAGAGACGACGGTGTACGTCGATGACACAGGTTGAACAGGAGAGCTCGCCCCATTAGGAATGTTGAGCACTTGCCCGACGCGCAAAAGATCAGAACTCAAGCCATTAGCGGAGCGCAAGTCACTGGTCGAGACGCCATGTCGAGCGGCGATGACGCTAAGGCTGTCGCCGGAGACGACGGTGTACGACGACGACACAGGTTGAACAGGAGAGCTAGCCCCATTAGGAATGTTGAGCACTTGTCCGATACGCAGAAGGTCAGAAGTCAAGCCATTAGCAGAGCGCAAATCACTGGTCGAAACGCCATGTCGAGCGGCGATGACGCTAAGGCTGTCGCCGGAGACGACGGTGTACGTCGATGACACAGGTTGAACAGGAGAGCTCGCCCCATTAGGAATGTTGAGCACTTGCCCGACGCGCAAAAGATCAGAACTCAAGCCATTAGCGGAGCGCAAGTCACTGGTCGAGACGCCATGTCGAGCGGCGATGACGCTAAGGCTGTCGCCGGAGACGACGGTGTACGACGACGACACAGGTTGAACAGGAGAGCTCGCCCCATTAGGAATGTTGAGCACTTGCCCGACGCGCAAAAGATCAGAACTCAAGCCATTAGCGGAGCGCAAATCACTGGTCGAAACGCCATGTCGAGCGGCGATGACACTAAGGCTGTCGCCGGAGACGACGGTGTACGACGACGACACAGATTGAACAGGAGAGCTAGCCCCATTAGGAATGTTGAGCACTTGCCCGACGCGCAAAAGATCAGAACTCAAGCCATTAGCGGAGCGCAAATCACTGGTCGAAACGCCATGTCGAGCGGCGATGACGCTAAGGCTGTCGCCGGAGACGACGGTGTACGTCTTTGCTTGACTAGTTTGCGGGCTAGTTAAATTAGGCGAAAGGTTCGCTCCAGGAATGACAAGCCTTTGTCCAATTTGAAGGGTATTGCTTGTTAGATGATTGGCTTGTCGGATTGCTTCAACTGTCGTATCAAATCGGCTTGCAATAAGAGATAAATGATCACCAGCTACGACGGTGTACACTTGATCAGTCGGCTGGATTTTAAAAGTCGGCTCTTGATTTCCGCTGTCTGAAGGAATGGCTAGTACTTGGCCGGCACGAATCAGATCAGAAGATAAGTGATTCGCTTTTCTTATAGCTTCCGTCGTTGTCCCGTATTGACGCGCGATGACGGAAAGGCTGTCACCTAACTTGACGGTATAAGTGTCTGTTTTTTGTGCAGGCTGAGATGTACTCGGACGATTGTTGTTTACCATTGTTGGGATCACGAGTGTCTGGCCAATTCGCACCGTATCGCTTGAAAGATGGTTGGCTTCGCGGAGAGCAGCTGTTGTTGTGCCGTAATTTCTAGCTAAAATCGATAAGTATTCTCCGACTGCTACAGTATGGAATGCTTTTGGGATAATGAGACGTTGACCTGGCTGGACGATATCAGAAGTTAAGTGATTGGCTCTTTTTATCAACTCAACCGTTGTGTTGAACGTTCTTGAGATCGTCCAGAGCGAATCTCCAGGACCAGCCTCGTAGAAAATTGAATTTGCTTGCACTGTAGCATCACCGTTGCTAGATTGTGCAGAAACGGAGCTTGTTGCATAGGGAATAGTCGTGAACAATAACCCACTGACAACAACACGGACGACAGAAACTTTGATTGTTGGATAATGGTTATCGATTATTTTTTTACATGAAAGAAGAAACGTCTTTTTCGTTCCTGTGTCGCGATCTAACTCACTCGCAAATTCGAAATCGTGCGGATCTAGATGAACCGTTAAGGCAAACTGTTCATCAGGTGAATCAAGTCTCGTTAGCTGGTGTTTTATCATTTCCATGTTCATCACACCTCTTTTGGAAAACAAAGTCTGTGGTAGTATCTCCTTTAGAGGTGAATCTATGTAAAATCAGAAAAAAACTCCACAAAAGCAGTGGAGTTACTGAATGACTTTTACATGGAATTTTCGATGACGTGGTCCATCAAATTCACAAAAGTAAATGCCTTGCCATGTCCCGAGTATGAAACGCCCGTTTGAAACAATCAGGGTTTGCGCATGCCCAACCGTACTTGTTTTCAAGTGTGCCGCTGTGTTGCCTTCCATATGTAGATCTTTCGGATGCTCCCAAGGATATACCTCATCTAGTCGTCTAAGAAAATCTGTTTTTACATCTGGATCTGCATTCTCATTGACGGTAATACCAGCTGTCGTATGAAGGGAAGAGACGACTAAAAGCCCGTCACGAATGTGTTCTTCCTGTAGCCAACGCTCAATCGTTGAAGTAATATCAATCATTTCATCTCGCTGGTTCGTTCTTAACTGAAATGTTTTTTCCAATGTAAACAACCTTTCTATGGAGGAGTTTTTATCTATTTTATCGTATTAGTATAGAAAAAGGGAGTGATGTGATGGGCAATAAAGAACGAGAAATCTCACTTTCCATTGAAAAATTACGAGTGCTAGTAAAAAGGCTCCCAGTGACCCATCCTAAATGGTCAGAACTACAAACGGACCTTGAGAAGCGGCTCGCCGGTGATAACGGTGAACATTCTCTAGAGTATCCGCTAAGCTTTTTAGCAAAAGAAGCTTACAAAGTGAAGCAGAGTTTAAGGTTGCAGCATGAACACTATTATTTTCAAATGGACTTTTTAGTAATATCAAAGAAATTTTTCGTAGTGATAGAAGTGAAAAACATGAAAGGAGAGCTGTTCTTTGACCAGCACTTTAAGCAGCTGATCCAGAAAGTGGAAGGGAGACAAAAAGCGTACCCTGATCCATTGATTCAAGTAAACCGACATAAGTCATTGTTACAAGGATGGCTCTCCCAAAATCAATTTGCCGATCTTCCTATTATCCCCCTCATTGTCATCAGCAATCCTCATTCTCTCATCCGTACGAATATGGACCCTGAAGTCTTAGCGCAAAAAGTCATCCACCGTGACGCCCTTCCGGAAAAAATCAATCTCCTAGATCAAAACTTTCAAGAAGACATTCTTTCTGAAACCGAACTTATAAGGTTAGAAAACCTATTAATAAAACACCATACCCCACTCGATCCCAAGATACTAGTAAAATATCAAATCAATCCTTCTGAATTATGCCACGGAGTTCTCTGCCCAAAATGTTCAGTAGGACCTTTACTGAGAATTTACGGAACTTGGTACTGCAAGAGATGCCAATCAAAGCATAAAGACGCCCACATTGAAGCATTAAGAGACTACGCACTTGTCATCAATTCCACAATTTCGAACCGCCAAGCCCGCTCCTACTTACAAATAGATTCCGATTCTGTCGTCAAACGACTATTAGCTAAAATGAACCTACCTTATAAAGGCGAAAAGAAAGGCAGAGTATATGACCTATCTTCTTTGCGCACAGGCAAGAGGAATTAATCATATATGCTGCGGAGGAGAGAGAAGCCGAGATGGGTCGCTGATAAAAAGGGGAGTGCGCCGAAAAGAAGAGAGAGGACGCCGAAAAAAGCCGAGAACCCGCTGAAAAAAAACGAGAAGCCGAAAAAAAGAGGAGGACGCCGAAAAGAGTAGGAAAGTCGCCGAAAAGAAGAGAGAGGACGCCGAAAAAAGCGGAGAACTCGCTGAAAAAAAGCGAGAAGCCGAAAAGAGTAGGAAAGTCGCCGAAAAGAAAAGAGAGGACGCCGAAAAAAGCGGAGAACTCGCTGAAAAAAAGAGAGAAGCCGAAAAAAAGAGGAGTGCGCCGAAAAGAGTAGGAAAGTCGCCGAAAAGAAAAGAGAGGACGCCGAAAAAAGCGGAGAACCCGCTGAAAAAAAGAGAGAAGCCGATAAAAAGAGGAGTGCGCCGAAAAGAGTAGGAAAGTCGCCGAAAAGAAAAGAGAGGACGCCGAAAAAAGAGGAGAACCCGCCGAAAAAAGCGGAAAACTCACAGAAATAAGCGAAAACCCGCCGAGAAACCTAATACTCTCGCCGAGTCTCCGCCTCCCCGCCTTACTTCACATCTACTTCCAGATATACCTCCGCACCGCGTTTCAGCGCAGCTTGGCCGTTTGTGACATTCGTGATCCATTCTTCAAATGCGTCAAGTTGGTCTATTTCTACGTATGTTTGAACATCAACTTGTTCGAGGTAGTCAATTCCTTTTAATTGGTAAGGAGATTCACGCAGGGCATGTTCGACTTTGCCGAGCCAGTGATAGTCGACTTGTGTGTGGACGACTTGGACGAGTGTGCGTTTGACGACGCCGACTGCGTTTAAGCCTTCACTGACCGCGCTGCCGTATGCGCGGATAAGACCGCCGGCGCCGAGTTTGATGCCGCCGAAGTAGCGGGTAACGACGACAACGGTGTCTTTAAGGCCGCGTTTTTTCAATACTTCGAGCATCGGGACGCCAGCGGTGCCGCTTGGTTCGCCGTCGTCGTTTGCTTTTTGAATTTCATCGCGCTCGCCGATTAAGTATGCGGAGCAGTTGTGATTGGCGTTCCAGTGTTCTTTTTTGATTTTTTCAATAAAGGCTTGAGCATCTGCTTCGTTTTCGACTCTATTAAAAAAAGCGATAAACCTAGACTTTTGCACGATCATTTCGTGTTCTCCAGGTCCTTTTACCGTTTGGTACGATGAGAGTGCCATAAGATCCTCCTTCTTTTTTCACAGTTTTACAAAACTTAGACATCTGTATGTAATAAAGCTATGATACGATAGTCGTGTTACAGCTCAAAAAACCAACACTTACTAGATTTGATTTGAAAGATTAAAGGTTATTTGTTCAAGAATGTTGTAAAATAAGGATAGCGAAAATTATTTTACTTGGCAAATAGAGTGTTTATGTTTTAAGAGGTTGGTGGAGGGCTTGACGGACATGAATTTTTTAGATGATATTATTGAGCAAACCTTAGGGACAGTAGGGGATAGTCGAGAGCAAATTTTCCAAATTGGAGAACAATCTAGGTCTGAATTAGAGGCTTTGGAAAAAGAACTCGTGGAAGTTCGTTTGAAAGTGGCTACGGTTATCGAGAAATCGGACCGAATACAGTTGCATGCGAAGTTTGCTAGAAACCGATTAGTTGAAGTGAGTAAAGCGTTCGAATCTTTTTCGAATGAAGAAGTACGTGAAGCTTACGAGCAAGCAAATGATTATCAAATTCAACTGGCGGTACTCAAACAAGAAGAAATGCAACTACGAGAAAAGCGTGATCAGATTGAGAGAAGGCTTGTTAATTTACGCGATACTGTTGAAAGATCAGATCAGCTTGCTGGACAGATGTCGGTTGTCTTTAATTTTCTATCAAGTGATTTAAAAGTTGTCACAGATGTAATAGAAGATGCAAAAGAGAAACAAGCATTCGGACTGAAGATCATTGAGGCGCAAGAAGATGAGCGAAAGCGATTGTCGCGGGAAATTCATGATGGACCTGCCCAGATGATGGCTAATGTCATGCTTCGCTCTGAGCTAATTGAACGAATTTACCATGAAAAAAGCGCTGAAGAAGCGCTAGAAGAGATACGCTCTTTACGAAAAGTAGTTAAATCCTCCCTTGCAGAAGTCAGAAGAATCATCTATGACCTGCGTCCGATGGCGCTTGATGACCTCGGTTTAATCCCTACGCTATCCAAATACTTAAAGACATTTGAGGAGCACAACAAGGTTGCGGTTGAGTTTAGGCATTTTGGAAGAGATGTTCGTCTTCCTCAGCATTTTGAGATTGCCCTTTTCCGCCTCGTACAAGAAGCAGTACAAAATGCCTATAAGCATGCGGAGCCGAGAGAAATACAAGTGAAAATTGAAATCAAGCCAACAAAGGTTATAATGATAATAAAAGATGATGGCAAAGGCTTTGAACCATCGATTAAAAAAGAAGGGTCTTTTGGTCTGATAGGGATGAGAGAACGGGTCAATATGCTCAAAGGTGAAATCGATATTCAATCTAAGCCGAAAAAAGGCACTATCGTTGCAATTGGTGTCCCATTAACGAATTCTAATTAATAGAGTAACGAATGAGTTATAAGTTCAAATTACCGTTTTAGCGGAGAGGTGAAACCCATGAATGAAGGTAGCAAAATTAAGATCGTCATTATCGACGACCATCAATTATTTCGTGAAGGTGTAAAACGTATTTTATCAATGGAATCTAATTTTGAAGTAGTTGCGGATGGTCACGATGGCTCGCAAGCATTGGAGCTTGTGAAATTGTATCGTCCAGATGTGATCTTGATGGATATTAATATGCCAGAAATGAACGGGGTCGAAGCGACGAAGGAATTAGTCAAAGCGTTCCCGAATATTAAAGTATTAATTTTATCGATTCATGATGATGAGTCGTATGTCACACATGTATTAAAAACAGGTGCATCTGGTTACTTGCTGAAAGAAATGGATGCTGATGCTTTAATTGAAGCTGTGAAAGTTGTCGCTTCAGGTGGCGCTTATATCCATCCGAAAGTAACTCACAATTTAATTAAAGAATACCGTCGTCTTGCTAAAGAAGATGATCTTCATGAAGAGTCGATCGGCTATCGTGAAGTTGAATACCGTAAGCCGCTTCATATTTTAACGCGTCGTGAATGTGAAGTGTTGCAGCTGATGACAGATGGTCAAAGCAACCGTGCGATTGGTGAAACACTGTTCATTAGTGAAAAAACGGTCAAGAACCACGTGAGTAATATTTTACAAAAAATGAATGTCAACGACCGTACGCAGGCGGTAGTCGAAGCGATTAAAAAAGGCTATGTAGTAGTTCGATAAGGAGAAAGAGAGAAATGACAAGCGCATTTCTCTCTTTTTTAGGCCAAGCTGTTGTCGTCAATGACTTGAAAGCCTGATTATTTCGATGTACATTAGATAGTAGAGATTTCCTATTGAACTACAATAGAGAATAGAAAAGCGAGGAGCTATTCATGAAGAGAAAAGTTGCGATTGTAACGGATAGTACCGCCTACATACCAGAGGATATTCGCAAGGAATATTCAATTGAAATGGTTCCTTTAAACGTCATTTTTGGCAGTGACTCATTTCAAGAAGAAATCGATATAACGACTGAAGAGTTTTACGATAAAATGATGAAGGCAGAAGAACTTCCAAAGACGTCACAACCGGCAATTGGAACATTCGTCAGCTTGTTTGAGAGATTAGCAGAAGAAGGTTTTGAGGAAGTCGTCACGATTCACCTCTCAAGCAAGATTAGTGGAACCTATCAAACCGCATTAACAGCAGCAGATATGGTAGAAGGCATCAAAGTAAGTGGATTTGATACAGAAGTGAGCTGTTCCCCTCAAGGCTACTATGTTTTAGAAGCGGCCAAGCTAGCAGAAGCAGGAGCGGGAGCAGGCGAGATCATCGAGAAGCTTACTTATATGAAAAAGACAGCTAAGGCCTATTTCATGGTCGATGATTTAAACCATTTACACCGTGGCGGACGCCTATCAGGTGCTCAACTTGTTGTCGGCAACCTCTTGAAAATTAAGCCGATCCTTCACTTTGAAGAAGGCAGCATCGTTCCGTTTGAAAAAGTTCGCACGGAAAAGAAAGCCTTAGCACGTATTGTAGAACTGCTTGAGCAAGATGTAGCAAAAGGCGGAAGCTATTATGCTACGGTGATTCATGCCAACCGTCGTGATGGAGCGGAGCAATTAGCAGAGACGATTAAAGAACGTTTCCCAGATGTTCAAGTCGAGATTAGCTATTTCGGTCCAGTTATCGGCACGCATCTAGGAGCAGGCAGCTTAGGCCTATCCTGGCAAAAGTATTACGGAGAGTAAGTACAATGAAATGCGAACTGCTACGTGTCTTAAGTGGAGAATGCGTAGCAGTCGTTAATTCCCCATACAATCCCCCATAATAAATCGAGGTGATCCCCATCGAACCGATTGTCTCTGACTTTCTCACTGGTAAACGATTGCTTAGATCAGAACTGCCATTCACCGATCAACAACTTACCAATTCTGCAATCCGAACGGAGGCAGCACTTACGTATCACAACAACCGTCCGTTCTGCGTTCGCTGTGGAAACAACGATCCAACGCTATTTGGCAAACATGTTTGCGCTCGTTGTCAAAAGGAGTGCCACTACTGCCGCCATTGCCTCCAACTTGGCAAAGTGAGAAGCTGCGAACAGCTTTACTACTGGGATGATCAAGCAGATCAATTTCCTCTAATGAAAAACACTCTAACGTGGCAAGGCGAACTGTCCTCAGGTCAAAAAGAAGCTTCTGATGCTGTCATTCAAGCGATTGAACAGAAACAGAAACTGCTCGTATGGGCCGTTTGCATAGCGGAATATGAAAACGGAGAAAAAAGCATCAGAAGACCCAATCAATTCTGATGCTTTCACCTTCTATGATGATGTTGTCAATAAGTTTCTGAATAACAGCCTGACATTCTTTAAATTCTGCATTTTCAAGGATAATGGCATATTGGTTTAGTTTTCTTGATGAAAACTCCGAGGTAGTATCCATTTCTTGTTTGTTTTTTTTATTAAGCAGTTCCTCTTTCTCACTGTTCAAATTATTTACTTGCTTTTCGAGGAGTTCCACGTTAAATTTACCCTCTGCGTACAAAGCAATAAGTCGCTCAATTTTTTCATCTGTCCGTTTAATTAATAAATCGTAATTGATTAGCTCCTTTTCCTTCTTATCGTATTGCTTATTCAACGAGAGCTTTTTTATTTCACTTTTGATTAGGACATCCAACTTCTTTTGATTCCAAGTCTTATTCATGCATTTTTTATCATATTCAGAAGGGAATCTCCTTGCTCTACAAGTGTAGTATCGATATTTAACAGGGCCTCTTTTTGTTTTGTCTGTTGATTGATAAGTCATATAAGGTTCGCCGCATTCGCCGCAAGTTATTAATCCACTTAATAAGCTCGCTTTGGCCTTATTAGCATTAAAACCTTTGTGTCTGCTCAATAAAGACTGAACTCTTTCGAATTGATCCTTACTTATTATGGAATCGTGCAAACCCTTGTAGAACTTCCCAGCAAAGCTTACTTCGCCTATATAAAGTCTATTCGATAAAATATCCCTGTACCTTCTAAAACGCCACACGGGTTCTCCTATAGATTTCAAATACTCTTGCACTTTAGTGATGGAATGATATCTTTCATAAAGGTCGTAAACGAGTTGTATATGTCTTGCTTCTTTATCGTTTATCTCAAGGACGCCATTTTTACGAATATAACCACTTGGATCATGGTTGCCTCCCATTCCTCTTAAACCCTCCTGAGCTCGCTTTATATGCCCCATACGCATACGTTCAGCAATAGTTTCCCTTTCAAGCTGCGCAAAGACAGATAATATCCCAATCATTGCTTTTCCAAAAGGAGTGGAGGTGTCTAGTGTTTCCGTCACAGATACAAAATCAACGTCATTCTTCAAAAAGTGCTCTTCGATTAAATCCAGTGTGTCACGTTGAGACCTGGAAAGTCGGTCTAATTTATAAACTACTACCGCTTTAAACTCACTTAAGTTAGATAGCATTTCTTGTAGTGCTGGTCGATCGGTGTTAGCTCCTGAATATCCTCCATCAATATACGTGTTATAAATAGTCCAGCCTTTCGCCTTACAAAAGGCTTCGAGTCGTTCTCTTTGTGATTCTATACTGTAGTTCTCGACCTGTTCTTGTGTTGAGACACGAATGTATATGGCTGCTTTCATATTGTTCCTCCCTTTGCTATAATCCTGCTCACAGCACTGTATTTTATACGTTCTAATCGATCCGTGACTAGAGTGGTGGTAACATTACATGATTCTGAAATGTGGAAAACTACTTGCTCATCATGAATATCGAATAGTTTTAACATATGAAACGGAATAGCGGCGTAACGAGTAAAATTAATTGAGTCATGCTCTTGCAGCTCTCGAAAAGCTTCAGGCATCATCATTCCTGCTTGCCAACCTACATGTCGTAAAAGGTGACAGAGTTCATGGAAAAAATCTTCTCTTTGCTCTTTTTTAGTTTTTCGGCTATCAATTGTAATTGATTTAAATCGTCCGTTTTCATAAGAACTTGATGGTATCGGTTTGTAATACAGATAAATCCCTAGTTTTTGAGCGATGACCTGTTCATCTATTTCACTTGGCAAATAAATACCTAAGCGCTTATAAAGTATATAAATCCAGGTCTCTAAGGGAGTAGGGTAATACAACATATTGACCACCTCTTTTTACCTAATTATACAAACGCGTGTTCGTAATTACAATAAAAAGAAAAAGCCCAAAATTTGGGCTTACAATAATCGTAACAACGCTACGGTTAAGGCGACAATTGATATACCTGTACCTATTAACCACTTTATCATGTCAACGTTATTTTTATGAAGAGCGCTATTAAGATCGTGTTTTAAATCAGCGTTCTTAGCTGCAATAATGAGGTCCATTCTCTCTGGTAGGTTGTCAATTTTAGAAGTAAGGTTTGCAATGGCGATCTTATTATTAACTGCATCATCTTCCACTTTTTTTAGGCGATCTTCAACAGACATTCCTTCACCACCCTTGCTAACTTTTTGGTTAATACTATTATAATCAACTTGATTGTCCCTGTCACTTGCATCCCTTGATACAACTAACGAAATCACCTCGTTAGTTGATGTTACTCTTTGTAACTTATTGTTTTGGTCCATAATGTTTCACACTTTCCAAGCATCTCAACAGTTCTTTTTCTATGCGTTTAAATTTTTCAGTTGCTACATGATCACTAAAATGAGACATCTCATTAATAGTCTGTGACAGCAACCCTAATGCCATGTCTACTTTTTGATTGTAGTTCATATTCACTCTAACACTCGCCCCATCCGATCTGACTAATTCTATTAAGAATCGTCCTGAATTATCAAAAGTATTGTTAAGTTGCATAAAACCCATCGGGTTAGCGAATTGATTGTAAGCTCTCGTTATTAAGAAGTTATGCTTTGATTCAAAAAGTTTTAATTCGTAATACACATCTAGGTTCTCAATATGATCTCGATAGTAATCTACTTTGGAGTCAAGGATGTCTAAGAGAAAATTATAAGTTTGTTGACCGAATATCGGGACAAAATAATTGTCCCTAAAGAAATTTAACTCCTTATTTATAACATCTGATCTTTCTATTCTGGCTAGTTCATCCGAGATTTTCTTTAAAACAAGCTCTTTCGAAATAACCTTATCAAGAAAAGCTTTTAATCCCTCTAAATTTAATTTATCCATTACTACCTCCTAAAAAGACACGCTTATATTGGTTGCGTGTCTTGTTGTCATTTATTCTTATTCTCCTGAGCAGCCTTAAACCGTAAAAATTCTAAGTGCTTTCTTAATTCCTCAGCCTCTTCAGGCGTAATATTGTCCATATCTTTGAAGAATAGGTTTTCTTCTTTTGATTTTTGTTTAGGTAAAGTTGATTCGATATTGTATGTAGGTTTATCAGTTCTACCTAGTAGATAATCAGTTGTCACCTCAAAGAAATCAGCTAACTTACGGAGGGTTTCAGAATCGGGTTCACGTCTTCCTGATTCATATCCTGATAAGGTGTTGTTTTTCACTCCGATTTTTTCAGCAACATATTTTTGAGCTAATCCAGATCGATCTCTGAGATATTTTATACGCTTGCCTAATACTTCACTCAAACCTTATCTCCTCCTTTCTTTCTAACCTTATTTTACTTTGGATTCGCGTATATTGAATAAAAAATCGCAAAAAGCGAAAAATAATATTGACATTCGCGAAATGAGAATTTATTATTGAGTTAAGTTAATCGCGTTTCGCGAATGAGGTGGTGATAACATGGAACATCGTATTGGTTTGCGGTTAAAGCAAATTAGAAACGAGAAGGGAATTAAACAGTCTTTCGTTTCTAAGAAATTAGGATTTAAGCACTCCTCTAGCCTATCGGATATCGAGAGTGGAAGAAGAGGAATTGCCGCTGAAAAAATTCCGATTTTAGCAGAAATTTTAGGTGTTGAAATTGAAGAGCTTTTTTTTGAGAAAAAAATTCGCGATTCGAGAACAAATAACACTGCATAAACTTCATAGATACTTATTTTGTGCAAAAGGAGTTGAAATCATGATCAAAATCACAGGAATCAAAGTAGGTAATTATCCTATTAAGGTCCCTCAAGGTTTATCTGAATTAGTTCACCAAGCAAATGCCTGGGCTATTCCTAAGGAAGAGAAGGTTGATGAAGAGTACCATCGTCAAATCGTAATGGATAAAGGAAGGTTATCTACTATTCTCACAAGGAAAGAAGATTTTAAAAAGGAGGCGTGATTATTGGTGAAAAACATCGATCATCGAATTTCGTATTATCTTACGAAGGTTGCTCAGAAATTATCAATTCATCCATCAAGGAAACAGCCGAAATCTTATACGTATCGTAATGATCGATTAATGCTCTATAAGAAATTAATGCATAGGCAGATTGAAAAGGAGATGAGAAAAGATAAATGGATTTTTACCAGCAGATGCTAATTGAGGCGTTATCTAATGTGGAACTGTTATCTGTCAATCGTACAGAGGAGATTGATTTATTATTTAGAGCTTACTCTTTACCGATGTACCAAGAAGTGTAATCCCTCTTCGGAGGTTTTCTTTTTACCCCTGTTGCGAAATTTGTCTATCAAATAGCGTCAAAACACCATTTAAAATGTCGAGTTAACTCAAATGGGACAAAGGTGCGACATTAATCTTAAAAACTATGAAAATATGTCGAAGGAGAGCGAATCTATGAAACAATCATTGTCATTTAGTGTTAAAGAAAGAGAGTTAGTTGTTGAGGCTATGGAGATTTATCGCAATCGTTACGAAGGTGTTGGTCAAATGCGTTTCGATTTAATTCTTAGCAAGGCGCAGCAAGGTGTTAGTGAATTTGACAGTGAGGAAATGTCTTACATAGTACAAGCCCTTACTGCTTATGCAAGATTCAAAAGCTTACTACCTGATTCAAACAAAGAAGTTGATTACAGTGAGTTAGCAAAATTTGTGAAAGATGCAAACAATGATTTTCAAATCAAGCATATGCCGGTCAAGGAGGTAAGTTCATATGTCCAATCTAGTATTCATTGAAAACGATCGAGTTGTCACGGATAGTCTTACGATTGCTGAAGTTTTTGATAAAAGGCATGCTGATGTACTTCGTGACATTGAGGTTCAACTTGAGAAATTGAATGAAGCAAATGAAGGTAAATGGGGGTTGAGCAACTTTGCGCAGACCCAATATCAACACCCTCAAAATAAGCAATGGTACAAGAAATTCAATATGTCAGAAGATGCATTTGCCATTATCGCAATGAGTTATGTAACGCCAGAAGCAATGAAGATGAAGGTGAAATTCCTAACTGAATTTAAGCGGATGAAGGAAGAACTACAAGCTAAGCTCCAACCAAAATCTCAAGCCGAAGTCATTGCAATGCTTGCTCAATTCAATGTAGATCAGGAGCGTCGTCTTGTAGCTGTTGAAGAACAATTAGACAAGACTTCTAAAAAGCAAGATAGCATCACTGAAATTTTAAGTCTTAATCCAACTGAATGGCGTAAGAAAGTTACCAACCTTTTGAATAAGATCGCTCAAAAATTAGGTGGGTTTGAAGCGTATCGCAATATTAGAAATCAAAGTTATGAGCGTCTTGAGGATAGAGCTAGATGTGATCTATCAATTCGTTTAAAGAATAAAAGAAGCAACATGGCATTAGAAGGAGCTTCTAAATCAAAGATTGAGAAAACTAACAATCTTGATGTTATTGCTGGTGACGCAAGGTTAACGGAAATTTACTTAGCTATTGTAAAAGAAATGGCCATTGAATATGACGTGGCTATCAGTCAATTAAATGAGGGGGCTTAAATTATGTTCTATATAAAAGCGCAACTTACTGATGATATTCAAATTAACGTAGACATCTATGAAGATCAAATTTTCACGAAATGTCCTGATTGTGAAGTTGAGATTCAAGCTGATAACGATCTTCTAATTAGTGTCCTGAAGGATGGGGATCTTAGTTCTACTTCAATAATTTGTGAACAGTGCACTAGAACCAGAAAAAAGAATGGTAAAAAACTATGAATCTTTCAGACGAAAAGAAAGTTGTGATAGGAGCGTTAGCAACAGCACTATTTATTGGAATCGTACTTATTCGAGAATTAATTATTTATTGAAGGGAGAACTGCAAATGAACACATTAAATGATTTGCCGTTTAAAAATGAAAATGAACTCGTTCGGTTTGTTATGCAGGAATTAGGAAGTATACAAACATTAAAAAATGAGGTGTTGGAGCTAAGAGGAGAATTAGAAGCCTTAAAAAAACCTAACGCTAATCCAAAAGCAGAGAAAAAATCAAGTCTAGAGCAAGATTTTATAGAAGTGAGAATTACAAATATACTTCAAGATTTAAGGATTCCCGCAAGTTTAAAGGGTTATCACTACCTTAGAGAAGCGATTATGATGGTCTACTTTGATATGAACCATTTGGGAATGATGACGAAGCACCTTTATCCATCGATATCTAAAAAGTTTGAGACAACACCTTCGAGGGTGGAAAGAGCAATGCGACATGCTATCGAATGTTCATATGAATCACAGGAAAATCGAAGTTCTGCAATTTATAGGTTTACAACTTCAAGACCAACAGTAAGTGAGTTTATTGCTGCTATTGCAGATCGGCTGAGGTTAGAAGACGCAATTAATGAAAGGAGGTGAGAAAAGTGGATCGCAGAACATTTGCTTATATGGCTGATCGAGTGGAAAAATATCGAGCTGTTACTAACGAAATTTTAAAGTTAGAAAAACGTCTTGAACAAGTAATTGATGGTAAGAGTTTAAAATGTGTCAGATTGGCAATTGAATCTTCAAATATCGATGTAACACCTTGGGGTTTTGAGGGATTGAAAGATGTTTATGAAGCAAGAGTAGAAGCCGAAATGATCAATGCATTTGTTGATGTTACTAAAGCTGAAATTAAGCGACTAGAAAATTTAAGAGCAGAAATATAAAAAGGAGTGAAACGAATGGAGAAAGTAATTAAATCGGTTGGAGTTATAGGTTCCAATATAGATCAACGTCCTAACTATGATGTAGGTGAAGGGATTTATTATGGAGGTCCTGTAATAGCATACATTGTTGAAGAGGATAGTACATTTTTCTTTTTCGACAAAGAGGACAACCTCTTAATGGAGATCCGTAATTGTCCAGTAGTAGTTAGATACCAAATCGAAAGCGAGGAATAAGGATGTTAGTAAAAGTTATAAAGGTTGAAGCGAAGGGCTTTAAAAGCCACCAGGATCTTACTGTTAACTTTGGCGAGGAAACGAAGATCACTGGTGACAACGCTCAAGGAAAGTCTTCTTTATTAGAAACCCTTTCTTGGACATTATACGGCTTAAATCTATTTGGAGCAAAACTTGATCCTACACCAATAGGATATGCAACAACCGAAACTTTAGTACAAGTTCTTTTAGAAGTTGACGGAAAGAAATTGCTTTTAGGTCGCGGATCTAAAAAAGGGAAAGCTTCTTACTACGTCAATGAGGTACCAAGTAAAGCGAAAGAATTCAATGAAATTGTAGAGCAACTATTTGATAAAGAACTGTTTTTCTCTCTTTATAACCCTAATTACTTCTTCACGCTTCATTGGGAGAAACAACGTTCAATGCTTCTCCAATATGTTTCAGCACCAACTAACAAGCAAGTATTTAAAGAATTACCTGAGACTCAATCAGAAGTGCTTGCAACATTAGTTAAAAAGCATTCATTGGATGATCTAGCTAAGATTCATCGTGAGAACAAAACAAAGATGGAGAAGGCTCATATAGCGGCACAAAGTCGGACAAAGACATTAAATGAACAAATTAATATTCTTCTCGAAAACATTGGCGAAGTAACTCTAAGTAATGAGGAACTTGAAGCGAATGCGGAAGAGTTGAGACTTGCAATACTTGAAGCCGATAAAGTGCCAGCTCAAGCATTTGCTAAAAATAGCGAATACAACAAAGTGAAATCTGAGTTAGGCATGGTACAGCATCAAATCGATATGTCGAAAGAAAGGTTCCCTTCTTTGAAGAATGAACAAATTGAAGATACTTGCCGCACATGCAAAAGACCATTAGATGAAGAGGCTGTGAAGGCGGTAGAAGAAGATAAAAACAACCGGATTCAGGAATATAAAGCTAATCATAGCAAGCTTATTGAACGGAAAAAAGAGCTACAAACTCAACTGGATAGCATCGAAGTAATTGATGTAACAGAAGAACAACAAAAGGTTCGAGAGTTAGAAGCTAAACGTGACAAGGTAGCTGACAAAATTAGAACACATAAGCAACATGAGCAATTACTTACACAGGTAGAGGAAGCGAAGAAAGATGAGCAAGCCAAGTTAGAGAGCTTGAATGATTCGATCTTTATCCTGGACTCAATCAAAGCTTTTAAGGCGAAGGAAGCAGAATTACAAGGTGAAAAGGTTCAAGAGTTATTTAATACTCTCTCTGTTCGATTATTCGATAAACAGAAGAATGGAGAAATCAAACCTACGTTTGAAATCGAATATGATGGTCGTCCTTATAGCAAACTATCACTCTCTGAAAGTATCAGAGCAGGACTTGAGTTAAGAGAAGTTCTTAGTAAACAAAGTGAGATCGTTGCTCCAGTATTTGTCGATAATGCAGAAAGTATAACGTCATTTAAAGAACCAACAGGACAATTGATCATTTGTAAAGTGGTTGCTGGTCAAGAATTGAAGATTGAGGTGAGCGAATGAAAAACGGTAAACGTCCAACTCGCAAGCAGAAAGAAGCAATCAAACATTCAGGGTTAAGTCCTGATAAATGGTTAGTAAGTAAAGCGGATCAGGATCATTTACTTTTAGTTCATAGAGAAACTGGAACAACAAAACTTATTTATTCATAGGGGGAAATTATAATGACAAACGCATTAGTCAAAGCAATTTCATATGAGGTTAGTGGAGAGGTTATTGATCTTCAACCGGAAACAGTAAAAAACTATCTAGTTAGAGGTAATGGCAGTGTAACAGATCAAGAGATTGTCATGTTTATGAATCTATGTCAGTACCAAAAGTTAAATCCATTAATCAATGAAGCTTACCTAATTAAATTTGGTTCGCAACCTGCACAGATTATTGTTTCAAAAGAAGCTTTTATGAAGAGAGCAGAATCAAATGAAAAATTTGAGGGTTTTGAAGCAGGGATTATCTATGAATTTAATGATGAAATCAAACAAGTTATTGGAGCCGTTAAACCTAAGAAAGCTGAATTAATTGGTGGATGGTGCAAAGTATTTCGTTCGGACCGTAAGCAACCGATTGAAGTGCAAGTAAGTATTGATGAGTTCAGTAAAGGGCAGGCAACTTGGAAAGATATGCCCTTAAATATGATCCGCAAGGTAGCGATTGTGAATGCTTTACGTGAAGCTTTCCCTAACTCTCTTGGAGCTATGTATACGGAAGAGGAAGCAAATAAATCAAGTGATATTCCTGAGTATCAACCAAAAGAACGTAAGGATATTACACCTAATGAGCCACCTGCTCAATCGGATCAAGAAGTGGTTAAATCACCAATTGATGAAGCGAAAGCAAAAATGCAATCGTTGTTTGCGCAGTTAGGAATTGAAGGTAAGGAAGCCAAAGGTGAGTATATTTCCAAGAACCTTCCTAATGCTAGTAATCCACCAACATTACAAGAGCTTACTGGTTTGATAGCCATCATGGAAATGGATTTAGAACGTCGTCAATCTTTTGATGCGGATGAATTGGAGTAAGTCAATGAAAAACGAATATGAAGTTCGTGGAGATGTTACGGCGATATTCATTAAGTTTAAAGGGCAAATATTAGAAACTCTTATTGATACAACAGACTTGACGAAAGCACAAGAGTTTACAGGTACTTGGTATGGATGGAAGTGCCCAAAAACTAAAGGGGTATATGTTTGTGGTCAAAAGAAAATTAACGGTCATCGCACCAGTTTCCGCCTTCATCGGTGGATAACTGGTGTAGGCCCTAGTTTACAAGTTGATCATATTAACCATAACCCGTTAGATAATCGACAATCAGTAAGCTTAAGAATTGTTAATAACAGTCAAAATAACCAAAACAGAAAAGGTCCCTTAAAAAACAACAAAGCTAATTGTCTTAATGTTTACTTTGATAAATCCAGACAGAAATGGGCAGTTGCAATAACTTTGAATTATAAAAAGATTTACTTTAAACGATTTAATACTAAGAAGGAAGCAATAATAGCTGCAAAGATTAAGCGACCAGAGTTGCTTCCGTATAGCGGGGTTTTCATATGAAGGTTGATATTTTAGCTTCAGGGTCGCGAGGAAACTGTATAGCCCTTAGTTCTGGAACAAAGACCATTTTAATTGATGTTGGAGTAGCAAAAACAAAAATTGAAAAGCGACTATTAGAAGTTGGTATTCGTCCTGATCAAGTAGTTGCAATCTTTATCACTCATGCTCATGGAGATCACATTAAAGGTGTTCCATTAGCTAATAAATATAAGATTCCTATTTATGCCGGTGAAGGTGAATGGAGTTCAATTAAGGGTGTCGACGAGGAATTAATTCATTATGTTTCATCCGATCAGACAGTTCATGTAATTGATCAATTTGAAATTGATGCGTTCCCGGTGCATCACGATTCATATGAACCATATGGATATGCAATCTATGATTCTATTTCTAAAAAGCAATGTTCGATCTGTTTAGATACTGGAAAAGTGGATGATAACATGCTGCACTTCATGGGCGATTCAGATTACTACATCATTGAAGCTAATCATGAACCGAACATGGTTGAAGTGTCAGACTATCCAGTAAGCACGAAAGCGAGGATTCTAAGTCATATCGGGCATTTAAGTAATGAACAGACAGCAGAAGCCCTTAAACAGCTCGTAAGAGGGCGAGGAGAAAAGATATATCTAACACATCTAAGTAGTAAGAACAACTTGCCAGCACTTGCTGAAATGACTGTAATCAGGGCTTTAGATAAAAAAGGATTTAAGCAAGGTACACATTATCACTTGGAGGTAATCGAATGAAAATCAAAATGTTAAAAGGGAAAGCAAAGGGTGAAATTTTTGAAGCTCGCCCATTAAGAAAGTCTGTGTTGGATCCTAGACCATCATTTCAAATACTAGAAGGTTGCTTTATGGGAGAGATTGTTCCTTATGAATATTGCATCGAAATTGAAGAAAAAGAGTCTCTTTCAGATGATAAGTGGCACAAAATCACAACAGAAGTAGATGCCAAGCTAGCCCTCTGGATAGATGAAAAGTACGTTGGCAGTCCGGTAGCAGATAGAAAAGGTTTTTCAAAAGGTCTAGTTGATTTTATTAAAGAAGAGCTCTCAAAACGATAATGGACGGGTGAGGACAAATGGCAAGACCTACTAAAGAAGGACTCGAATACTTCCCGCTTGATACAGACATTGACCAAGATGAAAAGATAATTGTTGTTGTTGCTAAGTTCGGAATGCAAGGCTTTGGCGTGATCATTCGTTTGATGATGGAGATTTATAAGAATGGTTATTTTTATTCCTGGTCAGAAAAAGAGCAATATATCTTCTCGATGAAGGTGAAAGAGTCTGTTGAATTTGTAAATGAAGTAGTGGATGAGTGTTTGAAGTGGGGTTCTTTCATCAATCAAAATATGAGCAGTGTGGGGTCCTCACTTCAAAAGGGTTCCAGAAGAGGTATTTGCTTGCTGCCAATAGACGAAAGAGCGTTCATGTCAAACCAGAATACAATTTGATGGAAGAAGTATCTGATAACAATAACGAAGATAATGCTGACAATAACTTAGTAAATGTCGACGAAGTGTCTGCAAAAACCCCACAAAAGAAAAGAAAAGAAAGTAAAAGAAATAATATTTATGTCGAGGTTATATCCTATCTTAATCAAAAGACAGGGAAGAACTATAGCCATAAATCAGCAGCAAATCAGAAATTAATTAATGGACGTGTTTCAGAAGGAAGAACATTTGAGGATTTCATTCGTGTAATAGATATCAAATGTGAACAGTGGATAGATAATCCGAAAATGAGCGAATACTTAAGACCTGCTACATTATTTGCGCAAAAGAACTTTGAGAATTATGTAAATGAAAAATTAAAGCCTATATCACAAAAGCAATCTGACCCGCGTGATTACGAAATTGCTTTAAATAAATGGATAGCAAACGGTGGTGATCCTGATGAATTTGATTACGGCAAATGATATTAGCGCTGAACAGTCTGTTCTTGGTGCTGTGCTCTTAGATTCAAATGTACTAGATGAAATTATTTTTTTAGAAGAACGTGATTTTTCGAGTAAACAGCACCAGCAACTTTTTCGAGTTATTAAATACTTAGACGAGCAAAACAAACCGATTGATCTAATGACCGTTGTCAATGAGTTTAATCAGTTCGGACAAGTTGATGAAATGGGTGGCGTACAGTATTTAGCTAAGTTAACAGATTCTTGCCCAACTACTTCTAATGCTTCTCATTACGCAAAGATTGTACGTTCAAAAGCAGTTAGACGTAGGGGAATGGAGTTAGGAAGAAAGATTGAACATCTTTCCCAAGAAGATTTCGCAACGGATGAAGAGTATTTCTCCGCTGTTGAAGAGTCAGTTGAACAGATTCGACCTCAAAACACTGGTGAAATGGAAAGCTTAAAAGAAATGAAAGAAGGATATTTCAAGCACTTAACAACCCCTGTCAGTCGTGTAGAAACTGGATTTGGGCAGTTTGATGAATGGTCCAATGGTCTTGGGCGAACAGATTTATTTATTTCAGCTGGTAGACCGTCGATGGGTAAGACAGCGATGCTACTGCAACGAATTAGAGGGATTTTGGACAATCAGAGTTCAGGCGTTGTGTTGTTATGGTCACAAGAAATGTCAAAGTATCAGATCTTAGACAGGTTGATTTCAAGCGCAACCGAGATTAAATACCCTAAGATCAACCAAAAGAAACTAGATGATTTTGAATTCGAAATAGTCAAGGTTATGTATGAAAAGCTGGAACAAAAACCGTTATTCATTCGTGATGCTGCTGGTGTCACCATTCAAGAGGTTCGATCAGTGGCAAGACAGTTTAAAAGGAAATATGGAAAGATTGATCTTATTGCAGTTGATTATTTGCAAATTATGAACATCCCGAAAGAAAAGGGAGAAACTCGATCAGAAGCAATTGGTAAGGTCACTGGAATGGCTAAAAAGATAGCGAAGGAAATGGATTGTCCATTCATGCTTCTTAGCCAAATGACTCGTGAATCTGAAATGAAGAAGAAACCTACATTAGCTGATTTAAAAGAATCAGGAAGCATAGAGCAGGATGCAGATGTAGTTGAGTTTCTTTGGGAAAAGCCTGACGACACTATGAGGGGTGGTAAGGTAGTCCAACAATTTATTGCTAAAGGTCGCAACATTGGTATCAATGAATTTAGACTGTTCTTCCGTGGTTACATTCAGAAGTTTAAGGAGCTGAGAGAAAATGAGTAAAAAGATAGAAACCCTTGAACAAAGAAACAAAGCCCTTGAATGGATGGTCAAAATGGCAGAGCACCCTCTTGATCCAGTCAATAAAGATGAAAAGACCAAAAGGATTTATGAACTTACATCTGCACAGGTGCAAGCTTTTAATGAAAAACTTTATAAAGGTAGTGAATTTCCTTCTGAGATTCCTCCTGAAGAAAAGAAACCAGAGCCGATTGCTGAGAAGCAACCAGAGAAACCTAATCAAGATCTTAGCGGTTGGTTGGATTGAGGTGAAATATGGATTACTCAAAAGCTACCAATCTACAACTATATGAAATTACGAAAGATGAAACAGTGAAGTTATCAATTCGCTATGAAGCTGCACGAGAACTTCAAAAGAGGAAGGGTGAAAGGGATGAAAAATGATTATGAAATTCGTGATGATGTAACCGTGATTTTTGTGAAATGCAAAAAACGGATACTTGAAACGTTTATTGATACAAAGGACCTTGATAAAGCTCGTTCTTTTTCTAATACATGGTATGCGCATTTTAATCAAAAGACAAATTCATTCTATATCAGAGGGATAAAGTTGTCGAAGGAACAAAGAGACGTTTTTATTTACATCGTTGGCTTTGGGATTTAACAAGCAACTTGACTGTTGATCACTTTAATAACAATACACTTGATAATAGAAGGTCTGTCAATCTAAGAATCCTTACCAATGCACAAAATCAACAAAATAAAAAAGGGCAAGGAAGGACTCTGTTACAGGTATTCGTGGAGTCGAATTTAAAAAAGATAGGATGAAATTTCAAGCGAGGTTGGCGGTGAATAAAAAAAGGATTAACCTTGGATATTTTGATGATATGAAAGAGGCAGAAATCGCTGTTAAGAATGCTAGGAAGAAATATATGCCTTTTTCAAAAGAAGGAATTTTGTCATGACTCGTTATGTTGGTATAGATCCCTCAACCAAAACAGGATTTTGCGCACTTGATGAGAATGGTGAAGTAGCCACGGCAAAAGAGCTTACTGGTATAGGTAACAAAGATCCTAAGCGTATCACTACCCTTGTTAAAGAGGTAGCCTCTCATGTTAAAAAAGGCGATAAGATCGCTATCGAAGGATTTAGCTATAACTCTCAAGGTAGAGGTGTCGGGTTTCAATTCGGTGTAGGTTATGCCTTTCGAATCGCTCTTTATAGCCGAGGCCATTCGTACAGAGAAATCACACCTGGGCAATTAAAGAAATTCGCAACTGGAAAAGGAAATTGCGCTAAAGAACACATGATTCAACCTATTTTAGATAACTGGGGCTTCAGTCATCGTAGTGACAATGTGTTAGATGCATTTGTTCTTGCGAAAATTATGTATTCGATTGAAAACAGGGAATCATTAACCTTCACATTAACTGACTATCAACAAGAAGTTATTGATACGATACTTAATCCTCCTGAGAAAAAGAAACCAAGAAAGAAGGTGGCGAAATGAACGCTCTTCATAAAGAAAGGATGTTTAGAACTGAAATAACTTGGAAGATTGCTGAAATTGAAGACAAGCAATGTAAACCGTGTGAGCATAGCGGAAAATCAGATCATATTGGTCCTTATTGCAAAAATTGTCCTGTTGGTCAGAAACTTCAAAGTCTAGGAAAGCTGTTAACTCAAAAGACTCAGGAGTTAAGGGAGAAAAGGAACACAAAACCCAAAGATCCCGAATTAACGAAGGAACTATATTTGCAATATAAAAAGTCTAAGCTTACCGATCAAGAAGTTGCGGATAAATATAAAATCACGATTCATTCTATCAAACACAAGAAACGAAAGTGGGGATTAATTAAGACTTGGAGGCCGTCTCGTGAAAATAAACAATCTCAGTCCTGATTATATGAAGGGTTTGAATGATGGTATTCAACACGTAATGAAAACAGCTTGCGCAGACTTTGCTAGGCGCTTTGAAGACCTTCAAAAAACGAAGGGCATAGGACCGGCAACTATTAAAAAGGTGGCAGAAGCTATGAATCTGCCATTGGAGGAGGAAAAGAAATGAACTTAGGCAAAGCCGCGTTAACCGCTCATGTTCTACATGATGTGAACGAAGAACGTATAAGACAAAATGAAAAATGGGGGCTTCAACGTCACCAGCATGGTGTGTGGCTGTCGATCTTAGTTGAAGAAGTTGGTGAGGTTGCAGAGGCCATTCAAAAAGGCATGGTAAGCGAAAAGGAAACAGATGCTCATGATCTTTACAACGAATTAATTCAAGTGGCTGCTGTTGCTGTTGCTATTGCTGAGCAAGTAAAGGAGGAAGAGATCAATGTTTAACTTTATCTTATTTGCGATCTTATGGGTAGCTTTATCAGTTTTAATCATGCGCTTTGATCAGAAAATGAAAAAGACAGGTGAAGTGTTAGAAAAAACGAAAGAAGCGACTGAACAAATGCATGATGTCATGACTCAAGCCGGTGTGGTGGTTGCTGCAGGAAACAAACTAAACAAGCAAAGAGAATTACAGATGCATATCCACAATGAAATTCACGATGCTCATCTTTCTGCATTAGAAGAAGAGCGTAAAACGTGGACAGCCGAACGTAAAAACTATGAAGCTGCTATCACAAAGCAGACGAAAGAGCGTAAAAAGAAGATTCGTGGTAAGAGACGGAGAGGGAGATGAAACTTTATGAGAGTAATTAACGGAACAAAACAAGAGATTGGTAGTCAATTAGATGCTCTGAGGCAAGCTATTCCATTGCAATTAGAATTGTACTCTGAAATTGCCAAGCTACACAAAGCTTATTATAACGAACTAGTTAAAGCTGGTTTTTCTAAAGAGGAAGCCTTGCATATTGTTACCGTTCAAGGTGTGGGCGGTAACGGTCAACCAAGTAATTAAGGAGGTCTATCATGGAACCGGATGTTACAGGATTTAAAAAAGGTCTTGCTGGCATCATGAAGAAACATCAATTGTCTTGTTTAGAAGGCATACGCGGTGCATTTATTGGTTATTGGGGAAACAAAGAGACTCAATTTGCTCTCTATTGCAAGTTAAGTCCTTCTACTCTTCCAGAACCTTTCACAGACATCTTTGAACAACCTAAATATGATATGCACGATATTGTAAGTGACATAAAAGACCTGTTCGATTATTACAACGTTAGGATGCTAGGCAATCAATACTTAGAAACGTTCTTCATCGGTCCTGATGATAACAATCAATTTTTAATGGAACATGTGGAGCTAGAATTCTTTGAAACTAAAATTAAAGGGGATAATTAAAAATGACAGTTAAAGAACTTAATATGAAGAAGCAATCGTATGCAGGAACTCAGGTACAAGCGGAAAAATTCGTTGAAGAAGCAAAGAAAGACATGCACTTAGTATCTTGGAAAATTAGCGAAAAATATAACAAGTATGGCCAATATTTCTTGATTGATCTGGCTTACAGTTACAATACGCCAAAAGAAATAATGGAAGCTCAACCGGAGAAAACAGAAGATCCGCATGAAGGTATTGAATACGCTGTGGATCTAGGCGGAAATGTCGAAGTGAAAAAGGCAGTTGAAGAGGTAGCGGCAACAGTAGAGGATGCTCCAGAAGAAGAGTGGGATGAAGAAGAATCGGAAAAAGTTGATTCTGACGACTTAGAGGATGATGAGCTTCCATTTTAAGAATGTTTCCCCGGCTTATGTCGGGGTTTCCTCTATCAAACTGGAGCGAGGTGAATGTAATTGATTTTTGAACTACCGGAGCTGGACCAAAAGAAAACAAAAGAGAAAGTATTGGATATGTTGGAGAAATACCGTATTTATAAGTATTTAACATTTGAGGAACGTGAAGCGAGTATCACAGCTGGTTACAATGAACGGTTTCACGGTCCCACGAATGAAACGAGCGATCAAACAGCTCAAATTGCATTGCATAACGTCGAGGAACAAGAAAAGAGAAAGGCCTTTTGTGACAAAGTAGAACGAGCTGTTAAGCGACTTCCGCCATTAGAACGGTTCTTGATTGAAGAGAGATATATGAGCGATAACTCTGATTACATCACGGATCATAACATCTACGCATTCAAGTTTCAGCCTCCCATCAGTGCAAATACTTATACAAGAATTCGATGGAAAGCTTTCTACAAGCTTGCTCTAAATTTGAATATTGCAGTTACAAAAGATAGCTAAAGGGGACATTAAACATGTTAAATCGAGTTGTTTTAGTTGGAAGACTTACAAAAGATCCAGAACTTAGGTACACGCCAAATGGAGTGGCCGTTGCCAATTTTACATTAGCTGTTAATCGAATGTTTTCAAATGAAAGTGGTGAACGTGATGCAGACTTTATTAATTGTGTTATATGGCGTAAACAGGCTGAGAATGTAGCAAACTATTTAAAGAAAGGTAGTTTAGCTGGTGTAGATGGACGTATTCAAACAAGGAGCTATGACAACAGTGAGGGTAAACGAGTGTTTATCACGGAGGTTGTGGCAGAATCAGTGCAGTTTTTAGAGCCTAGAGGGACTTCTAGCGGTCAAAACGTTAACAGATATACAAATACACCAGCGGGATATCAAAACGCTAATACAGGGCAACAGGGAGCTTATAACGATCCTTTCGCTAACGATGGAAAGCCAATTGACATTAGTGATAATGATTTGCCGTTTTAGAGGATAGATGAAAGGGGTGGTTGATAATGCTTGAAATGAAGAATGATTTATTTCAAATGAGTATCGAGGATTTATTAATAAAATTAGTTGATCTTCAAGCGCAGCTAAATATCTCTAAAAGAAATTTCGAGTTTGAATATGCTGACATGTTATTAGATGACATTAGGTTAGTCAATAAAGAGTTGAAAAGGCGCGGTGTATAGTCGAAGGAAACTGTTCAGTAAAGGAGAGTTAGACTATGAGTAAATTAAGATTAGCTAAATCGGCTATCTCGGATAGTGTTTATGTAGGTAAATTGAAAAGCGTAAACGGAATGTCAGTATGGTCTGGAGATAAAACAGATGTAACTAATGATTTTATTGGAGCTGTAATTTCTCGGTGGAATGGCTATGAAGAAACAATTGTAGCAGGGGATAAGACTTACGTCGTTAGTGTAAAGGAAGTTGAATAAGAGGGAAAATGTTCACTAAGAAAGGGATGGTGGAATGACAAATAAAGAACGTATTCAAAAAGCTAAAGACGAATTAATAGAATGGATTTCCATGCATGATGGAATAGTTCCAAGTGAGGATTTACCCGAGTATGAAAAAGAAATAGAAGAACGTCAATGGTTCATTAAGCAAGCTGAAAAGGTTGAAGAATTAGAAGAAACAGTTAGAATTTATAAGCTTTCAGATGAGTTAGTAAAAGAACAATCTAACAAAGTTAAACATTTGTTTCCGTTAGAGAATACAGTTGGATATGGTCAGTTATGTGACAAGGTTTTGGAGTTATCTGAGGAAAAATCTTTCTTTGTTAAGGCATTTGCAGAAAAAATAATGGAAGAGGAGTAATGAACAGTACGATTCTTTGGACTGATAATGGTCTGATTTTGGACTGATAAATCGAAGGAAACTGTGAAGGAGTGAAATTATGACAAGTAAAGAAGCGATTGAAGTTATTAAATCAAACTATCCGCCTGAAAACTACACAATGCTTAGAGAGGCATTAGATTTGGCGATTAAATTATTAGAGGAAGATAGAAAGAAAGAGGAATGGTACAGTAAGTAGCTTGCTGAATAGTACGTTCAAACAGTAAATTTTATGAAAAAACATGTGTATTATTTTCAACAAAATTTAACAACGGAAGGTGAACCATTAGGTTTATAACGTGTTAAATTTATATTATCGGAAATTGATTATGAGGTGAGAGACCTTAGTCGTTTCTGAAATAAAAACATGGTCTTGAATTCGAGCTAAGATCCATGCACTTATTGTCTGAAGACGTTCCTTTTTCCGGGGAACGTCTTTTATTATGCCTCTATCGTCTAACGGATAAGACAAGGGTCTTCTATACCTTTAATGTGGGTTCGATTCCTACTAGGGGCTTTTATTAATCATAAGGCGGTGAAACTATGAAGCTATCCGATCATCTTGAGGATGAAAAGAAACGGAAATCGAATCATACTTCTAAACCTAAGAAACGCAAAAAAAAGAAGCCTGAACTTGATTATAAAGAATTAATGGGACAGTACAAAACGACCTATAAAAGAGGTAAAGGAGGGGCAATAAAACAAAAGTAACAAAGGAGTAAAATACAGGATAAATACATCAAAAACCTATTGACCAATGCTGACCTTTAAAAAATAAGCTATTTCAGTTCCTTGTTTTTAGCTAGTAATTCAATGAATAATCCTGTTTTCTCGTATATCCTCTTTAATACTACCAAACATCGATTCTGTAATTTTCACAAATGATTTTAATAGGTAAATCTCTCAAATACTCTTGAATGCTTTAACTTACTATCCAATGTTTAAAGTAGAATTTCACAATGTTTCTAATTAGTTTCTGTTTACATTAATGGAGTTTTTGCTTTCATTAACTTGGTTTCTGTTTACATTAACTACTCTTGAACTGTAGTTTTTACTTACAATAACTACACAAAAGAAATTAAAAGAAAAGAAATAATAGATATATGTCGTTTTCACTCCATGATAATTAACAAATTGTATTTAGGTTAAAGAAAGGATGAATCATATATGCAAGGGCAAACAGTAAGGTGTGATAAATGTAGACGTGGCACCAAGATAGACCTTGAAGAAAGAAAGTACGGTCAAGGTAAAAGGGAGTCATACTTTAAATGTGAGCACTGTAGTCATAAATATACTACACATGTTACGGATAGCAGGGTACGAAAGTGGCAGCAGGAGCTAAGGAAGACTAAAGATCATATCCAGAAGCTTCGGCTACAGCTAAAGATTGGAGAGAGAATGCAAATACTAAAGAATGAGTTGTTAAAAGATGGTGGCTAAAAAAAGAATCGGGTATTACTCAAATAAAAGAATTGGCGATAAAATTTACCACACTTCAACATGGAGGAAGTTAAGACGGTCTTACTACGGTAAGAAACATGGACTATGTGAACAGTGTGGGAAGCCAGGAGACATCGTTGACCATATTGAGGAGATAACAGAAGAGAATGTAAATGATCCATTTGTTACATTCAACGAAGAGAATCTTCAGTTGTTATGTTTGTCGTGTCATAACACAAAAACTTTTAAGAAACATTTTGCTACTCGTGATGATGTGATGTTTGATGAGTTTGGTCAGTTGATAAAGAAATGAAAAAACAAATAAGAAAGAGCTCGTAGCCCCCTATAAAGATTGAGGTGGGGCTGTTTCTAGTAAGCGAGCGCATACAAGCAAAAGATACACAGGTCATTTTCACATAAGGGGGGTTGATCGATGAGTCGTCAATTAGGAAAAGCAAAACAGGATGAATTGATTACTATAGAAATTGAGAGATTGAATGAAATATTTAAGGATTTATCTGAAGATAAAAAGAAAGTTGCGTTGAGATTGATTGAGAGGGTGGCATTTATGACAATTACACTCCAGTTACTAGAAGATCAAATTAAAACCCAAGGACCTGTGTATAATTTTAAAAACGGTAAGCAACAGATGGTAGTAGAACATCCTGCGCAAAAGTCTTACAATTCGATGATTCAACGATATGCGACTGCTTATGATAAGTTGTTTAATTTATTGCCGAAAGACGATCCAAGAAATATTAATAATGAGGATGATGATGGATTTGAATCTTTCGTGAATGATCGATGAGTAAAAAGAGAGTGGTCTATCCTTTAGACTTCAACCCGATAATCAAATATTACAATCAGATTGAAAACAGAGAAGTGGTTGTTGGATGGAAGGTTCGACGGGTTTACAAAAAACTAGTTGCTGATATTTTTGATGAATCCTCTGAGTATGAATACAGCGCAAAACGTGCTAATCATGCAATGGAATTTATAGAGAATTATTGCAAACATTCAAAAGGAAAATGGGCCGGAAAACCAATTGTTCTAGAACTGTGGCAAAAGGCTTATGTAGCGGCAGTCTTTGGCTTTGTTCATAAAATTGACCAAACAAGAAAATATCGTGAGGTCCTTTTAGTGGTTGGTCGTAAGAATGGTAAGTCCACGCTATCATCTGGAATTTGTTTATACCTAATGGTCGCAGACGGAGAAGGTGGGGCTGAAATATACGCTGTTGCAACAAAAGAAAAACAAGCTAAAATTGTGTGGCTTGAAGCGAAGCGAATGGTCAAAAAATCACCTGTTCTACTAAAAAGAATTAAGCCGTTGGTAAAAGAGCTTACAGCAGATTTTAATGACAGTATTTTTACTCCGTTAGGTAGTGATAGCGATACATTAGATGGTTTAAACGTCCATGGAGGCTCTCTAGACGAGATTCACGCTTGGAAGGATATTGGACTATATGATGTTATTGTGGATGGAACATCAGCCCGAGAGCAGCCATTAATCAATATGATTACTACGGCAGGAACAGTGAGAGAAGCTCTTTATGATTTGAAGTATGATGAGGCTGAGATGATCCTTAATGGTTTTGATGATCCTAACGGATATAAGGATGATCGTTTTTTACCTATCATTTATGAAATTGACAAACGTACAGAGTGGACAAATCCTAAAATGTGGGCTAAGGCCAATCCGGGATTAGGAACTATTAAGAAAATAGATAATCTTGAAACCAAAGTGAATAAAGCGAAAAAGAATTCTTTGCTGGTAAAGAACTTACTTACAAAGGACTTTAATGTTCGCGAGACTTCAAGTGAATCGTGGTTAACGTTTGAACAGCTTGATAATAAAGAGATATTTAATATTGCTCTTTTAAAACCAAATTACGGTATTGGCGGGGCTGATTTATCTAGCACAACGGATTTAACAGCAGCAAATGTATTATTTATGTTGCCGGATAATCCAAATATTTATGTGAAGCACATGTATTGGCTTCCTGAGGATCTATTAGAGAAGCGAGTGGCGGAAGATAAAATTCCTTACGACATTTGGAAAGAGCAAGGTTTTTTGAGGACCACACCAGGTAATAAAGTTCATTATAAGTTTGTAACTGAATGGTTTCTAGAAATGCGTGATGAATATGATCTGTATTTACCGTGGATTGGTTATGATAGTTGGTCGGCAACATATTGGGTGGAAGAAATGAAAGGGTATTTTGGTAACGAAGCGATGGTTCCAGTTATTCAAGGAAAGAAAACCTTATCTGGTCCTATGAAATCAATGGGAGCTGATTTAGAGGCTAATCGAATTATTTATGAAAACAATCCAATAACTAAATGGTGTCTATCTAATACTGCGGTTGATATTGACAAGAACGGAAATATCCAACCGGCAAAAGGTAAGATACAGAGAAAAAGGATTGATGGAACAGCTTGTATGCTCAATTCTTATGTTGTGCTTCAGGAAAAAAATACAGATTACATGAACATGATTTAAAGTCGAGAGGAGGTGTTACAAATGGGGCTATTTCAAAAAATATTCGGGAAAAACCAACCTTCAAATACCTATACAACAAAATTCGAGATGATTAGTGATGTTGGTGATGGGTTTTATTCTTGGGACGGAAATTTGTATAGAAGTGATATTGTTAGAGCCTGTATTAGACCAAAAGCTCAAGCGATTGGGAAGTTAGTTGCTAAGCATATCAGGGATAATCCAGGGGACTTTAAAGTGAATCCAGATGCAAATATACGCTTCTTACTGGAAGAACCGAATCCTTTAATGACTGGTCAAATGTTTCAAGAAAAAATGACAGTTCAATTAGCGCTCAACCATAATGCTTTTGCCTATATAAAAAAAGATGAGTTAGGTAATGCTTATGAAATTTACCCTATACCCTGTACAAAAGTTAATGTCGTACAAGGAAAGAATGGGGATGTGTTTTTGAAATTCTTCTTTAGAAGTGGTAAACATATGACTGTACCTTATTCAGACGTAATACACCTAAGGAAAGATTTTAATGATAATGATTTTTTTGGTGATCATCCAGCTCCTGTCTTATCTGACCTCATGGAAGTAGTTGGCACAATTGATCAAGGCTTAGTTAAAGCGATTAAAAACAGCTCAATTATTAAATGGATTTTGAAGTTTAAGTCAGTATTAAAACAAGACGATATGGATACGCAAGTTAAGAATTTTATTAATAATTATTTGAGTATTGATAATGTCAGTGGTGGTGCAGCTGCTTCCGATCCTCGTTATGATCTAGAACAGGTAAAACCAGAAAGCTATGTTCCTAACGCAGATCAAATGGATAAGACTACACAAAGAATATATGGCTTTTTTAATACTAATGAAAAGATCATTCAAAGTAAATTTACTGAAGATGAGTGGAATGCTTATTACGAAAGTGAAATTGAACCTTTAGCTATGCAACTTTCAGGTGAGTTCACTAGGAAAATCTTTTCAAGAAGAGAAAGAGGATTTGGAAACAAAATCATCTTTGAGGCTAGCAACCTTATTTATGCATCTATGAAAACAAAATTAGGACTTTCAGGGTTAGTCGATAGAGGAATTATGTCTAGAAATGAAGTACGGACAAGAGCATTTAATTTACCTCCGGTTGAAGGTGGAGATGAGCTAGTTATGAGATTAGATATGGCACCAGTTAAAGGAGGTGAGAATGATGACGATGAACAAGATGGAACAGCGTGAACTGACAACAAACGAAATTGAACTTCGTGAAGATGAGGAAGGCAACCGAACATTAACTGGTTATGCTGTAAAGTGGGAAAAGAAGTCACATGTGTTAGGTTTCTTTCGTAAGTTTCGAGAACAATTTAAAAAAGGGGCATTCGCTGATTCTCTGTCAAAAGATGATCAGCGTTTTTTATGGTCTCATGACACATCTAAAGTTTTGGGAAGAACAAAAAACAACACATTGCGCCTTAGTGAGGATGAAATTGGATTAAGATTCGAGTTGGATTTGCCGGACACAACGTTAGGCGATGACACTTATAAATCCATTAAGCGAGGCGATGTGGATGGTGTGAGCTTCGGGTTTAAAATGGAGAATCAAGATATCCAAGAGCCTGATGATGATCTCATGTTAAGAACGGTGACGAAAGCTAGACTGTTTGAGGTTAGTGCTGTTGCCTTTCCCGCTTACCCAGATTCAGAGGTAAGTGCCCGTGGTTATGATCCAATGAAAGAATATGCCAAAGAGGTAGAGAAACTTAACTTAAGAAAGAAGTTATTATTAAAAACTTATTTATAGGAGTGGTCACATATGAAAACAGTTATTCAAAAGAAATTCCCATTAAAGATGAAACTTCAATACTTTGGTAAGAAAAGCAGGTTGCAAGAAATTATCGATCGCAAAGCTGAAATTCGTAGTTTATTAGAAGGAGATCAAGAGGTTGATCTAGGTGAACTTGAAACAGAATTACGTGAATTAGCAGATGAACAAGAGAAAATTGAAAAACGTAACCGTCTCTTAGAAGAGGCTCGTTCGATCAATGAGGGGAACGAAACTGAAACTCGTACTGTCGAGACTTTTAACAGCGAACCAGAAGTAAGAGAAAGCAATGAATTAGTAGAGTCAGAAAAGCGTGGGCAAGAGTTAAAGGAGAATCGTGCTGTAACAGTTGGATCTGGTGATGTGTTACTGCCAAATCATCAGGCTTCGGATATCCGACCTAATTTTAACGAAGTTTCTTCTTTGTTAGATCGAGTATCCCATAAGACTTTAAAGGGTGGAGAGAGTTACTCTCAACCTTACGTAAAGGGGTACGGAGAAGGAGATTATACCGAAGAAGGAGGCAATTACGCTGAAGCAGAAACTCAATTTGGGTATGCAGATATCACTAAGGCAAAAATCACATCTTATGCTGAAGATACAGAAGAACTACAAAAGCTACCTGCGGCCGATTATGATGGAGAAGTTATGAAGGGAATCACAATCGCATCTAGAAAAAAGATGACTCGTGAGATCTTAATTGGGAATGGATCTACCAACCGTTTAACTGGTATCTTCTCTTCTGCTGCTACTGCAATTGATTCAGAAACCGATTTGGAAATTTCCTCTATCAATGAAGGGACTCTTGATGACATCATTTATAGCTTTGGTGGAGATGAGGATGTAGAGGATACAGCTGTTTTAATTCTAAATAAGAAAGATCTTAAGACCTTCGCTAAATTAAGAAGTGCGGATGGCAAACGAATTTACAATGTGAAATCAAATGGTAATACTGGAACAATTGATGGTGTACCATTTATTATCAACAGCGCTTGTAAAGCTGTTTCGGACTCTAAAACTGTCGGCGGAGATTACAGCATGGCATATGGACCATTATCAAACTATCAGCTAACAATCTTCTCTGATATGGAAGTGAAACGTTCGACAGACTTCAAATTTAGACAGGGTATGATAGCACATAAAGGTGTTGTTTTTGCTGGTGGTAACGTTATATCCAAGAATGGCTTTCTTCGCGTGAAAAAAGCAGAGGAAGTTTAAGGAGGACCGTAGATGAATAAATTAATCAAATACCCTGTAACTAAGGCATTTCGTGATAAATTAACAAAAGAACATTATGCAGTTGGCTCCTTTTATCAGTGTGACGATCCAGATCGAATTGTCATGCTGCAACAGAGGGGCTTTTTAAGTTCAGAAATTGATCCTTCTGTTTTCGAGAATGAAGATGACCATCTATCACTTTTAAATGGAACAGTTGATGAGGTAAAACAAGCTACAACGGAATTAGATATTGATGGATTTCGGGAATTATTAGAGGCAGAAAAAACGGGAAAAAAACGTAAAAGTGTTATTGAATTTTTCGAACTTAAGATTGCTGAAACTGAAAGCGGTGAGTAGTAGTGCTTGAATCTGTGAAGCTAGCATTACGAATAACGAATAAGGCATATGATTCAGAGGTAGTAGATTTGATTGCGGGCGCCCGTACGGATTTAATCCAAGCGGGCGTTTCATCTGTTAAAGCAAATTCTGATGATCCTCTTATTAACAGAGCTATCACAACTTATTGTAAAGCCAACTTTGGTATGAACAATCCAGATGCTGAACGTTTTATGCAATCTTATGAAATGTTAAAACAACATTTAAGTCTTGCGGGTGATTATAATGGCAACTCCTTGGAGTGACGTTGTTTATTTAATCAGTTTGGTTGAAGGGCAAGATAATGAAGGTTTTCCGTCAATTGTGGAAAGTGAACCGAAGCAAGTGTTTGCTAATAAAAAAAGTGTTCGATCACAGGAATATTATATGGCAAAACAAGCAGGTGTTGAATTATCTCTAATGTTCGAGGTTCGTTCGATAGATTATAACGGTGAAGAACAGTTGATTTATAACGAATTAAGTCATGATGTAGAGCGGACTTACGAAAAGGGAGAATTTATAGAAGTCGTTTGTAAAAGAAGAAGTGATGATCATGGAAATTGATTTTCAGGGTTTAGAAGAGTTAATTGCTGAAGTTGAGAACCTAGAGCGTGCATCACAACGAATTAAGAACCGTGCGCTTATAAGAGGCGGAGACCTTTTGAAAGAAAGGATAGAAGCCGAAGTTTATTCACACGGACTTTCTAGAAGATCTGGTACAGCACAGGAATCGATTGTAAGAACCAACCCTAAGAATGACGAATTGTTTGTTGGTACACAAGGCGGTGTTCAAGCTCCTGGATTTTACTTATACATGCATGAATTTGGTTACTTCAACGTGCGTGCTGGTCGTTTCATTGGTCCACGTCCACTCGTTTCAATTGTTTATCAAAACAGCATTAACGATATTTTAGAAGCTCAAGCAGATGAACTACGAAAGGGGCTTGGATTATGAGTATGAACGCTCTAATCATCAGTACACTTCAACCTACTGGTGTCCCTGTTTCCTTTGCTAATTACAACAATACAGCTGATGCTTACATCGTATTTGTGGAATACAACCAAGCTGCTTGGCTTACTGCAGATGATAAGGAGATGTCATCAAAACATTTTTATCAGGTCGATGTATTTTCTTCCTCTAATTACTTAGAACTTGTAAAAGAAGTTAAACGTCTGATGAAAGAGGCAGGTTTTGGCCGAATGTTTGAGTCTGAAACATATGACGAGGACATGAAGAAATTCAGAAAAATATTGAGATTTAGTTATATAACTAAAATTGAGGAGGAATAAAAATGGCTTTAAAAGGGCTTAAGAATTTACATTATGCAAAAATTTTAAGTGAAGACAAGGATAAGACGGAGTACGGTCCAGTTAAACAGCTGGGTCCTGCGATTGCTTTTAATATTCAACCGTCTATAAACCGTGGGAATTTACGTGCAGAAGACCAGGTGCTTTTCTCTGATGTTCAGAAAGGTCCAATGGCAGTCACATTAAATACTGCATATTTAGAAAAAGAAGTGGAAGCTGATATTTTAGGAAAAACCATTCATGAAAATGGATTAATGTCTGATAATGCAAATGATGCAGCCCCGTATATTGCAATTGGTGGACAAGCGGAATCTGCTCGGGGAGGATCAGAATTCTTTTGGCTTTACCGAGTCAAGTTTGCTCCTGCAGAAGAAAACAAAGAAACAAAACAGGATACACCAACGTATCAAACACCTAGTCATTCAGGAGAAGCAATCCCGCGTATTCACGATGGCGAAGAAAAGCTAAAAGCTTGGGATCAAGACGAATCGATTGACTCAGATGTTTTTAAAAATTGGTTTAATGAAGTGGTTGATAAAAACTGGGTTCCAGAGGTGTAATCTATGAAAATCGAACTCTATATTGAAGGTGAGAAAAAATTATTTACAGTTCCTTTTGTACCTATTGCAGCTAAAAGAAGGTTTCTAGAGCTTGAGGTAAAAGCCGAAGAACGAGGAGATAAAAAGCTAACGGCACAGGAACAGCTAGATGAAGATGATGAATTCACATCAATTCTTGTGGATATAGTCTTCAAAAACCAATTCACATTGGAACAAGTTTATGAAGGTGCAAGTAAGGAGTACATGGATAGTAAATTGATAGAAGCTATTTGGGGCATAAAGCCTACAGACGAAAGAAAACCAGAGGATAGCGAGGGAAACAACCAAGGGGAGTGACGGCGAAAGAAGCCTTCGCTTCCCTTATTTCTTTATATAAAAAAATGATGTTCCCGGAAAACGGACAGGTAGGGTGGACGATGTCTCAGATCGATGAGATGGACGTCCACTTTTTTGATTCTCTATTTGCAGAAGAGCAAATTCCGCAAGAAAAAGAGGTTTATCTCAGTGATGTTTGGTAAGGAGGTGAGGTGATGAGCTCAAAAGATGTCGGTACTTTACGTACACGTCTTTCGTGGGAAGATGAAGGTTCGGCGAGAGGTTTAAAAGGGTTTAAAGATGACCTTAAAGGATTGAGATCGGAAATGAATGCCGCTCGTTCTGGTGGACGGGAATATACACAATCATTACGTGGGATGCGTGAGCAATCTGATATATTAACAAGGCGATTAGATGTTCAACGTAGACAAGTACAAGAGTTGCGTAGACGGTATGAAGAATCAAGACGGGTTAAAGGTGAAAACGCCCAGCAAACACGAAATCTTGCTAATCAATATAATCATGCTGTTGCTGCTATGAATAGAACAGAGAATCAACTTAAGGGTGTTACTGCAGCCATTAAAGCGCAAGAAGACCCTTGGAGGCGCTTGAGTAAAAGTGCAGAAGAAGCTGGACGAAACATGCAAACGATCGGTCAGAGTATTTCTAGTTTTGGCCGGTCATACACGATGCGTGTGACAACTCCTATTTTAGGAGCAGCTGCCGCTGCATTAAAAGTGGGAATGGACTTTGAAGAAGGGATGAGCAAGGTTCAGGCTCTTACTCAAGCATCTGAGTCTGAAATGAAGAGTCTTTCTGACCAAGCAAAAGAATTAGGATCAACGACTCGTTTCAGTGCTTCTCAAGCAGCGGATGCAATGGGTTTTTTAGGTATGGCTGGTTGGGAAACAAGTGAAATTATGGCTGGCATGCCAGGGCTTTTAAGTTTGGCCGCTGCAGGAGCAATGGACCTTGGCCGTGCTGCTGATATTACTTCAAATATTATGAGTTCCTTTGGTATTCAAGCGCAAAATGCGGGACATGTTTCAGATGTTCTAGCAGCAGCGGCTTCTAATGCAAATACCAGCGTTGAACAGATGGGACACGCAATGACATATATTGCCCCTGTCGCAAACACGTTAGGATGGACACTCGAAGAATCGGCAGCGGCAGTTATGTCCATGAGTGACGCTGGTCTTCAAGGCGAAAAAGCAGGTGCCGCCTTTGCTACTTCTTTACAGAGATTGGCCAAACCTTCAAAAGAAGCTAGTGCCGTAATGAAGGATCTAAAATTAAGCTTTTTTGAAGCAAATGGCGAGATCAAACCTTTGCCAAACATCATTGAAGAGTTAGAAAAGAAGACAAGTCATTTAAACAATGAGCAAAAAGCGGCTGCGCTTACTACAATTTTTGGAGCTGAAGCTTATAAGAATTGGGCGGTTATGCTTGAGGCAGGATCGAAAACCATTGGTGGCAATACTGAGATGTTAATCGAGTCAGAAGGCGCCGCTAAGAAAATGGCTGATACTATGTCAGCTAACGCTAAGGGAGCAATAACAGAATTTAGGTCTGCCTTAGAGGGAGCTGGCATTGCATTTTCAGAGCATATGATTCCGGCAGTAACTGAATTTATTCAAAAAGGAACTGAACTAATTCGTAAATTTGGCGAATTAGATGATGAGACTCAAAAACAAATTATTAAATGGGGATTGTTAGTTGCGGCTGTTGGACCCGCCGCACTTGTTTTAGGAAATATCACTACTACAGTCGGTGGAGCAGTAAGAGTTGTAGGTATGTTATCAGGCGCAATTGCTGGTGCTGGAGGCTTAACAGCGGCAACAATGGGACTGATCAATCCAGTAACCTTAGGGATTGCGGCTGTTGGCGGTCTCGGCTACGGTATTTATCAACTCTATAAACACTCGCAAAAAGCTGAAGAGGTTAATCTTAATTTAGCAAATTCACTAATGGAAGAAGAAGCCGCACTAAGATCTAATATTGATCGGTACGAAGAGCTTAAAGGAAAGCTAAAACTATCCAATTCGGAGCTAGAAGAGTTCGTTGACCTGCAAAGTCGAATAAAAAGAGAAACGGATCCAACAAAGATCGCGATTCTAAGAGATCGGCAGGCAGAACTTGCGAAAAAGAGCGGTGCAACTAACGAGGAATTGGAAGAGCTGTTAGGATTAAATAATAGGTTAGTAGAAGAGTTGCCTGATTCAACCGTAAAAATCACGGAGCAAGGAAACGTACTCTTAGACAGTACAGGAGCTTTAAAGGATTATAACAACGAGCAACGCGAGCGGATCCGACTGGAGTTAAGATCTCAATTAGCATTAGCTGAAGCAAACCATCTAGAGAATTTACGCGAACAGGAAAGGTTAGCGGCAGAAATAAATGGTCACCGTGAAAAAGTCGAGGAGCTCGAAGGCAATATCGAGTTGAAAACGCGTGAAATAAAAAACACAAAAGCGGAAATTGCGAAAGCCGAAAAAGAAAACAACGAACATAATCGTCTGTTTTATGAGAATAATTTAGCTCTACAAGAAAGGGATTTACAGCTATTAAAAGATCAACTAGTCGAAGAATGGAACAGGTTAATTGCCAAGAGAGACCAATTAGATGCAACTGAAGCCGAACTTGATAAAATAGAAGAAATCAAAGGGAAGTTGGTCGAGGTTGAGCTTGCGCAAGTTGGAATAAACGGCGAAAAAGATGAAGGAATTAAGAAACTTGACGAGGCTATCAAGAAAGAAGAGAAAGCCATTGGTAAGCTTCGAGAGTCTCAAAATGAACAAGCTGGACTTAATCAAGAAGTTCAAAATGAAATAAACGAACGCGAAAAAGTTTTAGCAGAGTTGAAAAATGCAAAAGGCGCAATCGATAATGTTACCGGATCTCAAAAATTGACGACGGCAGAGATTTTCAAATCTTATATGGAAGCTAAGAAATTAGATGAGTCTTTAAGTCTGAATGATTATCTTAAGAAGGTAAATGTTACTGATGATGGGACACTTGCGAAATTAGAGGAACGTATCAGTCGGCCTGTATATAAGAGGGTTAGTGTTACTGAAAGTATTATACAGAAGTATAACTTACAACCGCGTGCCTACGCTGTAGGGACTCCGATCGGAGGACACCCCGGAGGACCATTTATAGCTGGTGAAGAGGGATTTGAATTAGGTCGAATGGGTAACCGTTGGGAATTGCTTAATTTAGGTATGTATGATCGCCCTCGTGGATATGAAGTTTTCACTCATGATGAAAGTAAGAAGATTATTAGTGCTTTAAACCATATGCCAGCCTATGCAACTGGGGCGAGAAGTCCGGGTGAAGCAGATCGTGTCATAAAGAGCCTCAATGATCAACAGGCGAATTCTAATGATATGGAACCCATTGTTCTTCAATTAAACATTACTAACACGATGGATGGTCGAGTTGTAGGTCAAGTAGTAGAAGAGCATGTTACTAATATACAGGATAGGAAAAAGAGAGTGAGGGAGAGGTTTGCTTAAGTCTTTAACGTTTAACAACATTAAGAAACCATGGTTATATCTACTGCAAGGGCGGAGTAAACCTCCTTTCGCTCCTGTTAGGCGTAATATAGTTACAGTACCAGGAATGCCAGGAGCTCATTTGCAGTCTTCTCAAACAGATGTAATGGTTATCAATCAACCAGTAGGGTTTGTAGAGCCTAATGATGAATATGCATTGCAGTATAAAGATGAAATAGCTAGTTGGTTGTTTACAAATGAGCCAGTTCCTCTTGAATTTGATGATGAGCCTGGAAGAACTTATTATGCATTGGTCCAAAATACGATTGAGGATTTTGATAAATTTGTTAAACAACGCCAAGGTACCATTCAATTCCTATGTTTGGATCCCTTTAGTTATGGTCCAGAATATCAAGCAGAGTTTCCTGAAGATGCAGCAACATTGAGTAATTTTGGTACAGCTGATGCAGATCCAATTTTTGAATTAGAGGTGTTGAAGCCTGTCACTTTTGCGATGGTTCAAAATCAAGCAAATGAATACCAAATGATTGGTCGCCCATCGGAAGTGGATGAAGAAGTGGTTGATACCAAAAAAAGTATACTCGAGGAATCAGGGGACACCTTAGGATCTTGGAATACTTCTCCGGTGCAAGTTGACCAGTTTGGAATAGTGGCCGGACAAATGACCTTTGATGGAAGTGGGATCATTGCTTCTAATTATGGATCAGGAATTACTTACACTGGACCTGCGGTTATAAAAGAAGTCAGTCCGGCACAAGATTTTGAACTAGTAGCTAATATTGATACCCGAACAGATCTTAGAGCAGAAACACTAAGAATTGAGATTTATATGTTTGATGAATCTATGAAATTACTTAGTAAGATTGGTATTCTTGACAGCAATTCTAATCAACATAGGCGAATCGGCTTGGGACGTGTTGGTGAGTATGACGGTTTCGGGGTTCGTTATCCCATCTATAGTGGGAATTATCGGCACGATGACTTTGGTAAATCTTCTTTGTTTAATATGAGAGTTAAGCGAGTCGGGAAAGTATATGAATTCTATATTGCTCAAGTAGTCAATGGTAAGCACCAGGATACGTTATTAAATTCATATCATGACTTTAATGAGGAATATCTAGGTCGTTTGAAATATGTGCAGCTGTACATTAGTAGACATGGGAGTCATCCTTCTCCTTATCTAGCTAGGATAAATAACATTCGAGTTTTTGAGTTGAGTCAAGTGACTACAGATCAAACTCCTTATATAGCCTACACCGGAGATATTATAACGTTTGATCATAAAGAAGCGGAGCTCCTAATTAACGGAGAAGATAGGAAAGACCTAAAGGATTTTGGCGGTAATTATTTCAAGCTTAGAGCAGGGTTTAATCAACTTGTGATCCATCCAGAAGATAGTTTTAAAACATCGGTTAAATATAGGGAGAGGTTTAGATGACGAGATTATTACGCGAGTCGAATCCTATCCCCGGAGAGATTCCAGGGTTCTTACCGCAGCATGAAGATGCTAGTGGAAGCTTTGTTGTGACCGGGGAAAGAAACCCATTGCCTATTTCAAATTATTTACTAACTAATTCAGGTATCTATGTTCCGGCAAGAGGAACGAATGAAGGAGCTCAAAAATCACAGTCAATTGGAGCTAACACTTTCAATGTAAGAACACTGTCAGTAAATACATCTCCAATTGAGATTACAGGCTCTTTGAGTGATAAGAGAAAAATGTTAGTGAGAGTAGTTGATGGAATTGTTTATATAGGTCCACAAAATACAGTAACAGTCAACAACGGTTTCCCTATACTTGCTGGGGAAACCGTTGTTTTTGAAATAAGCAGTAATTTAAGGGTATTTGGTATCGCGGCTACACATCAAATAATTAAAATAATGGAAATGGATTGAACGAAAAATAGTTAAGGAGGAATAAATAATGGCAGATGAAAGATTAACATATTCAATCGATGCAAAGGTGATTGACCCAGAAACTAATAAGCCTATGCCAAAAGTTGCTGTTCAACTATTGGGGAGTAATCTTGAGTTTTATCCCGAAACACAAAATGTAGAAGTGAACAAAATTGAAGAAATCTTATCCAACCAAAAAGAGATTATAAATGTCATGAACTCTGATAAATTAATTTTCGGCATTTATTGGAATAAAGAATCTAGTCCGCAAATGACACGGACTGATGCAGCAGAAGGTCTTGTTGCAAATGTTGGTGTAGATGGAGAATTAGTGCGTAATGACTTTGATCGTATGCCGATATTCGGAGAAATGCACGAAGCGGAAGATGAATACGGAAACAGATTTACACGCATTCCGAAATTTTACATCCAAAAAACAGGCGGGAAGAATCATTTAATCAAGAGAGTTTCAAAAACAAGATATCCAGGCTTTTATTTACCTTGGTTATTTTGGGATTTTGAGAAAAATGAAGAACTAGAATATTACGACCACGGGAAATACAAGGGAAGCTTGAGTGCCGACGGGAAACTAGAATCTAAATTCGGTACAATTCCTACGGTGTTTAGAAATATAGTGCAGTTCAGAAATGACGCTAGAAACAACAATGATGCAAACGCTGGATTAACAGGTTATCAACAATTGGATATTCACGCACAAGACGTATTAGAAACTCTGATCCACATTGAATTTGCGACGTTGAATTCTCAGTCTGTTATGCAAGGGTTAGTGTCAGGTGCATATAGTGACAGTCATACTATTACCTTAACAGAGCAAGGGGTTAATCGGGCAGTTGTGTCAAATGCTACTGCCGGTCAGTTTGTTGTAGGACAATCCATAAGCATTGGAAGTTCAAGAGGAAACACTAGCGTCGTCCACGGACGCACAGTAACAGATATAAACGTTGTCGATGAAAGCAATCAAGAAATTGTTTTTGATGGTGATCCAATAGATGTAACGGAAGGGAATGTTATTTGGTCTAGTGGATGGAGAAATGGGTTTAGTGCGGATATTGCAGCATCAAGTGGTAGTATCGGTGATAATACAAGCGGAAGGTATCCGTGTATGTATCGTGGTATCGAGTCGCCGTGGGGGGATTTATGGCAATTTGTAGATGGGGTTAATATCAATGACCATCAAGCTTGGGTGTCTAAAGATGCAAACAACTATGCTAGTAATGTATTTGCCCACCCGTATGAAAAGCTAAATTACGTAAACGCCACTTCAAACGGTTGGGTTATAGGAATGGGTCTTGACAATAAACACCCATTTGCGAATTTCCCGACAATATTAGGAGGAAGTTCTACAACTTATTACTCCGACCATTATTGGCAAGCGACAGGGCAAAGAATTGCCCTCGTCGGCGGGTACCTGTATAATGGTTCGATTGCTGGTCTTTCGTATTGGGACTTGTACTTTTCTTCTGGGGCTTCGGCTTGGTCTCTCGTCGGGCGGCTTCTTAAAAAGCGCTCTTAGAGAGGGCCTGGGAGAAACCTCTCCCAGGAAAGTAAATGCTTTTTAAAAATCATTTAAGATAGATTAGGGTTATAGGGTGCGCGCTTGCCCTCGTCGGCAGGAACCTGAATAATGGTTCGAATGCAGGTCTTTCGTATTGGAACTTGAACAATTCTTCTGGGGATTCGAATTGGAATCACGTCGGGCAGACTCTTATTAGAATAAAAAAATTGTGGAATTATTGCACTCTATAATCCTTACCCCTTGGTAAAAATTCGCCGTAAAGAGCAGGGTTTAGTAGCAAGTCGAAAGACCTTGAGGCTAATAAGAAAGGAAATACATCGTTGAAAAGACAGGGATACATTTATGAAAAGATATACGATATTAACAACATAAAACACGCTATTATGAAAGCTTCTCTTGGCAAACGTAATCAAAAGCGTGTCAGTACCATTTTAAATAATATGGATTATTACGCTTATCAAATACAAAAGATGCTTGTTAATAAAACATACACACCATCTAAACCACAAATAAAAACAATAAAAGATACATCCAGTAACAAGATAAGAACTATCTATAAGCCTAACTTTTACCCTGACCAAATCATTCATTGGGCATTGATGCTACAAATAGAACCCATTCTTTCGAAAGGGATGTATGAATATAGTTGTGGTAGTGTTCCGAAGCGAGGTACTAGCCAAGGACAAAGGATTGTGAAAAGATGGTTAGATTCTGATTTTAAGAACACAAAATATTGTTTGAAAATGGATGTAAAGAAATTTTACCCGTCTATAAACGGTGAAATCTTAAAACGAATGTTTCGCAGAAAAATCAAAGACAATGATTGCTTATGGTTAATAGACATTATTATTGACGGTAATAAGGGGCAACCAATAGGGTTCTACACTAGTCAGTGGTTTGCGAACTTCTTTTTAGAGGGATTAGATCACATGATAAAAGAGAAACTTGGCGTAAAGTATTACGTTCGATATGTGGATGACTTGGTGTTGTTAGGCTCCAATAAGCGAAAATTGCACAGAGCAAGAAAAGAAATCGAATCTTATCTTAATGATATTGATTTAACATTGAAGGACAACTGGCAAGTTTTTCGAACAAGCAAACGAGATATAGACTTTCTGGGTGTAAGGTTATCTCGAAACAAAGTCACGTTACGCAAAAGAAACGCTTTACGAATAAGGAGAAGAGTCAGAAAGGTTAAACGCAAAGGATTTTTAAACGAGAAAGACGCATCCGCTATCATCAGTTATTGGGGATGGATTAAACGAAGTAATAGTTATCATTTTTATCATAAGAATGTGAAACCTATCGTTTCTATGAATTTGGCAAGAAAGGTGGTGAGTACGAATGCAAAAATACGGAATGTTGGTGGACGAGAATTTATTGCTAAGCTCAAGACAACTTGAAGGATATAAACCTGTAGAATATGCAAAAATCCCTGATTTTGACCAATCTACACACTATGCGGCACAAGTGTCTCCTGTAGAGGAAGAGGTACGGATCTTTGTAGATGTAGAAATTAAAGAACTAGAAAACGTTGACGAAGGTGAAGGATTTGACGAAATGGCAGAATTTAATTGAGGTTATCCAGCAACAAGATGAACTTATTATGCAACAGAGCAAAACAATTATTGAGCTGGTTAATCAGAATGTAGAGCAGGAACAAATGATTAATGAGTTGATGGAAAAACCCAACTGACGAAGAAGCGTTAGTTGAAGAAGAAGCATCTTAAAAAGGTGCTTCTTTATGTTTAGTAAGAGGTGATGATCTAAAATGCTAAGAAGTGCCGTAAACGAAGTGAGTAGGTTTACTTTGGAGAATGGGGATACTGTTGTTACTTATGAGGATACAATTGCCGGTTGTTTCATTTCTGTAGTCTTTAATAAAGAAAATCAAACAGTAGCTATAAGCTGTTCAAAAGAATAAAATACTAGTTCTAATCACCTTTCCAGAATTTTGATATTTTGCTATGCTAGTTTAGTATAAATTGGGCGAAGGTGGTTTTTATTTTGAGCTTATTTGAATGGCTTTCAGATTCCAAAACCTACAAGAAGTTAGATGAATCATTTTCAAATCAAGTAAGTAATCTTAATCCTGATACAGTTCTTATTTTGCTCAACGCCTTTTTGTGGATAGCGATTTTTATATTTATTGTGTATTGGGGCGTTAAAATATATAAAATCGCAAAAACACCAGGTAAAGATCTAATTAAGAAATACAAAGAAAATCTGCAAAGAACTAGCGATGATTCTAAACAGAAATCGATAATTCTTACTTTGATTGATCAAGTTAATGACGAGATTAAAGACCTAGTTTCTTTAGATGATCAAAAGACTGATTTAGTTCATGAACATGGTAAAAAGGTGCTTAATTTTACAACAACCCAGGTTCCTCTTTCGTTAAAAAGCACCAAAAGTATAAATCATCGTTGTGCAGTTTTTGTTTTAGATGAAGAAGATCCTTCAAAGCTTAAAATATTTGAAGGTTGCGGATACAGTATTAAGGGTAAAGAAAAATTAAGGTTAGATAGCAAGGAAAGTATTGCAGGAAAAGCATTCACCAGCGGAGAATATCAATATGAAAAAGACCTAACAAAAAGTAAGGATTTTAAGCCGCATCCCAAAGCGACAAAGGAGTACTTTTCCTTACTCTGCTATCCTGTTGTTGTTAATGAGAAGGTTGTTGCTGTACTAAGTATTGATGGGTCTGTTAAAGATTGTTTTACAAAAGACGACATTGCATATGTCAAAATGTTTTCAAATCTGGTAGGTATTACATTGAGCGTAATGAAGTATAATGTAACTAACCAAAAAGAGAGGGGAGATATCGATGGCGAAATACAGAACACTGGATGAAGCCAGAAAAGCCTATTTAAATGGAAAATTGACCCCCGAAGAGTATGCAGCGCATTTAAAGAAAAATTTACTTGCAGATAATAATCGCCGTGAATTTGATAGGAAGTCAAAAAGAATTGAACGTAAACTTGAACTAGTTTAACGACTAAAGAGCCACAGAATTATTCTGTAGGCTCTTTTTCATGTTTGAGTAAGTCACCAGGGCTAACATCAAGATAAGTACAGAGCTTGTCTAGTAACTCCCTAGGATACCTTTCTAATTCATCGTTATATAGTTGCCTAATCGATTCTAGTCTGTGATTGATATCTCTGGAAACTTGGCGCAATGACAACTCTCTTTCATCAAGCAAGGCCTTTAAATTTGATTTAATCATAATAACACCTCCTCCCTTAATTATAAATGTCTCGTAAAAAGTGTCAATAATTTATTGACTCGTAAAAAGTGACATGTTACTATTAAGTCACGTTAAACGAGTCAAAAAGGGAGGGCTTATTATGAAACTATCAAATCTCTGGTCGGTTTATGAAATGGACAAGCGTACACAAGGGTACTCGAAGCACACGTTACAAGCCTATGCTATTCAGTTTAGATTATTAGTCGAAGCATTAGAAGATATGAACATTGAAGAAATTACAGTTTTCCACTTAAAACAATATATCGCGGCACATTCTGAAAAATTAAAGCCAAGTAGTTTGGAACATCGAATTAAATCTCTTCGCTCTTTCTTTAGATACGCTCACGAAGAAGGAATTATCGATAACAATCCTGCAGCAAGGTTGAAGTTCCCGAAACAAGGGCAGAGGGTTCCTAAGTTCTTAAAAGAAGAAACAATTGAGTTGTTAAGAATAGGCTCCCAATCTCCTCTTGAATCAACCCTTATTGAGTTTATGTATTCAGCGGGAGTGAGGATCGGCGAGGTTTATAGACTGAATCGGGATGATTTTAACTTCTCTGATCGCTCCGTTATTGTGAGAGGTAAGGGAGATAAGGAAAGGGAAGTTTATTTTTCAAAGCGTGCTGAAATATGGATTAAGCGGTATTTGAAAACAAGACAAGATGAGGATCCGGCTTTTATTATCACTGAGAGTAATCCAAAAAGAAGAATGAGCATTGCTCAAATACGCTACGTTGTAAAAAGAATTGCTAAACGTGCCGGAGTGGACGAGAACGTGTACCCACACAAATTAAGACACACTTACGCCACGCACTTAGTTAACCGCGGTGCACCTATAGAAGTTATCCAACAATTCCTAGGACACAGTAAGACCGAAACGACAATGATCTATGCACACCTAAGCGGAGAACACAGAAGAGAGGTATATAGAAAGTATTTTTAGAGTCCAGTCAGGGCTCTTTTTATTTTGCTAAGAGAAAGAGGTGATAATCTTTGAGTAAACAAACACAGGTAGCTTCTATGTATATAGGTAACGTTTTGACGAGTAATAGCACAAGTAGAACTTCTGCGATCATTCATATTACAGATGGGCAAACAGATCGAATATTAGGGGACATTACAGAAAAGCAAATCATTGATAATGTTCATCGGAAGTCGTTGAAAGATAACCTTGAAACGTTTGACTTTACAACTTTGGCGGATCAGCCCTTTTCTCAATACTTAGGTAAGCATAATCGTGTGATTATTCCTAATGAAGACAACGGGTTTAGTGAATTTGTCATTCTTGATTCAGGTAAATATCGAAATGAGAGTGGAATGCGAACAGAGGTATTTTCATCAGCAAGTTACCTATTACTTAAAAAAGCTAAAATTATTGAACCTCAAACCTTCTCTGAACAAACAACTTCTACAGTGGTTAGTCACACGTTAGGAGGAACAGAATGGCAAGCTGGAACAATTACAGCTGCAGGTATTCGAACATTTCATATTGAGGAGCATACAAACCCTTTTGCCTTTTTACGTAGAATAGCTCAAGAGTTTAATCTGGAATTACATTTTAGAGTAGAGGTGGACGGTAATCGTATTAGGGGGAGGTATGTTGATTTACTTCCGCGTGTAGGTCAATGGAGAGGTAGAGAGGTTGAATTTGGTCGTGATTTGGTTGGCATTGAACGTATTGAAAAGACAGGTAACATCTTTACAGCTCTAGTTGGACTTGGTCCTGTGCGTGAAGACGGAACTAGATTAGAGGTTCTGGTAGAGGATTTAGAGGCGTTAGCAAGATGGGGGAAAAATGGCCAACATTTTATCGAGACCTACGAACCTCAAACTTCTGATGAAGACATGTCACTAGAAAGGCTAACTACTCTAACAGAAAATGAGTTGGAGAAGCGAGTGAATGAAGTAGTCGAGTATACAGCTGACATTGCCGATCTAGAGAATGTTCCGGGAATGGAAAACAAAAAAATCCGTTTTGGCGATACGATTAAAATAAAAGATACCAAATTCAATCCACCTTTGTATTTAGAAGCGAGAGTGCATACTCAGGAAAGAGATATTGTGAATATAGGTAGAAAGATCGTAGAGCTGGGAGACTTCATTGAATATACAGAAGATGAGGTTACAGCTGTATGGAAGTCTTTGCAATCCGAAATCAGACAAAAGATCAGCATGATGGACGTTTTAGAAGTTACCTATACTAAACAAACCATTGATGAGAAAGATACAGGTGTTTTTAACGATGGAACTTATTATGCTGATGGAGTCGCTCAAACAGCTGAAAATAATGCAAAGGGGCACGCTGAGACGGTAGCTAACCAAGCAGAACAAAATGCTAAGGAACATGCCGAAACAGCGGCAGATCAGGCCGAGCAAAATGCCAAGGAATATGCAGAAAAAAGAGTTTATAAACAAGACACTCCACCTTCTTTTCCTGAGTTAAATGATTTATGGATTGATACCAGTTCATCTTTAGAGATCTTGTACCGCTGGAATGGTAGCAAGTGGAAAAATCTAGCCCCGACAAATGCAGCTGAAATTGATGCGGTGGCAAAATCCGAATATGATTCAATGGTTCAAGAACTTCAAAGTAACATATCTGAAAAAGCTAACGTTGAATGGGTTAACGGTCAACTTCATTTAAAGGCTAATTTAGACGACACTTATACGAAAGTAGAAACAGATTCTATGCTGACTGACAAAGCAGATAAAGTTTCTACTTACACAAAAACAGAAGTTGATCAGGCTGTAAATTCTAGAGTGAGCACGACAACATATGCTATTGATCAGAACAATGTGGTTTTAAGGTTCGAAGATGCCGAAAGCCGAATCGGACAAACGGAGTACGATATAAGTCAAAGGGTTGCTTTGACACTCTACGAACAAGACATGCAGAGTGTCAATGATGCTACAGAAACCTTGGCAAGACGAATGGAACAAGCTGAAACTGATATCTCCCAAAATGCCTATGAAATCTCACAGAAGGTTTCATTAACTATATTTGAAGAAGAGATAGAAAGTATTAATGATGAAAACTCCTCTTTGAAATCGAGGTTAGAAGCAGCGGAAAGTGATATTTCTCAGAACGCCTATGAGATTTTACAGAAAGTCTCATTATCTATCTACGAACAAGAAATCAATGGTTCTAATGGATTGAAGTCTAGGCTAGAAGAAGCTGAGAGTGAGATCTCGCAGAACGCTTACGATATAACCCAAAGAGTAACTCTGTTAACCTATAACCAAGATATCAATGATTCAACAAATGGTTTAAAGGCAAGAATGACGGAAGCCGAGAGTGAGATTATACAAAATGCCGAAGAAATTGCTCAAAGAATAACCAGGATTGAATATGATGCAGATCAAGAAGGAATAATGTCTCGACTAGAGACAGCTGAATCTGAATTACTTCAGACTGTGGATAGCATAGCTTTGAGAGTGACAAGAGAAGAATTTGATAACTTAGCAATTGGTGGAACAAATGTCTTTAGAGGATCATTTTTAGGTAGTGGAGTATTCTCCACGGGGTCTAATGCGAACGTAACTTATTCGGTTGAAAATGATGAAAATATCTTAAAAGCTTTGTCTAATGGACAAGGTAGTTTTTTCGGGGTGACATCAAGTCCGAGTTATAGAAACAGCGAATTGAAAAGCGGAGTGAGATATACGGTATCATTTGAAATTAGAGGAAATATTACCGCTTTAGATTATATCTACTTTATGAGATTGGACGGTTCAAACATATCGATTCCTGGGAAAACAGGTTTGAACCTTTCTGAAACGGAATTCACTAAACTGGTGTTCCATCACACACTGCCTTGGAAAACGTCACAAGGTTATTTGTTAATTGGAAGTAGAGATCATAGTGCAGGCAAGTGGTTTGAAGTAAGAAGAGTAAAAATTGAAGAGGGAGATAAAGCGACAACGTGGAGCCCTAATCCGCTAGATGTTCAAGAGCGCGGAGAGGAATATACGGACAATGTTGTCACTCCTATTTCAGTTCGTCTTACTACAGCGGAGTCGACGATCTTAACGTTGTCAGACGAAATAGATCTCCGTGTTACGAAAGATGATATTGTAGCATCGATCAATCTATCTCCTGAAACAATCTCCATTAGTGCAGAAAAGTTAAACCTAGAAGGTGCGGTGACCTTTACGTCGTTTAACCCAGAGGTACAAGAAGCTATAAATGAAGGACGAGATGCTAAATCAACTGTTTCAGATTGGGCATGGCAAAACACAGTCGAAATAGATGGTGGAAAGATTAGAGCAAATACAATTGACGTTAACAAATTAAATGTTACTGAGTTATCTGCTATCACAGCAAACCTAGGGACTGTTGAAGCCGGCACAATCAAAGGTGTTGAAATTGAAGGGGTAAATATTTCCGGTTCAAAATTCGTAACATCATTGACAACAAATGGTAGAACGCAAAGGACAACAATTGAGAATGGCGAGTTTTTAAATGAAGATTTAATGTCTCCTGATTATACTGGGTCAATTGAAGCAAGGATTAGAAATGGTGCTGTAACTGTTACATCTGATTATGTGCATATGGGAGTGCCTCATTTTAGTAGAGCAAGAATGTTTTCAACTCATATCTCGTTAGAGAGAAATAATGCGCAACTTGCAATGAATGAGGATGGGCTTAGATATAGCTCTCCAAACCTCACTGTCACATCTTTATTGTTCAATCAAGAGTATATAAGGCATAACAGGAAGATGGTTACATCAGGGCAGGAAACAGGCTATTTTGGAATGGGGGCAAGACAAACAGATAATACATCACTCACCATTGCAGGTGTAGGGGTGAATTTCAGATCAGAAAAGACGTATACTCCTTCTAGTGTTGCCATTTGGACAGAGTCAAGAGTCGGAGGAGTAGAGGATCCATTAATCTCTAATATTACAAATCAAGGATTCTATGCATACATCCAAGGAACTGGTTCTTCTACTGGAACAAAAGCTTGGAGAGGTCACTACACAGCGTGAGGAGGGGCGGAATGATTGAGCGATTTAGCCAAGACACCCTTTATCAAATTTGCTCACATTGCGGAACTAAAAACACTATCAAACTTAATTATGGTTTAACGGTGCTTTTTGATAATGAAAAAAATGAATACAGCAACTTGAGATTGCCGCAATGTGAATGCGGATCGATAGAAGTGCTAAATATGAATATCGAGAATGAAGAATTTGATTATGATGAAATCGAAGCATTAAATATTCCATTTAAAGAAATAGTCCATAGGAAGTACGTTAGAGATATCATTTTGCTTCATAGAGAAGACTTTAAGCTAAAGGCAAAAAGTGTTGATTCAGGTGGTATAGTTCGAATTGTTGAGGAGGATAAAGCGAATGAAATTGAAGAACAATGATTTAAAAGGATTAGCAACATTCTTAGTAGATGAAGAGTTATCAGGTAAATCTTCGAGGTTAAGAACGAGATTTGTAAGACTACTAGAAGAAGAGTGGAATCAAATCAATGACTTTATAGATGAGCTCCTGGTAAAGCATGCACAAAAGGATAAGCAAAATAACCCAATCAAAAAAGACAATCAACTTCAAATTGAAGATCTAGAAAGTCTCAACCGCGAATACAACGAATTAATGAATGAAGAATTTGTCATTGATGAGGTTGAATCTAAAAGAGAGATGTTGCTAGAGGTGAGGAACATTCTTGAAAACACAAAGAAGGAGTTTAGTGGAAAATCTGCTTTTGAATACGACAGATGGTGTGAAGCTTTTGAAAACCTGAAAATATAAGGTGTGGTTATAAGTCCGTATAGGGCTATTTATTTTGTCTAAATGAGGTGGCATAGTTGGAGTATCAGATGGCAAGCGAAATAGCGACAAGCCAAGCTGTATGGGCAATCCTATGCATTTTAGTATCTGGTTATTTCATCCGAGAAACTCGTAAAGAAAAGGCCGCGAGTGAAGCTCGGTTACTAAAGATGTATGAAGAACAGCGAGCTGAATCTGCTCAAAGAGAAAAGAATTTGATGGAACACTTAAAACGTTCGAACGCAAGCCAGGAGAAAACATCGGAAACATTGGAGCAAATCCAATTCTCCTTAACCTCATTAGAAAATCGAATGGATCGGGTTGAAAAACATTACACAGAGCGTAGCTAATGCTGCGCTTTTTCTATTCCATTGAGAGGAGGTGTGATAAATGGATAAGCAAACCGTTATTCGAATTATTGTATTCGCTTTAGCTTGGGTTAACACTCTTTTAGCTAATACGGTTTATGACCTATCGTGGATAGATGAAGAGTCTGTATCGTTGTTTGTAGCGTTTGTATGGTCTATGTGGACAGGTTGGAAAGATAATGACATTCGAAAAAAGACTATTGAAAATAAGGCTAAGTTAAAAGAATTAGAGGAGATGAAGAATAATGACTAAAATTATTGATATCAGAAACGAAACCCCTAAACGATCTACACGTGCTGAGTCTCGAATTAAAAAAATCGCTCGCCATCACTCAGCCACACTAACAGGGGACTTTTGGTCCTTCTGGAACGGTAGATGGAAAGGACTAGGCTGGTTAACGGGTGGTTACCATGAGATTATCTTTCCAGATGGGACGGTTCAACTCTGTTATGATTCTACCGTTATTACAAATGGGGTAAAAGACCACAACACTGTCACGTATCACATTTGTATGGTTGGTAACGGCTCATTTACAGACGCCCAAGAAAAGGCATGGGAAGAACGTTGTAAACTTGCTATGAAGCGTTTTGGATTGAAAGAAAGTGATGTTCTAGGTCATAAAGAATTTAGTGGTCAAAACACAGCGTGCCCTGGCATTGATATGAACAAAGTAAGAGCATCACTTAAAGGGAATAAAGTAGAAGTGAAAGAAGAAGTCATTAAAGAAGTAGTCAAGCCAGTTGTAAAAGGGGTTCAAACGTCCTCACAACGAGTTTTAAGGAACGTTAGACCATTTATGACAGGAGAGGATGTAAAAGTTGTTCAACGTGCTGTAGGAGCTAAAGTGGATGGTTTCTATGGGGATGAAACAGAACGTCTTGTAAGAGCATTCCAAGAGCAGCACAACCTCATGATTGATGGAATAGCAGGACCTCAAGTCTTTAATGCTATCAAAGCTGGTAAGAAGCTTTCTAAACCTAAATACAGTCGTTTATTACGTGTGGCTTCTCCTATGATGAGAGGAAAAGACGTTGAAGCCGTTCAAACAGCTCTAGGAGTAGCTATTGATGGTTGGTATGGTCCAGTAACAGAAGGAGCAGTTAAAGACTTCCAACGTTCTCAAGGGATCTCTGTAGATGGTATTGTCGGCCCTCAAACTTGGAGTAAATTGTTTTAATAAAAAAAGCCCTCACATTACTGTGGGGCGTATTAAAAAAACCTGTAGATATCAAAGCGGTTAATATACCTACAACTATAGCAACAATAGAGGGGACGATAAGATTAACCCAAAAACGTGTGCGACCATGAATATCTGTAACTTGCTTTTGCATTGAATCTAATTTTGTGTCCATTGTATTAAATTTCGACTCAATTAATTTTTCGTGAGCATCTAATTTTCCATTGATTTGAGAAACTGATTCACCATATAACTGAATTATTCTATCTTCAACTTCCTTGGAGCGCCTTTCATATCTCTCCTCTCTTTCTCTCATTTGATTATGGATTCTTTCCTCTCGTTCACGAGAATCGGCATCTAATCGTTCAACTAATTTCTTATATCCATCATCCATAGACTTATCCTCCCTTACAGGGTTCGTAGTTTCTTCTTCCTCATAAATTCTGATAACCTTTCCCTTGTGTTTTGCGGCACCTATAATACCATCGGAGTCAACGTTTTTCATTACAGGGTTTTCTGATAATAATTTACTCATTATTATCACCTTCATAAAACCTATTTTCCAATCGGTTAAATGTTTCTTTTAAATCAGACGAAATCATTTTCAAAAAAGTTTCTTCTTCTGCTGATATTTCAATCGCTCCGGCATTAGTCATTTTAGAGAAATATTCAATAAATTGAGATAGCATCCCACAATATTCAACAACGCTTGTCCTCAACAATAGTTGTTCGTCATCATTCCTGGTAATATAGATATTGAACCTATCTTTATCAGCCCCGTGAGTGTAATTAATTTGATAAAACCCATGAGGATTAACATTAAACTGTTTAGCCTTTAGGAATTTATCAGTATAATTACTCCGGAGAAAATTCAATAGAGGTAGATCTTCTTCTTCATAGTCAATTTCAGTTGAATCGTCCCCGCCAAAAATAAACCAAAAGAGAAATTTAGAAGCCTTATCTCCAAGAATTGCCGGTAATATAGATGACCTTAATTCGAAATAACTTCTTGGCCATGATTTACCTATAATTGTATTATCAATAGCTCTTAACATTAAACCCTTGTTGAATTCGTCATTTATATACTCTTTAAATTCAGTATAACCATCTATAACTTCTGTAACATCTATATTTAGTTCGATCATAAAACATACCTCCAATTTACAATTAGTTAAATAGTATCATGTTACGGTTGGAATTTGTATTTATTTGTAAGAGGGACCTTTATTAGATCGAAGGGTGTTGAAAAGTGCTTAATTAGAGATTTATTTTATTTGTCAGATATTCATCCTTAATTGTTGAACATTGTCTCTTTTTGAGTATTATTAAGAAAAGGAGGCGCATCCTATGAAAAAAGAATTAGAAAATCTAATTATTGAATTTGAAATGAAATTAAAACGACCATTAAGAGAGATAGAAGTCAAGGTGCTTGAATTTCTTATCAAGACAGAACCGGAAAACTCATCTGAATCCGATCCTCTTCAATATCTCCAGTAAATCCTTCTTGCTTCTGCCGGTCCATTGCATTAACTCTTCAAGTGTTGGATTTCTCCCTTTAGTTATGTTTACATTCTGTATAACTTGTTTTACCTTCCGATCAATGTCGTTCAATTTAAATCACCTTTTTGGTTGATATTATAAATGAAACTCCTTCTAAGAACCAAACGTATGATAAACTAGAATTTATTTACATATGAATAGGGGAGAAGAAATATGAAAAAGATAGCTTCATTGTTATTACTAGTTTTACTTCTTACAGCCTGTGGGCCTAAGGAGGATGCTTCTGTAGATATTGCTGAAGCTGAAAACGAAGTAATTGCAAGTGAACAAAAAGTAGTTTCTAATGAAGAGGAAGAAATTGAAGAAATTGAAACTGATGAATATGGAAATCCGAAGTTAACGGAAGTTGGTCAAATTTTGGAGGAGCCAGGATACGGGACACTAGAGCTTATGAAAATCAAAGAAGTAAATGAGACAGTTAATATCGACCCAATCCAAGTGAAAATTGATGATATTAAATTATTCAAACTCACAAACGTTCCCGTAGAGACAAAGAATCAACTTTCAATGTATATGGATAGTAAGAATGTTCCAGATGAATTGCATTATATTCAAATAGTTTATTCTTCCGAAAATATAGAGGAGAAAAACATCGACTGGTTTGGTATTGATAAAGTAGTACTTTCAAATGGGCAGCAATTGAACGCGACATTAAATGATTTTATAATCGGTGAGGATGATTTTGATAGCATTTTTTACGGCAAGGTGAAAAAGGAAGGGGTTGTTGGGTTGTTCTATAAAGGGAATCCTGAAGAGATAACCTCTGTAAATATTATTTTTTCACAATCTATGGATGCCGATTTCTATGAGACAATTACGGAGAAGCAACAAGTCAAATATGAATTATAAGGAGTGGCCTGAGAGCTACTCTTTTTTTATTTCTTTAAGTTCTACTCAAAGAAGATACCGAATATCTTTTATTCAAGGTGCACAAGACGTCGCAGTAGTAAACAAAATGTATACATCTTGATAAAGCAATGTGCGCTAAAAAACGTCAGTATGACGCCAGGAGGGATTGTATGTACAGACCAACAGTTAGATACGATGATCTTTACAAGGACTATGTAACAAACCTTGAGACTGCAACGCATTTAAACCGCACACAGGTTATCAGAGCAGCCTTATTTATTGCCGGTCACACACAAGAGTTTAAAAATTTAATGGATCCATATCTAAAGAGGGGGCACTCATTCCCTGATCCATTGTGGGAAGCGGATGAGAATGGGTTGTGGTACCACGATAAAGCAGAAGTGGTCCAAGAGAAACCACAAGCACCACCAAAGAAAGTCGTCCAACAAAATTATCAACAGACCAGTCCAAGAGTATATAGTCCAGGAGGGAATGCATCTATCAATTTTAATGGAAGACAATTGTGACGTCAGTCCCTCCTCTCATGTGCAACAACCTCCCTTTTGACCGAGTTACCGAGTTACCCAGACTTAAGGGAGGCAAAATCCTAAAAATGAAGGTGGGGGAGTAGAGTGCGATTAAACCCAATGCTTAATCAAAAGAAGAAAGACGTCTCAAGAAGAACTCGATCTGATAAGAAACGAGACATTAAGATCCCTGTCGCTAAAGATGAAAAACACTTCATAATTATGGCTTCGATTGGGAGGAATGAATCTGAAACAGACTATTGTACTCAGTTACTTAAATCCGCATTGTCCAGAAATAATGAATTTGAAGAAGTGCCTTATTATAATTATCAAACAACCGTCCATATAAAAGCCGATCTGCACTTACAAGAGCAAATATCATACTATGCCGCATTATGGGGGTGTAGAAGCGTGCGCAAAGCTACTCATCGTATCTTCATGCAGTCATTAAGATTGGAGAGAGGAGAGATTATCATTGAGGGCATATAGCGAGAGAAAGTTATTGCAGAATGAACTGCAAGGGCGATCGCCCTTTATTAAATTGTTTACTCCGTCCAAGGTTAGCTTAAAGTTAATAATGCCTCATGACGTCTTATTTAGAGCTCGTAATTTATGCGATGACGTCACTGTGACCACTGGTGATAGATATAAACTTGATGATCTTATGCAGTTACTATTAGATGATATTGTGGACCATGTCAGACGTACACAGGACGTAAAAGGATTAAACAGGTTATTTATGAGTAAAGACAAATCGACGATCAATGTAAGATTAAGATATTACAATAATGATGATGATGAGACTGTACCTTTATATCCGATTAAAAAACCTAGAAAAGAAGATGACTTCGAGATCGTATTTATGAGACTAGATCGAGATGATATTCTGAGAATGGAAATATTATTTTCAGACATGGCCAAAGTGTTTCCTGATCATCATTTCACTGTAGAGAGGATATTGGAAATCTTGCTTATAGATTTTATCGAGAAATATGAACGTGGAGAAGCGAAGAATATTATAATAGCTCCTTAAATAAGTAGCAATGAATCCTTATGTTTTCATTGTCGGTTATTTGTGGAGCTGGGAAAACAGAAGTGCTGTTTCACGGCTTAGAACGAGCTTTTGCGCTTGGAAAACGTGTCCTCTTATCCACACCCCGTACCGATGTTGTCAAAGAGTTATCCCCGAGAATTCAGAATAGTTTTCCACATACACACATTTCAACGCTCTATGGTGGACAAAAAGAGCGAAAATTCGGAGCACAATTGGTGTTATCCACAACCCATCAAGCGATGCGTTTTTACAAAACCTTTGATGTCGTCATCGTCGATGAAGTTGATGCCTTTCCGTTTTCTTATGATAAGAGCCTTCAATATGCGGTTGAACAAGCAGCAAAACCGAATGCCGCGATGATCTATTTAAGTGCCACTCCTTCTAAGTCCGTCTTATTTACTCCGAACTTACACGTCGTCAAAATCCCGAAACGTTACCATGGTTACCCACTGCCCGTCCCACGTTTTCAATGGCTTGGCAATTGGTCGAAAAAACTAAGTAAAAACACCTTACCAGAACCGGTCGCTCATTGGATTACTCGCCATCAGCATAAACCAAAACTGATTTTTGTTCCTTCAACGAGAGCATTAAAAACATTATCAAACATTCTCAACCAGCGGCAAATCGACCATTTTGCCGTTCATGCAAAAGAACCAACTCGTCATGAGGCAGTGGCTCAATTTCGAACGAGGAAAAAGTCCTTAATGCTTACGACGACGATTTTAGAACGAGGCGTGACATTTGCTGATGTGCAAGTCGCGGTGTTCGGAGCAGATGATGCCATTTTTGAAGAGTCTGCTCTCGTCCAAATTGCCGGCAGGGCAGGCAGAAAAGAAACAGCTCCAACAGGAGACGTCGTCTTTTTCCATTATGGTGTGACGAACGAAATGCTCAAAGCCCGTAGCCATATTGCGAACATGAATGAGGAAGGAGGATTTTGATGAGGCGATGTCTGTCGTGCCATGAACATTTCATCGAACCGGTTAGTTGGAGAACACTCTTTCTGCTTGAACAGGCAGCCCTTCTCTGTCAGCTTTGTGAAGCAGAGCTTGTGCCACTTCGCGATCTTCGCTGCATACGTTGCTCGCGATCGCTTCAAACATTGCCGCAAAACTACATCAAAGAAAGTCAGTGCCTCGATTGCTGGCGTTGGGAACAGCGAGCTGATACAACAGGTTTGCTTACCCGCAACTGTTCGTTGTATGAGTACAATGCTTTTTTAAAAGAGTGGCTTGCGGTATACAAATATCGCGGTGATGCAGAGATCGCTCGGTTTTTCTCGCCGCTGATGCACAAGCTTTACCGGACGGAATTTGCTGGCTATTTGCCCGTTGCGATTCCGTTAAGTGACGAACGACTTTACGCGAGAGGTTTTAATCAAGCTGAACTGCTCATCAAAGAATGGAGCGAGACGAGTGATGTTTTGAAGAGAAAAACAAGTGAAAAGCAAAGCAAGAAAAATCGAGACCAACGAATTACCGATTTTCAGAAGCAGACGTTTCAAATCAACGAGGAAAACGTGTCTCGTATTCATCAAAAGAAAATCGTCTTAATTGATGATGTTTACACAACAGGGACAACGATTCGGCAAGCTTGTAAAATGTTACTAGCGCACGGGGCGAAAGAGGTGGCATCGATGACGATTGCGAGATAGACGAGGGGACCATGATCCAAGCTTTTTTTGAAACACTCTAACAAGTTCGTTTTCTTTCCGCTATAATGACTTTGAAAGGGAGGGGGAAGGACGATGAAGAATGTTGAAAACTGTCCGAATTGTGGAAAGATCTTCATTAAGGCTTTGCGTTCGATTTGTCCACAATGTTACATGGAACAAGAGGGACATTTTGAAACGGTCTCAAAATTCATGAGGTCGAAGCATAATCGAATGGCGACAATGGTCGAAGTTCATGAGAAAACAGGTGTTACTCTTACTTTGCTTCAGCAATTTGTTCGGGAAGGCCGCCTGAGTACAAAGTTGTTCCCAAACTTAGGCTATCCTTGTGAATCTTGTGGGGAGATTATTCAACAAGGAAGAATTTGTGATGGGTGCAAGGGTTATATTCTAAAAGGGTTAAAGCAAGATCAACAAGAAAAGGACTTTCAAGAACGAACAAAGGAAAAACATCGAATGGAACGAACGTATCATACATTAAAAGATCGGATTGAATAAAAAGAGTTAACAAAATTGAAAAACGTGCCGATAATAACTGTAAGGATAGTGAAAAGTCCATTGGTCGATCGATCAAGGGATAACATCTAACAGAATCGGGACGTTTTTATGATCGTTTTTTTAAAAAAAGAAAGTGAGGTGACACCATGAAAATTAATCCATATAACTCCATTCCGCAAAATCCATATCGAAAGCAAATCGAGAAAACAGAAAAAGCGGCGACTACAGAAGCGAAACGAGATAAAGTAGAAATTTCATCAGAAGCTTTATCAATGCAGCAAGTGACGAAGGTCGAAAAAGAACGACAAGAGAAAGTCGAAGCATTGAAAAAGCAAATTGCCTCTGGAGAATACAAAGTCGATTCAAAAGCAATTGCTAATAAACTATATGATTATTGGAACAACAACTAGTGTCAGGGAGGAGGAAAAGCGATGTCGATCAAGGCGATTACTCAATTAATTGAACGTTTGTTTGAAATTCACGAGCAGTTGTATCACCTTGCAGTGGATAAGCTTGAACCAATAAAAAAAGGCGATATGAAGGCACTCGAGCAAATCGTTCGTGAGGAATCTAAGCTCGCTCATAAACTCCAAACGACAGAAATGCTGCGTCAAAAAGTCGTACGGACGTATTTATTTGAACAGGGAGAGGCAAAAGAAGGCGCAACGATGACCGATGTGAAGCGATATGCGACGAAAGAAGAAGCGGAAAAGCTTGAACTATTACAACAACAGCTTCTCGATTATGCCCAAAAGCTGAAACAGCAAAATGAACTGAATCAAGACTTAATCGCGGAATCGTTGCGATTTGTCAACCTCTCCCTCGATTTAATGGTCCCTCATCAAGAGGATGTCAGCTACCATCCGCATGAGCATGAGGACAGACCAATAGGAAACGGCCGCTCGATTTTTGATTCGAAAGCGTAATCGTTTACGCACCAAATAGTGAAACGGAGGATGTCACGTGTTATCAACATTCCATGCATTAGAAACAGCCAGACGTGCGATGATGACGCAGCAATATGCGCTGCATACAACAGGTCACAACATTGCCAATGCCAATACAGAAGGCTACACAAGACAACGAGTGAACTTTACGCAAACCGAATCGTACCCATCTGTCGGCAGAAATAGCCCGAGTGTCCCAGGGAACCTTGGAACAGGGGTGAAAGCAGGCTCTGTTCAGCGGATACGTGAAGAGTTCCTTGATGTGCAATACCGCAATGAAACGAATAAGGTCGGATATTGGCAAACACGCAATCAAGCGTTAACGAAGATGGAGGACATTTTGAACGAACCATCGGAACAAGGCTTGAGCCAACAAATTGATTTGTTTTGGACAGCTCTGCAAGACTTATCAGCCGATTCTGAAGATGCTGGAGCGCGCTCGGTCGTTCGTCAACGTGCTGTAGCGGTCGCGGAGACGTTTAACTTTTTACATGACTCGTTAACAATGATTCAAAATGATTATCAAAACGAAATCGAAATCAAGCGCCTAGAAATCAACTCGTTGTTAAGCCAACTTGATTTAGTGAACGAACAAATCCGGAAAACAGAACCGCACGGCTATGTTACAAATGACTTATACGATGAGCAAGATCGCCTACTAGATCAGCTCTCGAATCTTGTAAACATTCAAGTTCAGCGCGTAGCTAGCGTTGGAAATACAAACCCTGCCGCAGAAGGAGCTGTGACGGTTACTTTAATTGATGATCAAGGCAAGCCGGTTCAAAATGAAGCAGGACAACCTATTAATCTAGTTGATGGAACCGGAGCAAGTGAGAGAGCTCAATTCGAAATTGAGTTTCAGCCAAACGCCCATTTTGTGACAGGCTTTACCGTCAGAGAAGGGAACGGAACGGGAACAAATGTCCTCAACACATTGCCACGCGGCGAAATGAAAGCTCTCATTGAAGCATACGGGTACGGAACATCACCTGAGGATGTCACTGGTGTCTATCCGAATATGCTGAAAGAATTAAATAGCATGGCCGAAGTGTTTGCAACGGAGATGAACAACATTCATTCGATCGGTTTTACGTTAGCGGATCAAAATGGAGTTGTTCACCGCGGTGGTGATTTATTTGATCTAAGTGGAGTTGGACAAGGAGTAGGGGCCGCAAAAGCGATCAAGCTTGATTCGAATATCCAAGCGAGCTTGAACAACATAGCCGCATCAAGTGTCAACATAAATAGCATCGTTTCAGGCCAAAGGCAAGTGTATCAAGATCTAGTCAATGCGCCACGTGATCAACAGTATTTCAGCAACATTGTCGACTTTTTAACTACAAGTTCAAACTTTACAACCGGCGCCCCGACAGCATTTGCCGGTGATGGGACAAACGCGAAGCGCCTTGCAGATGTGAAAGACACGACGCTATCTTTTTCTAATGATTCCGGTACGATCAGCACGTATTACCAAGGAGTCATCGGCGACATGGCTGTATCGACACAGGAAGCTGGCAGAATGATGAACAGTTCACTCTCGCTTCAAGACAGTGTCGAATACCGCAGGCAATCGGTTAGCAACGTCTCTCTCGATGAGGAAATGACGATGATGATTCAATACCAGCATGCTTACAATGCTGCAGCACGAAATATTACGATGGTTGATGAAATGCTCGACCGCATTATTAACGGTATGGGCGTCGTCGGCAGATAAGGATAGGTGGATCTAAATGCGTGTCACACAAATGATGCTCTCCCAAAGCTCATTACGTAATTTAAATCAAGGATACAACCGGTTAGCGCAAATCCAAGACCAGCTTGCAACAGGGAAGAAGATAACACGTGCTTCACAAGATCCTGTTGTTGCAATGAAAGGGATGCGCTACCGCTCACAAGTAACAGAAGTCGAGCAGTTCAAGCGCAATCTAAGCGAAGCATACAACTGGATGGATACCGCTGATGCAGCACTTGATCAAGCGACACAAGTGCTGCAACGAATGCGCGAACTTACGACACAAGCAGCGAACGATACGAATAACGCTGAAGACCGCGCAAACATTGCAAAAGAAGTGAAGCAGCTCCGTGAACACTTGGAATCGCTCGGTAACACAAAGAACAGCAACAAATACATTTTCAACGGAACGGACACGACAACCGCACCGATTAAAAACACAAACAATATGGACCTTGGCGTTACCGCTTTACTAAATGAGACGACGACCGATTTCTCGTCGATTGAAGTGATTTATAACGGCAAAACGTTTCAGCATGTTGGAACAGAAAATGGTTCACATATTTTTCAAGATAAAAGTCAGACGAGCCCTGAATACGGTTCAGATGCGTTTGCAAGTGAAGCAACTCGGTTAACGATTAGCCCAAGCGGTGCTGTTACGTTCCAGGCGCGAAACCAAGACTATAACGCGAACGATCCAACAAGCCAGCAACAGCTAACAAATAGTGTCTCGCAACGAGATGTCATTGTCGCAAATGCAAACACGGTTTCTATTAACACTCAAGCGGTTGAAGTTGAATTGCTTAAAGGGGTTACGGTTCCGATCAATATTAACGCTGGAGATGTATTCAGTACCGAATTATTTGGCGACATCATCCGCCTTGAACGAGCACTCGAGGACCCAAAGATGAAAGGGACCGATCTCACAAGCTACATTGACAATTTATTTGGACACATCAACACATTTGTTGCTGAACGAGCAGAACTTGGCGCAAGAGTAAACCGCGTCCAAATGATTGAAAACCGCTTGCTCGAACAAGAAGTAAATGCGAACCGGATCATGTCAGAAAATGAAGACGCGGACCTTGAGAAAGTCATCATCGACTTAATGACTCAAGAAACGGTCCACCGTGCGGCCCTGTCATCAGGCGCACGAATCATTCAGCCTACTTTAATGGACTTCTTGCGATAAGCGAGCTAGGGGACTTCTCAAAGTCAAAGATCGACCTTTTGAGAAGTCCCCTTTTTAAAAGAGAAAGGAGGAGGCAAACGTGCAACTTCTAGCGATACATATCGAGCAAACCGCTGCGCGGATCGGGCTCCGCTCACACCGAGCGGAAATGAAAATCAACCAGCCAGCAGCGGAGATGTCGATTCAACAAACTCACCACATTTTAAAGATGAACACGACAGAGGCAAAAATGCAGATTGATCAAACCGAGGCGTTTGCCGACGCCAATCTTAAATCGGTGCTACGCTATTCACGGGAACAAGCCGCAAGTGCTGTACAAATAGCACAAAGCTACATCGCCAAAACGGCTCAACAAGGCGATCAACTAATGAGAATTGAAAACGGCACAGGTATAATTGCGAGACAAGCAAAATGGAACGCAGAACGTCCGCCGAAACAAGCGACAATCGGCTACATGCCGAAATCAGCCGACCGCGTCCGCTTTGACTTTCAACCATCTCAACTTTCAATCACGGCCAATGAACGAAAACCAAACATCACAATCAACCGCCGAGACGTACAAATAGACATACCAAAATGGCAAACAGAAGCATACTTGCAACAAAAAAATCACATTTCCTTTCAATCAGTAGGCAGTATTGTGAACAAAGGTCTATAAAGCTTGACCGACCTTTTTTAAAAAATGAAGACCGACTATGTTACAATGATGGAAATTTCTCATTCGATGAAGAAGGTGTGTGACCGCATGAACATTGAAACAAAATACCAAGGAACGATTAACATACATACAGAGAACATCCTTACTTTCTCTCAAGGCATTCCAGCATTTGAAGACGAAAAGCAATTCATCCTGCTTCCGTTTGACGAAGGGACACCATTTTTCGTCTTGCAATCGATTAAAAGCGTTAATGTTGCGTTTATTATGATGAACCCATTTGAAGTTGTCCCGAACTACGAAGTGAAACTACCGGATGCGACCATCGAACAGTTGGAGATCGAAAAACAAGAAGACGTTGCCACATTCGTCGTCTTGACGGTCAAAGACCCATTCGAAGAAACAACCGCCAACCTACAAGGGCCAATCATCATTAACGCCAACAAGAAAAAGGGAAAACAACTCCTCCTAAGCGACACGGACTACCAAACAAAGCACCAAATTTTCAAGCAAGCCGCTGTCACAGCGAAGGAGGGAAAGTAAATGCTTGTTCTCTCTAGAAAACTAAAACAATCGATTCAGATCGCAGGCGACATCGAAATCAAAATCCTCGCGATCGAAGGAGACCAAGTCAAACTCGGCATCGACGCCCCTAAACACGTCGAAATTCACCGAAAAGAAGTATACCTGGCCATTCAAGAAGAGAACCATGAAGCCGCTCAAGGTATCTCGATTGACTCGTTAAAGATGTTTCTTGAAAGAAAGAACTAGACGATAGACGAAAAGGGTGTGATCTCTTTTCGTTTTTTTAGTTAGCCACCTTTATCCGCAAGGTTATGGAGCAATCAATTGGTAGCCTCATCTGTCTCACCGACGGCCGTACAGGAAAAATAATCTTTGTTTCAAAGGAAGCCCCCCTCAACCCATACGTCCAAACACTTGACGACATCATCATTCCCAAACCGCCGGAATTCACATCGACGAAATTCTCCAAGAAGTCGAACTCGTAGCAACATAGCAAAAAAAATTTAAAAAACATAAAAAAACTATAAACATCTCAATCTATCAACCGATATTAAGAATGTAGGCAGGAAGTCACGGAAGTACGGCCGACAACCGTGACCCACTGCCCCACAAAATAAATCAACATCCAACCACAAGGATGTGGGCGGAGAATTTCAAGGAGGAAATGAAATGATTATTAATAATAATATTCCGGCAATGAATACGTATCGTCAGATGGGTGCTAATCAAATGGCGGGGCAAAAAGCAATGGAGAAGTTATCTTCAGGAATGCGAATTAATAAAGCTGGAGATGATGCTACAGGATTGTCAATTTCTGAGAAAATGCGTGCTCAGATTCGTGGTTTAGACCAGGCTGCTCGAAATGCTCAGGATGGTATTTCATTAATTCAAACTGCTGAAGGTGCTCTAAATGAAACGCATTCAATTTTACAGAGAATGCGTGAATTAGCAGTTCAAGCTGCTAATGATACTAATACTACAGAAGATCTAGATGCTATTCAAGATGAACTTACAGCTTTAAGCTCAGAGATAACTGGTATTGCTGAACGTACAGAATTTAATACTAAAACGCTAATGACTGGTGATTTTGCTGAAGCAGCAGCAGGTGAAGGTGAAGGTGAAGCCGCTGCTGTTAGAAGCCTTAATTTCCAAATAGGTGCTAATCAAAGACAAACTGTAACTTTAAATATTTCAGACATGAGAGCGAGTGCATTGGGGAACGTTAGCGCAGCAGGTGAAGGTGAAGGTGAAGGAAGCGGTGGTCTCACTATTAATAACATTAATGTGACAACTGCTGTACACCAATCAGCGGGTGCGGGTGAAGGTGAAGGTGAAGGTGAAGGTGGAGGAGCTGTAACCTTCGATAATATTATTGGTTCTATTGATAAAGCTATTGAACAAGTTTCGAGCGAACGTTCAAAATTAGGTGCATTACAAAATAGGTTAGATCATTCAATTAACAATTTGAATACATCTGCTGAAAATTTACAGGCTGCGGAATCTCGTATACGAGATGTAGATATGGCGCGGGAAGTAATGGAGATGACAAAGAACAATATTCTTTCTCAAGCTTCTCAAGCAATGCTTGCACAGGCGAATCAAGCTCCACAAGCCGTACTTCAATTATTGGGATAATTTATCGGTAGTAAAAAAGACCCTGAAGTAATAGGGTCTTTTTTACTGAGTAAACAATAATATAAATTGAATCAATTTCATAGAAGTGAACAATTAAATGAATGTCAATAAATGTTGGGTGAAATTTAATAATTCAACTATAGAAAAATATTAAGTTATATTCAATTTAAATGTTTTAGTAGTTTACATATGAATATGTAATATGAAATTGATTCAATTTAGTTAATATATCTTTATCAAATTATAAAGGAGAGCATCTGTGATGAAACAAAGAGAAAAATTACTTTTTCAATCGGGAAAGATAATAGAAACATTAATAGAAGCTGGAGACCACTTCCAAGTTGTAGCAAGAGAAATGAAATTTAACGAAACAATTTTAATTTTTAGTTCAATTGTTGAGGGATTTGGAGCTATTGAAAAGAATCTACGAGATTTGGCTTTAGCAAATGGCTACATGCAAAATAATATTGAAAAAATTAAAAAGACGATCTCTCTTATAACAACATTAATAGAAGAAAGAAATTTAATTAAAGTTAGTGAAGTCATGCAATTTACATTAATGCCACAGCTTCAGCAGTGGAAGGAAGTTTTAGATGAAGAAGATTTTTATAGTAGAGGTGAACAGCATTCGATAACAATTGGTATTTATCTTTGTCAGGAAAATCCTATTAATAAAATAAGGCCTGAGCGTGTAAGTGCCTTATTAAAAGAAAGTAAAAAAAGGGATATTAAGCTTATATTTTTTAGCTCTAAGGCTGTGGATTTTAACCTAAAACAGATTAAGGCTAATGTTTATGATGATGGAGAATGGATAATTGAAAGTGTTCCTTTTCCCGAGGTGATTTATAATATATCGCCAAAAGCCCGAGTTTATTGGTCACGTACTGAAAGAAGATTGAGAAGAGAAATTCCATTTACGTGTTTTAATATAGGTGATAAATTTCACCTTCCTAAAAAAATAGTTGAATCTAGAAAGTATGATGAATTATTAATACCTTTTAAGATCATTGCAAAAGAAACTACACTTAAATCTTTTTTAAATGTTAACAAAAGAATAGTAGTGAAACCTATTAAAGGCAGTCAAGGTAATAATATTTATTTTATTGAAAAAAAAGGGAAACGTTTTTCTATTTTAGAACACCAAAAACAACATATTTTAAGTGAAGAAGAACTAAATCATTGGATTAAAGAAGAATTTCTTCAGGAAAAGGTTTACATAGTTCAAAAGTACGTGGAATGTCGAACTAAAAATGATGAACCTTATGATATTAGAGCTCATGTTCAAAAAAATGGAGAGGGAAAATGGGAAATAACAAAAGTATATCCTCGAATTGGGAATAGAAAAACCATACTGAGTAATATTAGTCGTGGTGGTAAAGTTATATCACTGACTGATTTATTGTATAGAGAATTTGGAAAAGCGGGTAATAAATATGAAAAGGCACTAATTGACTTATCACTAGGATTAACTAAACATATTGATAAGCTATATGGGTTTTCATTTGATGAGTTGGGATTAGATTTAGCCATAGATGAAAATGGGCGTTTTTGGTTACACGAGGTAAATACTAGTCCACAGTCGACGTTTCATGAGGAAGAGAGAGCAGTAAAAACTATTGCCTATGCAGAATATGTTGGGAAAAATCAATTATTTTTTATTAATGAATTTAATAAGAAGGTTAATACCGATGGTCAATTTGATGTATTGAAAACGAAATTAGAAAAAGTAGAATCGGATGGTCGATACAGAATCGGAATGTTAGTAAGCGAATCTGAAAATAATAATTTAGCGATCGCTTGTGCATATGTTGCTAAGTACGAAGATGTCCAATTTTTTTACTTTACCCCTAAAGATATTGATTACGATGAAATGTTAATTCGGGGTTATTACTATGAAGATAAAAAGTGGATACCTAAAATTGTTGAATATCCACATGCTATTTACGATCGCCTAAGACTAAGAGGAATGAAAAGTTATAGCCATATTTATGAAGAGTTTGAAGGAATCCCGTTTACAAATGAATTCTTTGGTAATTCTATCAGTAAGCTTGAAGTATACGATAAGTTGAATTTATCCAATGCTCTAGATGAAAATATAATTCCTTATAAAAAGGTAGAAAGAGTTAAAGATATTTTTGATTTTTTGAATAAATATGGAAAAATAATCGTTAAGCCAGAGGTAGGATCGTTTGCAAATGGTGTTCATTTTATTGAAAAAAAGAACATTGATAATTACTTTTTAGCTTTGGGGGAAATTGAACGGACTTATAGTGAAATGTACCTTACTCAGTATTTAAGAGAGATCTTAAAGAATGGAAAATTCATTGTACAAAAATATATTGAATCGAGAACAATAGACAATCAACCATTTGATATTAGGGTGCACATGATGAAAAATGAAAAAAATGATTGGTCTTTTGTGAATATCCACCCTAGGGTAGGAGTTTATCATGCGGTTATCTTAGTTCTAAGAAAAGGTGGTTATATTGGTAAACTTTCTAGCTTTCTAGAAAGAAATTTTGGCAAAGATATATATATAAACATCGAGAGTGAGGTTAGAACACTATCATTAAATGTAGCTGTGGAATTCGAAAGGCTGTATGAGGAAAGAATAAATGAAATTGGGTTAGATATAGCGGTTGATAAAGAATTGAAGCTGAAATTAATAGAAGTAAATGTGAACAAGCCAGGTTTTATAAATTACGAATTTGAATTAGCAAAACATGCAATTCCCTATGCGATAAAATTGGCTGAAAAAAAGCTATAATAGATTAAATTGATATCTACTTAATATATTAATATGTAAATAGTAAAACTAATAAGGAGCTTTAGTATGTTCGTAGGTTATTTGAGATCAAGAGCACAGCCTAGTCAGATGGCAAAGTTATTAGCAATTTCATGTAAAGAATTGGGAATAGAATTAATTTACCTTACACCAAAAGATATCAATATCAGTAATCATGAAATTACTGGTAAGATTTTAATTAGAAATAATTGGGTGACCGTTAAAACTCAGATTCCTTTATTTATAGATGTGACGGCCTATGAATATTCGGAAAATAATAGAGTAGTTTTTGAATTTCTTGAGAAAAACACTCTTTTATCAGATAATCGTTTAAATCTTGGTAAACTCGCTTCATCAAATCCTTTTATTATCTCAAAGGAATTAATGAATTTAGAATTGGAAAAATATAGTGAAATTGAAAAATACCTAATACCTACGTTAAGAGTAGAAAATTTTAAAGATATAGATAATGCCCTAAATCATGATAAAAAGGTTGTTTTAAAACCCATTAATGGTTTAGGAGGCAAAGGAGTATATTTGGTAACAAAGTTAGATGATTTCAATTATCAAGTTGAGTATCAAACAAAAACTCAAAATATTGATTTGTATGAGTTTATAAATCTTTTTGAAAATGAATTTACGGGTGGGAAATATATTCTGCAAAAGTATATACAGTCAAGTACAAGACAAGGCGACCCATTTGATTGTAGAGTGCATCTTGAAAAGGACGGTTTGGGTAAATGGGCTATTGTAAAAAAGCCTATTAGAATTGGAATTGGTCAAAAAGTTATCTCTAATGTAAATCAAGGAGGAGGTATTGCAGATTGTTTACAATTTCTAAAAGCAAATTTTAACGGAAGGGCAAATGAAATAAATGAAAAACTGAACTATTTAGGTATTTTGATAGCTCAAATAGTAGAGAAGGTAAGACAAACAGAATTGATGACACTTGGCTTGGATATTGGGATTTCTCCAGAAGGAGAATTATACCTATTTGAAGTTAATGGTGCTCCAGCTATTACCTTTGCACCAACATCCATTGCTTTTACACGAACAATGTATTATCAATATGTTCTGAATAAAGAAGAAAGGAGAATTTATTATGGCGCAAAGAAGTGAACTAGCGCGAAGTATAAAACCGTCATGGGTTTGGTCGATTGCCTTTGGATCTTCAATAGGTTGGGGAGCATTTATCTTACCTACTGATTGGGTTAATCAATCTGGTAGTATAGGAGCTATGATTGGGTTAGGTTTAGGAGCTACAATCATGATGATGATCGCAATATGTTATGGTGTACTAATTCGCCGTTATCCTGTATCAGGTGGAGGGTATGCTTATGCTTATTTAAGTTCAGGTAGAAATTGGGCTTTTATAACAGGATGGTTCATGGTATTGGGTTATGCTAGTATTGTTGCCCTTAATGCGTCTGCTTTTTCTTTATTACTGAAATATTTAAATCCTTTATTTATGAAACAAGGTTATTTGTATACAATTGCTGGTTGGGAAGTTTATATACCTGAGTTAATAATCTCTTCTATAATGATTGTATTATTCGCCCTGTTTAATATTAAGGGATCTAAATTTTCGGGAAAGCTCCAATTGTTTTTTTCTGTTATTTTAGCAGTTGGTGTAGTCATCATTGCTATTTATACATTTAATTTTGCGGATTTTCCGTTGATGAATATGCAACCAGCCTTTAATGAAAATCAATCAATTACTGTCTCTATATTAGTTGTACTAGCAATAGCCCCCTGGGCATATGTAGGGTTTGACAATGTACCACAGGCAGCAGAAGAATTTAAATTCTCAACCCAAAAAACTACTATGTTAATTATTTTATCACTATTATCTTCTGGATTAGTTTATATAGTGATGATTGGTGTAGCATCATGGACATTTGATATATCTAATTTTAATAGTAATAGTGGTCTCTGGTTAATAGGTGATATCATTTATTCTTCAGCAGGTATAATGGGCTTGTTAGTTTTAACAATTGTTATTATAATGGGGATTTTCACAGGGTTAAATGGTTTTTTAAATTCTTCTAGCCGTCTCTTGTATTCGATGGCAAGAGGAAGAGCGTTACCTAAGTTTTTCGAAGATTTGCATCCGAAATATCAAACACCATATAAAGCGATCTGGTTTATTGCAATAACAATGTTACCTTTGATGCTATTCGGTAGGCCAGCTTTATCATGGATTGTTGACATGGCATCTATAGGAGTAACAGTTGGCTATTTATTTACATGTATTGCAGCCTATAAACTTTTATCTTGGAAACGGTCTGGAAATCAGGTGTTCGCTCCTATAAAAAAACTAATAGCTCTTTCGGGGATAACCTTTAGTATAATATTCATATTATTATTATTAATTCCAATATCACCAGCAGCATTAAAAATGCCTTCTATAATTGCATTAATTGCCTGGTTTCTTATAGGATTTATTTTTTATTTATTTATTCGTAAAGATTATTCTAGAATTGATGAAAAAGATTTACGATATTATATCTTGAATGATGATTAATGGATTAAAATTAATTATTATAATTGTGTAATGTATCTATAATGTTTTTAGTAAATTGATTAGTATCTAAGTAGTCTCTTGGATGAGGCTGGGACATAACTAAAAGAACCAAAGAAAGATCGACTTTATGATCTCGTGAAAGAATTAACAGAAGACGGAGTTCCGATTGATGGAGTTGGTCACCAAGCGCATATTCAAATTGGTTGGCCTACAATTCAAGAAATAAAAGATTCATTTGAAAAGTTTGCTGAATTAGGGTTGGATAATCAAGTTACAGAGCTTGATGTTAGTCTTTACGGCTGGCCACCAACTGGTGCTTATGGAACGTATGAAGAAATTCCAGAGGAGTTATTTGAAGCTCAAGCAGAACGCTATGGCCAATTGTTCGAGCTTTATACGGATAAGAATTTGAAAGCAGACATTAGCAGCGTCACATTCTGGGGTATTGCTGATAACCATACATGGCTTGATGACCGTGCCGAGGAGTACAATGATGGTGTTGGAGTAGATGCGCCGTTTCTATTTGATGAAAATTACTATGTGAAACCTGCGTATTGGAAGATTATGAAATAATAAAGAAAACAGCTCTGCCAAAGCAGAGCTGTTTCTTATTGAGGCGCCGATATGTTGATGAAAGTCGCCGAAAAACCAACAAGTGTGGGCGATATCTGAACCAAACTCGCCGAAAAACCAACAAGTGTAGGCGATATTTTTACCAAACTCGCCGAAAAAAGCTAGCTTCGGAACGCAAGAGGGCGTATGAAAAAGTCTCATTTCACACGCCCTCTATTCCTATTATCTTTCTTTATACGTAAAGTAATCAAAGTCAGCAGGGAGGCCTTCGCCTGATGTGTCTTGGCATTGCATTCCGACGAATGCGCCGGTGAAGAAGCCGCCTCCTTGGATGTAGTCATCTGACAGCTTGTAAGATTCGAAGTCTATTTCGATTTCATTCCAGTTCGTGCCGTCGAATGAGTATGAATAACGGTATAGGTTTGTGCGTACGTCAACGCGCATGTATACGTACTCGACATCTTCTGGGATAACGATTTCGCGACCTTTTAGCGGTTGAGCGAAAGTGAAGTTGTCGCATGTTGTGATGTCTAGGATTCTGCCTTTTTCTTCGTTCCATGTTACTTGGAGCGCTGTCCAGTTTTGCGTGTTGTAGTAGTTAACGAGACCGGCTGCTTGCTGGAATGATTCAGGTTGGAATGCAACTTTTGTTTCCGCTGTGAATTTGAAGTGCTGCCAGCGTCTTGCTACATAAGCTTGTGTGAATTTTGATGTGAGCGATTCTTTTCCGTACAGGCGTAGGTGTCCTGGGCGATCCTTTAGTGAAACGATGTTCTCGCCAAGAGGGATACGCAATGTTTGGAAATGAAGGTTTAATGTCTCATGATCAAAATCGTCTTTTTCATCAAAGTCTGCTTCCCATTTTACTTCTTCGATCGCTGGGCCTTCAATCTCGAGCGATGGTTGGTTACCGCCAACGACATAAGGCCAATCTTCTTTCCACTCTAGACGTTGGATCGCTGTTTCTCTTCCAAGTGGACAGAAGCCACGTGGGTCAAGCAAAGGTTTGTTTTCTTGTGGCAGTGGTCTTCCCGTTAAGTGAACGAGGAACCATTCGTCTGTGTGTGTTTGAACGATCGACGCATGACCTGCTTTTTGCAGTGGGTTACGCGGATATGGGAACGACGTAATCAATGGGTTTTCTGGGTGTACTTCGTATGGTCCCCATAAATCTTTCGAACGAGCAATTGTCGCTTGGTGGTCATATTTTGTTCCGCCTTCTGCAGTTAGCAAATAATAATAGCCGTTCATTTTATATAAATGTGGAGCTTCTGTTAGCATCACATCTGTACCTTTGAAGATGACTTCTTTTTTGCCAATCAGCTTCATTTGTTCTGGGCAAAATTCTTGAAGGACAATGCCGTAAAAGTTGTGATGAGAGATGCGGTGATCCCAAACCATGTTCACAAAATACTTTTTCCCGTCGTCATCATGGAAGAGTGATGGGTCAAAGCCTGAGCTGTTCAAGTGAACCGGTTCAGACCATTCGCCGTCAATTGTGTCACATGTGACAAGGTAGTTGTGGCTGTCTTTCCATTGTCCTTCTGTTACTTTTACATCTGTGTAAATGAGCCAGAATTTGCCGTCGCTGTATGAAAGAGCAGGAGCCCAAATACCGCCGGAGTCTGGATTTCCCATCATGTTTAATTGGCTAAGACGGTTTAATGGTCTTGATGCGAGACGCCAATTTTTTAAATCCTTCGAGTGATAAATGCCGACACCTGGAAACCATTCAAACGTAGAGACCGCAATGTAGTAGTCTTCACCTGCACGACAAATGCTTGGATCTGGATTAAAGCCAGTTAAAATTGGGTTTTGAATCGTTGTCATCGTATGTCCACCTCTATTTTAGAATTTTTATAGCGCTTACAAGATAGCTTGCTCTTCTTCTAAATTCATTGTTAGAAAGTTCTCTGCAGCGAATGCGGCAACTCCGAGTGCAGCGGAGCGCTTTTCTAATTTAGAAAAATGTATGTTTAAGTCTTTTTGATGTGTAGCAAGTGCATATTTCTCTAAGTGGTCGGTTAACGGTCCAATCAGCCAGCTTTGCAACGCTGCAAGACGGTTTCCGATAATGATTTGTTCAGGGTTGAAAATGTTAATGATGTTCGTAAGGCCAACGACTAAATGGTTGGCTAGCTGTTGAATCAGCTGTAACGTTTGTTCATCTCCAGCTTCTGCTTGGCTGATAATCCATTCAAGCGTTACTACTTGCTCGCCTTTTGGAGTGATTCCTTGGTCTTCAGCCAATTTCAACAAGGCGCGCTCCGAAGCATACAATTCCCAGCAACCTTTATTGCCGCAGTTACATACCGGGCCGTCAATGTTAATCGTCATATGGCCAAGTTCTCCGGAAAGGCCGTTGTGTCCTTTATATAGGTTGCCATTTAAGATGAGGCCAACCCCAATTCCAATTCCTCCACTGACATAAATGAGGTCATCAAACGCTTGCCCTACGCCAAATTTCTTTTCGCCATAAGCACCGGCGTTGGCTTCGTTCTTAATTTTCACTGGAATTTGATATTTTTCTTCGACTACTGATTTTAAATCAACGTTTTTCCATTTAAGGTTAGGTGCTAGTAATATTTGTTCATGATTGCTAACCGTTGCCGGAACTCCAATACCAATTCCAACGATGCCATATGGACTAGTCGGAGCACTTGCTATAAGTTCATCAATGACATGATAAAGTACGTCTGTCATTTCATTGAAAGAAGGTTGTTGAACTTTAATGCGTTTTTCATTGACGATCACGCCTTGTAAATCGGTAAGAAGGGCAAGGACGTAGTTGACGCCAATGTCGATTCCGATTGTATAGCCAGCCGTTTTATTAAACAAGAGCATAACCGGACGACGGCCGCCGCTTGAAACGCCAGGTCCAGATTCTAGAATTAATTTTTCTTCTAATAATTCATTTACTAGAGAAGAGACCGTTCCTTTATTCAAGCCAATCGTTGTAGCTAACTCAGCTCTTGAGATAGGGTAGGAATCTTTGATCGCATGAAGGACGAGAGATTTGTTTCTAATTTTTACAACATGTTGATTAAACGTTTTCACTGTTTTCAACTTCTTTCACTCCTTTCATAGTAGGTTGTTGTCAGTATAAAAAAATTTTTGAAAGTTGAAATTCAAGAGGAAGGTTAATAGATCCTAGAAAAGGATTGAATAGTCAAGGATGGTAAGGCTTCCTATGATTTCATTATAACACTTATGAGTCTATTATACACTTTGTTTATCCACTAGACAAACGATGTTTTACATGATATTCTATTTTTGAAGTTAGCGAAAAGGCTAACGGTTAACCAAAAGGGGGTAACAAAATGTTTAAAAAGAAAACGGTTACATCTTTGTTTGCTTTAATGGCAGGTGTGTTAGTTGCTACAGGGTGTTCAGGCGCATCTGATAGCAATGGAGATGGTGAGCAGGCAGCTGGAGGAGGATCAGCAGAAACAGCTACGGTTGATTTCATGCATCTTTGGCCACAAGGTAGTTCTGCTGAGCATCACAGAATTGTAAGCGAAATCATTGAAGATTTCGAAGCTGAAAATGAAAACGTTTCAGTCAACATGCAAGTATTGAGCAATGAACAGTATAAAGATCAAATTACGATTCTTTCGGCATCTAACGAACTTCCAGATGTTGGGATGACTTGGGCAGCTGGTTACTTAGATCCATTTGTTGAAGGAAATAAATTTGCCCCATTAGATGATATGTTAGATGACGGATTAAGAGATGAGTTCGTAGCTGGTACTCTTGAAGCTTATGAAAAAGACGGTTCTAGCTATGGGTTACCTTTAGAGTTAAATACAGTTTACGTTTACTATAATAAAGCGATTTTCAATGAGTATGGGTTAGAAGCACCAACTACTTATGATGAGTTAGAGCAAGTCATTGCTACATTAAATGAAAACAATGTCAATCCAATTGCACTTGGTAACAGAGATCGTTGGACAGGGTCAATGTGGTACATGTACTTTGCGGATCGTATCGGTGGTAGCGACGTGTTAACAGAAGCAATCAACCGTTCAGGTTCGTTTGAAAATCCAGCGCTAGTAGAAGCTGCGGCGAAAGTTCAAGAAATGGTAGAATCAGATTCATTTACAAGTGGATTTAATGGCCTTGCAGATGAAGAAGCGAAAAGCATGTTCATGAACGATCAAGCGGCTATGTACATGATTGCAACTTGGGATCTACCAAACTACACAACAAATGAAAACGTTCCACAAGAGTTCAGAGACAATGTTGGTTACTTCAAGTTCCCGACAGTTGATGGAAATGGTGACACAAACAGCTTCGTTGGTGGACCAGGAGTTGGCTTATTCGTAGCTGAGAATTCAGATGTAAAAGAAGAAGCGAAGCAATTTGCTGCTTACTTCGTCGAGCAATGGGGAGAAAGAGCAGTACAACAAGCAGGTGTTATTCCAGCAACAATCGTTGATGGTGAGAGCTTAGACCTTCCTGATATGTATGTAGAAGTGTTACAAGATTTAAATGATGCAACGAACTTAACATTGTATGCAGATGTTCAAATGACAGCATCTGTTGCGCAAACGCACTTAGATTTAATTCAATCATTATTCGGATTACAAATTACACCAGAGGAATTTGCAGAGGAGCATGAGAAAGCGCTTTCTGGTGAATAAGGAAAACATCAGTCTATTGAAAGGGACAATTCCTTCAAATGGTCTTGTCCTTTTCCATTCTTTATTAATTGGGGTTGAGTGATATGAACAAAGTAATGTCAAACAAATGGTTTATATCTTTATATATTCTCCCTGCATTGTTGTTAGTCAGTGTTCTAATCTTCATTCCATTGATCTTAACAGGGTATTATGGATTGATGAAATGGGATGGAATTGGAGCAATGCAGTTCATCGGTTTAGAAAACTATATCAATGTGCTCCAGGACAATCGTTTCTGGGAAAGTGCCGGCCATTCGTTTTTACTAGCCATTTTTTCAACACTTAGCTTAGTCATCTACTTAGCGGTTTCTATGATTTTAGCTTCGAAGATTAAAGGGGCTGACATATTAAGAAAGATTTACTTAATTCCGATGCTCTTATCATCTGTTGCGATTGCACAGCTTTGGATTAAAATCTACAACCCATCAAACGGTATGTTAAACAGTGTTCTCGGCTGGTTTGGGGTTCAAAACCCACCATTATGGTTAGCAGATCCTAATATTGTTTTGTACTCAATTTTCATTCCGATCCTTTGGCAATATGCAGGATTTTACATTTTGATTTATTATGCAGCTTTAAAAGGAATTCCTGAGTCAATCATCGAGGCTGCGAAAATTGATGGAGCGACACCGCTACAAATTGCTTACCGCATTAAGCTGCCTTTAATAATGGGGGTCGTAAAAGTAACAGTTGTCTTAGCGATTGTTGGTTCCCTTAAGTACTTTGATTTAATTTACGTTATGACTGGCGGAGGCCCGAATGGAGCAAGTGAAGTAATGGCGTCGTATATGTATAAGCTTGCGTTTGGAAACTACAACTTTGGTTATGGTAGTGCCGTAGGTTTCATGCTGCTTCTTATTACTTTAATCGTCACAGTCATTGTCAGAAAGCTTACAGCTAATAAAGATGAGATCCAATATTAAAGGGAGGTTTATGTAATGGGGCGTATAGGGTACTTTTTACTATATTTCTGTCTAGGCATGGTTGCCATCTTTCAAATTTTCCCTATTGTCTGGCTGTTCCTTTTCTCTTTAAAGGACAATCGTGAAATTTTTGCAGGTTCGCCTTTTGCCCTTCCACAGCAAATTAAGTGGGAAAACTATTTAAGTGTGTGGGAAGGCGGAATAGGTACGTACTTCTTCAACAGTGTTTGGATTACCGGAGTATCAATTGCGATTACGCTTTTGTTTGCGAGTATGGCTGTTTTCGTTATTACGAGAATGTCTTGGAAGCTTAACAAAGTCGTTCTAGGGGTTTTCATGGTCGGATTAATGATTCCGATTCACTCTGCATTAATTCCACTATTCAGCATGTTTTTAAGTGTCAATTTAATCGATAATCCATGGTCGATCGTTCTTACGTATACAGCCTATAACTTGCCGATTACGATGATGATCTTACTAGGATTTTATTACACGATTCCAAGAGAAATTGAGGAAGCAGCGATTATTGATGGGGCATCCCTTCATCGCTTGTTCTTTACCATTCTCTTACCAATCTCTGCTCCTGTCCTAGCGACAACAGCGATTATTAACATGATCTACAACTGGAACGAGTTCGTCTTTGTCAATACGTTCATTAGCTCTGACAAATACAAAACATTAACAGTTGGAATTCAAAACTTCGTTGGGCAATACATGACAGACTGGGGTGCAATTGGTGCGACGTTGATCATTAGTATACTGCCAATCCTCATTGCATTCTTATTCTTCAGTAATAAAATTGTCGAAGGGATTTCCTCAAGTGCTGTAAAAGGATAAAAAAACACCCGCCTGTGTAAGAGGCAGGTAGGTGGTTACGCACTTTGTTTTTCTTGAATTCGGTTGAATGCATGAAGGGCAAACCACATCGTAATAAAGCCGTAAAAGCTTGCGCCGAATATAAAGGCCAATGCAGGAATCACTGTTACGATGAAATAAAAAGCAACAAGACTAATGATGATCACCACGTTGTGTATCGGGCTTACAAGCATCGTGAGAAACGCATTTTTTATTAGTTGGAAGAGGCCTAGATCATAGTGTGCATAGGCTGGAAATAAGTAAAACAGTATGAAGACAAATAAAATTATGCCTGCTAGTAATGGGGCCGACGTCCATGTTAGCAATTCACCGATATTCGCGTAAAGAAAGAAGAGATTGAAGCCAATAATGAGAGCAACGAGATAAACGAGTAGGCCTAATCGGTTGCTCTTAAGAAACTCAGTCTTATAGTATTGCCAGAACGTTGAAAAGATAGGTAGATCGGTTTTGCCTTTTAACCATTGTCTAATGACGGAGAACATTGCAACGGTAGCGGGGAATAACCCGAGAAGGATCGCTCCAGCTAACGTAAAGATGATCCATAAGGCATTTATATAAGCAAAACGAGTAATCCATTCTAAAATGGCATAAAGTGCACGGCTCATAGGGGGCCTCCTCATAATAGAAATTCTTTCCCTATTATAAGGCAAAATCGATAAAATACCAGGAGAGAAGCTATAGAAAAAAAGTAAAATAAACTTTGTTTATTCAATGGACAAACTAAGAAGCGACTGCTATAATAAACCTGAAAGCACTTACAATTATTGTATCCATATAAAATAAAAAATTTCCTCAGGAGGGTTTACCCATGACTTATTTTTCTAACATTGACAAAATCAAATTCGAAGGCGCAAAATCAACAAATCCATATGCATTCAAATTTTATAATCCAACAGAAGTAATTGGCGGAAAAACAATGGAAGAGTATCTTCGCTTCGGTGTAGCTTACTGGCACACATTCACAGAAGATCTTTCGGATCCATTCGGAGCAGGAACAGCGATTCGTCCATGGGACAAATTTAGCGGAATGGATTTAGCAAAAGCGCGCGTTGAAGCAGCATTTGAATTCTTCGAAAAATTAGGTGTTCCATACTTCTGCTTCCATGATGTAGACATTGCTCCTGAGGGAGATAGCTTAAAAGAAACGTATGAAAACTTAGATACGATTGTTGCGATGATTAAAGATTACATGAAAGACAGCAAAACAAAGCTACTTTGGAACACAGCGAACAACTTCTCTAACCCACGCTTCGTTCACGGTGCAGCTTCTTCTAGCAGTGCAGATGTATTTGCTTACTCAGCTGCAAAAGTGAAAAAAGGTCTTGAAATCGGAAAAGAACTTGGTGCTGAAAACTATGTATTCTGGGGTGGCCGTGAAGGGTATGAAACACTTCTAAATACTGACATGAAGCTTGAAATGGATAACTTAGGACGCTTCTTCCACATGGCAGTTGATTATGCGAAGGAGATCGGCTTTGATGCACAATTCTTAATCGAACCAAAACCAAAAGAGCCAACATCTCACCAATACGATTTCGATGTGGCAAGCGGATATGCATTCCTTCAACATTACGGATTGCAAGATCACTTTAAATTCAACATTGAAGCAAACCATGCAACACTAGCTGGTCACACATTTGAGCATGAATTACATTACGCTCGTATTCACGGCATGTTAGGTTCTGTTGATGCGAACCAAGGTCACCCGTTATTAGGATGGGATACGGATGAATTCCCAACAGACTTATACTCTAGCATTCTTGCTATGTACGAAATTATTAAAAACGGTGGTCTTGGCCGAGGTGGATTAAACTTTGATGCGAAAGTAAGACGTGGATCATTCGCACCTGAAGATCTATTTGAAGCACACATCGCAGGAATGGATAGCTTCGCAGTTGGCTTAAAAGTAGCTCAACAGTTAATCGACGACAAAGTAATGGATGGAGTTATCGAAAATCGCTACCAAAGCTTTACAGAAGGAATCGGAAAAGAAATCGTTGCAGGAAACATGGATCTTAAAAAGCTTGAAGACCATGCATTAGGCTTAACAGAAATCAAACACGAGTCTGGTAAATTAGAGCGTATTAAAGCGACAATCAATCAATACTTACTACGCGCTTACGCAGGAGAGTAATTTTTTAAGCAGGAGAGGATAGCGATGAAATACGTAATCGGGGTAGATTTAGGAACAAGTGCTGTGAAAATACTGCTCGTTAATCAAAACGGTGTAGTGACACAGGAAGTATCAAAAGAATACCCGCTCTTTCAAGAAAAAACGGGATACAGTGAACAAAATCCAGACGATTGGGTGAATCAGACAGTTGCAGGACTGTCTGATCTCCTCAAGGATTTCACGGGAGATCCGGCTGATATCGAAGGAATTAGCTTCTCCGGTCAAATGCATGGGCTTGTCCTTCTTGATGAACTGGGTGCCCCTCTCCGTAACGCGATTCTTTGGAATGACACGCGCACAACCGCTGAATGTCAAGACATCTATGATACAGTTGGTGAAAAGCGTCTTCTAGAGCTGACGAAAAACCCAGCTCTAGAAGGATTCACGTTACCGAAAATTTTATGGGTGAAAAAGCATGAGCCAGAACTGTTTACGAAAGCAAAAACATTCGTGTTGCCAAAAGATTACGTTCGTCTCAAGCTAACAGGAAAGATCCACATGGATTACTCGGATGCTGCCGGTACGTTGCTTTTAAACGTTTCTGAAAAAGCATGGAGTAAAGAGATTTGTAACTTGTTTGAACTGAGTACGGACTTTTGTCCGCCATTAGTCGGTTCGCACGAGGAAGTTGGAACGCTTCTTTCTGAAGTAGCAGAGCGTACAGGTCTTTCTGAGCATACACGTGTATTTGCTGGCGGTGCTGACAATGCGTGTGGCGCAATTGGTTCGGGGATTTTAGAAGAAGGAAGAACATTAGCAAGTATCGGAACATCAGGCGTTGTCCTATCTTATGAATCAAGCGATGAGAAAGACTTCCAAGGCACTGTCCATTATTTTAACCACGGTGCACCAAATGCGTTTTACACGATGGGTGTGACATTGGCAGCTGGTTACAGCTTGAGCTGGTTCAAAGATGTATTTGCCCCTGAAGAAAGCTTCTCGAATCTGTTAGCCGGAGTTGAAACCGTTCCACCAGGAGCAAATGGGTTACTATTTACCCCGTATCTTGTCGGAGAACGGACACCACATGTTGACTCAACAATTCGTGCAAGCTTCATCGGAATGGATGGTTCACATGAGCGGAAAGACTTTGCCCGTGCTGTTCTTGAAGGAATTACGTTTTCATTGCATGAATCAGTTGAAATCTTTAGAAACCACGGCAAAACAATTGATACCGTCGTTTCGATTGGTGGCGGAGCGAAAAATGAAGCATGGCTGCAAATGCAAGCAGACATTTTTAACGCAAAAATCGTCAAACTAGCTAGTGAGCAAGGCCCAGGCATGGGAGCTGCGATGCTAGCTGCATATGGGTGCGGCTGGTTTGAATCGATGACCGAATGTGCGGATCAATTCTTGAAAGTTGATAAAGAATACGTACCAAACGAAGCCAATGTCGAAAAGTATCAAGAACTATTTAAGCTTTATCAAACGGTATACACGCAAACACAAGAGCTGAACAAACAACTTGTGAAGTTTCGAAAATAAGTTAGATAGCTACACGCCTTGAGAGGAGAGATGTCTCCTTTCAAGGCTTTTGCATAATAGCGGAGTTAGTATCTACTTTGGAGAAGGAGTGACGATGAAATGAAATACAACCAGCTTGGAAACACCGACTTACATATTAGCGAATTAAGTTTTGGAACGTGGGCAATTGGTGGTGCTTGGGGAAAGACGAATGATGAAGAAGCATTAAAAGGTCTTGATCTAGCGATTGAAAAGGGTGTTAATTTCTTCGATACAGCCGATGTATATGGCGATGGCCATAGCGAACGACTTTTAGCAAAAGCGACAAAAGGGAAAGAAGATCAAATTCATATTGCGACAAAATTTTGTCGTGCCGGAGACATTCATGATCCAGCTACTTACTCAGAGCAAAGTGTTCGTGCTTACTGTGAGCAAAGCTTACAACGACTAGAACGAGAAGCAATCGATCTCTATCAAATTCACTGTCCACCACTTGAAATCTTAAAAGATGGCTCTGTTTTTGAAGTACTAGAGAAGTTAAAAGCTGAGGGGAAAATTCGTTATTATGGAGTGAGTGTTGAAACGATTGAAGAAGGTTTATTCTGTCTCGATCACACTAAAGCAAGTGCACTCCAAGTGATCTTCAACATGCTTCGTCAAAAGCCAGCAACTGAGTTATTCCCAGCAGCTAAGGCGAAGGGAGTCGGCATTTTAGCGAGAGTTCCGTTAGCAAGTGGATTGCTAACAGGTAAATTCACACAAGGTGCTAACTTTGCTGCAGATGATCACCGTCATTTTAATCGCAACGGAGAAGCCTTTAATGTCGGTGAAACATTCGGTGGCTTGGAATTTTCCAAAGGAGTCGAGCTGAGCGAACAGTTACGTTGGATCGCAGAAGAACGCGGCAACATGACAAGAGCCGCATTAAAATGGATCATGGAGACGGAGGGTGTCACGAGTGTCATCCCAGGCTTCAAGACATTGAAACAAGCAGAGGACAATTTAGAAGCACTGACGGTAAAAGGTTATAGCACTGAAGAGCGTGAGCGGTTATCAACATTTTATGAAGAGAAGGTAGATTCGTTTATTCGCGGCGTTTATTGAGGTGCCTGTCACTCCCCGAATTTCCCCGGAAATTGTTGAGATTTGGTGGGGAATATGTCTGTTGGACGCAAAAAAACTCCTATATTAGGAGTTTTTTTGCGTTGTGTGTAGAAATGGGGAGAAGCAGAAAAAAGTAAGTTAGTAGCTAGATTTGAAAAAAATACTGGTGGTATGCCTTTAGCCTTTTTAATAAGAAGAATCCGGAGAAGTCTTTTCAGTTCTTTTCTAACGAACCGGATGCAGAATATTTAAGAAAGATGGATGATGGCGAACGTCATGAAACGTACCGCCTCGCCTATATTGCCTTTCGGAAAATGAACATTGTCTTCTCTATGGCAATCATTGGTCTGTTTGTATATGGATTATTTGTTTCGTTCAATCCTTTGGCCTTTTTATTAATTGGTGCCCTTTGGATTATCATGAATAGTATCTATTATTTGGAGGGCTATAAGTCTTATAAATAAAAAAGTGGAAAAAGAAGCGACTAAGGGAGAAATTTTTAGTCGTTTCTTTTTTCTATTAAACAATCGGACTGAAGAAATCTCTTGATCTACCGATATATAAGATAGGAAAAAAACAAAATAAACGAGGTGCACAAACATGGACGTGAAAAGTACTTCCGTCACAAGTTCATTAGACATACAGGCAGTAAAATCAGAAACACAAAATCGTTTGCAAATTCAAGTAGAGCAAAAGGAGATAGAAAATCCCAATGAATATCCACAGTTTCCTTCAAAAGAAGCTCTTCGGCGCCAAGTGGAAAGCATGAATGAGCTGCTCAAATCGAATATGACGAGCGTGAAATTTAATATGCATGACGAATTAAATCGCTCGTATATTCAACTCGTGAGTAAAGACAATGACGAAATCATTCGTGAAATTCCTTCAGAAGAATTTCTTAATATGGTCGCATCAATGCTAAAACACGCTGGCTTGTTAATTGATAAGAAGATTTAAAGCTGTCAAATTGAAAATCTTATTTAATAGACTAAATGTTTTTCGATTGAGAACCGATAAAATAAGTAGAAACATGTCGATGATGTAAGAGGGGTTGAACAGATGAGAATTGCTGGGATGGCGACGGGAATGGATATTAATCAAATCGTCTCTGATTTGATGAGAGCTGAACGGATTCCTGTTGATAAAATGAAGCAAGAAAAGCAGATCATTGAATGGAAAATGGAAGATTACCGCGAGATTAATCGCAAATTAAATACATTTCATACTAATATATTTGATACCGTTATGCGTGCTTCTAATATGACGGCAAAAAGAGTGACGAGCTCAAACAGCAACCTTGTCACAGCAACAGCTCTCGCCAATGCATCAAACGCCTCATTTCGTCTAAGCAACATCACTCAGTTAGCGAGAGCCGCATCATACAGCAGTACAGCTAGCATCGCCAATGGCGAAAAAGTAAGTAGTACGCAAGCAATGGGCTCGCAGCAAGCTTTTGAAACGAATTGGAAATCGGGTGTTGTCCATCAGACGACCATTCGAGCAGAAAATAGTGATACAGTTACATTAGATACAGAAGCAGAGATTATTCATCATGATGATATGGTTGTGAAAGTAAACGGCAAAGTCTATAACGTTGTTGTCGATAACGGAACAGATCCGGCACCAACTCCGAATGAGAATACAGTTGTCTTTAAAGATCAATCTCTTATTTTTCATAAGTCGTTATCTCAAGGAGCAAATGTCTCAGTCACATACATGACAGAAGCGGATGATCCTACTAATCCCAAGCAGTTATACACAACGGGGGGATCTCAACCTTTGATGAAAATGGGAACGAGATTAAGGATCGATTCATCTTCACGTCCGACCAATCACTAAGCCAAGTGTTTACGGAAATGGGACGTTCTTCTGTCGGAGTAAATGGTTTCTATGACGAACATACAGGTAAGGTCAATGTTTCCCGAACGCAAACCGGTGTCTTCAACACTAGTGGGGGCGCTGAAATTACGTTTACGGGCTTTTTTAAAGATGTTCTTCATTTAGATAGCAATGGTCAAGATGGTGGCGCACAAAATGCGAAGTTTACACTAAATGGCTTAGAAACCGAAAGGCGTACTAATACCTTTACCATTTCTGGTGTGACGATGACGTTAAAAGGTGTGACCACTGGGAATGAAGTCGTGACGTTAGATGCGTCTACTGATACTGATAAAGTCGTTGATACGATTAAAAAGTTTGTAGACGAATACAATGAACTTCTCGATTTTGTTAATGGCAAAATGACGGAAGAACGCTTTCGTGATTATAAGCCGTTAACCGATGATGAGCGTGATGCGTTATCTGAAAAGGAAATCGAAAAGTGGGAAGAGCGGGCAAGGAGTGGTTTGCTGCGTAATGATGCGACGCTTCGGACGCAATTTGACCGAATGCGAATGGATCTGTATAACCCGGTAAGTGGAGCTCTTGATTCAGCTTTTACACAGTTATCGGCGATTGGAATTACGACAACTAGTAATTATATGGACCGAGGTAAGTTAGAAATAGATGAAGACAAGCTCCGTCAAGCGATTGAACAAGATGCAGACGGGGTGTTCCAATTGTTTGCGGCCAATGGAAGTACACCGGAACAACAAGGGATTGCACGAAGAGTTCGTTCGACAGTCGACGGTGCTATTACGTCATTAGCCAATACAGCTGGTGGCTATAAAGGAAAAATTGCGAACCACCAATTTACGCTTGGCCGTAACTTAAGCTCTATTGAAACGAGGATTTCAGACTTTGAGCGACGCCTGCAACAAGTAGAGGAAAGATATTGGCGTCAATTTAATGCGATGGATGCAGCGGTGAACCGAGCGAATCAACAAGCAGAAACCTTATTTGCTCAATTATATCCACAAGGCTAAAGGAGAGAAGAAAAATGGCAACTAGTATGCAAGCGGCCTACAAACAAAATGCAATGAAGACAGCATCACCAGCTGATCTTACATTGATGCTTTATAACGGTTGTTTAAAGTTTATTAAACAAGCGAATCAAGCGATGGAATCGAATGAAATTGAAAAGCGTAACATCGCAATTACAAAAGCGCAAAACATTATTCGTGAACTAATGGTGACGTTAAAAACTGATTCTGAAGTCGGGCAAAACATGATGCGTATGTACGACTTCATTTTAAATCAACTCATTGAAGCGAATGTCAAAAGCGACCGAAAAGCATTAGAAAACGCAGCTGAACTTGTAACAGAATTTCGTGATACGTGGAAGCAGGCAATGCAATTAGACCGTCAAAATCGCCACGGTGCAGGCGGCCAAGCGTAATGTCTCCTGTCAAAGAGCTCTTTCTGCAAACGCAAGCGCTGTTTGAGTACGTCAGCCAGTCCTTCCCAAAAGAAGCGGATGAGCGAGATCGCTTTATCGCTACGATCGATGAACAGCTACAATATCGTGAGCAGCATCTTGCTAAAATAGATGCAATGAATTTATCAGAACTAGAAAAGAAGCTAGGCGAAGAACTAGTGAAATTAAATAAACGTTTGAACAAACGACTGGAAGAAGTTCGAGCAGAAATTCGCGCGAACATCACAGAGGTACAAAAGAAAAAAGAAAATGCACGCAAGTATGAAAGTCCTTATGAAGGAACTCAAACTGACGGGATCTTCTTTGACTCACGTGGTGTGTAACACTTCTTTGCAGTTGTTAAAGACTACTATGTGTTCCACACATAAAAGCCTGGTACGAGAATTCTTTCTCGTACCAGGCTTTTAACATGGAAGCGGAAAGTTCTTGGCAAGAAGCTAGAATATGGCCTGCTAAAGGACAAGATGGACAAGAAAAAGGAGGAAAGTGTCCAAGAGAGGGCTGCTAAAGGACAAGATGGACAAGAAAAAGGAGGAAAGTGTCCAAGAGAGGGCTGCTAAAGGACAAGATGAGCAAGAAAAAGGAGGAAAATGTCCTAGATACCCTGCTAAAAGACACTAAAGCTTCAGAAGCTAGAAAAAGGCTGTTTCTAAAATAGAAAGCCGCATTGGCAATAACCAATGCGGCTTTCACTGTAATATGGAAGTTTCATTAAACATAACCAGACCTGTTGCTTTTCTCCTAATTAATCATCAAGTTCTTCGTCTACGTCGAATTCTTCAAAATCCTCAAATTCTGTAAACTCAAGGTTAAATTCTTCGGCTTCTTTTATAACTGCTTCTGGAACAGTAATTTCACTGTAGCCATTGAAATTATCAAATGAAGCTTGCGTATCTGTTTTAATCGTGATTTGTTCGCCATCCATTGAGAGTTCAAAAGCCATGGACATATCCATTTTTGTTTGCATGAATGTGTCCTTTTCGATGTAAAGTGTGTAATTGAGCTCTTGAATGTCTGACATCATCATTAATTGATTAATGTCACCTGTCATCTCGTCGTGAACAAGGCCATTTAATTCTTGTGCAAAGTCTTGCAGCAAGTCAGGAGAACCTTCGACTGTAATAATATAGTGCTCTTCATCTTCTGTATAAGAGAGAAGATCAGCATTTTTTAAAAGCAGATCAAGCTGTTCGTTAGTCGAGAATTGTTCGCTCTCGAGTTCGCGAAGAGTAGCAGCAAGATCATCAGGATATGTAAACCAAGACTCTTCCATTGGATCTTTGAAGTAAAATGTGTCTTCAACCATATAAAGTTCAGTTTCACTTAGCCCTACTTCAGGCAGGTCCATACTGATTTTTTGATACATATTGAAAGGTTCTTGTGTTAATTCCATATATACAAGGATGTTTGATGAATATTGTTCATCTTGTGGCAATTCCATTTCTTGAATCATATTCATTTCGGTAGAAAGACTTTGAACATCGTTCATCGCCTCGATTGACTTTTGTAAAATTTCTTCGACCGTAAACTCTGCTTCGTTTGTTTCGTTCGGCTTAGGGTCTGTCGACTCTACTGATGTTGATTCACTGCAGGCAGATAAGGCAATAAGACCGCAGAGAATGACCAACCAGTGTTTGAAATTCCCCATGTAAGAACCCCCTTGTTTGATTTACACAACACCACCTCATTTTACCAAAGTTTTACTAATTTATATAGAGACAAAAGGTTGAAAACAGTGGAGGATGTAGCGCAAACTTTGTTTGATAACAAGGGCACAAGATATAGATGTGTGGACAAGGGGAGGATACGATATTTTGTGATTGTGATCATTAGAAAGGTTCGCGTCATCCTCCTATCTAAAAGGGCGAAGGCGAGGGCTTGCATAAAACCTCAAGAAGTGAGGCGCTTCGACACCTTTTTAACCTCATTTGCCGAGATGTATGGGGAATATGTAAAATACATAACGGCAAAAGAGTGAACGGGGACAAAAGAATGATTGATTGATTGTATAGGTTGTCGTCTTTCGTTGCCTTTTGTTTTATCCTGAATATATTGTAATAGGGAAAAAGTTGTTAGGTCAATGAAGTGTGTAAGAATAGTTCACAGCTTATTTGTACAAACTTAAAAATGATCATTTGTGGTAAGAAAAAGTCAGGTAAATTTAGGGAAAAAATAAAATGGTGTAAGCGCAACCATTTTATTCGTCGAAAACAAAGAAAATGTTGATTTTTGGCGAGTTGTCAGACTTATAATGGTTTGACAATTTTATGAGAGCGCTGTTATAGTAAAAGTGTGGAAATTACCACAGCAATTTAGTTATGAAGGGAATGTGAAAGCATGCAAGGAAAAGTAAAATGGTTTAACGCAGAAAAAGGATTTGGTTTCATCGAGCGCGAAGACGGAGACGATGTATTCGTACACTTCTCAGCAATCAACTCTGAAGGCTTCAAGTCTTTAGACGAAGGTCAAGACGTAGAATTCGAAATCGTTGAAGGTGCTCGTGGTCCTCAAGCTGCGAACGTAGTTAAGCTTTAATTCACATTCCTGTTGGAAAATGAATAATAGCTAAAACCATACAGCTCATCTCAGTTTTCTGGGATGAGCTTTTTCATAGTGTGCCCGGCATGTCTAACAGCTAGGTGGTGTAAGTCCACTACAGGCTTGGCAGTGGGAACTGTTAGCGAATGGCAAGGGTGTCTAGGGTGACCTAGAATCTGAAGGAAGCCGGACGCAAAATCTCGGGACAACGAACAGAAACTGGATATAAGGCTGGCTGGGGACGGACGAGTTTCCTATACAAAACGAAGTCCAACACTGCCCGAATCTCCTACAGTAAATCCAGTGTCTACGAGAGGAAAGCGGTTAGACTTACCCGGGGAGGTCTTACCGGGGTTTTCGAGATGAAGAAATTTCATAAGAAAACAACGAGTTCAGTGATGAGCTTGTGAACGGTAAGAAGTCAGCAGAGGTCATAGTAGTCCAGTGGATGAAGGACCGAACAATAAGAATCTTGGAACTAACGGAGGTGAGAAGTATGCATCGACCACAGAAAACATCAAAAGATGGCTACCTGCTAGAACATAAGGTGGAACCTGAACATAAAGCGGAAGCGTGCAGTATACTTCACGCTGAACCTAGAAGAAGAGATGGTGAAAGTTCAGAATTGATCAGCGAGATTATTGATCGAGATAACCTCAATAGGGCTTATAAAAGAGTCAAGAAGAACAAAGGAAAACCTGGGATAGACGGAATGACGGTAGACAAATTGCCACTATTCTTAGCCGAAGAGAGAAGGTCTCTTGTGCTTTCCATTAAAGATGGAACGTATCAACCACAACCCGTTAAGCGGGTTGAAATTCCGAAGCAGGATGGTTCAAAAAGAAAGCTAGGAATTCCCACGGTCAAAGACCGACTTGTCCAACAAGCGATTCTTCAAGTAATTGAAAAATGGATCAACCCCCATTTCTCCGAAAACAGTTTTGGCTTCCGCCCAAACCGAAGTGCTCACGACGCAATCGGAAAAGCAAAACAGTACTATGAAGAGAGATACCGATACGTGGTAGACATTGATATGAAGCAGTACTTCGATACAGTCAACCATGATAAACTCATGTATCATGTAGAGGAATTTATTCAGGACCCAATAGTGCTTAAGCTAATTCGTAAATTCCTGCGAAGTGGCATTATGATTGGTGAAAAATATGAGCCAAGCGAGGTTGGAACTCCTCAAGGAGGAAATCTATCACCGCTTCTTAGTAACGCCTATCTTCACCAACTGGACCTAGAACTAGAAAGGCGTGGTCATAAGTTTATCCGCTACGCAGATGACTGTAACATTTACGTGAAAAGCCAAAGGGCTGGAGAGAGAGTATTAAAAAGCATTACAAAATTTCTTGAAGAAAAACTAAAGCTAACGGTGAATAAGGAGAAGAGTGAAGTTGGTAAACCGACGAAACGGAAGTTTCTAGGGTTCTGTATACATCCAACAAGAAATGGAGCACAAGTCCGTCCGCATACTAAGGCGAAAAAGAGCCTCGAAGAAAAAGTAGGAAAACTAACTTCCCGCAAACGACCAGGAGAGATCCGTGAGATCATCAAGGAGGTCAACCAAGTAACTAGGGGGTGGATCAACTATTATGGGGTTGGTCTTGTGAAAACCTATGTTCAAGAAATTGATCGTTGGATACGTCGAAGGATTAGACAAATAATCTGGAAAAGGTGGAAGAAGGTTAAAACTCGCTTTAAAAGTCTTATCAAACTAAAAATCCCCAAACAAAAGGCTTGGGAGTGGGCAAACACTCGGAAAGGCTACTGGCATATTTCAAATAGTTTCATCTTAAATACCGCGATACCAAATCATCTTCTTGAACGAATTGGATTACTCAATCTTACTCAACTATATTCCTCGATAAATTCTAAACACACTTAACTTATTGAACCGCCGTATACGGACCCGTACGTACGGTGGTGTGAGAGGTCGGAGGCTAAACACCTCCTCCTACTCGATTTTTTTCCATTAGAAATGGACTAAAACGCGGCTAATGATAATAAATTATAAAGTAACAAAATTGCCATATTTTTCAGTAATTTTCATGTTTAAGAAGGAGTTTCAGTGGGGTAAATAGAAATAAGTACATAGAAAAAGGAGGAGTTGTTTATGAACTATAATATCCGTGGTGAAAATATGGAAGTAACTCCAGCGTTACGAGACTATGTAGAAAAAAAAGTCGGGAAGCTTGAGCGTTACTTCGATACAACACCGATTGCTGATGTCAACGTGCGCATGCAGGTACTAAACAATCAGCATATCATCGAAGTAACAATTCCATTACCTCAGCTCTTACTAAGAGGAGAAGAAAAGCATTCTGATATGTATGCGGCTATTGACAATGTCGTTGAGAAATTAGAACGACAAATCCGTAAACATAAAACAAAAGTTAATCGCAAGTTTCGCCAAGAGGGAAGCTTGAAATATATGTTTAAAAATGATCTAGAGCCACTAGAAAATGAGCCTGTAATAACAGATGAGCTTGAAGTGGTTCGGAAAAAACGTTTTAATTTAAAACCGATGGATGCAGAGGAAGCCATTTTACAAATGGACATGTTAGGTCATAGTTTCTTTGTTTACTCGGATGCCGTTAACGGTTCAACAAATGTTGTATATAAGCGTAAAGACGGAAAATATGGCTTGATTGAGCCTGAAGCTTAAGTTGAAAAGGAGAGTGCAGCCACACGCGGCTGTGCTCTTTTTTATTGTAGTAGCGGATGGTTACCTAACAGGAAAATATTACCACTGGAAGTAAAAGGGCGAAAGGTCGATAAAAAAGATATAAGGGTTTCCCTTCAATTAAGTTGTTCTAATTGAAAGATAATCTATGTTGGGTGAGCTTTCGCATTCTAATAAAATACAGGTGAGTTTACATGAAAACAATCATATCAAAGGGTAAAAACATTAATGAGGCGATACAACGTGGATTAATAGTACTGAATGCAACTATAGAAGACGTTACTATTGAAATCGTTCAAAATGAAGCAAAAGGTTTTTTGAAAATTGGCTCAAGAGATGCCATCGTCAAACTTATAATGAGGGATTCTGTGTTTTCTCCCAAGAGCGAAGCCTCGACTCAAACTGATTCTCATACAACTCTTGAAGACATCGTGAATCAAATCCCAACTAAAGAAACCGATTGGAATGAGCAGGAAGCAGAGCGTAACGTTGCGAATCATTTTACAGAAGAAACGGTCGGAAAAGCTTGGGTGAAAGATGGCCAATTATATGTGAAAAGTGCACCGAAACAGCTAGCGATGATTACGATCACGGATGGGGTTAAGCTTTTAAAAGACGAACAAGTTATTAAAGAAAGAAAAGTCATCGTAACCGAGAACGAGACTTATGTGTTGCAGACAAAAAATGAGCAGACTCCAACAAAATGGAGCATCAAATTGTCCCCACAGAAATTAAAGGTTCTCTTACATGTTGAGCCAGGTTATAAGTTGACTCGAAGCATTCCTGATCATAAGCCAGAAAAGCACCTTACCATTCATGCTAAACAAATCAAAGAAGCTTATAACGAATTGACCTATGACATAGTCTTGCAAAAATTACATGCTTTAAAAATTAGCCGAGGAGTAAATGAAGAGGCGATAAGAGAAGCGTCGCAAGCAAAGACACCGGGTAGTTTTGAAATTGCAACAGGGCTTGAGGCAAAACAAGGCAAAGACGGTTGGGTAGAAGCGCTTGTCCAACTAAAGATGCAACAAGGGCCGAAAGAGCTCGAAAATGGCCGTGTTGATTTTCGTGATAGTAAGGAAATTCCCTCTGTCAAAGTTGGAGAAGTAGTTGGGATTGTCCATCCTCCGATTGCTGGACAAGACGGTTGGACTGTAACGAATGAACAAATTTCTTCTAAGCCAACTTATCCAGTCAACCTTGTAATCGGGAAAGGAATGGAACTTGTAAACGAGCTATTGGTTGCAATTGAAGCCGGGCGCCCTCATTTAGAACAAAGAGGGCGTATGGTTAAGGTGAAAATATTACGTAAATTAACTCATCGCGGCAATGTTGATATTACTACCGGAAACATTCGCTTTACTGGAGACGTAGAAGTGATCGGGAACATCGACGAAAGTATGCTTGTGGAGGCAGAAGGCGATATTATTGTTCATAAGGAAGTCAATCAGGCTACGGTGACGGCCTCTGGTGCGGTTTTTTGCTACGGAAATGTTTCTGGGTCGGAACTTTCGGCTGGGAAAAACAATATGATTGTTGCAGAGCTAGGAAAGATTGTAGGCCCACTTTCATTTCAAACGGAAAACATCATCGCTGCTATTCGTCAATTAATACAATCTCCGGCCTTTAAGAACGGCGACTTTTCTATAGGAGGCCTACAGCCATTAATTCGGATTTTACTTGAGAAAAAATTTAAAAGCTTTTCTTCACTTGCGAAGAAATATGTCAAAGTTGTTAGGAAGGCCGATCGCTTTTTAGAACGTGAAGAGTGGAAAGAAGTTTCAAGTGAAATGGCACAAGTATTTTTATCAATTTCTAGTAAGCCCGTTTCAGTTGAACGAGTAGTTCAACTGTCGCAAAAACTAAAAGAGTTATATCAGGTAAGTCAAACACCTGTTGAACCTGATTCTTCTATTATCCTTCCGAGTGCAGCAAATAGTTCGCTTTTCTGTAGTGGCGACATCAGCATTACAGGAAAGGGTTGTGTAAATACAAAGATTCACGCTTCAGGACATTTAACGATAAACGGTATTGTACGGGGGGAGAAGTCTACGGCAAAATGGGCGTAATGATAAACGAAGCAGGAGCTGATTTTGGTACAGCAACAGTCATAGCAGTCCCGGCTGATCAAAAGATTCACCTCAATAAGGCGTGGGAAGGAACGATCATTAAAGTAGGTACTAAAAAATATATCTTTAAAGATACAAGAAAGCATGTTCGAGCATATCTTGATGAAGGTGATCGTTTGAGATTGAGTTAGTATAAGGAATTTATGAGTTTTTTAGGATTTAAAAGGAAGGGGACGAAAAGCGAGTACTTGTCGTTGCCTTTTCTATTTAAAAAGGCAAAGGGCGCCTTTTAAAAGATTCTTGGGGATTTCGAAGAAGGCAATGGCTCCGCACGATGCGCGCTTTTTAGAGAAGGGCACTCATAAAAGGCTTAAGGGAAGGCATCGGCTGCGCTCATTGCTTAAGAGTTATTTTAAAAAGGCAAAGGGCGCCTTTTAAAAGATTCTTGAGGGATTTCGAAGAAGGCAATGGCTCCGCACGATGCGCACCTTTTATGAGAAGGGCACTCATAAAAGGCTTAAGGGAAGGCACCGGCTGCGCTCATTGCTTAAGAGTTATTTTAAAAAGGCAAAGGGCGCCTTTTTAAAATAACTCTTTATACAATCGATTCTCCATTAAGACTGTATCTATTGGGCATTCGTCGGCGTCGCGGCCGTATTGCCAGGCCCAGACGTTGGCGTCGCAGTCGGGGCGATTTGGGGTGAATTGTCTTGGGGCGTTTTGTTTTGTGGTTGTTCCTGGCTCTGGTTCGGCGCTCCAGATGACGCTTTGTTGGCGAACGATAGGGTTGGCAGCAGCTGCTTCGCAGAAAGCGGCGTTAAATGGTCCTTCATCAGGGTCAGCATAGATGCCTGGGCGATATGGGCTGTTATATAGTGTTTCAACCCATGCAGTTAGCCAGGCTGCGTCTGTATCAAAAAATCGTTCGACATTTGCAAACAAAAAACTTCCTTCTTCTATACCAAGTTGACGTGCTTTAAAAATGGCATTGCGAGCGGCGACCGCACCGGCGCGTTCACCGACGGCTGCACTGAAATTATTATAAATCGTCATAATTTTCATACCGCGATCATGAATCAATTGTACTTCTTCAAGGGTAAGTCCCTCACTCACATTTGGAATTGTTGATAAGTAACGGCCCCAAAAATCTGGTTGGCCAAAATTTCCTACGACGCACTCGTACAAGTCTTCTGTTACGGCAGCGGCGGAATCTACTCCCCAGTTTAAAATTCGCATAATATCCCTCCTCATGCTTACCTTATGCGGTAAAAGCGGAGGGAGCAACTCTCGTTTTACAAATAAATGAGGCAATTTAGATTGAATGTAAGAGTCTTATCACTAGCCCATTTTATCTGCAGATTTTAATCTTCATATATAAAGGTAAATCGTCACAACACCCAAGTTTTCCTTTTCTGCTTCCTTGGTCAGAAAGATCGTAGAGGAAATTGACGAGCTTCGACATATTTGTCAAGAGGGTGTCCCTTGTAAGACCTGTTTTTACCTGATAAAATTAAAGCTAGTGAAAATGCGTCATGCTCGTTGGAAAGTAGGACGAGCTGAAAAAAGAGAGGGCGAATTGGATGTTAGGTTTACTTAAAAAAGTGATCGGTGATCCGAGTCAGCGACAAGTGAAGAAGAATGAAAAAATCGTTGGCCAAGTTGAAGCATTAGCTTCAGATATAAAGAAGCTTTCAGATGAGGAGCTTCGTGCGAAAACAGCAGAGTTCAAAGAGCGTTGCCAAAAAGGGGAATCGCTTGATGATTTATTAGTCGAAGCGTTTGCAGTTGTCAGAGAAGCTTCGACCCGTGTCCTTAACATGACTCCTTATCCAGTGCAGATACTAGGTGCGATTGCACTCCATCAAGGAAACATTGCGGAAATGAAAACAGGTGAAGGGAAAACGCTTGTTGGAACATTAGCGGTTTACTTAAATGCCTTATCAGAAAAAGGAGTCCATGTTGTTACGGTCAATGAATATTTAGCACGTCGTGACTTTGAAATCATGGGAGAGCTTTTCCGTTTCTTAGGATTAACAGTTGGATTAAATGCCTCTGATCTTTCGAAAGATGAAAAACGAGAAGCGTATTTAGCAGATGTTACATACAGCACAAACAACGAATTAGGATTTGATTATTTACGTGATAACATGGTGCTTTACAAAGAGCAAATGGTACAACGCCCGCTTCATTTTGCTTTAGTCGATGAAGTGGACTCGATTTTAATTGACGAGGCGCGAACACCGTTAATTATTTCGGGTTCTGTAGAGCGTTCAACTCAGCTTTATCAACAAGCGAACTCATTCGTTCGCGTCTTAAAAAATGAAGAAGACTACACGTTTGATGAAAAAACAAAAAATGTTCAATTAACCGAAGAAGGTGTTAATAAAGCGGAGCGTGCGTTTGGCATTGAAAACCTTTATGATCAAAAGCATGTGCAGCTTAACCATCATTTAAATCAATCATTAAAAGCCCACGTTGTGATGCATCGTGATACTGATTATGTGATTGAAGACGGGGAAGTCGTGATCGTTGACCAATTTACAGGACGTCTAATGAAAGGACGTCGCTATAGCGATGGCTTACACCAAGCGATTGAAGCAAAAGAAGGCATGCAGATTCAAAAGGAAAGCATGACGCTTGCGTCGATTACGTTCCAAAACTACTTCCGTAAATACCAAAAGCTTGCCGGAATGACGGGTACAGCAAAAACCGAGGAAGAAGAGTTCCGTAACATTTACGGAATGGACGTTATGGTTATTCCAACGAATAAACCAATTGCCCGTGACGATAAACCAGATTTGATTTTCAAGACGATGCAAGCGAAGTTTAAAGCCGTTGTCAATGAAATCGACGAGAAGTACAAGAGTGGCCAGCCTGTTCTAGTTGGTACAGTTAGCGTTGAAACATCAGAGCTTGTCTCAAGCCTCCTGAAAAAACGTAAAATCCCGCATCATGTTTTAAATGCGAAAAACCATGAGAGAGAAGCGGAGATTATTGAAGGAGCAGGTCAAAAAGGCGCTGTAACGATTGCAACAAATATGGCTGGTCGTGGAACAGACATTAAGTTAGGAGAAGGCGTACTTGAATTGGGCGGACTTCACGTACTAGGTACAGAGCGTCATGAGAGTCGTCGAATTGACAACCAGCTACGTGGACGTTCTGGTCGTCAAGGAGATCCGGGATCGACGCAATTTTATTTATCGATGGAAGATGAATTGATGCGCCGTTTCGGTTCAGAGCGTATGGGCGCAATGATGGATCGCCTTGGCATGGAAGAGGATGAGCCGATCGAAAGCAAGCTTGTGTCTCGTGCCGTTGAAACAGCGCAAAAACGTGTAGAAGGTAATAACTTTGATGCACGTAAACAAATTCTTCAATATGATGATGTTATGCGTGAACAACGTGAGATCATCTACAAACAACGTATGGAAGTTCTCGAGTCCGAGAATCTACGTTCGATTGTAGAGAAAATGATCAAATCTGTCATTGAGCGTACGGTTCAATTGCACACACCGGATTCTGAAGTGCCGGAGGACTGGGACCTTTCAGCGATCGTCAATTACATGAAAGCGAATCTACTAAATGAAGACGATCTAACGGAGAAAGACTTAAAAGGCAAAGATCCTGAGGAAATGGTTGATCTTATCGTTGAAAAAGTAACGGCTAACTACAACGAAAAAGAAGAGCAGTTTACACCTGAGCATATGCGCGAATTTGAAAAAGTGATCATGCTTCGTACGGTCGATCGTAAGTGGATGAATCACATTGACCAAATGGACCAACTTCGCCAAGGGATTCATTTACGTGCTTACGGACAAAATGATCCGCTTCGTGAATACCGCTTTGAAGGCTTTGAAATGTTTGAAGCAATGGTCGATTCCATTGAAGAAGAAGTGGCAATGTACATCATGAAAGCGCAAGTGCAGCAAAACCTTGAACGTCAAAAAGTAGCAGAAGGTAAAGCAATGCAGCAAAACACAGAGCAGCAACCGAAAAAGCGCAAGCCAATCCGTAAAGGAGTAACGGTTGGACGAAACGATCCTTGTACGTGCGGAAGCGGAAAGAAATACAAAAACTGCTGCGGAACAGCACAATAATAATAACAATAATATAGAAAGAGTTGGATGAGTCAGAGGAGATCTGGCTCATCCTCCTGAGGTGAGAAGATGGAATTAGTAGAAATCAAGCAAGAACTTTCCCAAGTGGAAAAACGACTAAATGAATTTAGGGGGTCTCTTTGACCTCGATGAGAAGCAAGAGCGTATTGCTGAATTGGACGAAAAAATGACCGATCCAGATTTCTGGAACGATCAAGATGCAGCGCAAGTAGTTATTAATGAAGCAAATGCGTTGAAGGAGCAAGTGAATACATTTTTACAGTTAGCAGAGAAGTTTGAAGATCTTGAAGTTTCATATGACTTAGTCAAAGAAGAGCCTGATGAAGATCTGCAGCAAGAGCTTGAAGTTGGGGTAAAAGCTCTTTCTCAGGAGATGAATGATTTTGAACTTCAGCTTTTACTGAGTGAGCCATATGATAAGAACAATGCAATTCTAGAGCTTCACCCTGGTGCTGGCGGAACGGAGTCTCAAGACTGGGCGTCGATGTTGCTTCGTATGTACACGCGTTGGGCAGAAGACAAAAGCTTTAAAGTTGAAACACTTGATTATTTACCGGGCGATGAAGCTGGTGTGAAAAGTGTTACCCTCTTAATCAAAGGGCATAACGCCTACGGTTATTTAAAAGCAGAAAAAGGTGTTCATCGCTTAGTGCGAATTTCACCATTTGACTCATCGGGTCGCCGTCACACGTCGTTCGTTTCATGTGAGATCATGCCGGAGCTTGATGATAATGTCGAAATTGATATATCACCAGAAGATTTAAAAATTGATACGTACCGTGCAAGCGGAGCTGGTGGTCAGCATATTAACACGACTGACTCAGCTGTTCGTATTACGCACGTACCGACCAACACCGTTGTGACGTGTCAAACGGAACGGTCACAAATTAAAAACCGCGAACGCGCAATGAAAATGATGAAAGCAAAGCTTTATCAATTGGAAATTGAAAAGCAACAAGCGGAGCTAGCGGAAATTCGTGGTGAGCAAAAAGAAATCGGCTGGGGAAGCCAGATTCGCTCATATGTTTTCCATCCATACAGCATGGTGAAGGATCACCGTACAGGGTATGAAGTTGGAAACACAAACTCTGTCATGGATGGAGACCTTGATGGTTTTATTGATGCATATCTGCGCTTAGCGTTAGGGCAATAATAAGAGGAAGTCACCTTTTTAGGTGACTTTTTCTCGTTAAGAGAGCTCTTGTTACGGTTTTAAATAAGGAAATATCTCGAATATACTTCACTCCATCACCGTGTTAGCACGGTCTCATTTACAGAATATGAAAGCTAATGCTATACTACGCAAGGATTATTTGGACATTCTATACGTAAGGAGTGACTGTTATGATGATGAAGCAACGAAGAGGGCAACCGCCACCAAGTCGGACTAAGCAATTACTATTGGATTATACATATATTTTAGTCGGTGCAGCGATTGTCGCGATTGCATTTAATTTATTTTTGCTTCCAAATAAAATTGCTTCTGGTGGAGTGAGCGGGATTAGTACGATTGTCGCTCACCTTTTCGGTATTGAACCAGCGTTTACCCAGTGGTCGCTGAATATACCATTATTTATCCTTGGTATTTTATTGCTAGGAGGATTTAAATACGGCTTAAAAACGTTAATAGGTACCGCTTTTTTACCATTAATTGTTTATGTAACGAGAGACTGGTCGGTTGGCTTTGAAGATCCGCTTCTTGGAGCATTATTTGGCGGGATCGGTGTTGGGCTCGGGATTGGTATTGTCTTTCGAGCAAGTGCGAGTACGGGAGGGACCGATTTAGCAGCACAAATTATTCAGAAATATTCAGGTCTTTCGCTCGGATTCGCCGTTTTTCTAATTGATGGATTAATAGTTATTACGTCAGCCGTCGCTTTTGGGATTGAACTTGCCCTTTATGCATTAATTAGTTTATTTGTTACTGGAAAAACGGTTGATATTGTACAAATGGGGGTAGGCTATGCAAAGATAGCTCTCATTATTTCTAACCATCAAGAAGAAGTTCGGCAAGTTCTACTGCGAGACATTGATCGTGGTGTGACGAAATTAAGCGGTTATGGAGGATATACGAACGAAGAACGCGATGTTCTCATGTGTGTTGTCCATCAAACCGAGGTCACAAAATTGAAACAAGTAGTCAAAATGGTTGATCCAAAAGCGTTTGTCATTGTTTCTAACGCGACAGAAGTTCTCGGGGAAGGGTTTAAACGAGCTTAAAACATCAAAAGAGGGTTATAATACTGAATGGAGTTACTCCTTAATTTTCCAAGAAAGGAGGGAGAAGACATGAAGAAATTTCTACTTGCACTTGGCTTAGTAACGGCGCTAACAGCATGTGGTGGTGGTGATGAAGCGGCTCCTGCTCCTGAGGAAGCAGCGCCAGAAGAAGCACCAGCAGATGAAGCAGCGGTGGAAGAAGCAACAGGTGATTTCGATGCGACTGCGGCTCGTGAACAATACGAAGCAAGCTGTATTAGCTGTCACGGTGGAAACTTAGAAGGAGCTATGGGTCCTGCTTTAGCTGGAGAGGGACATACTGCTGAGCAAATTCTAAACGTTATCCAAAATGGACAAGGAACAATGCCTGCTATTAACATTCCTGCTGAAGACGCAGAAAACTTAGCTAGATGGATTGAATCGCAATAATATCGAAACAATCTTATCTCAAAAAAGCCATCTTCTGAAAAAGAAAGATGGTTTTTTTTGGTTTTATTACAAGATCTTTTAACAACTTGAAATGAAATTGTAACATAAATGATCCACCTATTTATTTGTTTAGGTGTTATAATGATTTAGGAAACGACAGAAGTACCGAAAATCCAACATGTTTTTTTGTCTGGACAAGCTACGATCCTGTGCTTCAACGTTAGCACAAGTAAGAAGAAACGCAGGGATGTGAAAAAATGATTGAAATGAAAGACGTATGGAAAGCCTACCCAAATAACGTTAAAGCGATAAATGGGATCTCGATTTCGATCGATAAAGGTGAATTTATTTATGTCGTTGGTCCAAGTGGAGCAGGGAAATCGACGTTCATTAAAATGATGTATCGTGAAGAAAAACCGACAAAGGGCGACATCTTCATAGATAAAACGAATCTTGCAAAGCTAAAGGAAAGAGAAATTCCTGCTTTAAGAAGAAGAATGGGAGTCGTATTCCAAGACTTTAAATTACTCCCAAGTCTATCAGTCTATGAGAATGTAGCATTTGCTTTAGAAGTTATAGAAGAAAATCCAAGTGTGATTAAACGAAAAGTAATGGATGTTTTAGATGTTGTTAGGTTGAAGAACAAAGCAAGAGCTTTGCCGCATGAGTTATCAGGGGGAGAGCAGCAACGAGTAGCAATTGCTCGTGCCATTGTCAACAGCCCGGAAGTACTGATAGCCGATGAGCCTACAGGAAATCTAGATCCAGACACAGCTTGGGAAATTATGGACATCTTAGATGATATCAACCACCGTGGGACAACAATTATTATGGCAACTCATAATAAAGATATTGTTAACACAATTAAAAAACGTGTCATTGCCATTGAAGGTGGACGAGTTGTCCGAGATGAAGTAAGGGGGAGCTACGGCTATGAAGCTTAGAACCCTCGGACGGCATGTTCGAGAAGGTACACGAAATTTAGGTAGAAATGGTTGGATGACCTTTGCATCAATTAGTGCCGTTGCAGTGATGCTTTTTGTTGTCGGAGTGTTCATTTTGCTTATTATGAACGTCAACAATATTGCAACTGGTATTGAAGAGGATGTTGAGATAAAAGTATATATTGAATTAACAGCAACAGAAGAGGACCAGGCAGAGCTGCTGGCAGAAATAGAGCAAATTCCTAACATCGAATCGATTACGTATGTCGATAAAGAGGAAGGCTTAGATCAACTGATTGATAGTTTACAAGAAAGTGGAGAAGTGTTCGAGTCAATTCGCGAAGAAAACCCACTGAATGATTCCTTTGTTGTTCGTTCCACAACGCCTCAATTAACAGAACAAGTTGCTAGTAATATTGAGCCTCTTGAGAATGTGGAGCGTGTCAATTATGGAAGTGATTATGTTGATCGGTTGTTCACAGCTACGAGTTTAATACGCACAGGTGGATTAATTCTCGTTGTCGGTATGATGTTTACAGCGATGTTTCTAATCGCTAATACGATTAAGATAACGATTGTAGCAAGAAAAAGAGAGATTCAAATTATGAAACTCGTTGGAGCTACAAATGGTTTCATTCGTTGGCCATTTTTTGTGGAAGGTATGCTACTTGGGATACTAGGAGCGCTTATTCCTATTATCGTCATTGTATTTGGTTACTCGTATATCTTTACTAATCTAGGTGCGCGTATTGAAATAATGTTCATCTCGTTACTTCCTGTCTTCCCACACGTGTGGCAAATTGCAGGATTGCTGCTTTTGATTGGGGCATTTATCGGTATCTGGGGAAGCATGATGTCGGTTCGTAAATTCTTAAAAGTATAAGAAGCTGTTCAAAAAGGCAAACCGCCTTTTTGAACAACTACATAACAAGTTGAAAAAGGTTGAGGAGGAGCAGCTGGATGAAAAGGAAACTTGGGCTTATCGCCTTAGCGGTAATATTAACAGCGGGTTCTTTTGGGTTTAACCCGAAGGCACTAGCGAATACTGAACTCAAAAACCAAATATCAGATGTAGAAAAAGAACGTGCAGAAGTTAAAGCGAAACAACAAAAGAAAGAATCTGAAATTGAAAAGTTACAAGAGGAAATGAATGATATTACAGCTGAAATTCAGGCTATAGATGAAGCTGTAGCGGAAACAAATCAAAAGATTCGAGATAAACGTGCTGAAATTGAAGAAGTTCAAGAAAAAATTGAGGAACTTCAAGAAGAAATTAAAATTTTAGAAGAACGAATTGCAGAACGAGATGAACTTCTAAAAGAACGTGCTCGCTCTATGTATCAAACAGGTGGCTCGGTTAACTATTTAGAAGTTATTTTAGGTGCGCAAACGTTTAGTGATTTTCTTGATCGTGTTAGTGCATTATCAATTATTGCTACACAAGATCGTAACATCTTAGATGCACATATTGAAGATCACCTTCAATTGGAAGAAGCAAAAGCAGAAGTAGAAGTACAATTAGAAAAATTAGAATCTCACTTAGCAGAACTTGAAGTGTTAATGGCTGATCTAGAAGCACAACGTCAAGAGAAAGACCGTATTATGGGACAGCTTCAGTCAACAGAAGGTGAGTTACACGCAGACCTTGAAGGTCTTGAAGGCGAAGAAGACATTCTGCGTAATCAAGAACAAGCCTTAAAACAAGAGCTTGCTGCATTTGAAGCAGAGGAAAAACGCAAAAAAGAAGAAGAAGAGCGTAAACGTAAGGAAGCAGAAGAATTAGCTTCTCGTAGTGCTAGCTCAAGTAGTTCTTCGAGCAGTTCAAGCTCGAACTCGAGTTCAAATTCTTCAAGCTCTTCAAGCTCAAACAGTGGTTCATCACAAGTTCATAGTGCTCCTCCTGTAACAGGATCTGGCTTTATGCGTCCGGCTACTGGATCTATCACATCTGGATTTGGCCCTCGTGCGTTCTCAGGTGGACGTATGCACTACGGAATAGATATCGGAAAAAATGGTCGTACGGGTGACGTACCAGTTGTAGCGGTTCAAGATGGTACAGTTGTTCAATCCTATTATTCAAATAGTTATGGAAATACTGTAATCATTGCGCACCAAGTAAATGGTCGTTTAGTTACAACTTTATATGCACACTTAGAAAACAGAGAAGTATCTTCAGGACAACGTGTTTCTAAAGGACAACGTCTTGGTTTAATGGGGAACACTGGACATTCATTTGGAGCTCACCTTCACTTTGAGGTTCATGAAGGCGGATGGAACGGCTCAGCGAATGCAGTAGATCCTATGCGTTATTTACCCTAAATAAAATGATATAAACCTCACCGCATGAAAAAAGTGGTGAGGTTTTGACTTATTTTCGGTTGTTTACTACAATGAAGGAAATGGGTCATTAGAGGATTGGCATCGGCTGCGCTCATTGCATAGATCCAATCCCAAAAGGTAAAAAGCGACTTTTTGGAGGGGAATCATCGAGGAATGGCAATGGCTCCGTTCAGCTAGCGCGCTTTTTATGAGAAGGGCGCTCATAAAAAGCTTAAGGGAAGGCATCGGCTACGCTCATTGCATAACTCGTCCATTTATGCATACATTAATGTAGGGATGTTTTTGGGTTTTGGTATTTTTATGTTTATTTAGAATGGTATAGGCATTGCACGGTTTGTGTGGTGCCTTTTGCTTTCATTTTTAGTGCTTGGATTTAATTCTGGTTGTAGGTAAAGCATGTTTTAGACATAGTGGGAGTTGGTAGAATGAATAAGAAGCAGGTTCTGATGATTATTGCGGCGGTGTTTGTGTTAGGAGTATTTGGTTTTTATTTTCAATCTTCACCGCCAAGTGTGAAAACAGACTCAACTGTAGCGGATGAGAAGGTAGAGGAAACGTTATCTAGTAAAGAGTTGTCCGCTAAATTTGAAAAGGCTCTTTCGATTATCCAAGAACAATATGTCGAAGAGGTTAGTGAGCAGGAGTTATATGAAGGTGCAATTGAAGGCATGTTACGTACATTAGATGATCCTTACTCTGTTTATATGGATCAGGAAACAGCAACTCAGTTTGTTGAATCGCTCGGTTCTCATTTTGAGGGGATTGGTGCTGAAGTCAGCATGACTAATGGTAAAGTGACAATCGTTGCTCCATTCCGAGACTCACCGGCTGAAAAAGCTGGGTTACAACCAAATGATAAGATCATTGAGATTGATGGTGAATCGATTGATGGTCTCTCTCTTTATGAGGCGGTCTTGCAAATTAGAGGCGAGAAAGGAACAACAGTCCGCTTAACCGTAGAACGGGCAGGAGTCAATGAATTATTTGAAATTCCTGTTGAACGTGGGCTAATTCCAATCGAAACGGTACGAAAAGACGTGATAGAACGTGATGGTCAGACATATGGTTTACTTGAAATCACCTCGTTTTCTGAGGATACAGCTGATCGTTTCCAAGAAAAATTAATGGAACTAGAGGAACAAGGAATTGATGGTCTATTAATTGATGTTCGTGGAAATCCTGGTGGTTATTTGAATGCGGTTGAAGACATCGGGAAGCTTATTATCCCAGGTGGTACTCCAATTGTTCAAATTGAAAATCGTGAAGGTGAAAAAATCCGCTATATGTCTAATTTAAATGAGACAAAGCCTTATCCAATCATTGGAATTACAGACGGAGCGTCGGCCTCTGCCTCTGAAATTTTAGCAGCTGCTTTAATTGAGGGTGGTGGATATGATGTTGTCGGTGAGAAAACGTTTGGGAAAGGGACCGTTCAACAGACGATAAAGCTAGGTGATGGCAGTGAGTTGAAATTATCACTGTTTAAATGGTTAACATCTGGCGGTAATGACATTAATGGTGAGGGAGTCAAACCGACTGTTGAAGTAAGACAGCCTGACTATTTCTATTCCGCTCCGCTATCTGTTGGTGATGTTGGTGCTCTCCGAGAAGATATGATGAGTGAACAAATTAAAAATGCTCAACTCATGCTAAAAGGGCTAGGGTTTGAACCTGGGCGCGATGATGGCTACTACAGCGAACAGACAAAGCAAGCTGTAACAGCCTTCCAACGTGATCAAGATCTTGATCCTACTGGAGAAATTGACGAAGAGACAGCAGCTTTGATTCAACAAGAGGTTGTTGAGCAAGTTCGTGACAGGGAAAACGATAATCAGTTCCAAACGGCTCTTGAATTATTAATAAAACAAGCAAACGAATAAGAGGAATCGACAAACTTTTGTCGAATGATAAAGGTACATCCTTCTGTTAGAGTGAGGATGTACCTTTTTACATGAAAAAGGAAAAATATATACGTCTTAACGGAAAAAATTGTTATAGTGAAAGAAACAATAGTTGAAGGAGTCACAACTATGATAACAGACATCTTACATATGATTAGTGTTTTTATCCTTTATTTTTTAGCAAATCCTGTTTTATATATCGGCATCGCTATTCTTTACTTAATGGCCAATTACAGGGTCAAAAAGGAGCGAATGGCCTTTCATACGCGTGTTTATCGAAGGATGGCTGATTTTACAATTCCATTTTTACCGGCGTTGTTAGCAGGGATTTACGTCTCTGTCGTGACAATAGCCCTCGGCATTGTAGTCTCCTGGGAATGGCTGGCGATTGTTGCGGCGTTCTATCTTGTATTAGCTGTAACGACACAACTTCGTTGGGTAACGCCCGTCTATGCGTTAGGGTTGTTATTGCTTCTATATGGGCTTGAGCCGTTGCTTGGAAGAATAGATTTCCTAAAACCAATCTATGAAATTCTTACACAAGTACCACTCGTAGCTGTTGCCAGTTTGCTTATCGTTCTAATGATTGTGGAAGGGTTTCTCATTCGAATCAACGGGGCTGTTTATACTTCACCACGACTTGAAAAAAGCAAGCGCGGCAAGTGGATTGGTTTACATGTAGCCAAACGCCTGTGGATCATACCTGTTATTTTGTTTATTCCAGAGGGCGTTATTCCGGCCATCTCTTATTGGCCAGCTATTCATATAGGGGATGTAGCCCTTCAACCCGTTCTTGTTCCATTTTTAATTGGTTTCCAGCAGGTCGTTCGCGGTTCTATTCCGACACATCCGATCAAAGCGATTGGCAATCGCGTTTTAGGACTAGGGTTTTTATTTTCACTGTTTGCAATTGGGAGTTATTTTGTTCCAGTTTTAGCTGTAGTGTTAGGTGTATTGGCAATTGTTGGTCGTGAATTACTAACGTATCAAACGAAAGCTCTTGAAGAAAAGCGTTCTGCTATATTTGCAACGAAGTCAAAAGGGTGTATCGTTTTAGGGGTACTGCCAGGAAGTCCGGCAGAAAAAATGAAAATTTCTGTTGGGGAAACCATTGCCAAGGTGAACGGACAAGCGGTAAATAGTGAAACGAGCTTCTATGATGCTTTGCAATTGAATTCTGCTTTTTGTAAGTTAGAAGTACTCAACCATGATGGTGAAGTACGCTTTGCCCAAGGAGCTCTCTATGATGGTGAGCATCATCAAGTAGGGATTTTACTCGTAAAAGATGACCTTGTTTTACAAGATTCAATTACGTAATGAAAGTTGGGAAGGACAATAGCTCCTCATGACGCAAAGCTTGGTACGAGTGTCTCGTACCAAGCTTTTTTACAAGGAAACAACTGCCTGATAATTTGAGGACTCAAAAGGTCAAAATCAGACTTTATGAGACGTCTACTGTCAATTTCCATCATCCTGTTGTTCTATTTCCCGGAAAATTGTCGATGAATCGAATTTTTACCATATTTCCTAATGAAATAGACTTACTTTCATAGCGATTGCTTAGTATAATAAACATATTATGAATGAATGTTAGAGAGCTAGCACTCATGTATTATAGATGTCTTGATTGAGATCAAAAAAGGAGTTTGAATAACCGGATGACGGACTTAGTCCTTGCTCTAGTCGTTCCTTTTCTCTTAATGGTTGTTGTCACACGGGTCACATTTAGTATTGTTGGGGCTTGTATTGTCACTTTGATGGTATGCTGGGTCGTATTGCCGGTTAGTGAACAACCATGGACAGTTGGAGTGATTACGTTACTATCTTTTGTGTTGGGGCTTATCATAGCAAAGAAAAGATTAAAAAAGAAGCCAGGCATGTAGGAAGACGATGAGATTCGTCTTCCTTTTTGCTGTGCATTTGGTCATTTCTTGTAAGGTGAAAAGCATAAACTTCCAAGAAATCTCCTAATAAATTAAAAACAAACGTTCGTATTGTTTGGCTTTCAACTGGTTAACTATGGTATAATACATCTACTTATGAACAGTTCGCGAGGAGGGTATCTGACTTGAGTGAGACGTTTGAACTTGTATCGGCTTATCAGCCAGAGGGGGATCAGCCAGAAGCTATTAAAGAAATAGTGAATGGGATTAAAAAAGGAGAAAGGCATCAGACTTTGCTAGGGGCAACAGGAACTGGTAAAACGTTTACGATGTCGAATGTAATTAAAGAAATCAACAAACCGACGTTAATTATGGCTCATAATAAAACGCTCGCTGGCCAGTTGTACAGTGAGTTTAAAGAGTTTTTCCCAAATAACGCAGTTGAGTATTTTGTTAGTTACTATGATTATTATCAGCCTGAGGCTTATGTTCCAAGTTCAGATACATTCATTGAAAAGGATGCAAGTATTAATGATGAGATTGATAAGTTGCGCCACTCTGCGACAAGTGCTTTATTTGAGCGCAATGATGTCATTATCATCGCGAGTGTGTCGTGTATTTATGGCTTAGGTTCTCCTGAAGAGTACCGAGAGCTAGTCGTTTCTTTAAGAGTTGGTATGGAAATAGATCGGAATGAACTTTTAAGAATGCTCGTTGATATTCAGTATGACCGTAACGACGTAAACTTTCAGCGCGGAACGTTTCGTGTTCGTGGAGATGTCGTTGAAATTTTTCCGGCTTCGAGAGATGAGCAGTGTATTCGGGTTGAATTTTTCGGAGATGAAATTGATCGAATGACGGAAGTGGATTCTCTCACTGGTGAGATCAAGGGCGAACGCAATCATGTGGCGATTTTCCCAGCATCCCACTTCGTTACACGTGAAGAAAAAATGAAAAAAGCCATTGCGAACATAGAAGTTGAATTAGAAGCTCGCTTGAAGGAACTTCATGAGCAAGGAAAGCTCCTTGAGGCGCAGAGGTTGGAGCAGCGTACACGCTATGATATTGAAATGATGGCGGAGATGGGTTTCTGTTCTGGGATTGAGAATTACTCCCGGCATTTAACTTTGCGAGAAGCAGGGGCTACCCCATATACGTTAATTGACTTCTTCCCAGAAGATTTTCTTCTTATTATGGATGAGTCGCACGTTACGCTTCCGCAAGTGCGGGGAATGTACAATGGAGACCGCGCTCGTAAGCAGGTCCTTGTGGATCATGGGTTTCGTTTGCCATCAGCACTTGATAATCGCCCGCTCCAGTTTGAGGAGTTTGAAAAGAAGATTCATCAAGCTGTTTATGTTTCGGCAACACCTGGCCCGTATGAGCTTGAACATACACCGAAGATGGTTGAGCAAATTATTCGTCCAACCGGATTGCTTGATCCAACAATTGATGTCCGTCCAATTGAAGGACAAATTGACGATTTGATTGGTGAAATTAATGCACGTGTTGAACGAAATGAGCGCGTACTTGTGACGACGTTAACGAAGAAAATGTCTGAAGACCTTACTGATTATCTGAAAGAAATTGGCATCAAAGTGCGTTATCTTCACTCTGAGGTCAAAACACTAGAGCGAATTGAAATTATTCGACAGCTTCGTATCGGTACATTCGATGTATTAGTTGGGATCAATTTGCTTAGAGAAGGGCTTGATATCCCAGAAGTATCACTTGTGACAATTTTAGATGCTGATAAGGAAGGTTTCCTTCGTTCGGATCGTTCGCTGATTCAGACGATCGGTCGAGCGGCAAGAAATGCAAATGGTCATGTCATCATGTACGCTGATAAAATCACGAAATCAATGCAATTAGCGATCGATGAAACGAAACGCCGTCGCGCCATTCAAGAAGAACACAATGAAAAACATGGCATTACACCAAAGACGATTCAAAAGAAAATTCCGGATGTCATTCAAGCAACGCTTGTAGCTGAAGAGACAGAAACAAATTCATACGCTGCTCCGACTCAGAAACTTAGCAAGAAAGAGAGAGAAGCGGTGATTGAGCGGATGGAAAAAGAGATGAAAGATGCAGCACGTGAATTGAACTTTGAACGAGCAGCGGAACTACGAGATCTCGTTCTAGAACTGAAAGCGGAGGGGTGAGTAAGATGGCTTTAGAGAATATTGTCGTTAAAGGGGCACGCTCTCATAATTTAAAAAACATTGATGTAACGATTCCTCGCGATAAGCTTGTCGTTTTGACAGGTCTATCTGGGTCAGGGAAGTCGTCATTAGCCTTTGATACGATTTATGCAGAAGGGCAACGGCGCTATGTTGAATCATTGTCTGCCTATGCCCGTCAGTTTCTTGGGCAAATGGACAAACCAGATGTCGATGCAATAGAAGGTTTATCACCGGCGATTTCCATTGATCAGAAAACAACGAGCCGTAACCCACGTTCGACAGTTGGTACGGTGACGGAGATTTTTGATTATTTGCGTTTGTTGTATGCTCGGATAGGGAAACCAGTCTGTCCAAAGCACGGCATTGAAATAGCTTCGCAAACGATTCAGCAGATGGTCGATCGGTTATTGGAGTTTCCTGAACGAACGAAAATGCAAATTCTTGCCCCACTCGTATCAGGAAGAAAAGGAGCACACGTCAAAGTACTAGAAGACATTAAAAAGCAAGGCTATGTCCGTGTGCGGATTGATGGCGAAATGCATGAGGTTGGCGAAGAGATTGAATTAGAAAAAAACAAAAAGCACAGCATCGAAGTAGTGATTGATCGCATCGTCATGAAAGAAGGGATTGAATCACGTCTAGCCGATTCACTTGAATCAGCGCTAACGTTAGCGGATGGACGTGTGCTTGTCGATGTCATTGGAGAAGAAGAGTTATTGTTTAGTCAGCACCATGCTTGTCCGGAATGTGGTTTTTCCATTCCAGAACTTGAACCAAGAATGTTCTCGTTTAACAGTCCGTTTGGGGCCTGCCAATCATGTGATGGACTTGGGCATAAGCTTGAAGTCGATCTTGATCTTGTTATTCCAGATCGGACAAAGTCGCTAAGTGAGCATGCGATTGCCGCGTGGGAGCCGACAAGTTCACAATATTATCCGCAGTTATTAGAGGCTGTTTGCGAACATTATCAGATTGATATGTATCAGCCGCTTGATCAAATACCTGAATCACTGCTTGATAAAATTTTATATGGAAGTGGCACGGACAGGATTTATTTCCGTTATGAAAATGAATTTGGACAAGTCCGAGAGAACCTTGTGTTTTTTGAAGGGGTTTTAAACAATATTGCCCGCCGTTATAAGGAAACAAGTTCTGATTATACCCGCGAGCAAATGGAAACGTACATGACACACAAAGATTGTCCAACGTGTAAAGGATTCCGTTTGAAAAAAGAGACTCTTGCGGTATTCATTGGTGGCAAACATATTGGACATGTGACAGCGCTCTCGGTTAAGGATGCGAAAGCATTTTTTGAGACGCTTGAGTTGTCTGAAAAGGATGTTGCGATTGCCCGCTTAATTTTAAAAGAAATCGATGACCGTCTTGGCTTCTTAATCAATGTTGGCCTTGATTATTTATCGTTAAGTCGGTCAGCAGGAACGCTTTCAGGGGAGAGGCGCAACGAATTCGTTTGGCAACACAGATTGGTTCGTCATTAATGGGCGTTCTCTATATACTGGATGAGCCTTCGATTGGACTTCACCAGCGTGACAATGACCGTTTAATTGAGGCGCTAGAGCATATGCGTAATCTTGGAAATACGCTAATTGTCGTCGAACATGATGAGGATACGATGATGGCAGCCGATTACATTATTGATATTGGACCAGGTGCCGGTGTGCATGGTGGTCAAATTACAGCACAAGGAACACCAGAAGAGATTATGAATGACGATAATTCCTTAACAGGTCAATACCTTTCTGGGAAAAAGTTCATTCCGATTCCGAGTGAACGTCGTCCAGTGGAACAACGCTCGTTTACTGTGAAGAAGGCAACGGAAAACAACTTAAAAAATGTTACAGTTGAGTTTCCGTTAGGACTCTTTATTGCCGTAACCGGTGTATCTGGTTCAGGGAAGAGTACACTGATTAATGAAATCGTGTATAAATCATTGGCACAAAAGTTGAACCGAGCAAAGGAAAAGCCTGGTGCACATAAAGAAATTGTCGGACTTGATCATATTGACAAAGTCATTGATATTGATCAATCTCCAATTGGACGGACACCGCGTTCAAATCCGGCAACTTATACAGGCGTGTTTGATGATGTTCGTGACGTGTTTGCAATGACCAATGAAGCAAAAGTGCGTGGCTATAAGAAAGGTCGATTCAGTTTTAATGTGAAAGGCGGTCGCTGTGAAGCTTGTCGTGGTGATGGAATTATTAAAATTGAGATGCACTTTCTTCCTGATGTGTATGTTCCTTGTGAAGTATGTGAAGGCAAGCGTTACAACCGTGAAACGCTAGATATAACGTATAAAGGCAAGACGGTTGCTGATGTGCTGGAAATGACGGTTGAAGAAGGATTGGAATTTTTCGCGAACATTCCAAAGATAAATCGGAAAATCCAAACGCTTGTTGATGTTGGGTTAGGCTATGTGAAGCTTGGACAGCCAGCCACAACATTATCTGGTGGAGAAGCACAACGAGTGAAACTTGCTTCCCAGCTTCATAAACGAGCGACTGGAAGGACCATTTATATACTAGATGAACCGACAACGGGGCTTCATGTTGATGACATTGATCGTCTGTTAAAGGTGTTACAGCGTCTCGTCGATAATGGCGATACGGTGTTGGTAATTGAGCATAATCTTGACGTCATTAAAACAGTTGACCACATCATTGATCTTGGACCTGAAGGCGGGGACAAAGGTGGCCAACTTGTTGCACAAGGTACTCCGGAACAAGTAGCAGAAGTTGCAGGTTCTTACACAGGAAAATATTTAAAGCCTATTTTAGAACGAGACAAAGCTAGGATGGATCAATGGATTCGTGAAAAGGAATACCAAAATAGCTGAAAAAAATTATAAATGGTTTAAAAAAGTTGAAACGATATTTTTCCTTTCTTCGTAATACAATAGTGAAGAATGTGAATGAGCGTTTTGGCCATAAATCGTCATCGGAAGCAATGAGCACAATACTGGTAGAAGATCAGTAGGGATTCATTGCTTTCTTTTTCTTAGGGAACACTAATGAATGCCGATGCTCATGAAATTAAAGGGAGTGACGAAGTTGGAAGAGCGTAAAATGATTTTAAAGATGATTGAAGACGGGAAAATAACGGCAGAAGAAGGTTTGAAGTTACTCGAGGCCATTGATAAACCGGAAAGTGAACAAGCAAAAGCAGAGCCGCGCAACAAGTCTGAAGTCACAACGAAAGTAAAGTGGGAAGATGGAGATAAGTATCGTGAGCGCGCCCGCCAAGCGGCTTCTTCTACAACAAATGTATTTACCAACTTTATTGAGACGGCGATTCAAAAAATCAAAGATGTTGATTTGGATTTTAACTTCGGCCCTCATGTTGTCGTTGACCATATTTTTCAACATCGCGACATGAAACCAACGGCTCTTGATGTTTCCTTAGAGAATGGATCAATCACATTTAAGCCATGGGACGAGGAAGATATTCGAATTGAGTGTGAAGCGAAAGTGTATCGGGTAAGGGATACAGAGGAAGCGAGAAGAGTCTTCTTGCAGGAAACGGCTTTTAGGGTGGATGAACGTAAGATGCTTTTCCATACGAAGACGAAATCGATCAAAGTTCAAACAACGATTTATGTCCCACGTGTACAATTTAGTCATATTAAGTTATACACGTTTAACGGTCAAATCCATGGGGAACATATTCATGTCGATACTCTTGATGTCAATGCGGTGAATGGAGCTTTAACTTTTGCTGATGTTACAGCGAAAAAGGCAATGGCGGAAACGGTACACGGTGCCATTGATTTCAAACAAATTGAGATTGAAGTGTTTGATGGTAAAACGTTAAACGGTGCGATTACGTTAACAGGAAAAATTCAAGATGTCGATGTTGAGACGATCAATGGTTCCATTACGTATAACATTGATGACTTAACGGAGTCTGGATATGCAGATTTAAAAGCGACGACAGGAAGCATTCATTTGTTTGTTCCAAAAACAACCCGCATTGAAGGGAAGTTAAAAACAAATGTTGGCGGCTTTACAGTCGATCTTGAAGATTATGAAGTGCTAGAAGAAAAGAAAGAATTTGCACAAAAGTCAATGAACTTTCTAGGAAACCAAGTTTCCTCTCCAAGGTTAAAATTAAGTGCTACGGCAAATACCGGCTCTGTTCTAGTCAAGGATCAAAAGTAGAACTCCTAGAGCGAGTGCTTTTCAAAGTGAGGTGAGAAAAAATGAAACGTTTATACCGATCACAATATGATCGAAAAATCGCCGGCATATGCGGTGGGCTTGCTAATTATATGAATATTGACGCGACTCTTGTTCGTCTACTAGCTGTCATTTTATTTTTCGTATCAGGTGTATTTCCATTCATTATCGGGTATATCATTGCTGTATTCATTATACCGAATGAAGAGGATGTGAGAGAGTAATGAGATGGCTGATCGGTTTATTGATTAATGCAGTTATACTGCTTGGAATTGCGTATTTATTTGATGGTTTTGAGCTTTCTGGTTTTGGAGCTGCAATCATTGCTAGTTTGCTATTAACGATTGTAAATGCGGTCGTTAAACCGATTCTCGTTGTTTTAACATTACCAATTACTGTTTTGACGTTAGGGCTATTTCTATTTGTTATTAGTGCAATCACGCTCATGTTGACAGCAGCACTAATGGGGAGTGCTTTTGTCATCAATGGCTTCGGAATGGCGCTCTTAGCTGCGGTACTAATCGCACTTATTCAAACGTTTGTTGTAAAACCGATACGAAAAGGGTAGTGTGTCATTCGTCTTCTGCTAAAGCAGGGGCGATTTTTTTTGTTTGGCCTTGTTCTACAGATTTTTACAGCGATTACGCTTTTTTCGGTAAAACATGATAAAATGGAGAACGTACTTATTAACGATTCTGCATTAAACAAACGTTTGATTAAGTAACCAAACCAATCCGTGCAGAAATGCTCAAGCGTACTAAAAGCATGTAAAAAGCTTCACACTAGTAAGGATAGCGATCATAAAGGTGGGATTAGAGTAGTGGCAAAAGTTACAGCAAATGATTTATTAGAACGTTTTAATTTAGAGCTTATCGCAGGAGAAGAGGGCATTTATCGTCCGATTACAACAAGTGATCTATCGCGGCCCGGAATTGAGATGGCTGGATACTTTACGTATTACCCTGCGAAACGATTGCAGTTATTAGGTCGAACAGAGCTTTCTTTTTTTGAACATCTTAAGCAGCATGAAAAAGAAGAAAGAATGCTCAAGCTGTGCACATATGATACACCAGGGATTATTCTTTCACGAGGGTTAGAAGTACCTTCTGAGTTAATTGAAGCCGCTGAAAAAGTAGGCGTACCACTTATGCGTTCCAATATGCCAACGACACGCTTAAGTAGTAGCATAACCACGTACCTTGAGAGTGAGCTTGCACCAATGACAGCTGTTCATGGTGTTCTTGTTGATATTTATGGAATTGGTGTATTAATTACGGGGAATAGTGGAGTCGGTAAAAGTGAGACCGCTCTCGACCTTGTGCGCCGTGGACATCGCCTAGTTGCAGATGACTCGGTCGAGATTCGTCAAGAAAATGAGGGAACATTGGTAGGGCGTTCTCCAGATTTAATCCAACATTTGCTTGAGATTCGTGGACTAGGAATCATCAATGTCATGACTCTGTTTGGAGCGGGAGCGGTTCGTCCATATAAACGAATTGTACTTTGCATTCATCTTGAGCTATGGGATCAAAACAAAGCTTATGACCGTTTAGGACTTGATGAAGAGAAAATGAAGATTATTGATACAGAAATTACAAAGTTGACGGTTCCGGTTCGACCTGGTCGTAACTTAGCTGTTATTATTGAAGTGGCTGCGATGAACTATCGCTTAAAGCGTCTTGGCTATGACGCCGCTCAAGAGTTCTCATCGCGGTTAACAGACGTGATTGAAGAAGCAGATCACGACGAATTTCGTTAAGTTTTCTAAAGGCAAAGGAAGTAAGGTGAGGTGGAACAATGGAAGAAACAATTGAACCGTTAAGTAGGGTGTTTTTACAATTAGGGCCTTTTACGATCTATTGGTACGGTGCTTTAATTGGTTTAGGGGTGGCAATCGGGTACGTTATTGCAACTAGAGAAGCAGTGAAGCGTGGTTTTCCGAAAGATACATATGCGGATTTGCTTTTATTTGCTTTACCGATCGCCATTTTATCAGCAAGACTATATTACGTAATCTTTAGGTGGGAGCAATTTGCCGATGATCCGATACGGGTCTTTTACATATGGGAAGGTGGCCTAGCTATTCACGGTGGGGTCATCGGGGAATGCTCACAGCGTATTTCTTCTGTAAAAAACGTGGATACTCATTTTGGCAAATTGCTGATATAACAGCACCGAGTTTAATTTTAGCTCAGGCAATCGGCCGCTGGGGGAACTTCATGAATCAAGAAGTATATGGCGGTCCTGTTACGAGAGAATTTTTAGAAAGCTTACTGTTACCAGAATTTATTATTAATCAAATGTATATCAACGGAACCTATTATCATCCAACGTTTTTATATGAATCGATTTGGAATTTGTTAGGATTTCTTTTGCTTATTTATTTAAGAAGGTTTAACCTGCGCCAAGGTGAAATCTTTATGACGTATATGATCTACTATTCATTCGGACGCTTCTGGCTTGAAGCAGTACGATTAGACTACTTGTTGATCGGTGGTGTGCTGAAGACGGCTCAAGTTGTATCGATCATCGCGATTGTAATCGCGGTTATACTGATTATTTATCGTCGAATGCAATCAAATACGCCGAGGTACTTTGACCCAGCATTGCCTACAACAAAAAAACAAAGCAAAAACAAAAAGAAAAAGAAAAAATAATGGAGATGGAGGAGAGTAGCATGGGGATGCTTAAGCGCGGATTACTTGTCGGTCTACAAACAACATGGACGCTTGGAAAAATCATTTTTCCAATCACCTTAATTGTTACAATCTTAGGGTACACGCCCGTTCTAGGTTGGCTTGCCGATTTGCTTGCTCCTTTAATGGGACTGATAGGCTTATCAGGAGAAGCTGCGATTCCACTCGTTCTAGGGAATGTTCTTAATTTGTATGCGGCAATCGGTGCGATTTTAACGTTAGAGTTAACGGTGAAGGAAGTTTTCATTTTAGCAGTCATGCTTTCCTTCTCTCATAACTTGTTTATCGAATCAGCGGTTGCTGCGAAAGTGGGCATCCGAATGTCGGTTGTGCTGGCAGTTAGAATCGGTCTCGCTTTATTCTCTGCTTTTGTAATTAATCTTTTTTGGAATGGTGGTCAGGAAACCGCCCAGTACGGATTTGTTTCCAACACGACTCAGCCTGTTGCGGAAAATTGGCTGCAAGTTGGCTGGCAAGGGGTAATGAGCGCATCTTTAGGAATTGTACAACTGGCGCTGATCGTGATTCCTCTTATGATTGTCGTTCAAATTATGAAAGAGAAAAATTGGCTGAAGTTTATTTCAAAAGGAATGCGACCTTTTACCAAAATGTTAGGAATTAAAGAGAATACGTCGACTACTCTAGCATCCGGTCTTTTATTTGGCCTTGCTTTTGGAGCGGGTGTAATGATTCAAGCTGTTAAAGAAGATGGAGTAGAAAAGAAAGATTTGTACCTAGTGTTCATCTTTCTCGTGGCGTGTCATGCGGTCATTGAAGATACACTCATCTTCATTCCTCTAGGAATCCCCGTGTGGCCATTGCTTTTAATTCGAGTGATTACAGCCATCGTCTTAACAATTGCGATTGCATATGTGTGGAAGAAGTTAGAGAAAAAACAAGAGATCGAAAGAAAGGAAGCAACTTATGAACATTGATACTTTGTTATTTGACTTAGATGGTACCTTAATTAACACAAATGAATTAATCATTGCCTCGTTTCTGCATACTCTTGAAGAGTATCGTCCTGGTGAATATACAAGAGAACATGTGATTGATTTTATCGGGCCTCCTTTAAAGGACAGCTTTGAAAAAGTTGATCCAGAACGAGTGGACGATATGATTCAAACGTATCGTACATTTAACCATGCAAAGCATGATGAACTTGTGACTGAGTATGAAGGTGTGTACGAAACCATTAAAGAGCTTCATGAGAGAGGCTTTAAAATTGCCATTGTAACTACGAAGATTCGTAAAACAGCGTTAATGGGCTTGAAGTTAACAGGTCTCGATCAGTATTTTGATGTTGTCATCGGATTAGATGACGTTGAGAAGGCTAAGCCTGATCCAGAGCCTCTTGAAAAAGCCTTGAAAGCTCTTGGTTCTTCAAAAGAGACAGCGATGATGATCGGGGACAGTCATTTTGACGTTCAAGCTGGGAAAAATTTAGGAATCCCAACAGCTGTTGTCGGTTGGTCAATTAAAGGCGAAGAAAGAATTCGTACATTCGAAGCAGACTATATTTTATCCAACATGCGTGATTTAATCGCGATTGTCGGAGCGGATCAGTCGTGAGTCGGAAAACGGAGCGATATCCAGTCCAATCTGCCAATTCACTCTGGCAAATCTACAAAACGGTGCCGTTTTTGAAAGTTGTAAAGAACTTCATCGTCATTCAAATTGCTAGATATATGCCCTTTATTGGTGTGAAAAATTGGCTGTACCGCACGTTTTTACGGATGAAGGTCGGTGAGCAAACGGCCGTTGCTTTAATGGTGATGATGGACATTATGTTTCCAGAACGAATTAGCATCGGGCGTAACTCGATTATTGGCTACAACACGACGATTTTAGCACATGAGTATTTAATCAAAGAATATCGTCTCGGTGATGTTATCATTGGCGATGAAGTGATGATTGGTGCGAACACGACCATTCTTCCAGGTGTGACGATTGGAGATGGCGCAATTGTTTCAGCTGGGACACTCGTTCATCGAGATGTTCCTGCTGGAGCTTTTGTTGGCGGGAACCCAATGAGAATAATAAAAGAATAGAAGAAAGCCGCTCTAGATGAACGAATCTAGCAGCGGTTTTTTTGTTTGATGCTGTATATAGCTGAGCTGGCTGAGTCAATGTATCCCCAATCTTTGCAATTTACTAACAGAGTCATACACAGGTGATCAATTATCCACAGAAAAGTCACACAAAAAACATTATTCAGAAAATTAACCACTCCCATGACTGTGGATAAGAAAGGCGAATAAACATTATTTTCATATTTTTCGTTCAGATTTACTTAAAACAGTTGACGCTGGCATACCCTCGATGTAAACTAATCACTATACTTTATCTTGTTAGCATATTAGCGAACTAAAGTATTTGAAATTTAAAGACAACAAAAAAACAGGTATTTTGACAAAAGTAGCGAATTATAAGAAAGATAAAAAGAATGGGGATCTGCTTGTTCAAGCAGATGAACGGAGATAACAGAAGGAGTGACAGTCGATGTCTAAGCCATTTATGTTTGAAAAGCCGCTTGGTATGCGGGATACATTACCTGAAATGTATGAAATGAAAAAGCAGATTCGTGAGCAATTAGAAGAAGAGATGTCAGCTTGGGGTTATCAAATGGTTGAAACGCCAACATTAGAATATTACGAAACAGTCGGACTTGCTTCCGCTATTTTAGATCAACAATTATTCAAATTACTTGATCAGCAAGGAAATACATTGGTGCTCAGGCCTGATATGACAGCACCGATTGCACGTTTAGTTGCTTCAAGTATGAAGGGAGAGGCTTATCCGCTTCGACTGTCATACCAATCAAATTTGTATCGTGCTCAGCAACATGAAGGTGGTAAGCCAGCTGAGTTTGAACAGATTGGAGTAGAATTAATTGGGGATGGAACCGTTAGTGCAGACGGAGAAGTAATTGCACTCATGGCTTCAGCGTTAAAAAGTGCCGGACTATCTCATTTTAAAATTGCTATTGGTCACATTGGCTATGTGAATGCATTACTAGAAGACATTGTCGGTGAACAGTCAGATACATTAAGAAGATTTCTATATGAGAAAAACTATGTTGGTTTCAAAGAACATGTGAAAAACCTGCCGATTTCTTCGATTGACAAAGGTAGACTACTCGGTCTCTTAAAGCTTCGAGGAGATAAAAAGATGCTTACGGACGCATCCAAGCTTGTTTCGACTGAACAAGGTGCTAAAGCATTAGCAGAGTTAGAAGAATTGTGGCAAGTGCTTGAAAGCTATGGCATCGAGGATTTCGTCAAGCTAGATTTAAATCTCGTTTTGCACATGAGTTACTATACAGGAGCCGTCTTTGAAGGGTACAGCAGCAACTTAGGGGTGCCACTTTGCAGCGGTGGTCGCTATGATGAGTTACTTGGCAAGTTTGAGCGACCAGGACAGGCAACAGGCTTTGGACTCCGTTTAGACTTACTTGTTGAAGCTATTGGTAAAAAAGCAGAACAACGTCAAGCAACATGTATTATGTTTAGCAAGGAAAGAAGAGCAGAAGCTTTCCGTGAAGCAGTGAGCTTACGACAAGAAGGCAAAGCTGTGGTCGTACAAGACATTGCTGGTGTAACAGATCTTGATGGGATGTCGGAACAATTTACAGATGTCCTCTATTTCATTGGTCAAAAGAAAGGAGAAGCGTAAAATGAACGATTGGTTAACGGTTGCGATGCCAAAGGGGCGAATTTTTGAAGAGGCGCTAGAATTGTTGCGCAAAGCAGGGTATCAGCTCCCAGCTGAATTTGATGATTCGCGTAAATTAATCATAGATGTACCTGAAGAAAAGATGCGCTTCATTCTAGCTAAGCCAATGGATGTTCCAACTTATGTCGAACACGGTGTAGCTGATGTAGGTGTTGCAGGAAAGGATGTCATGATTGAGGAAGAGCGTACGGTATATGAAGTTCTTGATCTGAAAATTAGTGAATGTTACTTAGCGGTCGCGGGTTTACCGGGCTATGAAAAGAAAGACATTAACCCGAAAGTAGCTTCAAAATATCCGAACCTCGCCACCCGATACTTTAAAGAACAAGGCGAGCAAGTAGAAATTATAAAGCTAAACGGTTCGATTGAGCTTGCACCATTAATTGGCCTTGCTGATCGTATTGTCGACATTGTCTCAACAGGTAGAACGTTAAAGGAAAATGGCCTTGTTGAACTTGAAACAATTGTACCGATTACATCACGTTTAATCGTCAACCCTGTTAGTTACCGGATGCAAGATGAACGCATCGATCAAATGGTTGAACGCCTTTCACATGTCATTGAGGGGGAAGAGCAATGAAAATTCAACCTGTAAATGAAACGGTTAGTCTTACTCGCGATCTTGATACGGGAACAGAAGCACAGCGTGAGGCAGTGGAGGCGATTATTGAACAAGTTCGTCAAAAGGGAGACACAGCTTTACGCGAGCTTACAAAGAAATTTGATGGCGCTAGCCTTGAGCAGTTCCGTGTAACGAAAGAAGAGCTAGAAGGGGCATATTCACAAATTAGTGAAGACCTCCTTCAAGCCCTCCGTGAAGCGATTGTGAACATTCGAGATTTCCATGAACGTCAAAAGCGACAATCATGGATGACAGCAAAGGAAGACGGAACGATTCTCGGACAAAAGATCACACCGCTTGATTCTGTGGGGGTGTATGTTCCTGGAGGAAAAGCGGCTTATCCTTCTTCGATCATGATGAATGTACTTCCGGCACAAGTCGCTGGTGTGAAGCGAATTGTGATGGTATCTCCCGCAGGAGCGGATGGGAAGCTACCAGCAAGTGTTCTTGTGACAGCAAGTGAGTTAGGGGTTGCTGAAATTTATAAAGTCGGAGGAGCTCAGGCGGTAGCAGCGCTTGCCTATGGAACGGAATCAATTGCGCCGGTTGATAAAATTACTGGGCCAGGCAATATTTACGTCGCTTTAGCTAAACGGGCTGTTTTTGGCAAAGTAGACATCGATATGATTGCTGGACCAAGTGAGATTGTGGTCTTGGCGGATGAAAAAGCAAATCCACGTTACATTGCAGCAGACTTATTATCCCAAGCTGAACATGATGAGCAAGCTTCGGCAGTTCTTGTGACGAATTCCCAAGAGTTAGCTGATCAAGTGGCAGGGGAGGTTGAAACACAGCTCGCAACTTTACCGAAAAAGGCGATTGCAGAAGCATCGATCCGTGATTACGGTGCAATTTATGTAACGCGTGACTTAGTAGAAGCGATCGATGTGGTGAATCAACTTGCACCAGAGCACTTGGAAATTCTGACAGAAGAGCCAATGAATCTTATAGGGAAAATTCGCCACGCTGGAGCCATTTTTGTCGGCGCCTATAGCTCAGAGCCAGTCGGTGATTATTTTGCTGGACCGAATCATGTGCTTCCGACAAACGGAACTGCTCGATTCTCAAGTCCGCTAAATGTCGATGATTTCACGAAAAAATCAAGCATTATCTCATATAGCAAACAAGCGTTACAAACGCATGGACATAAAATCTCAGCATTAGCTCGTTTAGAAGGTTTAGAAGCACATGCACGAGCAATTGATATTAGGTTGGAGGATAACTAAGATGACAGAAAGACGCGCACAAATCGAACGATTAACAGGGGAAACACAAATTAACCTTGATTTTATGATTGATGGGGAAGGGAAATCAGAGCTTGAAACAGGAGTTCCGTTTTTAACTCACATGCTAGACCTTTTTACAAAACATGGTCATTTCAACTTAAAGGTAGATGCGAAAGGGGATACCGAAGTCGATGATCATCATACGACGGAAGACATCGGAATATGCCTTGGTCATGTGTTAAAAGAAGCATTAGGCGATAAAAAAGGAATCCGCCGCTACGGCAACGCCTTTGTTCCTATGGATGAGACGTTAGCGCAAGTAGTCGTTGACTTAAGCAACCGTCCACATCTTGAGTTTCGTGCTGAATTTCCAAGTCAAAAGGTAGGGACATTCGATGTAGAGCTTGTTCATGAATTCATGTGGAAGCTTGCGCTTGAAGCGCGCATGAACCTTCATATTATCGTTCATTATGGCTCGAACACACATCACATGATTGAAGCGGTGTTTAAAGCGTTAGCACGTGCACTAGACGAAGCTACGAGTATCGACGAGCGCGTAAAAGGAGTCCCGTCGACGAAAGGAATGTTATAAGATGATCGGCATTGTTGATTACGGGATGGGGAATTTACATAGTGTTAGTAAAGCACTAGAACGCCTTGAGTTAGAGTATGTGTTAACAGATGATATTGAACAGTTAAAGAAAGCAGATGGGTTGTTGTTACCAGGAGTAGGGGCATTTCCAGATGCAATGAAGACGTTAAATGAAATGGGCATGACAGAGTTTCTGCGCGATTGGGCGGAGTCTGGCAAACCGTTACTTGGTATTTGCCTCGGTATGCAACTGTTATTTGAAGAAAGTACAGAACATGGGGAAACAAAAGGATTAGCGCTTTTACCAGGACGTGTTGATCGCTTTGTCGGTCATAATGCCAATGGTATTACATATAAAGTCCCTCATATGGGCTGGAACAAGTTAACGTTCAGACAGCCTGAAAACCACCTCTTAACGGATGTAGAAGAAGGACATGTATATTTTGTTCATTCTTATGTGGTGAAAACAGAAGCGGAAGACGTTTTAATTGCAACGAGTGAGTATGATGTAACGGTGCCAGCAGTTGTTGGACGCGGCAATGTGTTAGGCACTCAGTTTCACCCAGAAAAAAGCAGCGATGTTGGTATGGCGATTCTTCGTAACTTCGGAGAGCTTGTCACACAAGGAGGAGAAATACGTGAGTAATTTTGTTATTTATCCAGCGATTGATATGAGAGACGGAAAATGTGTTCGTCTTGTTCAAGGTGATTATGATCAAGAAACCGTTTATGGCGATTCGCCGTTTGATATGGCAAAGCTCTTTGCTGATAGCGGAGCAGAGTGGATTCATATGGTCGACTTAGACGGAGCCAAAGCGAAAAAGCGTGTCAACCATGAGCATGTTCTCCGTGTTGCGAAGGAGTTAAATGTAAAAGTCCAAGTTGGTGGTGGTATCCGTACAGCAGAAGATGTGGCGTTTTACCTTGATCAAGGAGTGGACCGTGTCATCTTAGGCAGTGTCGCAGTGAACAACCCAAGTTTTACGAAAGAAATGCTCGCAAAGTACGGCGGTGAGCGCATTGCGATTGGTCTAGATGCTCGTGATGGATTTGTTGCGACAGAGGGCTGGCTTGAAACGTCATCAGTGAAAGCTGAGACACTCGCACAAGAGCTCGCTCGTTACGGAGCTGAAGTGTTTATTTTTACAGATATTTCTCGTGATGGCATGCTCTCAGGTCCGAATACAGAGGCAATTACAAACTTAGCTGAAGCAACTGGTAAGCAGGTTATCGCTTCAGGCGGAGTAAGTTCACTAGACGACCTAACAGAACTACGTGAACGCAAAAACCGCGGTGTTAGTGGGGCGATTGTCGGCAAAGCCCTTTATACAAATCAATTTACGTTAGAAGAAGCTCTCCAAGGAGGCGAATAACATGTTAACAAAACGAATCGTGCCTTGCTTGGATGTAAAAGAAGGACGGGTCGTCAAGGGCGTTCAGTTCGTTGATTTGCGTGATGCAGGTGACCCGGTAGAACTTGCGGCATTTTATGATCAACAAGGGGCAGACGAGCTCGTTTTTCTTGACATTTCAGCTTCTCATGAAGGCCGTGAAACGATGGTTGAAGTCGTCGAGCAGGTAGCTGGAACGTTAGCGATCCCTTTTACCGTTGGCGGTGGGATTAACTCGCTTGAAGACATGAAGCGTGTCTTACGCGCTGGAGCAGATAAAGTCTCTTTGAATACGGCTGCTGTTAAACGTCCTGAATTGATTAAAGAAGGAGCCGATTTCTTTGGGTCTCAATGTATTGTAGTGGCGATTGATGCAAAGTGGGATGAAGAGTTAGGCTCATGGAGAATTTACACACACGGTGGGCGTCAAGCAACCGAGTGGGAAGTAACAGATTGGGCAAGAGAAGCGGTTCGCTTAGGAGCAGGAGAAATTTTATTAACGAGCATGGACCAAGACGGAGCGAAAACCGGCTTTGATCTTGCGCTAACAAAAGCAGTAAATGCGGCTGTTACTGTTCCTGTTATTGCTTCAGGCGGTGCTGGAAAGAAAGAAGACTTTTATGATGTATTTGTCGAGGCAAAAGCCGATGCGGCCCTTGCAGCTTCGATCTTTCACTATAAAGAAACGTCGGTTGCTGAAGTGAAGACGTATTTAAAAGAAAAGGACGTGACCGTACGATGAGCATTGATACAATTCAATTTGATCAAAATGGCCTTGTGCCCGCGATTGTTCAAGATGCAGGAAGCAAGGAAGTATTAACGCTTGCTTATATGAACAAAGAATCATTAGAGAAATCCCTTGAAACACGTGAAACGTGGTTCTACTCACGTTCACGCCAAGAACTTTGGCATAAGGGGGCAACATCAGGAAATACGCAGCAAATCATCGACATGCGCTATGATTGCGATGCTGATGCCATTGTTGTTCTTGTTGATCCAGCGGGACCTGCATGTCATAAAGGAGAATACACGTGTTTTGCTGATTCACTTTTGGAACAACAGCCAGTGAAAGTGAATTCAACACGTTTTGCGATTATGGACGAGCTTGAGCGCACAATTGCTGAGCGTGAAGCAGAAATGCCGGAAGGGGCTTATACGACGTATTTATTTGAAAAAGGCGTTGATAAGATTTTGAAAAAAGTCGGTGAAGAAGCGGGTGAGGTCATCATCGCGGCGAAAAACCGTGACCCTGAGGAATTGAAGTGGGAAGTAGCCGATCTTTTCTACCATGTACTTGTGCTCTTACGTGAGCAGAAGCTACCACTTGATGAAGTGTTAAAAGTGTTAGAGGAAAGACATAAATAACAATGAGCGGTTGTCTCTAAAGTTTGATCCAGAGACGCTCCCTTTCACATAACTTTTGCCCTCGCTAAAGAATGGCGAGGGCTTTTTGTGGTGAAAATTCAAATATTTCTGCATAGAGTTTCTCGTCGATCTTTCGCGAATTCTGTCCCCTAAGGACAAGAAAATGTTGTATACTGTAACGTATGAATGAGAAGCTGGAGGGAACCGAACTTCATGGGATTAATACCGAAAGATGAACATGAAAAGAATAAAGTTGTTCCTCTATTTCAAAGCGGGGACTATTTTTTCCATCGTGGGATAGAGGCTTATCGAAAGAATCACTTGCATCGTGCGGTTAAGCTGTTTGAAAGAGCAGTTAAAATAACGAGTACGGAGCCTGTTTTTCATGTTCAATTAGCAGCAGTTCTCTCAGAAGTTGGAGAGTACGAGCGCTCGAATGAAATTTTGCAAAATGTATTAGACGACAATGAAACGAATGTAGAAGAATGCTATTTCTTTATGGCAAACAACTATGCTTATTTAGGCTTGTTTGAAAGAGCGGAACGGATGGCTTTACGTTACTTAGAAACAAGTCCGAATGAGCGTTTTTCAGAAGATGCTAAGGATCTTCTGGAATTGCTTCGTTCTGAGCGTGAGGAAGAGGACTGGGAGGAGTTCGACGATCACGAAGATGAGCTTATTGCCCAGCATGAACGTGCATGTTCGTTATTACGTCAAGGAAAGCTTGAATCCTCAATTGAATTATTAAAACGAATCATTGAAATGCACCCAACGTATTGGGCTGCGTATAATCATTTGGCCGAAGCTTATTTCCGTTTAGGAGATGAAAAAGCTTTTGAGATTAGTGAATCCATTTTAGAAAAAGACCCAGGCAACCTTTTTACAATTGCAAATTTAGCAGTATTTTATACGAAAAAAGGAAAAGCTAAAAAAGCTGAACCATTTATAAAATCGTTGCAACGTGTTTATCCGATTGATGGAGATCATTATGTGAAGGTCGCCGAAACTCTTTGCGTAGTAGGCGAGTACCAATTGGCTTACGAGCGATTAAAAGAGTTAGGTCGATGGGAATTTGAATTACGTCCAGACCTGCTTTATACGTTTGGCGTGGCAATGTATCATGTTGGCAAAATAGAGCGGGCTCAGTCGGTTTTTACAAGAGCTGCTGATTCTGGTTCGAAACAAGCCAAGAGATTGCTAGAGAAACAAAAAGTAGAAGGTTGGAGCGAAGACCTAGTTTGTGTTGACATATGGGTTGACTAACTGAGCAGATAAATAGACAGAGGACACATTGTTCCCTTACGATATGAGTATAAAGACGCTTTGATCGAAAAGGAGTGGAAAGAAGATGACTGAGGAAAAAATTTATGATGTCGTGATTGCTGGTGCAGGTCCTGCGGGAATGACAGCGGCGGTTTACACATCTCGTGCCAACTTATCAACGATTATGGTAGAGCGTGGAATTCCAGGCGGACAAATGGCTAACACAGAAGACGTTGAGAACTACCCAGGTTTCGACCATATTTTAGGACCAGAGCTTTCAACGAAGATGTTTGAACATGCGAAAAAATTTGGTGCAGAATATGGCTATGGCGACATTAAAGAAATCGTTGATGAAGGCGATTTGAAAATTGTAAAAGCTGGTAGCAAAGAATACAAAGCTCGTGCTGTGATCGTCGCAACAGGAGCAGAGTACAAAAAGCTAGGAGTTCCTGGTGAAAAAGAATTAAGCGGCCGCGGGGTTTCTTATTGTGCTGTTTGTGATGGGGCTTTCTTTAAAGGAAAAGAGCTTGTAGTTGTCGGCGGCGGAGACTCTGCTGTAGAAGAAGCTGTTTATTTAACACGCTTTGCTTCAAAAGTAACAGTTGTCCATCGTCGTGATGAGCTTCGTGCCCAAAAGATCTTACAGCAACGTGCATTTGATAACGAAAAAATTGATTTCATCTGGAATCATACTGTAAAGCAAATCAACGGTGATAATGGCAAAGTTGAAAGTGTCACGTTAGTGAGCACTGAAAACGGAGAAGAACAAGAGTTTAAAACAGATGGTGTTTTCATCTACATCGGCATGCTTCCGTTAAACGAAAGCGTGAAAAACTTAGGGATTACAAATGCTGATGGTTATATTGAGACGAATCAAGAAATGGAAACGAAAGTTCCAGGCATTTTTGCAGCTGGAGATATCCGTGAGAAATCGCTACGACAAATCGTAACAGCTACTGGTGATGGTAGTTTGGCTGCACAAAATGTTCAACATTATGTTGAGTCTTTAGAAGAAAAGGCGAAAGCGTAACGATAAGCCACTGGAAAGGAAAGAAAGAGAATACCTTTTCAGTGGCTTAGCTCTTGCTTGCAAGCAGGGGCTTCTGTTAATAGATAAAAGGAGTTTGTAGATTTGTAAAATAATGGGAGAAACTCAAATTTTTTTACAAACTGTCGATTAAACGTCACTCCATCTTAATGCTTCTGTAACAAGAGTGAAATATAAAAAGGGTAAGATAGAATTAAGTAATTGACCCCCTTTTTTATATAATTTCTTCGCACGAGCGTTTACGTTCGTGCCCTTTTTTTCATTTCCTTTCACAAAACATACATAAATAAGCTGAAAAGAGCTATTCCCTATTTCTAACAATTGTTACACGATTCAATTAATTGTATAATAAAATAATAGAACGAGTATGCAATGGTCACGCATAGCTGACTCGCTTTGTTGAGAAATCAATCAAGGTGTTTGTGTGAAACGATCACATCAGAGTAGCTGCTTCACCCATTGCTTGACATTGCTACTAGTGAGCAATGTCTATTAGGAGAACGTGAGGTGGCGCTGTTGCAAAGGATAACTAATTGTGTACTAACAACTGGAGACAAAGCATTAGTTTTACAAAAGCCTAGCCGTGGTTGGTGGGTTGCACCAGGTGGCAAAATGGAACCAGGTGAAACGATCAAAGAATCTGCGGAACGTGAATTTAGAGAAGAAACAGGGCTAATTATATCTGCTGATCTGCGGGCTGTATCAACGATTGTCATTATGGAAGGAGATCAAGTTGCTGATGAATGGATGATGTTCACTTTTCATGCAACTAGTTTCCAAGGTAAGCAACTGGCGCAGTCACCAGAAGGAAAGTTAGAATGGAAACAAATTACAGAGGTTCCTAATCTGCCAATGGCACCTGGAGATAAACATATGTTTCGACATGTGTTTCATGGTAAAGGGATCATGTATGGAACGTTTTATTATACAAAGGACTTTGAGTTGATTTCATATCGGGTCACACCAGAACAACCTTAAGGAGGGACGAGGATGTCGATCGTACAGGAAGAAATTCAAATTGTCATTATTACAGGAATGTCAGGAGCAGGAAAAACGGTAGCCGTTCAAAGCTTCGAAGACCTAGGCTACTTTTGTGTCGATAATCTTCCTCCAGCTCTTATTCCGAAATTTGTTGAGTTAATAGAAGGGTCTAATGGGAAGATGGATAAAGTGGCACTTGTTATCGATTTACGTGGACGCAAGTTTTTTGATCACTTGTTCGAAGCAATTGATTCCATTAGCATGTCGCTGAAATTAAATTACAAGCTGCAAATTTTATTCCTAGATGCAAAAGATGCCAAGCTCGTCCAACGTTACAAAGAAACAAGACGTTCACACCCGCTAGCTCCAAATGGATTGCCACTGGAAGGAATTCGGTTAGAACGAGAAATGCTAGAAGAAATGAAGGGCAGAGCTCAACAGATCATTGACACAACAGAAATGAAACCAATTCAGCTGCGAGAAAGAATCATTCAGAGGTTCTCTTTAGATGAAAAGCACCCATTTACTGTGAATATGATGTCTTTTGGCTTTAAATATGGAATTCCAATTGATGCTGACCTTGTTTTCGACGTTCGTTTCTTGCCGAATCCGCATTACATTGATCACATGAGGCCCAAAACAGGACTTGAAGAAGAAGTATCTTCATATGTATTAAAGTGGACTGAGACACAGCAATTTATTGAAAAACTCTCAGATCTGCTTAAATTTATGCTTCCGCAATACAAAAGGGAAGGCAAGAGTCAGGTTGTGATTGGAATTGGTTGTACTGGTGGAAAACACCGTTCCGTCACCTTAGCCGAATATTTCGGAAAAGAGTTTGCAAATGAATATACGTTGCATGTAAGTCATCGGGATATTGAGAAAGGAAAGGAAGCATATAAGTGATTAGAAAAAAAGTAGTTGTCATTGGGGGAGGTACGGGCCTTTCGGTGCTATTGAGGGGACTGAAGGCTTTTCCGGTCGACATCTCTGCGATTGTTACAGTCGCAGATGATGGCGGTAGCTCAGGCAGACTTCGCAAAGAACTAGACATCCCACCACCAGGAGATGTCCGAAACGTTTTAGTAGCTTTAGCCGAGGTGGAACCTTTAGTAGAAGAGCTCTTTCAACATCGCTTCTCAAATGGAAATGGGTTGTCGGGGCACTCACTAGGCAATTTATTGCTTGCTGGTATGACTTCTATAACAGGTGATTTTGCTAGAGGGATAACAGAAATTAGCAAAGTACTAAACGTTCGAGGAAATGTGTACCCTGCTTCTAATAGGAGCATTGTTCTTCATGCAGAAATGGCTGATGGAACGATTGTAACAGGGGAATCATTAATTCCGCTTGAAAAGAAACAAATTAAACGAGTGTTCCTAACACCAGAGAACATACAACCGTTACAAGCTGGGATAAAAGCCATTAATGAAGCTGATTTAATTGTGCTAGGACCGGGAAGCCTCTACACGAGTGTTCTACCGAATCTGCTCGTTCCAGGAGTGGTAGAGGCGATACAACAGTCACCGGCCAATAAAGTATATATTTGTAATGTAATGACCCAAGTAGGTGAAACCGATCATTACACAGCCGCTGATCATATAGAAGCGATTATTTCTCACTGTGGAGATGAGCTAGTAGAGAATATTCTCGTAAATGGTTCTCCGATTTCGAAAGAGTTGCGAGAGCGTTATGAAGTAGAAGGAGCTGAACCGGTCATTGTTGATGAAGAACGTCTTAGAAAGCTCGGGATATCGATCATTCAAGATCACTTCGTCACAGAACAAAATAATATGCTAAGGCATAACGCGACCAAGGTTTCTGAGGCTATTCTACGTGTAACAAGATAAGGGAATACGTATAGTGTAAATCATAGTAATCAAATTTGTACTATACGGCTGAAAGGAGTGAGGGGCAATGTCCTTTGCAGCCAAAACGAAAAAAGAATTAACGCAGCTAGAACATGAAGACTGCTGTGCGCAGGCTGAATTAGCTGCTTTGATTCGCATGAATGGCTCTGTTTCATTTAGTCAAATGAAATTGAGCTTAGATGTTACAACCGAAAACGCTGCCATCGCTAGAAGAATATATACATTAATTAAACGAGTCTATCCGACGATGTTTGTAGAATTGCTAGTTCGGAAAAAAATGAGGCTTAAGAAGAACAACGTCTACCTTGTCCGTATGCAACATGAGGCAAAGGAACTGCTAGAAAAGCTTAAGATCTTAAGCGAAGGCTTTGTTTTTGTTAGGACTATTTCACCTGAGTTAACAAAGGATGCATGCTGCAAACGAGCATATTTACGGGGAGCCTTCTTAGCTGGCGGATCCATTAACCATCCCGAAACGTCGTCCTATCATTTAGAAATCTTCTCTCTTTATGAGGAACATAATGACTCTTTATGTGAACTGATGAACGAGTATGAATTAAATGCCAAAACATTGGAACGTAAAAAGGGTTTCATTACGTATATGAAAGAGAGCGAAAAGATTACCGAATTTTTGAACATTATTGGTGCGCATCAAGCTTTGCTTTATTTCGAGGATGTTCGTATTATGAAAGATATGCGAAACTCGGTGAATCGTCTTGTCAATTGTGAAACCGCCAATTTGAACAAAACAGTCGGTGCTGCACTTAGACAAGTAGAGAATATTCGCTATGTTGATCGGGTCATTGGACTTGACCAGCTTCCACCAAAGTTAAAAGAAATCGCTGAACTACGTGTACTGCATCAAGATGTAACGTTGAAAGAACTAGGTGAAATGGTCGAAGGAGGAACAGTCAGCAAATCTGGTGTCAATCATCGGCTAAGAAAGATTGATCAGATCGCTGATAAGTTAAGAAATGGCCAGACACTAAATCTAAATAAATAAAATAAATTACTATGTAGTGAAAGAGGAGGAATTATTATGTTAAAGAAAGAAGTAACCATTCAACGAAAAGTAGGATTACAAGCAAGACCAGCAGCACTATTTGTACAAGAGGCATCTCGTTTCTTATCTGAGGTTGTTATTGAAAAAGATGAGAAAAAAGTAAACGCCAAAAGTATCATGGGGCTTATGAGCTTAGCATTAAGTCATGGAACAACGATCACACTAATTACTGAGGGCAAGGACGAGGCAGAAGCCCTAGAAGCTTTAAGTGAATTTATTGAAACAGAATAAGCCTATAGACACCGATAACCACGATGGGGGAACGGTGTCTTTTTTATGGGGACTGAGCGGAAAATGAAATAAAAAAACAGGCTACAACATTTCTGTTCTAGCCTGTTACACAAAACCTTATTTACTTTGTAGCAGGAATTACTTTATCAATTAAACCGTATTCTTGAGCTTTAGCTGCGATCATGAAGTTATCGCGGTCTGTGTCACGCTCGATTACTTCAAGAGGTTGGCCTGTGCGCTCGGCTAAGATGCGGTTTAAGCTTTCACGCATTTCGATGATGCGTTTTGCATGAATTTGGATGTCTGATGCTTGACCTTGTGTTCCGCCAAGTGGTTGGTGAATCATGACTTCACTGTTCGGTAGTGCAAAACGTTTTCCTTTTTCACCTGCTGCTAGAAGGAAAGCACCCATTGATGCAGCCATACCAATACAAATAGTTGATACTTTCGGCTTGATGTATTGCATCGTATCGTAGATGGCCATACCAGCTGTGATAGAACCACCTGGGCTGTTAATGTAGATTGAAATATCTTTTTCAGGATCTTCTGCTTGAAGGAAGAGCAATTGTGCTACAATGGAGTTTGCTACATTGTCATCAATCGCACTACCTAGCATAATGATACGGTCTTTTAATAAACGAGAGTAAATGTCGTATGCGCGTTCTCCTCTGTTTGTTTGTTCAATAACTGTAGGGATTAAATTCATAATAAATCCTCCTTTAAATGTGGTTTTGAGTTTTACTTATGTACATCATACAAGAATGGTCAAAGAAGGTCAATTTTTTCGCCTTCTTTTAGAGGCTTAAGAAACCTCTTATACATACTATTCCATATCAATCGTTTTAAACCCTCCTTTCATAATACCCGTTTTTAAAATATCTAAACGATGAAAGGACGATTCCATAGTTTTAAACTAGTTCATCATTTATAATAGAAATATAGGAATGAAATAAACTAAGGGTAGCATAGAAATTAGAAAGCGCTTACAATGTTAAGTGAAGATTGAAAAAGGAGCCTTTCTATAGGGGTGCTAATAGATAGTAAGCTTAGCCTTAAAGATTGTAAGAGTAGAAGTTTCATTGAGATGCTGAGCTTGGACGTTGTAAAAGGTAATAGAACGAAATTTTTTTGCTATTTGAGGGGAGGGGCAAAATCGTGCAGTTTGGTCTTTATCAACAACAAACGACAAGTCTTGTAATGACTCAAGAGTTGCGTCAGGCTATTCACTTGTTACAGTATTCTGCAGTAGAACTAACGAATTTCATTCAAGAACAAGCACTTGAAAACCCATTATTGGAAGTGAAAGAACGGTCAAAGTTAGAAGATTATTCTTTTTCGACTTTTACACCAAATAGAAATGAAGAGCATGCCTCTCCAATTGACTATGCGCATGTGAGCCGAACGAGCTTGTTTGATCATCTTTTATTACAAGTTCAAGAGTTACGGTTATCAGATAAACAAAAAAAAGAAATTACTTATTTTGTATATAGTTTACGAGAGGATGGCTATCTCTCGAGGTCTCTTGAGGAGATTTCTGAGGAGCTTTCTATAAATATTGAGGAAGCTGAAGATGCACTTTTCACCATGCAAAGTTTTGATCCAGCAGGGGTAGGTGCTAGAGACTTACAAGAATGTTTGCTTTTGCAATTAGAGCGTCTAGACAGCAGAAATTTTTTAGCGGAGCAAGTGATCACTCATTATATGGATGCCTTTGCGAAGCGGAAGTGGAAAGACATTTCGTTAAAATTAAATGTTAGTTTAGCTGAAATACAAGAAGTAAATGATCTAATCCAAACATTAGATCCTCGTCCAGGAACTCAATATATCGCGGAGCCAGTCCAATTTGTGAAGCCCGAATTAAGAATCGTACCTCATGAAGGAGATCTCCTTGTTCATTTAGAAGATGAATTAATTCCGAATGTTGGACTAAACCATCATTATGAAAAGTTGCTTCGTCAAGAGGGGGATCAAGAAGCTTCTCAATATGCAAAGCAAAAAATTCAACAAGTTCAATGGTTAATGCGAAGCATTCAACAGCGAAAACAAACGATTGTTAAGGTAGGAGAAGCAATCGCAAGGCATCAAAAAGAGTACTTTTTAAATAAAAATGGGGCCTTGAAGCCGCTGACTTTAAAAGAAATTGCTGAAGAAATTGATGTTCATGAATCAACGGTAAGTCGAGCAACGACAAATAAATTTGCCGATACGCCAAGAGGAGTCATAGAATTAAAGTCCTTGTTTTCTTCGGGTGTTCAAAGCGGGATAGGAGAATCGACATCAAGCCGTTCGATTAAAGAATGGATGAAAGAGCTAATTGCGAGTGAAAATAAGCAAAAGCCATTATCTGATGCGAAAATCGTTGCGTGGCTGGAAAAGGAAAAGGGAACTACGGTTTCAAGGCGTGCGATCGCCAAATACCGTGATGAATTAGGCATCCCTTCGTCCTCTAAGCGGAAAAGATTTGAATAGAAATGCTGGTAATGTAGGATAATGATGAAGGTTTGTTCGGTAAGAAAGTAGGTAACGTAGGACATTTTTGAGCTGATGCAGAGCTTTAAGCGTATTCAAGGGAGAGCAATGGCTACGCACGTTGCGCGCCTTCTATGAGAAGATCGCTCATAGAAGGCTTAAGGGATGGCAACGGCTTCGCTCATTGCATTTTTAAAAAACGCTGGCGCAATTTTTAAATTGTATAGAAGTGAGTGATTCTACAAATGTTAGATGTAACAGTGATGTCAAAGGTTGATTGTCCGCTTTGTGATAAGGCGATTGATCAGCTACAACCTTTAGCAGAGGAATTTGGATTTGAAATGAAGATCGTTGATATTTATAAGGATGATGTTCTTCTTGAGAAATATCAAATTATGATCCCGGTTGTGGTAATCAACGGGGAAGAGGTAGATTACGGAATTATCACAAAAGATAAAATAAGAAAACGTTTACTTGAATTAAATAGGCAAATATAACTTGTTTATTGGCCTGATCCTTGGTAATATGAACCTGTAGGAAGGATTTGGTCTTTTTTTTGCACAGATCGGGACGTAAAAAGTCTATGTGGGACAAAAATAGTCCACCTTTAAAAAGGAGTTATTCGCTCTATGCAAGTATTGTTAGACATTCAAAAAAAATTATTACCTGATTTACTTGAAGTCATGATCAAGCGGTATCGCATCCTACATTACATTAAGCTCATGCAGCCAATTGGTCGAAGAAGCTTATCGGCGAACCTCCAGCTTTCAGAACGGGTGCTGCGAGGTGAGGTTACGTTTTTGAAAGACCAGGGCCTTGTTCATGTCGCAACTGCAGGAATGAGTATTACAGAAGAAGGAGAAAAGCTTTTTCTGCAACTAGAAGATATGATGAAGGATTTGCTTGGGTTGCGAGAGCTAGAAAAGAAGCTAGAAGCTGATTTAGGTGTAAAGAAAGTCATTGTTGTAGCTGGAAACAGCGATCAAGACAACTGGGTTAAGCGAGAGATGGGGCGCGCTTGTATTAGTGAGTTAAAGCGGATTATTGAGCCAGAGGACGTTGTCGCTGTTATGGGCGGAACGACACTTGCGGCCGTTGCTGAAATGATGCAACCAGATCCGAAAATTAAAAAAGCGGTCTTTGTTCCAGCTCGAGGCGGACTTGGAGAACAAGTGGAGAACCAGGCAAATACGATTAGTGCCGAATTGGCTAGTCGGGCCGGTGCTCAATATCGGTTATTGCATGTCCCTGATCAAATAAGTGAAGAAGCTTACTCATCACTTGTATTAGAACCATCCGTTAAGGATATCCTAAAGTTGATCCAATCAGCTTGTACGGTGATTCATGGTATTGGTGATGCCAAGACAATGGCGAAGCGACGTGATTCAGTTAATTCGTTTATTGACAAGCTAAATCGGGAAGAGGCTGTAGCAGAAGCGTTTGGTTATTATTTTAATCGAAGCGGTGAATTGATCCATAAGCAACGTACGATCGGGTTACAGCTTGATGACCTAGGCGAGCACAAATCTGTCATTTCAGTCGCAGGTGGAAGTTCAAAAGCAGAAGCAATTGCTGCTTATATGAAATATAGACCGAGCGATGTACTGATTACAGATGAAGCAGCTGCTGAATCTTTATTAAACATTCGTAGATAAAAGAGCCTAGCTCTTTTAGATAAAAATCTTAAGTGAACCACTAGGAGGAGATTTTAACATGGCAACAAAAATTGGTATTAATGGTTTTGGACGTATTGGACGTAACGTTTTTCGTGCTGCATTAAACAATCCGAATGTTGAGGTAGTAGCAATCAACGATTTAACAGATGCTAACATGCTAGCTCACCTACTTAAATACGACACTGTACACGGCAACTTAGATGCTGAGGTTTCTGTAAATGGCAATACATTAGTAGTGAACGGCCAAGAAATCAACATCTCTGCTGAGCGCGATCCTGCGAAACTTGAGTGGGCTAATCGTGGAGTAGAAGTAGTTGTTGAATCAACTGGTTTCTTCACAAAGCGTGAAGATGCTGCAAAACATCTTGAAGCTGGTGCGAAAAAAGTAATCATCTCAGCTCCTGCATCTGACGAAGATATTACAGTTGTAATGGGTGTTAACGAAGATAAATATGATGCTGCTAGCCACCATGTTATCTCAAACGCATCTTGTACAACTAACTGTCTTGCACCATTTGCAAAAGTACTTAACGACAAGTTCGGAATTAAACGCGGTATGATGACAACTGTTCACTCGTACACAAATGACCAACAAATCCTTGACCTTCCACACAAGGACTACCGTCGTGCGCGTGCGGCTGCTGAAAACATCATCCCTACAACTACAGGTGCTGCAAAAGCAGTTGCTTTAGTACTTCCTGAGCTTAAAGGTAAATTAAACGGTGGAGCAATGCGTGTTCCAACTCCTAACGTATCATTAGTTGACTTAGTAGCTGAGTTAGATCAAGACGTAACAGCTGAAGAAGTGAACAATGCACTTCGCGAAGCGGCTGAAGGTCCATTAAAAGGAATCCTTAACTACAGTGAAGAGCCACTAGTTTCTAGTGACTATAACGGTAACCCTCATTCTTCATCAATCGATGCTCTTTCAACAATGGTTATGGAAGGCAGCATGGTTAAAGTAATCTCTTGGTACGATAACGAGTCTGGTTATTCTCACCGTGTTGTAGATCTTGTTGATTACATCGCTAAACAAGGACTATAATAAGTAACAGTTGGTAAGAGGAGGAAGAAGATAGCATTTTCCTCCTTTTTCCTCTGTATTTTTTACGTTTCACAAAAAACGCAGGAGGTTTAGCAAATGAACAAGAAAACGATTCGTGATGTTGACCTGAAAGGGAAAAAGGTATTTTGTCGTGTGGACTTTAACGTTCCAATGAAGGACGGAAAAGTGACAGACGAAACTCGTATTCGTGCGGCAATTCCAACAATCAATGCGTTAGTAGAGCAAGGAGCTAAGGTTATTCTTGCTTCACACCTTGGCCGTCCAAAAGGGACAGTTGTGGAAGAACTTCGCTTGACTCCAGTAGCAGAACGCTTAAGCGAACTACTAGGGAAAGAAGTGAAAAAAGTCAATGAAGCTTTTGGTCCGCAAGCAGAAGATGCAGCTAACTCTCTTATTGAAGGAGAAGTTCTTCTACTTGAAAACGTTCGCTTTTATCCTGGAGAAGAAAAAAATGATCCGGAATTAGCGAAAGCATTTGCAGCATTAGCAGATGTGTATGTAAATGACGCATTCGGTGCAGCTCACCGTGCTCATGCTTCAACAGAAGGGATTGCTCATCACTTACCAGCAGTGGCAGGATTGCTAATGGAAAAAGAGTTAGATGTACTTGGCAAAGCTCTTTCTAACCCAGAGCGTCCTTTCACAGCGATCATTGGCGGTGCGAAAGTAAAAGACAAGATTGGTGTTATTGATAATCTTCTAGATAAAGTCGATAACTTAATTATCGGTGGTGGACTAGCTTATACATTTGTGAAAGCACTTGGTCATGAGGTAGGAGAATCACTTCTTGAAGAAGATAAGATTGATCTTGCAAAATCATTTATGGAAAAAGCAAAAGCAAACAATGTCAATTTCTACATGCCTGTAGATGTGACAGTTGCCGATGATTTTTCAAATGATGCTAATACAAAGGTCGTTGCAATTGATTCAATCCCTCAAGACTGGGAAGCTCTTGATATCGGACCAGAAACGATTGATACATATCGTAAAGTCATTTCAGAGTCAAAACTTGTTATCTGGAACGGACCAATGGGTGTGTTTGAACTTGATGCATTCGCAAAAGGTACTCGCGGTGTAGGAGAAGCTCTTGCTGAAAGTACAGACACGTACTCTGTAATCGGTGGAGGAGACTCTGCAGCAGCTGTTGAAAAGTTTGGTATTGCAGATAAGATGAGCCACATTTCAACTGGTGGCGGAGCATCGCTAGAATTCATGGAAGGTAAAGAACTTCCTGGACTCGTTGCATTAAACGATAAGTAATTTTCAAATATTATATGAGGTGAGAATATGCGTAAGCCAATCATTGCAGGTAACTGGAAAATGAACAAAACGCTAGGCGAAGCAAAGCAATTTGTTGAGACGGTTAAAGCAAGCATCCCAGCAAATAGCGAAGTAGACTCAGTTGTATGCGCGCCAGCTCTATTTTTAGAAAGCTTAGTAAGTCAAGCTGAAGGTACAGATCTTAAAATTGGTGCGCAGAATGTTCACTTTGAAGAAAGTGGAGCATTCACAGGCGAAATCAGCCCTGTAGCTCTAGCAGATATGAACGTTGATTATGTAATCATCGGACACTCTGAGCGTCGTGAAATGTTCGCTGAAACTGATGAAACAGTTAACAAAAAAGTACACGCTGCTTTCAAACATAGCCTAGTTCCAATTATGTGCTGCGGTGAAACAGATGAAGAGCGTGAAGCAGGCAAAACGAACGATGTTGTCAAAGTTCAAGTAGAAGCTGGTCTTGCTGGCTTAACAGAAGATCAAGTGAAAAGTACGGTGATTGCCTATGAGCCAATTTGGGCAATCGGAACTGGAAAATCTTCTTCTGCATCTGATGCAAACGAAGTATGTTCTTACATTCGTAAAGTTGTGGCAGAAAGCTTTTCACCTGCAGCGGCAGAAGCTGTTCGTATTCAATATGGCGGTAGCGTAAAGCCTGCGAACATTAAAGAATACATGGCAGAATCTGATATTGATGGCGCATTAGTCGGAGGAGCTAGCCTCGAAACCGATTCATTCCTTGCACTTTTGGAGGAAGGTAAATGAGTAAAAAGCCAGTTGCTCTCATCATCCTAGATGGATTTGCGATGAGAGATGAAATCAAAGGAAATGCAGTTGCTCAAGCAAAAAAGCCAAACTTTGATCGTTACTGGAACTCCTATCCTCATGCAACGCTTGAAGCACAAGGGGAGGCAGTTGGTCTTCCAGAAGGTCAAATGGGGAATTCGGAAGTCGGTCATTTAAACATCGGCGCTGGACGTGTTGTTTATCAAAGCTTAACGCGCGTAAACCTTTCGATTCGTGAAGGGGATTTCTTTGAAAACCAAACGTTCCTTGATGCGATGAATCATGTAAAAGAGAAGAAGAGTGCTCTTCATGTGTATGGCTTGCTTTCTGATGGAGGAATTCACAGTCACATTGAACACCTTTTTGCTTTACTTGAGCTTGCAAAGCGTGAAAAGGTTGAGAAAGTATATGTACATGGTTTCCTTGATGGACGTGACGTAGGACCGACTTCAGCTGAAGAGTACATTCGCAATCTCCAAAGTAAGTTAGAGGATTTGTGCGTAGGTGAAATTGCGACACTTCATGGCCGTTACTATGCGATGGATCGCGACCGTCGCTGGGAGCGTGTTGAGAAGTCTTATCGCGCAATGGTTTATGGAGAAGGACCAACGTATACAAATCCAATAGATGTTGTTACAGATAGTTATCAAAATGAAATCTTCGATGAATTCATTATTCCTTCTGTGATTACAAAGGAAGATGGTTCTCCGGTCGGAAAAATTGAAAGTGATGATGCAGTCATCTTCTTTAACTTCCGTCCAGACCGCGCGATTCAAATGTCACAAGTGTTTACAAACACCGACTTCCGTGGATTTGATCGTGGTGAAAACCATCCAGAAGGTTTACACTATGTATGCTTAACGCACTTTAGTGAGACGGTTGATGGATTCGTAGCCTTTAAGCCTACAAATCTAGACAACACACTTGGAGAAGTGTTAGCACAACAAAATTATAAACAGCTTCGAATCGCTGAAACGGAAAAATATCCACACGTTACGTTCTTCTTTAGTGGCGGACGCGAGGAGCCTTTCCCAGGCGAGGAGCGAATCTTAATTGATTCACCAAAGGTTGCAACGTATGACTTACAGCCAGAAATGAGTGCTTATGAAGTAACGGACGCGTTACTTAAGGATATTGAGGCTGATAAGCATGATGCCATTATTCTTAACTTTGCAAACCCAGATATGGTTGGACACTCAGGTATGCTTGAGCCAACGATCAAAGCGGTTGAAGTAGTTGATGAGTGCTTAGGTAAAGTAGTTGATGCTATTGTTGCTAAAGGGGGAGCTGCAGTCATTACCGCTGATCACGGGAATGCCGATGAAGTAATCACCCTTGAGGACAAGCCAATGACAGCTCATACAACAAACCGTGTTCCAGTAATCGTAACAGAGGATGGTGTTACGTTACGCCAAGACGGAAAATTAGCGGATTTAGCGCCAACAGTTCTGAACCTTTTAGGCGGAAAGCAACCGGAAGAGATGACGGGTGTAACGTTAATTCAAAAATAATAAAGTATTTAGCAGGAAGTTTGGCTTTTGAGTCGAACATTAATACGGTTGGAGTCAGAGTATCTGCATGAAAAGGCAGATTCTAACTCACAATAAATTGAAATCATATTACGATCCAAATATAAGGAGTGACTTTACAATGACAATGATTACAGATGTATATGCTCGCGAAGTACTAGATTCTCGTGGTAATCCTACAGTTGAAGTTGAAGTATACCTTGAGTCTGGCGCAATGGGACGCGCGTTAGTACCAAGTGGTGCTTCTACAGGTGAATATGAAGCAGTTGAGCTTCGTGATGGTGGAGAGCGCTATATGGGTAAAGGAGTTCTTCAAGCGGTTGATAACGTAAACGAAGTAATTGCTCCTGAGCTTATTGGTTTTGATGCTTTAGATCAACTTGGAATTGACCAATTAATGATCGATCTTGACGGAACGGACAACAAAGGCAAGCTAGGTGCAAACGCAATTCTTGGCGTATCTATGGCTGTTGCTCACGCTGCAGCAGATGCTCTTGGTGTACCTCTATATGTATACCTTGGTGGATTCAATGCGAAGCAACTGCCAGTACCAATGATGAACATCATCAACGGTGGTGAGCACGCTGATAACAACGTCGATATTCAAGAATTCATGGTAATGCCTGTTGGTGCAGAAAACTTCCGCGAAGCACTTCGCATGGGTGCGGAAATTTTCCACAACTTAAAAGCAGTTCTTAAAGGCAAAGGGTACAACACAGCTGTAGGTGACGAAGGTGGATTTGCTCCTAACCTTTCTTCTAACGAAGAAGCACTTGCTACAATCATTGAAGCAATCGAAAAAGCTGGCTATAAGCCTGGTGAAGAAGTAATGCTTGCAATGGACGTTGCATCTTCAGAGCTTTACAACAAAGAAGATGGTAAGTACCACTTATCTGGTGAAGGCAAAGTTCTATCTTCAGAAGAAATGGTTACTTTCTACGAAGATCTTGTATCAAAATACCCGATCATCTCAATTGAAGATGGCTTAGATGAAAACGATTGGGATGGCCACAAGCTATTAACAGATCGTCTAGGTGGAAAAGTTCAACTTGTTGGTGACGATTTATTCGTTACAAACACTCAAAAGCTTGCTGAAGGAATTGAAAAAGGAATTAGTAATTCAATCCTAATCAAAGTAAACCAAATCGGTACATTAACGGAAACATTCGAAGCGATCGAAATGGCGAAGCGTGCTGGTTACACAGCTGTTATCTCTCACCGTTCTGGTGAAACAGAAGATGCAACAATTGCTGACATTGCTGTTGCAACAAACGCTGGTCAAATCAAAACGGGTGCACCATCTCGTACAGACCGTGTGGCGAAGTATAATCAACTTCTTCGCATTGAAGACGAGCTTGCTAACGTAGCAACATATGGTGGTCGTTCAGCATTTTATAACTTAAAGAAGTAATAACTTAAAGAAGTAATGAATTGGAAAAAGACGTGTGGGTTGGACACACGTCTTTTTTTGCCTTTTCCTTAACTAGTCCACTCATCATGAATAATACCTACTAAATACCACCTATTATTCTCTTCAATTAATACGAATCGAAGGCTGCGCCAGTCCATTCCCTCATATTCTTCGATAAACCCAGGAAAGTGGTATTCAACAATCGTGGCTCCTGGATAAACTTCCTTTGTATTATCAATACTGTTTCCATGGCCGAGTCTTTTATTATAGGAAATTTCCTCTGCGTTGACATAATCCTCATCATACACAAAACGGTCGTAATATTCCTTGAAGGTCATCTTAATAGGCTCGCCAGTTCCATCAAAATAGCCCCACTGATAGACCGTTTCATCGGTCAACCCGTTCTTCATCTGCTCGGTAGTGAAGACGACATCTTCTTGTAGGTCTACATAGCCGTAAGGGGAGAAGCGAACGCCATCGTTTGGATGAATGTGTTCACTTAACCGTTCCATATCCTTAGTTTTTAGCAGTTGAATGGCTTCTTCAGCTGTATCTTCTAGGGAAAGAGGCGACTTTGTTCGTTCAGAGGGAAGGAAGCAAGTGGACAGAAACAGAGCCAATAAAAAAAGGAAAATGCTAGAATATATAATTTTCATGTACTTTCCTCCTTTATCTCTTCTTTCTAAAGTATATGTGAAGAAAAATGATCATGATTGGACAATGATAAAAAAGGAAAAAAGTTGAACATATGAAAAGGATTGACGAGGTGTTCGCAGAGAAATACACGTTCCTTTTTTCTCACTCTAACTAGGTGGTACACATATAGTGTATCAGCGAGTGAATTTGGAGGTCGAATACAGTGGCATTTCAAGTGTATTATCAATTCCAGCCTGAATATGACAATCGTCAATTTCCTCCTGTAGATACAACAACTTTTCAACAGTCTTTGCAAGCTTATCAAACATTAATGGAGCATGGCAGAATCGTAATCAATAGTTTATTATCCTCGCAAGATAAAATGTTTCAATTAATGGATGCTGCGCAAAAAAGTGATGATGAGGCAGTCGATCAAATTCTAAGGGAGACGGGTGTACCAACGATGGTTGAAACGAACTATACACCTACTGGGGTTACTTTTATTCTACGTGCTGAGCAATGCTGTACATTAACGATGTACCTTAGGTGGGGCTTCTAATAAGCACATGTCCGTGAAGCAGTATAGAACTACTTCACGGACATGTGCTTTTTGCTTTACGAAAAGTTTGTCAGATAAGATGACTGAATGCACCAAGAAGATGTTATTTTCTATTATTCTTTTGCTATAATCCTTCGGGTATCGAAATCAAAGCTTGATAAAAAAGGTAACAAGCATGAACATTTAAAACAGAAAGGAAGAGTGTCATGACATCAAAGATCATTGATCTAACACAAGAGATTTTTCAAGGAATGCCGGTTTTACCAGTACAACAACAAACAGTGATTTTTTCAAATGACTCACATGAAAGCTCCAAACGAACGATAGGGTTTGAATTTGCTAGAAATAATCTCCTAATTAATGAGCATAGTCCAACGCACAGTGACGCGATATATGAATTTGACCCAGAAGGACCGACTATCGATGAGATGGACTTAGACTCGTTTTATGGACCTGCCATTTGTCTTGATGTTTCACATGTTAAGTCAGACCACTACATTAAAAAGAACGATTTGAAAGAGGCTCTGAAAGTAGCTAATCAGAAAATTGAAGAAGGAGACATTGTATTGCTTTATACAGGTCACTATGATCGTGCTTATGGAACAGATGCTTGGTTTACTTCGCATACTGGATTGCATTATTTAGCTGCAAAATGGTTAGCTGAACAAGGTGTTAAGAACATAGGAGTCGATACACCTTCAATTGACCACCCAGAAGATCGAAAGTTTTCAGGCCATCTTGCTTGTCGTGAATTTCAAATAACAAACACTGAAAACCTTTGTAACTTACATAAAGTCATGAACAAGAGGTTTTTGTATATCGGTTTGCCATTGAAAATCCGTCATGGAACTGGCTCTCCAATTAGAGCAGTTGCCTTATTAATTTAAAATAATTTATGTATGGCATTTTATTCATACCATACAAGAGGAAATGTCACGCGACTTTCTTTGATTTCGTTCAATGCGCAATCAGATGAGGTTGCGCTTTTTTTGTACTCTATTCTAGTTTAGTTATATCTTACAAAAAGACGAAAATAAGCAGCGATACCAAATAAAAACGTTCGTAAAATATGCGTTAGATAACCTAACTATAATTAACAATTCGGTATGTTTTTCGATTACGCTAACTTTATATTCGAAATATATTAAGAATCTTTTAAAATTTATGATGATTAAACGAAGTAAAAAAAGAAAAAGAAGGGATGAGATGAATGTCTGAAGTGGTAAGAATGAAATTGGTTGAAGCAGTGGGAAGTCAAAATGTTGTTATGGAAACAGAAGCTATAGCTAAGCTTTCAAAAGACTATTATTGGTACTCTCCTGTTTTAGAGAAAGAACTTTCTAAGAAACAGGCAGATTACGTCATCATCCCAGAATCAGTTGAGTCATTGAAAAAAGCACTACAAGTAGCGGTTGATGAAAAGCTTCCTGTTACAGTTCGAGGGGCTGGGACAGGTAATTATGGGCAAGCGATTCCAATGACAGGTGGCGTAGTGGTGGATCTTAGTAAACTTAACAAAGTATTAGAAGTAGGTGAAGGCTTTACCCGTGTACAAGCTGGAATGAGAATGAGAGATTTGGAAAAACAAATTGAAGCGACAAATCAAGAATTAACGATCTATCCTTCAACATTTGTAAAAGCGACAATCGGAGGATTTGTCTCAGGAGGTTCAGGAGGCGTTGGTTCTGTTACATGGGGAACCTTTGGGACGACAATGTTTTAGAAGCTAAAGTGCTGACGATGGAAGAGGAAGTGAGGGAAATAGTTGTTTTGAAAGAAGAGTTATTGGATTACATCCATAGTTACGGGACAACCGGAATAATAACAGAGATAACTATCCCGATCAAACCGAAGAATCGATGGACGCAGGAACTAATTAGCTTTGATGATTTAAAGGATGCTCTTCAGTTCACACGAAGCATTGCAGAGGGGACAGAGTGGAGAAAAAGACTTGTTACGGTCGTTGAAGCGCCAATTCCAACTTTCTTCCGTCCATTGAAGAAAATCATGAAAGAGGTAGCAAAGACAAACCATTTAGTTCTCATTGAAATAGCTGAAGAGGACCGTAAGAAAATGATCGAACTTGCAGAAAAGTCAGGAGGATGTATTGTTCATTCAGTCGAAGCTGAACGTTACCGTAAAGGAATCGGCATTTCAGATTTCACCTGGAATCACACGACGTTATGGGCTTTAAAAAATGATAAGAGCTGGACTTATTTGCAAAACTTTTTCTCTTTAGAAGACATTCATAATCAGATTGACAACATTAAGAACCGTTATGGAGATGAAGTGCTAATTCATGTGGAATGGTTGAGGGATCGAGGCAAGCTCGTTCCAGCTGGACTGCCATTAATTAAGTTTCAATCCTATGAACGATTATATGAAATCATAGATTTCTTTAATGAAATAGGTGCGACAGTCAATGATCCTCACACTTATTTACTTGGAGCAGGAGGGTGGAATTTACAATTAGAATCGATTGCAAAAAAGAAACGAGATAATGATCCATATGCCTTGTTGAATCAAGAGAAATTGCCAGTCTATGAATTAGTAAAAGAACGATTGTAAGGGGGCTTTAAAATGTTGGTGGAAATGGTTTTACAAATAAGGAGAAATCAAAACGTGGAGGTGACCTGTCATGTCTAGACATGCAGCCAATACGGCAAGTCAACTAACAATCCCTAAAAGCACCAGTTCAGTGCCTGTAATGAAGACAAAATTTTACGATCGATTAAAAAAAGCTTTCCTTCCTCTTATTGCTTTTATTTTTTTTGTTTCACTATGGCAAGGAATTGTTTCACTAATTGGAGTTCCGCACTATATTTTGCCCAAACCTACTGATATTGTCGATGCCGCGGTGAAAAACTGGTCCCTGTTATCAAGTGCGTTATTGACAACCATTATTGAATCTGTGCTTGGTTTTATTTTTAGCGTAATTGGTGGAATTGGTGTTGCGGTGTTAATGGCTAGCTCCAAATGGGTTGAGCGAAGTCTGTATCCATATGCGATCATTTTACAAACGATTCCTGTAGTTGCAATCGCTCCAATTATCGTAATTTGGTTTGGGTCAGGCATGAAGGCGATCATTATTATTGCTTTTACGATTGGGTTTTTCCCGATGCTGTCAAACACATTAATCGGGCTCAATGCAACCGATCATAATATGAAAAACTTATTCTACTTGTACAATGCATCCAAATGGCAGGTTATGTGGAAGCTTCGCTTTCCTGCGGCGCTACCTTACATTATTGCTGGTGCAAAGATTTCTTGTACATTAGCCGTTGTTGGAGCAATTGTCGGAGAATACATCGCTGGTGTAGGTGGTGGAGCTGGTGGTTTAGGTTATGCGATTACAGTTGCTGCGTCAAGACTCCAAACTCCATATTTATTTGCACTAGGACTATCTGCGGCTGTACTAGGAGTTACGTTCTTCCTCATTGTTAGCTATCTTTCAAAGTTATTCTTAAGCTCATGGCACGAATCGGAGATGGAATCTGAATAAAAGCTTCTACCAATACACACATCAATTAATAGAAACATAACGGGGGTAATGAAATGGTTAAAAAACTGTTTGCTAGTATGACACTATTGATTGCACTAACTGCATGTGGGGAAACGGAAGTAGAAGAAGTAACAACAGAAACAGAGCGTGAAGACACAACGATTGAGGCCAATGAATCAGCTGAGTTGTTTGAGATGAAGCAAATTACAAGCTGGTTTCCTCAAGTGGAAAATGCCGGTCAGTACTATGCACAAATGGAAGGTTATTATGAAGAAGCTGGAATTGAGATGACGACAGAGCCAGGTGGTCCACAAGTCTCTTCGATATCGATTGTCTCTTCTAAAAGTGCACAATTTGGTATGGCACAAGCTGATCAAGTGTTATATGCCATTAATGAGGGCATTCCGTTAGTGGCTGTATTTGCAAACTTCCAAAAAACACCGCAAGGCATTATGTTTCATAAAGATCAACAAATCGAATCATTCGATGATTTAGGAGATGGTTATGAGATTTATACAGCCGCAGGTGCTGGATATTGGGAATACTTAGTAAGCGAATATGACATTGAACAATCACAAAATCGTGTCTATACAGGAGATAACTCTACATTTGTTGCAAATGAAAAAGCAGCTTCGCAAATGTATGTGACGTCAGAGCCTTATTACTTAATGGAAGAAGGAGTTGAAACAGGGCATTTGCTTATTGCTGATTCTGGTTATTCCCCATATGGTGATGTGTTATTTACGACAAAAGATTTTATCGAAGAGCATCCTGAAATCGTTCAAGCATATGTAGATGCAACAAAGAAGGGCTGGGAAGCGTTTAAAGAAGATCCGGAAAAAGTTTATGACTATATCATTGAACTAAATCCTGATAAAACTGTTGAGCAAATGGCTTATGCAACGGAAAAAATGGAGGAGTTGGTATTTGGTGACGACGCAGTAACTCATGGGGTTGGATATATGTCAGAGGAACGCTGGCAAACTTTAATAGACCAATTAGTAGGCTTAGAGCTACTAGACTCACAAATTCCAGCAGAAGAAGTATTTACAACTGACTTTTTGAACTAGTAATTAAAGGAGGGGCAAGTCACATGAAACAAAGACAAAATAGCAAGGCGTGGCAGGAATTTTTCTTGCCAAGGCTATCTTCTAAAGAAGTTCAACACTTGGATAAAGAAAAAGGAGTAGTCGTCTTGCCGGTTGGAGCTGTTGAACAACATGGTCCACATTTACCTGTATACACCGATACACTCATTGCTGAAGGGCTATTAGCATCAGCTTTTAATCTTCTTTCCGAGCAAGATCACGTTTGGATGTTGCCGCCTTTGCCATATGGAAAAAGTACAGAACATTTAGGTCATCCGGGTACAATTACGTTATCAACCGAAACGTTGCGGCAAGTCATTATGGATGTTGGCAGAAGTGTGAAGACAAGTGGATTTAGAAGAATCGTATTATTTAATACACATGGTGGAAACGTTGACTTATTAAACATGGTTGCCCGCGATCTCAGAATTGAAACAGAGCTGATGGTATTTCGAATGAATGCGATGGATCATAAACAAGAGTTAGCGCAACTGTTTTCAGAGGAAGAACTCACCTTTGGGATTCACGGAGGTGAGGTTGAGACATCGCTTATTCTTTCCTTAGAAGAAGAATGGGTGAACATGGATCAGGCGCCAAATGAATTTTTTGATTACGAGGCTCATGTCGGAATCAAAGGTGGGCCTTATGTAGCTTGGATCATTAATGACCTTTCAGACTCAGGGATTGCCGGAAATGCACAGCAAGCGACAAAGGAGAAGGGTGAGGAAGTATTAAAGCGTTTAAGTGTAGCTGCAGCCCATACATTACAAGTTATAAGCACATTTGAGATGGACCAATTCAAAAAGCCGCAGTTTGTTTAGAAGGAGAGGAAGCTTGTGAAAATTGAGGTGGCAACGAAAGAGGATGTCCTTATACAAAAAAAGCCGAAGCTAAGGATAAACAATGTGAGCAAAACTTATGATCAGAAGATCGTCGCTTTGAGTGAAGTAAATCTTGATATCGAAGAAGGCGAGTTTATGTCGTTTGTCGGGCCTTCTGGCTGTGGGAAATCAACTATTTTCAAAATTATCGCAGGCTTAAGCGAACCGACTACAGGTGCAATTGAAATGATTACTCCAACATCAACAGACACCGTGATTAATCGGGATGAAGTTGGCTTTGTGTTTCAGCATGCGACCTTGCTGCCGTGGAAGCCAGTAATCGATAATGTGGCATTGCCATTAGAATTAAAGGGAGTTGCCAAAAAAGAGCGCTATGAAAAAGCGATGAATGTGCTTGAGATGGTTGGATTAGAAGGTTATGAGAAAGCTTTGCCGAGGCAACTATCAGGCGGAATGCAGATGAGGGTTTCGATCGCGCGATCATTAATTGCTAAACCGAAACTATTGTTAATGGATGAGCCGTTTGGAGCTTTAGATGAAATGACGAGACAAAACTTGCATTATGAGCTGCTACGTATTTGGGAAAAAACGAATATGACTGTTTTGTTTATCACTCATAATGTGTTTGAGTCAGTCTTTCTATCAACGAAAATTGCTGTTATGAGTGCAAGACCAGGTCGAATTACGAACGTATATGAAGTCCCACCTTATGAGCGCAATGAATCGTTTAGAAGTACAAATGAGTTCAGTCGACTAGTAGGGGAAATTGAATCTGGATTAAAACACTAACGGAAGAAGAAGGTGCAGCCAAAGACGTAGCTGTACCTTCTTTATTAGGGAGGTTTGTGATGGATTGTTCAACGAATTGGCTACAAAAAGTAGATACGGAATTTGAAAAAGAAGTCATTAATAAAAAAGAGAAATATGTCAAACGTATGTCTCAAGATTATTATTGGTATTCACCTATCCTACGTGAACAACTTACTGATCGTTTTGGAGATTGTGTGCTATCACCAAGATCAGAAAAAGAGTTAATTGACATTATAAAATTTGCCGTAAGATACAAAGTTCCAATTGTAGTAAGAGGGGGAGGAACGGGGAACTATGGTCAAATTGTGCCACTAAAGGGCGGGATTGTGTTAGATACAAGTCGGCTAACAAACGTCATTTACATTGAGAAAGGAGCAGGAACATTTCAAGCTGGTGTTAAGCTTGGCACAATTGAACGTTTGCTAAAAGAAAGCGATCAAGAGCTCCGCTTTTTCCCTAGCACGTATTTGAAATCAACGGTCGCAGGGTTTATTGCGGGTGGAACAGGGGGAATAGGTTCTATTGAATATGGAACGTTATGGGATGAAGGAAATATTTTGTCTCTGACGATTTTAACAATGGAAGAAACACCAAGAAAGCAACTAGTCCAATCGAAAGAAGAACTAGCTCAATATATTCATAGCTATGGGATATCTGGGATCATCTTAGAAGCGACTTTGGCGTTAGCTCCAAGAACGAATTGGGTTGATCTGTTCGTTCATTTTACCGGACTTGATCAAGCGCTTCTTTTTTCAGAGAAGGTTGCAAATGATCCGATTATAAAAAAGCGTTTAGTCTCCGTGTGTGAAGCTCCGTTATCAGCTGCTTTTCGTCCGATTGAAACGTTTACAAATGCAAGAACAGCAACCGTCTTACTGCAAATTGATTCTTGTCATATTGAAAAGGTTAAGCAACAAGTAGAAAACGATGGCGGAACTATTGCTGCATCCTTTTCTGAATATATAAAGAAACATAAGTTACGGAGTAGTGACTTCAGTTGGAACCATGTTACCCTTTGGTGGTTGAACAGACATCCAACTGATACGTATCTTCAAGGGCGGTTCGATCCAAGAGATTATCTTTCTCAGGTGAGGACATTAAAAAAGGTGTATCAAGATGAGGTACTGATTCATTTTGAATGGATTAAAGCCGGTGGTAAGGTTGTGCCGAACTCACAACCAATCATTCGGTTTACGACAATTGAACGACTACAAGAAATCATTGCAACGTTCCGTGAATGCGGGATTAAAGTAAGCAACCCTCATACGTATGTATTAGAGGAAGGGGGAAAAGATGATTGGATTGACGCTATTTGCGATGCGAAAATGCATAATGATCCGTTTGATCTTTTAAACCCAGGAAAAACGAATCGTCTAGCATTGGCAGGTGATCAGATTGTATGATCTCCTCATTAAAGGTGTCCGCAGGTTAACTGATAGCGAGTCAATCGATATTGGCATCAAACAAGACCGAATCGTAGCCATTGGGTCGATCTCAGACTCTGCACTTAAAACAATTGATGGGAAAGGAAGAGTTGTACTACCGCCCTATGTTGAATCACACATTCATTTAGATACGGCGTTGACATGCGGGTTTCCGGCATTTAACCAATCAGGTGAATTGTTTGAGGGCATTAAATTATGGAATGAGTATCGGCAAACGATGACGGAGAAGGAGGTCACGTCAAGAGCTCTTGACGTCATTCGAACAATGGCGGGGCAAGGTGTGCTTTTTATGAGAAGCATGGTGGATGTCTCAGACCCTAATTTGATTGCCTTAAAAGCATTGCTTCAAGTAAAGAAACAAGTTGCCCCTTTTATGGCACTACAATTGGTTGCCTTTCCACAAAGCGGCCTCAGTTCGCAAGCAGGAAGAGAGCAGCTTGATCAAGCAATTGCACTTGGAATCGACGGGATTAGTGCTGTTCCTCATCTTGAGCCAACACGTGAAAAGGGAGTGGCCTCTCTTGTCTATTGCTTTCAACGAGCGCAAGAGAGCAATTGCTTTCTCCATATCTTTTGTGATGAAATTGATGATCTCCAATCACGGTATCTTGAAGTTGTCGCAGATCTTGCTTATGAATCTGGGCTAAAAGAACGCGTGACCGTTAGTCATCTAAATGCAATGAGCTATTATAATGAAGCTTACGTTAGAAAAGTAATCAGTTTGGTGAAAAGGGCTGAAATCAATGTGGTGACGGCTCCGCTTATAAGTAGTGTCATGCAAGGGCGTCTTGACTCATGGCCAAAAGGTCGGGGAATTACAAGGGTAAAAGATCTACATGAGGCGGGTGTCCCTGTTGCTATTGCCCATGATGATTTTTTAAGCCCTTTTTATCCATTAGGTACAGGATCTTTGCTTAATGCTTGTCATATGCTTATTCATTTAGCCCATATGACGGGATTGGACGACTTTCAAGACGTGTTTGAAATGATTACATCCACCCCAGCTAAAATATTAAACATAGATAACTATGGGATTAAGAAAGGGTGTTTGGCTAATTTACTGCTCGTAACCGCAAGCGATGCTCATGATCTAATAAGAAGACAACCAGTCGCCGAAGTAGTAATCTCACAAGGACATATCATAGCTGAGACTCCTTTACAGCAAACCGTTTTACATGTAGCTGATACACTGAAGTTAAATGATGAAAAGCTTGATTTTGTTTGAAGGAGGAAGAGAAATGAATATGAAAATCGTCAATGTTAAGATTCCAACGTTGGATAAAGAACTATTTTACACTATTTCGATTAAAGATGGTTCTGTTGTCGAGTTAGTTCCTCATCCATCAAAGGTAAAGGGGGAGCGCGCGTTTTCTTATTTGCAAGAAGAATTAATGACGACAAATGATATTGTCTGGGACGGGGAAGGACGGATCCTTTTACCAGGAATGGTCGATGCTCATATGCATCTAGATAAGTCGCATACCCTTTTTGTTGCTGAAAACAAAAGTGGCACTTTGCTAGAAGCGATAGAGAGTTATACGAAAGCATCCGAATCGTTTACGGATGAACAAGTGAAAGAGCGGATGAGAAAAACGGCTTTAGGAGCCTTAGCTCATGGAACGACTACGATACGGACTCATATTGACTTTAATACGAGAGTCCAGGAAGAAACGACCTTTCGTGGAATCAGAATGGCCCTAGAATTAAAGCGAGAGCTAGCTTCTGTCATGACGATTCAGGTCTATCCGATGCTGCCCTATTATCCTTATACTGATCTTGATCGAACGAAAATTGAAAAAATGTTAAAAATGGATATCGATGGCGTTGGGGGTGCTCCTCACATTAGTGAAAAGCCATTAGAGTGTATCGATGAGATTTTCTCTTATGCAAAACAACACAACTTGCCGCTCGATCTTCATACAGATGAGAGCGATGATCCAGCTGTTGATACAGTGTTGTACATAGCCGAAAAAACGAAGCAATTTCACTATCAAGGGAAAGTAGTTGTAGATCATCTTTGTTCATTAGCAGCAATGGAGGAGCAAAAGGCGAAAATGGTCATTGAGGAAATGAAAAAAGCGCATTTAGGAGCCATCACACTTCCGGCAGCAAACTTATATTTACAAGGAAGAGGGGATACCGGTATCATTCGCAGAGGAATTACAAGAGTCCGTGAGTTACTAGAGGCTGGTGTTCCGATTGCTACAGCATCTGATAATGTATGTGACCCGTTCCATCCATTTGGACGGGGAGATTTGTTGCAAATTGCTCAATTAACAGGTTATACCGCTCATTTGGGCGGAAAAGAGGATATACCGACACTTTTAAAGATGATTACAGATATACCAGCTAAGCTTACAGGAAAACAAGAAAAGGGTATTGCAACCGGGCAACAAGCCGATTTTGTCATTATCGATGCTACGTCGGTAGAAAGGTTATTTGCAGAACTTCCACAAACACGAGCTGTTTTTGGAGGAGGGCGTTGGCTCGTTTCAACGACGACGAGTAGGCATTATGAAGTGAATGGTTCCATTCAATTAGGAAGAGGGTGATGACATGACGGAGGTTGTTATTGTGTATTACAGTGCATTTGGACATATAGCGACATTAAGTGAAGCAATCGCAAAGGGAGTCGAACGGGTTGAGGGTGTTCGTTATAAACTTGTTCGAATCCCAGAATTCAACGATCCATCTATTCGTGTCGTCAACCAGCGAAGCAATCAAAAAGAGGAAGGACTTGGTCAACATTTTAAATTAACGAAACGAGTGGAAGATTATGACCGCGTACAGGAAGAACAAGCGAGTATTCCGATCGCGGCGATGGAGGATTTGCGATTAGCAGACGGTATCATCTGGGGATTTCCGACGTATTTAGGTTCAATGCCAGCGCAAGTGAAATCTTTTCTTGATCAAGCCGGTCAATTTTGTACGACGGGTGATTTAGAAGGGAAGCCAACAGCATTGTTCACAAGTGCGGGCTCCATACACGGAGGACATGAGGCGACACTTCTTTCATCATTAGTTCCGCTTCTTCATCTCGGAATGCTGTTTGTTGGGCTCCCATATACAGAGAACCCAGAGTATTTAACTGATCAAGCGATTGGCTGCTCCCCTTATGGAGTCTCTACATTAGCAGGACCAGATGGTTCAAGGATCCCTGTTGAAGAAGAATTAACAATGGCATCTCGATTAGGAGAGCGTGTCGCTCGAATTGCAAAGGCCTTTACGGTTGCCAAACCGTTTGATAAGTAGCGTAAAGGGTGTCCTAGACACCCTTTAGCCTTTCATTAAATAAACGTTTGTTTAATTGTGTTAAACAAACGTTTATTTAAGTCTTTTTTTATTGATAGTGAAGGGATTCCATTATTTCAATATTTCCCGTTGACTCTAACGTTACGTGATGGCTTACAGTGAAAATAGAAAGGAGGCAGGGAGGAGATGGCTTGGAAAGTAAAGGAAGTTGCTGACTTGGTTGGGATCAGTATTCGAACCCTCCATTACTATGATGAAATAGGCCTGTTGTCACCATTGCAACAAACTGATACGGGATATCGTCTTTACTTGCAGGAAGACTTGGAGATGTTGCAACAAATTTTGTTTTATCGGGAGTTGGATTTTTCTTTGAAAGACATTAAGCAAATCATCCACAGCTCTTCATTTGACAAACAGCAAGCGTTAGAACAACATCGGACAAAATTAATTCAAAAGCGTAATCAGCTAGACGCGTTGATTCAAAATGTAGAGAAATCGATGAAACATTTGAAAGGAGAAGTAGAGATGACAGATACTGAAAAAATTGATGGATTTGACTTTAGTGACAACCGCTATGAAAAAGAGGCCCGCGAGCGCTGGGGAGATGAAGCTATTGAGCAATCTAAAAAGAAAGTGGCAGGAATGTCAAAAGAGACTGAGCAGAAAGTACGAGACATTTATTCTCAGCTTGCTTCATTGAGACATATTTCGCCTCAATCAGAACAGTCACAAGCAGCCATTAAAGAATGGTTTGAGTGTTTAAATACACATTTTGGTACGTATTCAAAAGAGGCCTTTAAAGGACTTGGTCAAATGTATATCGTTGATGAGCGTTTCACGAAAAATATTGACCAATATGGTGAAGGATTAGCTCAGTTTATGAGCGAAGCGATGGCTTATTTTGCTGATGAGAAGGAGGGTTTGTAAAAACCGTTCTGCCAGTGATTGCACAGGATAGAAAAGTGTTTAATGCGCACGATATGATTGGGCACGTAAACTCAATCAAAGGAATTGGAGGTATCTTATCATGAATCCAGATACGAATCCTGCTCAACTTTTGTTAGAAGAAGCCAACGCGGCTTTAATTGAAGCGCAGACAAGTGGATCACCCGAGCAGTTACAGCAAGCGCAATCTGCGTTGCAACAAGCACAGCAGAAGCTTCAAATGGAAAATCAAGAGCTGCAGCAAGCACAGCAACAACTTCAACAAGCGCAGCAGCAAGTGCAGCAACAGAAACTTGATCTTGAGCAAATGCATCAGCAGGTGACGAGCAAACAACAACAGCTGCGACAGACGCAGCAAGATGTGATTCAAAAGAAACACCAAGTTGTCCAAGAAAGAGAAGAAGTGTTCCAAGCTCAAAAGCAAGTATACGAAGCAATGGCTTCTGAGCAAAATCTACAATAATGAAAAAGGGGCGTTTCAAACATTTGAAACGTCCCTAGATGTTTAAAGTGATAGAAACTGCCTGATTTTACATAAAAACAAGTGACTCAAGCTTCTGAGTCACTTTCAAATCCAATATGTAGTCTACACTTCTTCGTTTAGCTCAGAAATGTCTACTTGTGTTCGCTCTTCTAACGGGCCTCTTAAATGAACCGTAGCTGTCTTGCCATCTTCGTTTAACTGGTCAATCCATACCGACGTTCCATTGTATGTGACATCGATATCAGCAGAAGAGGAAAGGATTTGTTTGACTCGATTTGCATCCATATGTTTCACTCCTTTTATAAGTTATAGTCTTAGTATTTGGGGAAAAGAAATATTTATGCTACAAAACGAGTTGAACAAGAGAGTGTTTGGGAAATGTCTTGAGCCTTGTAGCCTTTCTGTGGTACAGTAATACTAGCGCAAACTGTGCTTGGAGGTGTAATTCATGCTTGGAGTAGCAACGGTTTTACTTGTGATCGTATCAATCAGTTTAATTGCAGTTGTATTATTACAATCTGGTCGTAGTGCTGGACTTTCAGGTGCTATTTCTGGTGGGCAGAGCAGCTAATGGGGAAGCAGAAGGCTCGTGGTATTGATGCCGTTTTAGGAAAAGCAACCATAGTTTTAGCTGTACTATTTTTTGTTCTAACCATTGCAGTTGCATATTTAATCTAAAAGCGGTAGGCAATAGCCTGCTGTTTTTTTGTGCATAGGCAAAGTCTGATCCCTTGCTTGCCGTAAGCAACAAGAGTACGCTTAATAAGAAGCTTGTTTTGACACTCTTATGAACGGGAAATAATAAAATAAATTAACGTTCCTTACGAATCAACTAATTTCAAAATCAAGAAGAAAAAGGTGAGTGAGATGATTGGTTGTCTTTGTTTGCATGGATTTACGGGAGAGCCATGGGAAGTGGAGCCGATCTCAACCTATTTTTTAAATGAAAAGAAATGGCTTGTGTATACGCCGACACTACCGGGTCACGGACCTACAGGCAATTTAAAAGAAGTGACGTATCAGGAATGGGTGTTAGTCGCAGAAGTAGCAATCAGGGAACTACTAAAGCGGTGTGATAAAGTGTATGTGGTTGGGTTTTCGATGGGAGGTATGTTAGCGTCTTATATCGCTGCAAAATACCCTGTAGAAAAATTAGTGCTGTTAAGTGCCGCGGCTTATTATGTGAATCCCCAACAGCTCATCCAAGAATTGAAGGATATCGTACGTCTTCGTTTAAAAGGAGAGCTGGATCATGATGAACATTTCAAGCACTATCACAAAAAAGTCGTTGAAACACCGATGTCAGCCGTTATGCAATTTATGCAGGTCGTGAAAAAGATTAAACCATATGTAAATCGGGTAAAGGTTCCAACGCTTATCTTACAAGGTGAGTTAGATGGCATTGTCCCGAAAAAGAGTGCGCTGTATTTATATCAGAACATTGGTTCAAATAAAAAGGCATTAGCCTTCTTACCAAAGTCAAAACACCTTATTTGTCATGGTTTTGAGAGAGAGTTATTAATTGAAAAAGTCGAATCATTTTTATGTAGAGAGGAAGACGATGTAGATGAAAGTAGTTGCTCCTAAGCCATTTACGTTTGAAGGAGGGAAACGAGCCGTTTTGCTTTTGCACGGTTTTACCGGAACGACGGCAGATGTAAGGATGCTTGGTCGTTATTTGCAGAAACAAGGTTATACTTGCCATGCTCCATTATATAAAGGACATGGCGTACCTCCTGAAGAATTAGTACATACGGGACCTGAAGATTGGTGGGACGATGTCATTTCTGGGTATCAGTATTTAAAAGATGAAGGATATGAAGAGATAGCGGTATGCGGCTTGTCCTTAGGAGGGGTATTCTCACTAAAAATCGGGTACACTCTACCTATAAAGGGAATTGTGCCAATGTGTGCCCCAATGAGGCCTAAGACAGAATCAGCAATTTATGAAGGGGTTCTTGCTTATGCAAAAGGGTATAAAAAGCTAGAACAAAAGCCGGAAGAGCAAATTGAACAAGAGATGAATGCTTTTAAAGAGACACCAATGGGAACATTAAAAGCATTACAACAACTGATAGAGGATGTAAAAGAAAATCTTGATTATATTTACTCGCCAACATTTGTTGTACAAGCCCGTCATGATGAAATGATTGATATCGACAGTGCCAACATCATTCATGACACAGTTGAAGCCGAAGAGAAATCATTAAAATGGTATGAAAATTCAACACATGTCATTACATTAGGAAAAGAGAAAGAACAGCTTCATGAAGATGTCTATCAGTTTTTGGAAAAACTCGATTGGTCAGTTTAGCCAAACATCTCATAGAGAGAAGCTGTTTGAACGAAAGGAGTTTATCAATTGAACGAAGAACAAATACAACAATTATTAAGTCACTTTCGCGAAACGGCGGAAAAGCCTCTTTCTATTACAGAGATTGAAGAAGCGTTTAACATTCAAGGAAGCGACGAGTTTAAAGAATTAGTGAAATCATTAAATGAACTGGAGAATAGAGGGTTAATTGTTCGAACAAGAACGGATCGCTATGGCATTCCAGAAAAAATGAACCTTGTACGTGGGCGAGTTCAAGGTCATGCTAAAGGATTTGCATTCATCCTTCCTGAAGTAGAGGGCATGGATGATGTCTATGTAACGAGTGGCGATTTAAACAGTGCCATGAATGGCGATACCGTACTAGTTCGTTTAAATCAAAAGTCATCAGGTACAAGACCTGAGGGACAAGTCATTCGAATACTAGAACGGGGAACGTCAGAGGTTGTCGGAACCTATTCGGATCAAGGTTCGTATGGATTTGTCGTTGCGGATGATAAGCGAATTGCCAATGACATATTCATTCCAAAGGATAACGCCGGAGGAGCGATTGATGGTCATAAAGTTGTTGTCAAAATCATCAAGTACCCGGAAGGACGCATGAGTGCGGAAGGACAAGTAATTAAAGTACTTGGTCATAAAAACGATCCAGGTATGGATATTCTTTCAATTATCTATAAGCATGGTATTCCGACTGAGTTCCCAGAAGAGGTAATTAACCATGCGAACTCAGTTCCAGAGACGATTGATCCAGATGATACAAAGGGCCGACGAGACTTACGCGATGAAACGATAGTAACCATTGATGGTGCAGATGCGAAAGATTTGGATGACGCTGTACATGTTAGACGTCTTGACAATGGCAACTATTTGCTAGGTGTTTCCATTGCTGATGTCAGTCATTATGTCAAAGAGGGATCACCTATAGACAAGGAAGCAGCTGATCGTGCGACAAGTGTTTATTTGGTAGACCGAGTCATCCCAATGATTCCACATCGTCTTTCTAATGGGATTTGTAGCTTAAATCCACAAGTTGATCGCCTAACGCTCACATGTGAAATGGAAATCGATACAAACGGGCAAGTTGTTGGTCATGAGATTTTCGAAAGTGTCATTAAAACGACAGAGCGTATGACCTATGCCGATGTAAATAAAATCTTAGTTGATCAAGATGAAGAGACGCGAAGTCGCTACGAAGCGCTTGTGCCGTTTTTTGAAGAAATGGAACAATTAGCGGCCATTCTTCGTAAAAAGCGTTTTGACCGTGGAGCGATTGATTTTGACTTCAAAGAAGCAAAGGTATTGGTTGATGAGGAAGGAAAGCCAACCGATGTCGTTCTTCGCACACGTTCTGTTGCAGAGAAATTAATTGAGGAATTTATGTTAGCTGCCAATGAAACGGTAGCAGAACATTTCCACTGGCTTAAGCTTCCGTTTGTGTACCGCATTCATGAAGATCCAGATGCGGAGAAACTAGGAAAATTCCTTGAGTTTATTACAAACTTCGGTTATGTCGTGCGAGGAAATGCGAACACAGTACATCCGCGTGCGTTGCAAAAACTGCTTGAAGAAATAAAAGGAGAGCCAGAAGAAACAGTTATTAGTACTGTAATGCTTCGCTCGATGCAGCAAGCAAAATACGATACAAATAGTCTTGGTCACTTTGGCTTATCAACTGAATATTATACTCATTTTACTTCACCAATCAGACGTTATCCTGACTTGCTTGTTCATAGGTTGATCCGTGAATATATCGTAAAAGGCAATGTTGATGAAGCAACACAGGAACGAATGAATGCAATTCTACCAGAGCTGACACGTCATGCTTCTGAAATGGAAAGACGTGCGGTTGAAGCGGAGCGCGATACCGATAGTGTGAAAAAAGCTCAGTATATGGAAGATAAAATTGGCGAAACATTTACAGGTATGATTAGCGGTGTAACCAATTTTGGAATGTTCGTTGAACTTGAAAACACAATCGAAGGACTTGTTCATGTTAGTTATTTAACCGATGATTACTATCATTATGATGAAAAGCATTATGCGATGATCGGTGAGCGAACAGGGAAGACATTTAGAATTGGTGATGAAATTGAAGTGAAAGTGACAAATGTTAATGTCGATGAAGCTTCGATTGACTTTGAAGTCGTTGGTATGAAGCCGCGAGAACGCCGCGAAGCACGAGATCGTCCAAAAGTGATTGTTGGCGGGAAGCGTGAAAGCCGAGGTGGCGGACGTAATGGAACTGGCGCTAAAGGCCGTAATGGTGGAAAGGGCCGAGGCAAGGACGGAGCTAAAGGCAGAGGGAAAGAAGGCGCTGCTGGAGCCAAAGCTGAGAAATCAGGTGGACGTAAAAAGAAGAAGTTTTATGAGAATGCTCCGAGTGTTAAGCGAAAAAAAGGGAAAAAGCGTCGGAAGTAATTCAGCTCAGATAGGAAAATCAGGAACCCTGAAAGAAGCCGCTGAAAAAAGTCAAACATTTACTTTTTCAGTGGCTTTCCTTTTTCTGTGCCTTCTTACGTTTTTATTCTTTATAGAAGAAAAGCAAGATCAAATTGACGGCATTCTTTCAAATTTGCTATCATAAAAGAAATGTCATGAAGCAAAAGGGTGTAGCAAATGGCGGTAAAAGACAAAGATCGTAACGTGGTCGCTCAAAATAAGAGAGCCACACATGATTATTTTATTGAAGAAACGTATGAAGCAGGAATCGTGTTAAAAGGTACGGAAATCAAATCAATGCGTGCGGGTCGCATGAACTTAAAAGATTCGTTTGCGCGTATCGTCAATGGAGAAGTTTATCTTCATAACGCACACATTAGTGAGTACGAGCAAGGTAATCGTTATAACCATGAACCAACACGTGCAAGAAAGCTTCTTCTCCATAAAAAGCAAATTAACGAATTAATAGGGCAGACACAGCAAAAAGGATATTCACTCGTTCCATTAAAAGTGTATATAAAAAATGGGTTTGCGAAAGTTTTAATTGGGCTTGCAAAAGGAAAGAAGAATTATGATAAGCGTGAAACTTTGAAACGTAAAGATGCAAAGCGTGAAGTTGAACGTGCAATGAAAGATCGTATGAAGGGCTAAATGTCTGGATTGGTACTTCTGGTAGAGAATTACCAGTTGTATTCAAAAATGAGTATGCTATAATAAAAGCACAGAGCGAGAGAGACATCATCTTAAGTTCTGTGCAACTATGTTTAGTAAGCCGCTTAGCAAAGAGGGAAGCCTCCTAGCTAGCTTTTAACTGGGGGACGTTTTGGATTCGACAGGGATAGGTCGTGCTTACGTGGCGAGTCGAGGGGGTCGGCCTCGTTAAAACGCCAAAGCCATTAACTGGCAAAGAAAACAACAACTTCGCAGTAGCAGCTTAATAGCACTCTGCGGTTCCACCCTCCATCGCCCATGTGGTAGGATCTGGGACTCACTCTTAGTGGGCTACGCCGGTTACCCTCCGTCTGAGGGTGAAGGAAGAGAATAATCAGACTAGCCTCATGGAAGCCTGTCATTGGGCCGAAGTGTTGGCGAAATGCTAATACAGTGACTACGCTCGTAGAAGCGTAAGTGTCGTTATTTCTGGACGTGGGTTCGATTATGGAAATAGTCGCCTCATGTGGTGACACATGAGTGATAACTTGGCTTTATCGATGAAGCCTACGTCATCCGATAAGGATGATAAGGTAATATCGAGCGGTATGTGGAGTAATCCAACAGCCGTGTATCGACTCATAGGCTGCCTGTATGGTAGTACTAGGATGGAGCATTTAGTCATACACAAATTTATGTGCTTCATAACACGCCAAGGGACTTAATAGTTAATTAAGTTCAAGATATAGTCAGTGCCAATGCGAAAGCTTGGAATTACATGTCCCACCGTCTCCACCAAAACCATACCGTCAACCGCATGACCGCATAGGTCATGCGGTTGTTTGTTATTAAGTGATCGAAAGAAAATTTTCTTCGAATTTCTTTTTGCGTTCATATGCAAAAGAGGAGTATTTTCCATTCCGAGGAGTGATTTTATCATAAAATTGTAGTATTAACTCGGCACGTTCTTTTTTCGGCGTAATTCTAAGGAAAGGTAGGGTTGCCTCTAGCAAAAAGAAAACAGCTTGTTTCTTTTTAATTGTTAATACATATGAATCTTTATGTGTGCCGGGCTTGTAATTTTTCTTTGTAGTTATGTACCCTCCTATTAAATTTTGAATGTAATCCAGCAATTCTTTATCTGTACTAGCAATTGAAATAATAGGTCTGCGGTTTCCTGTTTTATTCATTTTTGTTAAAGTGATAGTTCCTTCTCCATCAATTATACCGGCTAAATAAGCTGCTTCAGAGATTGATAACATTCCTTCTGCTCCTTTTGAAATAGATTCAGTGTATAAGTTGGAGTTTAACTGATTTATTCTATTAAGATACATATTTTGTAAGGTTTCCTACCACTGATTATAAAGCTTCATCTTCAGTGGATACATTTAAGCACAGTCTTTTTCCAATATCTCACCCTTTATTCACATTCCATTCACATATCTATGCTATAACTAAACAAACAATAAAGAAAGCGATCAGCTTTTGCGGTAATAGAGTAGGGGGACGCTTGTATGAAAAAGGCGCTAAAGGTCCTAATGGTTGAAGATGACCCAAATATTTGTGAGCTCGTTCAGCTCTATGTAGAAAAAGAAGGATATCAATTTATAACTCGTTATCAAGGAGAGAAAGGAATGGAAGCGTATTATGAGGAAGATCCTGACTTTGTCATTCTTGATATTATGCTGCCTGAGGTAAGTGGCTGGGAGATTTGCAAGGAAATTAGAAGGGATAATCCTCTCGTTCCTATCATTATGTTAACGGGGAAAGGAGAAAGTTACGATAAAATTCGCGGCTTAGAACTAGGCGCTGATGATTATGTCGTTAAGCCTTTTGATCCGAATGAATTAATCGCGAGAATGAAGGCAGTTATGCGTCGTGCGAATCTTTTAGACGCTACAAAGGAGAAAATTGAATTGAACTCACTCACGATTGATATGAAACAATACAAAGTATATCTTGATGGGAGGAAGTCGTGATGCCCCAAAGGAACTTGAATTGTTGTACTTCTTTGCTTCTAATCGAAATCAAGTGTTTACAAGGCAGCAGCTGTTAGATCATATTTGGGGCTATGATTTTGATGGAGATTCCAGGACGATTGATGTTCATGTGAAAAGAATTCGTGAAAAGCTAAATACTGATTCTCTTAAATGGTCTTTGAAAACGATTAGAGGGGTGGGGTATAAATTTGAAGAATGTCCTAACAGATAATGGGAATGGGATATTTATAAAGTTATTTCTAACTTATCTTCTCATCTTGTTCCTGTCCTTCTTTTTGTTTAGTTCAATTTTTCTTTATCTGTTTCATCTAAATCTGTATGACGACTATGATGAAACATTTTCGCATTATCAGGAACAACTCCAAGAACAACTGAGGCTTGCTGAGGAATCCGAATGGGAAAATGAGCTTTTCCTCTCTGCTTTACGTTTGAGTTTAACGCAAGAGAAAAGCAGTATTTTCATTTATGATGAAAGCGGACAGTTATTGTTAGAACCTGAAAAGCCAGAAGTTCCAGAAGTGACGTTAGACGAGGGGATAATACAGTCGGTTCTAAAAGGAGAACAATTTGCTGAAGGATCGAGAATCGACCGTCATTTTGTTTACGCCATTTCAAAACCGATTCATCTAAGTCTTGAACACGAAAAGGAATATGCAATGGTGATGTTTTTCTATGAACTTGATCATCAATATAAGCAAGTGCTTTTTATGATTTTTTTCACGTTTTCGATTACGATTTCGTGCTCCGCCCTTATTCTTTTTGTGATTTCACGTAAAATTACAGCACCGCTTCGAGATATGAATCGTGTTGCTTTGCAACTTGCTAAAGGAGAGTTTTCACAAAAAGTGTCTGTGACTTCAAAAGATGAAATTGGACAACTTGGTCAAACGTTTAATTATATGGCAAAAGAACTTGAGGGCCTTGAACAAATGCGCAGAGACTTTATCTCAAGCGTCTCACATGATTTGCGCTCACCGCTTACGTCCATTAAAGGTTTCTTAGTTGCCTTATTAGATGGGACGATTCCCAATGAGCGAAAGCCACATTATTATACGATTATGAAAAGTGAGACCGAGCGCTTGATTAAGCTCGTAAATGATTTACTTGAAATGTCGCAACTTGAGTCTGGACATATTACGCTAAAACGTTCGACTTATAATATAAGTGAGCAAATAAGGTTACTTATTGCCAAGTTGGAGCCGCAAGTGATCAAACATAATGTGGAGGTGGAGTTACTTTCACCAGAAAATGATGTAAGTGTCTTTGCTGATGCGAACCGGATTGAGCAAGTGATGATGAATTTAATAGAGAATGCTATTCACTTTTCACATCCTGCTAGTAAGGTAATCGTACGATTGAAGCAAGTAGATCAGAACCTCATGATTAGCATTGAAGATTGCGGTGAAGGCATTAAACCTGAAGAACTTCCGTTAATTTGGGAACGGTTTTTTAAATCAGATCAAGCGAGAACGAAAAAGGTCGGCACAGGCATTGGTCTAGCGATCGTTAAAACGATTATTGACTTACATGAAACAACGATCGATGTAAAAAGTACACTTGGAGAAGGATCTGTGTTTACATTTACACTACCGATGTCACGACAATAATATGGGGCTGGCTCAAAAGTCCGAATCAGAGGTGGCGTCTAGAAAGGTAAAATAAACCTTTTGAGACGCCACCTTACTTGTTCATCTTATGTTCATATTGAGGTAGTACTATTTTGTTTGCAAGCTAGAGAATGAAAAATGAAGGAAGAGGATAAAAATGAAAAACATAGCTACATTTGTTTCAAATCGAAAGTGGGTCTGGTTGATCTTGCTTGTATGGGTGGCCGTTGCGGGGGCACTAAGTGCTGCGCCACCAGCAAATGACTACAAGGTTAATACAGGTGAAAACGACTTGCCGAAAGAAGCCCAGTCTGTCATTGCCAGTGAAAAGGTAAATGAGTATTTTCCGGAAGACACTGGATTTCTTGCGCTGTTAGTGTTTCATAATGAAAATGGTTGGAGTGAGGAAAATTTCGCTGAAATTGATCAAGTCAGCCAATGGATTGAAGAAGAATTTGCTTTAGAGACGATTGAGTCTACGGTACCGTTTCATCATTTTCCTGTGCCTGTAAAAGAACAATTCCGCTCTGAAGATCAATCAACGCTAGTCTTACCAGTCTTGCTGTTTGACAGCCTTGAAATGTCTGATGTAAATGAGACTGTTGTGGACATTGAGGACTTTAGTGAAACGGTATTAGAAAGTGGGACTTTGATGATTACAGGTCCTGCTGGAATTGCATCAGATACGATTGCGATTTTTTCCAACGCGGATTTAGTGTTGTTGTTTTCGACGATTGTATTAGTACTTCTTTTGTTAATTGTGATATATCGGTCACCATTGCTTGCGGTTATTCCACTCGTTGCTGTGGCTTTAGTCTATCAAGTGGTTGATCGAGTTTTAGGAATCTTTGCTGCAAATGGTGTATTCGAAATTGAAGCACAATCGCTTTCGATTGTTATGATTCTATTATTTGGTGCAACAACTGATTATAGTTTATTTGTTTTCTCTAGGTTTAGAGAAGAATTACGAAAACGTGACAATAAACACGAAGCGATGGAAGAAGCTGTTAAAGAAGTAGCTGAACCGATCTTTTTTAGTGGTGGAACGGTTTTTGCAGCCATGTTAGTATTGTTACTAGCGAAATATGGACCTTATCAAAATTTTGCTCCGGTGTTTGCGATCACGATTGCAATCGTCTTAGTAGCAGGTCTGACGTTAATCCCAGCCTTGTTTACGTTGGTTGGCCGTCGTTCGTTTTGGCCGTTTATTCCTAAAGTCGGCGAGAAAACAATCGAAAAGAATCGTTTTTGGAGTGCAATAGGCAGATTTGTAACCAAAAAGCCTTTGCTTGCAGGTGGTCTAGTTATCGTCTTCTTACTCGTGAATGCTTTGAATCTAACAAACGCTCAGTATTCGTTTAACATCATTCAATCATTCCCAGAGGATATGAAGTCTCGAATTGGATTTGAGCAATTAGAAGAAGCGTTTCCGGCTGGGGAATTAGCCCCTGTGACAATTTTAATCGAGAAAGAAACAGGTTTTACTTTTTCAGAAGAAGAATTAACGGTGTTAGATCAACTCAATCGTCAGCTCATTGATCTAGAAGGAGTTAACTCGACGACAATGCCAGAAGTTGAGGAATTAAGAGTCGATGGGGACATGGAGCTTCGGTTATAAATGAATCGGGACAAGCAATCAAGTATGATATGATCCTTTCAATGAATCCTTATGATCAAGCAGCTTTGGATCTTGTTGATCACTTAATTGAGTCAAAAGAAAAACTGCTTTCAAGTAGTGGGTTAAACTCGGATGAGTATCAACTTTACTTCAGTGGTGAAACAGCTAATTCAGCTGATATCCGGGCTGTTAGTAATCGAGATACGACATTAGTTGTTCTGTTCGTAACGCTCGTTATTTTTGCGATGTTGATTTTCCATACTCGTTCCTTAATCGCACCGATTTACATGATGGCAACGATCTTGCTCTCGTACGCTTCAGCACTTGGCCTAAGTTGGTTCTTCTTTGAAAACGTATTTGGGTACGACGGGATGAGCTATCTAATTCCTCTATACGCGTTTGTGTTCCTCGTGGCTCTTGGTGTCGACTATAACATCATGCTTATTTCACGAATTCGTGAGGAGAACCGGACCTTTGCCATTAAGGAAGCGGTCTATCGTGGAGTGGCATTAACGGGTGGCGTAATTTCATCAGCTGGTCTAATCCTAGCAGCTACGTTTGGTGTATTAATGACACAACCAATCTTAGAATTATTTATGTTCGGCTTTATCGTCTCAATTGGTATTCTCCTAGATGCGTTTGTTATTCGGGGAATGCTCGTACCAGCAATTGTAACCCTTCTAAAACAATGGAATTGGTGGCCGCAAAAGAAAATTAGTCTTCAAAAAAATGAGGTGTCAGAAAATGAATAGAACAAAAATCTTGCTTCGCTTTTCAGCAATTTATGCCGTAATAGGTATTTTTATCGGATCTCATATGGCGGGAGCTGGCTCGTATTTATTCCGTGCCATCCATGCTCATATTTTGCTTGTAGGTTGGCTTTCTTTATTTGCATTTGCAGCGTTTTACGCCCTTTTCTCCATTCCGAAAACTTCAAGACTAGCAAACTATCATGTGTGGACAGCCTTAATCGGAAGTTTTGGTCTTACGTTTGGAATGTGGATGCATTACTTCCAGCCAGCATGGGCGCCTGAAACGTTTAGTCTGATTTTTTATATTGTCGGTGGAAGCATTTTAATGGCGAGCTTTATGCTTTTTGCTGTGATGACCTTTGTGTTTGGACCAAAAATTACCGATAAAGAATAAAGGATTTTATATGAGAATCGCTATGACTACTTTAGGTCGTAGCGGTTTTTTGGTTTAAAATGTGAGTATATGAATACGGGCAGTGTGATAAACTAGGTTCATTGATTCGCAGAAAGCGAGCAAAGGAGTCATGTATGAAAAAATGGACGAAACTCATTGTTCTTTATTGGTTGCCCGTCTTTTTTGTGGCGGCGGTGATTTTCACTGCTTCTTCGCAACCTTATGAACAGCAAGATATTAGGCCTTACTTAAGTCAGGTTACAGATATAGATAAGATAAAAGAGATGTATCAGCAATTGAGGTTAGAACATGTTCAGCATCGACTATATGTTGAAGAAAATGGGTTTAAACAGACGCTCACCATTATCGTTGAAAAATGGAAATGGCTAGTTGGGCTAGCGCTTGTTTTAATGGTAATCTGCGTTGGATTTGTTTCACTGTTATCGTTTTATTATATACGGAAGAAAGGCTATAAACGCTTCTTTAAAGTCTTAGCGGTAATGACAGTTCTATTCGTTGTTTCCACAACTCTAATGTTCACAGGGATCCTTTTTGCTTTTAGGCTTGAGGAAGGATTGCTCTTTTTAAAAGAACGTCTAATGGGAGAAAGAGTACGTGAGGTCGTATCAGGAATCGAATTTACGTACGCAGGAAATATAGTAAGTGTTGAGCGATCAGGGCTAGAAGGATTCATTGAATTTTTATTAAGAAAGGCAGCTCATTTTAGTCTCTTTTTCGTACTTGGCTTTCTTATGTACCGTGCTTTAATCGCGTGTGGTTTTAGACGAGCTACTAGTTACATCGGATCACTTATATTTGTCTTAATGTATGCGATATCTGATGAAGTCCACCAAGCATTCACACCAAATCGTTCTCCATTAGTAGAAGATGTGCTTTTAGATTTCTCTGGTGGACTAACAGGTGTGACCTTAGCCTTTGTGTTATTTTTCAAGACAAAAAAGAACAAACGCAGAAAGGTTGAGCGTGTGAACCGCAGATACGTAGGCTAACACGTCCACCAGAAGGGGAAATCTATTCCCATAGTGCAGTTTAGTAGGCATGAATTCGGTATGGAACCGGACTCATGCTTTTTTTGTTTGTCTAAGACCTTTTTCGCTTACGAACATGCAATTTGATTAGAAAGTACTACAAATCTCGATGTTTTTATACTTTTGACCTATAGGGGTTAATTCCTTTTTATAGAAAGTGTCGAAATTTGGCGTAAAAAAAGGAAGATGCACACATTCTAATTTTTTCCAATTTATTAATCTCTCGATTCAGGGATGCTTGTCAAAGCTTCGTGTAATACCGTTTATAAGCAAAAAAACGTCAAAAACTTCTACTTTTTTACAAGAAAATACAAAGAGACTTTCCTCCTGTTTTTATCTAGTTTGTCATATTAATAGAACATATTAAAGAGTAATTAGTAAAAATTGGTCGGTACTATTGACCCTGCTGTATTTTGGGGACAATTGTTTTAATCATGAATTCATGTAAATATAAGTATGTTCATTTTTGCTTGAAACGATTTTAGTTTGAAATAAGGTGTGAAACTTGCTTATTAATCGATCTGTAACAGACAAAAGAATTGCTCAAAATGTAATAGAAGCACAGACATCGTTCTCAAGATTCATTGGTTTAATGGGCAAAAAGAACTTCCCGAATAGGGCAATGATTATTCAACCATGTAATCAAATTCATACTTGGTTTATGAGGATGCCGATCGATGTTTTGTTTGTAAACGACCATCATCAAGTCGTCTATAAAATAGTCAATCTTTCCCCATGGAGGGTGTCGCCTAAAGTAGCTGAAGCACTCTATGTCGTGGAAGCTGAAGCGGGAAAATTTTCAAACGATGTGATTCGAATAGGCGATTATATCGAATGGGTGAAAGAGGAGATGGAACGATGACGACCTTTGTCGACCAAAGGCCATTTAAGAAGATTAGCTATTATGCTATTTGTAGCTTATTGGCTGTTTTTGTTATGTTCTTAATTTCATATGTACATATAATCAGTACAAGCTTACTGACTGAAATTACCTTCATAAATAATCGTGTTGGATTGTTTGTTTCCTCTCTTTTCTACTTAATGATTTCAACTAGTTTATACGGACTCACAATTATGCTTTATCAGAAGATGAACGGTGTATTCATTAGTGGAATGTATATAACCGTACTTCTAACAACGTCTATGCTGTACGCTCTATTTGTCTCGATTGGCTTTTTCTTTTTTCTAATACCTGGCGTTATTCTGATGATTGTTTTTGCTTTTTATCCTTTTGTTGTGATAAAAGATGGGAAATCAAACGGACAAGCATTGAGAGAAAGTGCCTCTATCGTGAAAACAGTCTGGTTCCGTCTGGCAAGTCTAACGTTTTTCTTTTATTTATTATACATCTTACTGGCGACATGTTTCGTTTACGTACCATTTATTGATGAAATGCTGGCACAGGTTACGGCGGCCTCGCTTTTAGTTCCTTTCGAGGCGTTTGCTTATTATTTTATGTATCAAAAAGGAAAAATGAAAAAGATTGGAGGTGAACGACGTGATTAAGGAAGAACATGTGATGCCGCAATCATTAAATGATCTGTTAAATAGTGGATTGAAACTCGGTGTTTCGCTTTTAAAAAAACTTTCGATCTTCTTCTATGTTATGGTTTTGGTCTATTTTTTTCTGTTGCATTTTGTTAGCAGTCTTTTTATGGAAGGATCGCAATTATCAACTGTTTTTATGAGTTTTGCTTCTATCTCGTTTTCACTGGCTGCTACAGCTTATCTAATGTATTTTATGATGGTTACAGATGAGCACTCAAAGAAGGACCAACGAAAACTGGTTCGCAGAGCTTTCAACAAGCTTATTCCTTCATTGATTATCGGAGGGACTTTGATCTTTGTGTTATCAACCCTAGGCTCAATGCTCTTTATTCTTCCTGGTATTATTCTATTTATTTATTTTTTGTTTTTCCCTCAAGTGATGGCACTTGAAGAAAAAAAGCAAGTTTTCAAAGCTTTAAAGCGTAGTGTACGAATCGTAAGAGGCTCGTTTTTCGTTGTTGCTGGTGTTTATTGTCTGTTTTTAGCTGTTCAAGCTATTACGGCGATCATGATTGCTTTTTTAATCGAAAGTAGTTCTTTTTATGTCACAGCATTTATTTCAAGTTTTGTACATATTTCATTGATTCCATTTCAAGCAGCTGTGTTAAATCTGCTTTATTTAGAACGAAGATCTGAAAGAGAAGCATTTGATTATGAAGTTTTTACGTATGAAGCAAAACAAAGGCTCAAAGCATAGCCTTTGTTCGAATTAACAGGAGGATTAGAATGGTTGGCAAAATCAGCTTACGAATCATATTAATCATGTTTAGTGCGTCGATGGTCGCTTTTTTTACTTATCAATTTTTAAATCAACTTCAAGATACGGTTACCGTTATCGTCGCAGCTGAGGATATTCCCGCAAGACAAACGATTGAGGAACACCACATGAAAGAAATTACAGTGGAAGCGAATGCCGCTGGAATGCTAGCAGGCAATCGGATTATGTCGGAAGCCGAGTTAGTTGGTGCGATCACGCTAAAGGATATTCAAGCTGGAGACGTAATGAAATTGGATGAAGAGCTTGTAATTTTTCCAGAGGCACAGCAGCTTTACTTACAGTCAAATGGACAAGTTGATTTGACTGCATTCGTTCCAATGGATAAACGATTAGTAACTGTTGCACTGAAGCCAGATTCTGCTGTCAACAATATCCTCAAGAAGGAAGATTGGGTAGACGTGATTTTTACGGGTCAAACTTTAGAAGGAATTCCCTATTCTGAAATGATTCTTCAACAAGTGGAAGTCTTTGAGTTAGAGAAATTTACTGTTAATGATTTAGAGAAAGAAAATGTTGTACAGCATGTAACATTACTTGTCTCCCCACAAGATGCTGTTGCCCTAACGCACGCGAAACGATTAGGAGAGATAGATCTTATCTTAAATCCTTGGAACGGAGAACGTGAAGAGGTTAACCGAGTGATAATGAGTCAATAGAGTAAGGAGATTAATAGAATGACCACAGAAGTGATAGTGAAAGAGAGTGAAAAGCAGGATGAGATACGAATTCTTGTTTGTGGTGAAGCCGATGAATTTACAAAAAGCCTAAAAGACTATTGTGGAAGTCATTATCCATTTGTAAAAGTAGAAAAAGGATTTCAATCAATTAATGAAATAATAGAATATGCCAGCAAAGAATCTGTTGATATTGCTTTTATTCAGCTCCAGCAATTTATAAATATCGAAAAAGAGCAGGCAGAGCTATCTTCTACGAATCTATCAAAAGTAATTATTATGACGGATCGTTTAGATTTGTTCAAATCAACGATTGTTCTGCAAGAACCGTTTGCTGAATTGATGTATATCCATACTCCGATGCGGGTTTTGACCGAGCGAATGTTGACTTTTGATGCGAAGAAGAAGTTACGCCTTTATACGAATACTCATCCAACGATAAGAAAGCAGGAAAAAGGAAGAAGCGTCCTTATCTACTCAGCAAAAGGCGGGGTAGGCAAGTCAACGATCGCTGTAAATGTAGCGTGTCAATTAGCTAAAAAGGATAAGCGCGTGTTATTAGTTGACTTTGCGACATTTGGAAATATTCAAGTGATGGTGAACTTGCCTCGAAATGTCAGAGGAATGTCTGAAGCAATTGGTGTCCTTGAACAGCCAATGAAGACGGATGAAGAACTTCAAAAGTATTTAGAAGATGGGATTCACACTATGCAAGTACAAGGAAGTCGGCTTGATGTGTTAGCTGCTGCAACTCCGATGAAAATGACAAGTTTAGATTTGGAGAAAACAGATGATCTTGTAGCGGCCATTCAACGGTTAGACTATGACGTGATTTTATTCGACACGTCCTCTGATCTAACAGAAAAAAACATCTCACTCATTAGTTCAGCAACAGACATCATTTACGTCAGTACGACAGATATAGCTGCAAGCTGGTCACTGTTATCAACGATTGATTTAGTAGAAACGTTAAATCGTCCATTGCAAAATCGCTATCTTGTTGTGAACCATTACAACGATTCATTAGGCTTTCCTGTCAATGAACTCGAGTCGATTTTATCGATGAAAGTGGCAGCGGTAATCCCTGATAAATATGAACAAATACAAGGTTATACAAATCGAGGTATTTTACTAGCTGAGAAGCAAAACTTGAAAATTAACCGATCCTATAAGCAGATTGCTCATCTAATTGAACCGGTTTTCACTGAGAAAGAATTAGGAATAAAGAAACGGAAACGTTGGTTAGCTCGTGGAGGTGACCAACGATGAGCATTGAAGAAGCGATCAAGAAAAAGCTTCACGTTAATGAGGAAGAAGAGAATACGTATCGTAATGACTACTTAGAAAATCGAATGGAAGAGCTCAAAAAAAGAGTAAGAGAACATCTTCTAAAAGAAAATAGCAAGAATAAAAAACTCTTGCTCGAAGCAAAGGCTCTTCAAACGGCAATTTGGCATTATCTTGAAAAAGAGTCGGAGAAAGAATTTCGAGATTTGCTTTTAACGAATAAAGAACGGCAAATCTTAGCTGAAGAAATAAGACAGCAAATGATCGGATACGGAATTATTGATCCACTTGTCAAAGACGAAAGCATTACGGAGATTATGATCAATGGTATTCATCAGATCTTTATCGAACAACGTGGGCAGTTAGCCTTAGCGTTAGATGAAGATGGAAACCCGTTAGCGTTTCAAAATGAAACGGAGCTTTTGAATTTAATTGAAAAAATCGTTGCTCCAATCAATCGGAAAATTGATGAAAGTGATCCGATTGTAGATGCGAGACTACCAGATGGTTCTCGTGTCAATATTGTGATTCGTCCAGTTTCGCTTGAAGGGCCAATTGTCACCATTCGTAAATTCCCTGATAACCCTTATACAATGGAACAATTAATTGAATTTGGGGCCATTGATCAACGTGTTGCGAGCCTCTTGCACCGCCTTGTCAATGCGAAATACAACATCGTCATTTCTGGAGGGACTGGTTCTGGGAAGACGACATTCTTAAATGCACTCAGCATGTATATTCCACCGAGAGAACGGATTATTACCGTAGAAGATTCCGCTGAACTAAAGCTTAATCAAATTGTGAACTTAGTTCGTCTTGAAACAAGACCTCCTAATATCGAGAAAAAAGGAGAAATCACAATGAGAGATTTGGTGAAAACGGCGCTTCGGATGCGGCCTGACCGGATTGTCGTTGGGGAGGTGCGCGGCGGTGAGGCGTTAGACATGCTTCAGGCAATGAATACAGGTCATGATGGTTCGTTAACGACCGGTCATGCCAATTCTGCAGCTGATATGTTATCAAGGCTTGAAACGATGGTTTTAATGTCAGGACTTGAACTTCCGATCTCAGCAATTCGCAGACAAATCTCTTCTGCGGTTGAAATTATTGTGCAGTTAGGAAGAATGAGAGACGGTTCGCGGAAAGTACTTCAAATTACGGAAGTGCGTGAGATGGTCAATGGTGAAATTGATTGTGTTGATCTATTTAAATGGAAGATGGATCCACATCTAAGTACAAACAGTTGTTTAGTCGGTCAGCTTGAATCAACGGGAGAAGATCTCATGCAAACAGGGAAATGGGAAGCGGCTGGATATGGTGAATGTGTGTTATCGGATGCATTGGTGGAGGAATGGTCATGAGTTCCTTTGAGTTGTTAATTGGTTTCATGTTTTTTATAACGGTTTTTCTGCTTGCTTTTGTCGATCTCCTCTTTCTCCTTCTTAAAAAGAGATTACCAATGAAACAAGGGATCTCAAGGCAATGGGCGCGAAAAGGTGTGATTCGCGAAAGCAAGGTTGAGACAGCTAGAACAAGGCGTCTAAGCACAAAGACACAAGCTTCTGATTTATACTTATCCGCCTTTGTCGCCGTCTTGCTATTTGCATTCGGGCTTTTGTTTTTCCGTAGCTTTTTCTTTTCGTTGCTGTTTGCTAGTTTAGTCGTCTTCTTTCCAGCTTTTCGCAGAAAGAGATTGGCACACAAAAGAAAAGCTTTGTTTCTTGTTCAATTTAAAGACGGGATGTACTCGATATCAAACTCTTTACGGGCAGGATCTTCATTACAAATTGCGTTAAAACGTTGTGAAGAAGATTTACGTAAGGAGTTGATTACACATCGTGAGAAACCGATGCTTGAGGAGATTGAGCGTATTAACCATGACATCGAATTTGGTATGTCTGTTGATCAGTCGCTTGTGCAATTTAAAGAAGCAATGCAACTAGAAGATGTTACTCAATTTGTCGATGCAATGCTTGTCACACGTTCAAAAGGTGGAAACTTGACACACGTGATTCAAAACACCGCTGAGCGAATTGCAGAAAAGATCTCGATCCAACAAGAAATACAAGTAGCCACTTCTCAAAAGCGTTTAGAAGCTAGCGTATTAACTGTTTTTCCGATTGTGTTAGTTCTGTTAATTATGGTAGCAAATCCTGAATATATGCAACCGATGTATGAAACGTGGTTTGGGAATTTTCTATTATTTTTGGCAGCGGTCATGCTTGTCGCTAATTATGTAATTGGCAAAAAGGTAACGAATATTGATATTTAGGTGATAAACATGGAATGGATGATAGCCTTTTGGTTGTTCGTTTTAATCATTGTTGTATTTTTCCCTGTGAAATCACTGCGGGCGTTAAGTATGCGGAAACGGTTGTTAGCTGCTGAGGAACTTTCTCAAGTTAAGCGTAAAGGGATATTGGAACGCTTTACACCTTATGTTATAAGCTTTTTTACCGCAGTGAATGTTCATATTAGTTATGAAAAAAGGGAACTAATCCAAAGCCGGCTCATTCGAGCGGGCTATGAGGAAAAAATGAGTGTCGACCATTTTATAACGTTTCGAGTCTTAAGTGGAATCGGCACAGCTCTTTACTTTTTATTTCTTGGTCTTATTAGCGAAAATTTACTGTTGATCTTTCTTACTTTTGCAGGACCTGTTATTGGTTATAAAATACCAGATATTTGGTTGAAACAGCGAATTCGCTTGCGACAAGAAAAAATACGTAGAGAACTCCCATACGTTCTAAACTCGATTTCGATTCTTTGTGATGCTGGGATGAATCTATTTGCAGCTATTAAAGAAGTGGTAGAAACGAAAGAAGGGGAATTAGCGACAGAGCTTAAAGAAGTGATGAAAAGTTTTGGAATGGGAACGTCGCAACAAGAAGCACTAGAGCAAATGACACTCCGCTGCCAAGTCGATGAAGTCAGCAGGTTTGTCTCGGCTCTTTCGCAAACGTTAGCACGCGGAAGTTCGGGTGTTACTGCTGTACTGAGACAACAAGCAGCTGAGGTCTGGGAAACAAGAAAGAAACAAGCACAGCAACTAGGAGAGCAGGCATCTATGAAGCTTTTCTTTCCACTCGTATTACTTGCTTTTCCAGCAATGGCAATATTCATTCTAGGACCAGTTGCTATTAATTTATTTCAATTCTTTACTGAGTAGTGACATTGCTGGCTAACTTACTGAGAAAGGAGGTTACCAATGAAACGAAAGATGAATCGTCTACTAGTTCTTTCTCTCCTATTCATCCTTTTATTTCAACCAATTGCTTTGATGTCAGCGGGATCAATAATGGTCTTTGCAGAGGGAGATGAAGAGGTGGAAGAAGAGGAAGAACGACCTAATCCGAAGCCTGGTGTCCGTAATGCTGATGATCGAAGTGGCCGTGGTTCATCAAGTGGGAATTTCTCAGGGGGAGGAAGTTCTTTTCCTTCTTTTAAAGGCCAGGATCCTTATGACCCCACTGGCTGGAATGGAACTTTTACAGGGAGCCCCTATGATCCAAGTGGTGGAAGTTCTTCGGGGACGATTAATGACCCGATCAACGGAGATAACAGTAACGGCTTAGATCCTGATGTTACAAATGGGAAAGATCCAGAAGGCCATAGAAATGATTCGAATCTTCATCCAAATGATCCTAGTGGCGAGAGCAACGATCCGACCGATAACAGCAATGATCCAGATGGTCGAACGACTGGCTCGAAGAATGACAGTACAAACCCAGAAGGAAACAGCACTCCAACTGAGGAATCGAGTGATCCGAATTCAGCAGAGAGGAACCTATCCGAAGTAGAAGGATCGGACCGGGATGATGAGCGAGGCAGTGAGGGTGATTCAAGCGGTCAACTAAGTAAGGACGAGCTTGAACAAGCACTTGAAGAAGCGGAAGGCGAAGAGTTAATCCAATTGGTAGAGGAGTACTTAAAGGATATTGCTGCAGCTGATAGCTTATATGGAATAAACCTTAAAGATCTAGCAAGTGCTGACTTACTATTGCTCGCGTTAAGGAAACATCCGCTTATGGAAGATCCTGAAACACAAAAGGTTGTTACAGAGTTACTCGAAAAATATATTGATGCGCGTGAAATCTTTAGTAAAAGCGAACCTGCTCAATCGTTAACCTTTTCTAGACTTATGACTCCTTTTGCTTGGTTGGATAATAAAGTTCGCGGGGCATTTGCTGTAGGTGGAGAGTGGGCTGCACAAGGCGTTTCAACGTTTGTGACTCACCTAGACCGAACGATGCAATTAGCAGGACGAGGAGCAAATTCTCTAATGGATGTTGCAAATGGTCTTGTCTCAAATCGTTACCAAGACATTCAATCGTCACAAGAAGTAGCGAGACTGTTAGCGACAACGTCTGATTCAAAGATGGGGTCTATGTTCTTTTCAGGTATGGAAAAAATGTACGGGGCCCAAGCAGGCATTCTTCGTGCGACGCAAGGAAGTTTAGCGTTTATGCAACGTGGAGCTCAATTAATGGAAAAGTCAACGATCGCTAGCTTTGTTAGCAATGCTACGAATGCAACTAAGAATTTCGCGACTTCTGCTATTCAAAATGGCAAAAATCTCGTTAGCAAAGCATGGAATTCAACTCCAATGGAATGGGCAAAGAAATTTGTGAATACACCTCTTGGGAAATTGGCAGGTACTGGCTTAAACGGGATTTCAGTTTATACAGGGTTTATGGATATGACATCAGACAAAGCGACCCACGCCAAAATTGGAGGAGCCTTAAACATGACGAGTGGTCTTCTTGCTCTTGGTGCAATGGGAGCAGTTGCCATTCCACCGCTTGCAACAGGATTAGCTGTCGCTTCTGTTGTGGTCGGGATTGGATCATTAGCGTTCACGTATGCTCCTGTCATAAGAGACAAATGGAATGAATCAAAAGTAGGCAGTTTTGTAAACTCAAAAGTTAGTGAAGGAATGGAAAGAATGGGAGAAGGTTTAAAATCGGCGAGAGAAGCTGGTGGAAGACTTCTTACTAATATTTCAACAGGGATCTCTGGATTATTTGGAAGAGGGTAAGGTGAAACGATGAGAAAACTATTAATGAGATATTTGATTGTTGCAGCATTAATAGTAGTAATGGGAGCTTGTGCAAATACAACAGCAACCTCGACCTCTCTTACCAACGAAGAGGAACTTGAAGAAAGGATACCACTAGATCCCAAAACTGTTCATAGGCTTGAACAAAGAGGCTATGAACCTTTGGATGTAGTGGAAATTTCCCCTGATACTGAACTTGATGAGGAGGAAATTGAGCTTAGTCCAGTCGAAATGATGACAAATCACAAAGGCTGGACTCAAGTCGAGCTCATTCTAGATGAGGATGTTGAAAGAAACTTTGCCGAACAAACCATACAATACTTTATAGAAGATCATTATGAAAAGTATCCACCACCAAAGAATAAGACAATCGATGTCATTGCTTCCTTAATGTACGAAGATGAAGATCAACTCGTTCTTCATGGCTTAATAAGGAATGGTTATCAAGATCAGAAGTTTAAACGAAAAGATTTAACGAACTCAAGGCTCGAGCTTGTTACCCAAAATGGACTTGTTTGGATTGATACAACATTTAAAGAAGCAACGGGATTTGACGAACTCGGCTCTAGTGAAGCAAAGCCTTTTGAACTTCGAATTCCAATAGAGGATGTATTGCTACCGGAATTTGATTTGAATTACTTCAGCTACTATGCAAATTTCGAATATAAAGAAGTAAAAAAGAAAGAAAAAAAATCAAAAAAAGAATCGAAAGAAGATTAATGTAAAGGAGAAAGAAAGATGAATCTATTAAAAAAGTTTTGGAACGACGAAAGTGGTCAAGCATTAAGTGAGTATGGGGTTATTTTAGGGATTATTTTAATTGGTGTCATTGTAGCCATTACAGCACTCCGTGACCGAATTATGGAAGTCTTTAACAAAATTGCTGAAAGTCTATCAATTTAATAGACTGTTACAAAGAGTAGGAGGATAAGGATGTTTCTTTACATCATAACGAGTGCGTTTTTACTGTTAGCTGTTATTATCGATATACGAACGAGAAGAATACCGAATCCTCTTGCTCTGTCTCTTCTAATTATAAGCATCATCTCTCATAGTATTACAGTTGGTGCAGGAGTCTTTGAGTACTTACTAAGCTCAATCATTACGCTGTTCGTGTTTTTTATCATGTATGTCATCCGATTCCTTGGTGCGGGGGATGTTAAATTAATTACAGCAGCAGCTGCAACTTTTACGTTTCCTGCTACCTATACGTTTTGGTTTCTCATTCTTGGAATAGGGTGCCTTTTTTCAATCATACATGTTATAAAAGCACGAGGGATTAGAAGTGTCCTATTTCTAAGTGTGACTCCTTTTCAAACGGCAAAACGAATGATTACATCTAAAGAGGAAGATGAACCATTATCTTTTCCTTTCTCGATTGTCATTGCATTTTCTTGGATGGTGACGATTTATGTATAAGAAATTTAAAAAAATAATCAAAAATGAAAACGGTCAAGCTGTGACAGAACTGGCGCTTGTCCTTCCATTGTTAATTATGTTGATTGTTGGGGGCTTGCTGCTTGGTATCGTGATTTACAATCAAATTGTGGTCGTCACATCGGCTAATCAAGGGGCAAGGCTCGGAGCTGCTTTGTCTGCAAATGAGGATATTTCTCCACATGCCGCCGCAACGAGTGCAAGAAGTACGACTGAAAGCACATTGTCGAGAGCGACGACAAGCTGCCAGCCGGTGCATGCGGCTAGGCAAGGACAGAGCTTTCGCGTTGAAGTGACTTGTCATTATAATCTGCCAATCCCATTTATGCCTAGTCGTCTCGTCGAACTGAATCATGAAGCATCGTATCATATATTTGAGTGAGGGCTTGAAATGAAAATGCTTTTTGGAAATGAAAAAGGAATGATTTTGCCACTTACAGCGTTATTAATTCCCGTATATATTGGACTGATGGGTTTACTTGTTGACATTGGCTTTATGGGAGCTAATTATTTCAAATTAGCTAACGGGGTAGACTCAGCTGTTTACGCGGCTTTAGACGGTTATGACCGAGATACATGGCAGAACGAAGGGGTAATCGTGATCGATTCTTATAAAGCACAACAATTAGCCAATCAATATTTGCATGCTAATGTTACAGGTGCAACGGTAACACGGTTTGAAATATCCAACTCCAGTGTGATCATGGAGGCACGTATGACCTCACCAGTTTTCTTCATGCGGTTTTTTGGAATAAGTGATCGAACGATAACAGCTTCTGCTGAAGCGAGTTTGGTCGAGTAGGCAACCAGTAGATAAAAAGGAGTTTTACGAAGTGAAAGGAAAGCTAAAACGTGTTCTTTCAGCAGGGATAGATCTGCTGTTCATTCTTATATTCGACTTTCTATTTTATCAGATTATTGGAAAATGGCTTTTTGATTCAGATCTTTTCTCCACTTTGGTTGGCCATTTATGTGGAATTCTGATCCTCACGTTTGTGACGGTTTCAAGGGGAGGAGCATCATTTGGAAAGCGCCTTTTAGGATTGAATCTCTCTAGGAATAAGCAGAAACTGTCTTTCTTTCGGTGTTTAGCAAGATATCTGTTTGCTTATTTTGCTTATATGTATACATTCGGGACAGTCCTTTTTGTAAGTGTTATAATGTTGGCATTCCGAAAAGACAATCGAATGCTACATGATTTGGTTACGGGGACATCGGTTCATCAAGCAAGTAAAGGGGGAAAATAGCATTGGAACTAAAATTGAATTGGTATAGCAAAGCAAAAAGTAAATATAAAAAGGCATATGCTCCTTACCACCTTTCTGTTTTCCCTCTAATCCAATCCAAATGGGTAGAGTTGACGAATGGAAAGGCAGCTGTCGTTGGGAATTCTAGAAACCCGGCTAAAGAATCGTTTCTTAGGTTTATGGTCGTAGATGAACAAGGTCAACAGCTAAAAGGGGAAGAGGCGAAAGCTGTTCACCGAGTGATAGCCATTCTCCAAAGCTATGAAAGACTAGAAATGTTAAAGTCGTCTTTAACAAAAGCAGATAGAGGCCAAAGTACAAACAATGAATTAATTTTTTTAATCGATCAACTATGTCAAATAGTTGGAGAATCGAAGGAACAAACGGTGTTAACAAAAGGCTCGGTGGAAAACCTTTTTCACCAGTGGGATGCTTTTTGGCGAGCATATCAAGATTGGACATGGCGCCAAAATGAAACAATTGCATCGGAGCAAGAAAAAGAACTAGTAAGCGAATTAATCGCTAGTTTCGTGCCATGGGAGAATGAGCTAACAATGGATTTGAACCAAGCAATTCTCTCAAACTATGAACAAGCACAAATTAAAAATCCACCGACAGAAAACGTTAACTTGTCAATGTTTAATAAAATGTTGTTGAACACATTTACTAGCTTAATGCGATTTGTTTTCTTTGTGGTTAACCCGCTTTTATTTATTCTCTTTTTAACGGAGGGATTTGATTTCTCCATCCTAATGTTTCCTGCTATCAGCATTTTAGTTTACTTTCCATTGTTACAAACAAGCAGAACTTTTTATCAAAACAGAACTTTTTACTTAGTAAAAGGAAGCTTGGAAAAAGAGCGGGGTCCAAAAAGCGATGCTAGGATCATTGGACAAGTTATTGATTATGCAGGAGTTCCAATGTTTATAGGGCTTCCACTTATAGCCATTGGTATCGTGCTTATGATCATGCAGGGATTGAGCACTGGAACCATTTTTATGCTGTCGCTTGGTTGCTTTTTTCTATTCGTTGGAATCGTGCTTATGTATAGTCCGGTTACAAGAAAGTCGATTACATTCACAGAAGATATGATTTTGTACGGCAAACAAGAAGTATTTCTGACTGATATTACGAAAGTGATTTATCATCCTAAAAGCCGTATGATCAGATTACAAAGAACCAATTCGATGCCTTCAATGGTCGTGATAAAAAGTGAAGAAGAAAAAGCAATTATGGCTGTAGAGTCATGGGCTGAAAGAGTAAATCTTCCATTTGAGGTGAAGGAATGAAAAACAGACTATTTATAACAACTCTTTGTATTTTTGCTTCTATCCTGCTTGGTTGTACGACAACAACCGTCAAAGAAGAGGCAAAGGGAGTAGAAGAGGCGATGACTGAGCATCCTTTTCTTTACTATGTATGGCAATTTGAACAGGCCATTGAAAATAAAGAGCCGAATGTCGAAGAACTGCTTGAACAAGCTTTAACAGAAGTTCAATTAGCAATGGATGAATTTGAAGTGCTTGAAGTTACCTATGACGAAGTGGAACAAATGCGAGAATGGTACCTTGAAGCATTGTTCCTTTATGAAGATGCCCTTACAACGATTTACATAGAAGATGGAGAAGTTGACCAAGGGCTATTGTCCGCTTACGATGAACAAACAATTGAAGCAGATAAGAAAATCTTGCAAGTATATACCGAACTTATTAGCCTAACAGAGGAATTACCTGAAGGCTTAGAAGAGATGCTTGACATACAGTAATGCACAATTAACGCCGGGTTGAGAAAAGAAGCCTGAACCTCTATGAGGGATCAGACTTCTTTTTTGTTTATTGCTGGTATGGAAACTGTGTCCGATAGCCAGAAAACTGCTGATACGATTGCTGAAGCTTTTGTTGTTCAGCAGCTTCAAGTCCGTAAAATCCTTTACGGAACATGACATTATACAATTCGCGCTGACAGTCTTGCGTTTCGTTGAAAATTTGTGAGAGATCCTGATACAATTGATCATGACTTAACTCATTTAAAGCTACGCTATAGTTGTTTGTCATGCTTTTAGCACAAGATAAAACATCGTTTATAAAGTCACGATCGTTCATTTGAGGTGTTTTAGGAACTTGCATTTCTGGATTTTGGATTTTGTTTGACTGCTGGTTCATTATGGAAATGCCCCCTTTGTTCGTTCTAAATTATTGCATTGGAATGGATTGCTGCTGCTCTGTTGTTTGTAAATGACTAAGGATTTTTTCATAATGTTGTTGGTGCATTTTCCCTGCTTTTTCAATGGCTGATTTGATTTCTTGGTCTTGACACTGTTGAGCAAAGAAAAAGGCTTTCTTCATTGCTAACAAGTTCCAAGAAAGCATGTCCGTTAAATAAAGCTGGTCCTTTGTCGTAATAACGGCAGGCGGTGTTTGAAACATCATCTGACTTTGACCACCCATTTGTTGCTGACCTTGCATTCCTTGTTGATTTTGTATCCCTTGCATTTGCTGTTGATCCATTATATACCCTCCTTTGGATGTTGCACCTGCAACGTATCCGTCATTCGGATACTTCTATAGTGTGAAGTGGAAGGTCTATTTATATGCGCAGAACAAGAAGGAGAGAATGGAAAAAAACAGGTGAAAATTAAAAGGTGAAGTTTTTCATATTTTTTAAAAATTATGTATTGCACAATTAGTTATTCTCCGTTATGATAACTATAGAAAATGACAGATTGAGATCGTCGTTCTTTTTTTGAGAAAAAAATGAATGAGTGTTCATTCGTTACTGCGACTTCTCGCAACGACAAACAATCATCTGATTTATATGGGAAAAGGGGGAGAAATATGACTCGTCATATACGTAAAGTTGCTGTTATTGGTTCAGGCGTAATGGGCTCAGGCATTGCAGCCCATTTAGCAAACATTGGAATCCCTTCGTTATTACTCGATATTGTACCGAAAGATTTGACACCTGAAGAACAGGCAAAAGGCCTTACCCTCACAGATAAAGCAGTTCGAAATCGCCACAGCATGAACGCGATCAAGAAACTTGCGAAACAGAAGCCAGCACCACTTTCCTCGAAATCACGTGCTTCCTATATTGAAGCTTACAACTTAGATGATGATCTAGAAAGGCTCAAGGAAGTTGATTGGATCATTGAAGTAGTAGTTGAAAATTTATCAGTGAAAAAGCAATTATTTGAAAAAATTGATGCTGTACGTAAACCAGGAACAATCATTAGTTCAAATACATCAGGAATATCAGTTGAAGCGATGTCAGAAGGACGCTCAGATGATTTCAAAGCACACTTTCTCGGAACGCATTTCTTCAATCCACCACGATACTTAAAACTATTGGAAATCATTCCAACACAAGCGACAAAAGAAGACGTTTTAACATTTATGAAAGCGTTTGCTGAAGAAGCGCTTGGTAAAGGAGTTGTCGAAGCGAAAGATACACCGAATTTTATTGGAAATCGAATTGGGACATATGGGCTCCTTGTTACGGTCGAAGAAATGCTAAAAGGTGGATACTCAGTCGGTGAAGTGGATTCCGTTACAGGTCCATTATTAGGCCGTCCTAAAAGTGCGACGTTTCGAACGTTAGATGTGGTAGGACTTGATACTTTCTTACATGTCGCCAAGAATGTGTTTGACAAAGTGGAAGGGAAGGAAAGAGAAGTATTCGATCCTGCTCCTTTTATGAGGGAAATGGCTGAGAGAGGTTGGCTCGGAGCAAAGAGTGGTCAAGGTTTTTTCTTGAAACAAGGCAAAGACATTCTTGAATTAAACCCGACGACGTTTGAATATGAACCTCGTAAAAAATTACAAGCAGTCTCCATTGAACAAGCAAAACAAGCGAAAAAGCTACCCGACAAGATTAAAACGCTTGTATACGCTAATGATCGAGCTGGACAACTCGTTTGGAATTTAATCAAACCAACGCTTCTGTACTCAGCCGATAAAGCATTTGAAATTGCCAAAGATATCTATGCGATTGACCAAGCGATGAAATGGGGCTTTGGTTGGGAGCTTGGACCTTTTGAAACATGGGATGCCATTGGAGTAGCCAAATCAGTGGAGCGGATGGAAGCAGAAGGGGAGTCGGTTCCAGTATGGGTGAAAGAAATGCTTGCATCAGGGAAAGAAACGTTCTATGAAGCAAATAGCTTTTATCATGAAGGCAGCTATTCGAAAAAGCAAATCAATGAAAAAATCGTACATCTAAAATCACTAAAACCTGATCAGGTCATCTTTAAAAATGCGGGAGCAAGCTTAATTGACGTTGGTGATGATGTCGCTCTACTTGAATTTACGTCACCAAATAATTCTATCGGTGCAGATGTGCTTCAAATGATTGCAAAATCTGTTACAGAAGTAGAACAGAATTACAAAGGTCTTGTCATTAATAATCAAGGCAAGAACTTTTGTGTCGGGGCGAACTTAATGCTGATATTACTGGAAGCCCAAGACGATAATTTCTTTGAAATTGATTTAAGTGTGCGCCAATTCCAACAAGCGATGGCGAAAATTAGATATTCCCAAAAGCCAGTTGTCACGGCTCCATTTGGAATGACGCTTGGAGGTGGAACGGAAATTTGTTTACCATCAGCGAGCATTCAAGCCTCTTTAGAAACGTATATGGGCTTAGTTGAAGTTGGGGTTGGAGTCATACCAGGCGGAGGCGGTAATAAAGAATTGTATCTACGTAATCTTGATCAGTCAGGAGGAGCGGACTTACAAGCGGTTGCCAATAAAACATTTGAGACGATCGCAATGGCAAAGGTCTCTACGTCGGCTCAGGAAGCAAGAGAAGTTGGTTTCTTAAGTGAACGAGATGGCATAGTGGTCAATGGTGACTTCCTTATTGACCGTGCAAAACAAGAGGTACTTCATTTAGCGGCAAAAGGCTACCGACCACCGGAGCGTAGAAAAATTCCAGTCGTTGGAGAAACGGGTTATGGAACGATGTTGCTCGGAGCCAAAACAATGAAGTTTGGCGGAATGATTTCTGACCATGATTTGAAAATAGCGGAAAAGCTCGCCTTCGTCATTGCAGGGGGACGCGTTCCAAAAGGGACATTGGTCGATGAACAGTACTTGCTTGATTTAGAACGAGAAGCTTTTTTAAGCCTAGTTGCTGAACCCAAAACGCAACAACGAATGCAATATATGTTAACAAAAGGAAAACCACTTCGTAACTAATCATTGGAATAGGAGGGGAATGAACATGAGAGAAGCGGTAATTGTTTCTGGTGCGAGAACACCAGTTGGAAAAGCAAAGCGCGGAACATTAGTCAATGTCCGTCCAGATGATTTAGGCGCATTAACCGTTAGTGAAACGTTAAAGCGTGCAGGTGATTTCGATGCTAGGCATATAGAAGATGTCATTATGGGCTGCTCGATGCCAGAAGCGGAACAGGGGATGAATATGGCTCGAAACATCTCTGCTTTAGCAGGATTGCCTAATACGGTTCCTGCTATCACGATTAACCGATATTGTTCTTCTGGCCTACAAAGTATTGCTTATGGTGCGGAGCGAATTATGCTTGGTCATTCCAAAGCAATCATTGCTGGTGGAGCAGAATCAATGAGCATGATTCCAATGGGAGGCCATGTCATTGCACCAAATCCAAAGCTTGTCGAAGAACAGCCAGAGTACTATATGGGGATGGGTTACACCGCTGAGGAAGTAGCCAATCGCTTTAAAGTAAGCAGAGCTGATCAGGACGCATTTGCCATTGAAAGCCATAAACGAGCCCAAGCAGCGATTGAGGCAGGACGATTTAAAGAGGAAATAGTATCAGTTGATGTCACGCTTCGCTCAGTCGGGGCAGATCATAAATTGAAAGAGAAGAAAGTCCTTTTTAGTACGGATGAGGGAGTCCGTCCAGAAACAACGGTGGAAAGTCTTGCAAAGCTACGTCCAGCCTTTCATCCAAAAGGAAGTGTAACAGCTGGAAATGCTTCTCAAATGAGTGACGGGGCAGCAGCAGTGCTCATTATGGATAAAGAAGAAGCGTTAGCCAATGGACTCAGCCCATTGATGAAATTCAGAAGTTTTGCTGTAGCAGGAGTCGCACCAGAAATTATGGGAATAGGACCGGTAGAAGCAATTCCAAAAGCGTTAGAGCTAGCGGGACTCGAATTATCAGATATCGGATTATTTGAATTAAACGAAGCCTTTGCTTCTCAGTCACTACAAGTGATACGACATTTAAACCTTGACCAAGAAAAAGTCAACGTCAACGGAGGAGCAATAGCCCTAGGTCACCCCCTAGGCTGTACAGGAGCCAAACTTACGCTCACACTCCTACACGAAATGAAACGCCGCAACGAACAATTCGGCATCGTCACCATGTGCATCGGCGGCGGCATGGGAGCAGCAGGAGTATTTGAGCTATTGTAAAAAAGGTCGCACTTTACCTTTTTTACAATAGCTCGCAACGAGCGAGCCCTTGCAATGTTTTAAAGACTTTTATGAGCGGTTTTCTCATAAAAGTCGCGCAAGGAGAGAAGCCGTTGCCACTCAGCATAAAAAAAGGTCGCACTTTACCTTTTTTACAATAGCTGCTAGAACCTTAAAATATGAAGGAGGAACGGTCTATGAGTCAAACGGAAAAGAAAGTAGTTAAAGGTGGTAGCTTTTTAGTTGAGGATATTCAAGCAGATCATGTGTTTACACCGGAGGACTTTACGGATGAACAAATCATGATTGGTCGTACGACGGAAGAGTTTGTCATTAATGAAGTGGAGCCTGTTCTAGAAGAAATTGAGCAGCATAAGTTTGAACATACCGTAAGGCTGTTAAAAGAAGCTGGAGAGTTAGGTCTTCTAGGAGCAGATGTTCCAGAAGAATATGGTGGACTTGGCTTGGATAAAATCAGTTCTTCCTTAATATCAGAACGGTTTGTGCGTGGTGGTGCATTTGGATTAAGTCATGGCGCGCATGTTGGAATTGGTTCACTTCCTATCGTCTTTTTTGGGGATCACGAGCAAAAGTCGAAGTACTTACCTGACCTTGCATCGGGTGCAAAGTTGGCAGCTTATGCTTTAACAGAGCCTAGCTCAGGATCAGACGCTTTAGGAGCAAAGACAACAGCCGTTTTAAATGACGCCGGTACACACTATGTATTAAATGGAGAAAAACAATGGATTACGAATTCTGCTTTCGCTGACGTATTCGTTGTTTATGCCAAAATCGATGGAGAAAAATTTACTGCTTTTATTGTTGAAAAAGATTTTGCTGGTGTATCGACAGGACCTGAAGAGAAGAAAATGGGCATTAAAGGATCTTCAACTCGAACATTGATCTTAGAAGATGCGTTAGTTCCAGTCGATAATGTATTGGGTGAAATTGGAAAAGGTCATTTGATCGCCTTTAACATATTAAATGTCGGACGCTATAAGCTTGGAGTTGGTTGTGTTGGAAGTGCAAAGCGTGCAATTGAATTAGCAGCAACGTATGCAACAGAACGGAAGCAGTTCAAAACTCCAATTGGCAAATTTACACTCATTCAAGAGAAGCTTGCAAATATGGCAACAGCTACTTATGCAGCGGAAAGTTCCATTTATCGGACAGGTGGTTTGTTTGAAGAACGTCTAGGTGGTTTATCGGATGAAGAACAAAAAGATGGCCGCGCTGTTGCAAATGCAATTGCAGAATACGCGATTGAATGCTCTTTAAATAAAGTGGTTGGATCTGAAGCACTTGATTACGTTGTCGATGAGGCCGTTCAAATTCATGGTGGGTACGGGTTCATGGCCGAGTATGAAGTAGAGCGTATGTACCGTGACTCAAGGATCAACCGAATTTTTGAAGGGACAAATGAAATCAATCGTCTTCTCGTTCCTGGAACGATTATGCGAAAAGCGATGAAGGGAGAACTCCCTCTTTTACAAAAGGCAATGGCACTTCAAGAAGAACTAATGATGCTAATGCCTCAAGAAATTGGTGATGAGCCGTTAGAGCAAGAGAAATACTTGCTAGGGATGGCAAAGAAGATTTTCTTAATGGTCGCTGGGAATGGTGCGCAAAAATATGGTGAAAAGCTACAACATGAGCAAGAGCTTCTGTCAAATGTAGCAGACATCGTTAGTGAAATTTACTCAATGGAGTCGGTAATTTTACGTACCGAAAAAGCAATCAACAAAGCTGATGCAACTAAAGCTGCACAAAAGCTTCTTATGACTGAAGTATATTGTCAAGAAGCGTTTAACCGAATTGAAGCGCATGCAAAAGAATCGCTTGTTGCAATGGAAGAAGGCGATAAACTTCGTACGATGTTAGGTATCTTACGTAAGCTCACCCGTCATACGCCAATCAATGTCGTTGCAAAAAAACGCCAAATTGCTGGTGTCGTGCTAGAAGAAAAGCGCTTTGTCGTTTAGTCTTGTTAATCAATTTGGAAGGGGATTTCCTTTTCCAAAAAAATAATATACTCCTTTCTTATGGAGCATTCTCCTCTCTAGTGCAAAGAAGTCCCGGTTGGGGCTTCTTTGTCGTTCTAGCTTCCCTTATGGTTCGAGTCCGAAACCTACTGCATGATTCTTACTTTTGTAACACAAGCTATGATTAGGAAAAAGCGGAAGGGGAATAAATGAATGAAGAAGAAAGAAAACATCCAATATACAGGACCTCTTACTGGTGTCGAGGAGGAATTTGCGCAAGATGTGAGTATCGATTCGGTTCACGATGCACTTCAAGGTACTTGGAATACGGAAAATAATGAGCAAAAAAATTGTGCACAGGAGCTAGATACGCAATAATAACGTTGAAGAATGGAAGGAGGAGAATAGATAAATGGCTGTTGTATTTTATCAATATCCAAAATGCGGAACATGCAGAAAAGCAAGCAAATGGTTCAACGAAAAGGGCATCGAAGTCAAAGACATACATATAGTTGAAAACCCACCATCGAAGGATGAATTAAAAAGCTTATATGAAAAAAGTGGACTTGAATTGAAAAAGTTTTTTAATACAAGTGGGCAAAAGTATCGTGAGCTTGGATTAAAGGATAAGCTTAAAGATTTATCAGAAGATGAAGCGCTAGAGCTTTTATCAACTGACGGAATGTTAATAAAACGTCCGATTACAACGGATGGAGAAACAGTGACAGTAGGATTTAAAGAAGAACAATTTGAAGAAACATGGAACAAATAATGTTGTTTCTATGTTAAACTAGGTATAATATAGTAATCATTATAATTATTTTCATGTGGAGGGATTTTTTGTGAGTAACTTACCAAAGGAATTAAAGTATTCTGAAGAGCATGAGTGGGTAAAAGTAGAAGGAGAAGCGGTTCGTATTGGGATTACCGATTTTGCACAATCTGAGCTTGGGGATATCGTATTTGTTGAGCTACCAGAAGTAGGCGACGAAATCGAAGCGGACGAGCCATTTGGAAGTGTTGAGTCAGTTAAAACGGTTTCTGAACTTTATGCACCAATCAGCGGAAAAGTAGTTGCTGTTAATGAAGATCTTGATGATTCTCCTGAGTTCGTTAACGAGTCACCATATGAGAAAGCATGGATGATCGTAGTAGAGCCTAAAGATGCAAGTGAAGTGGACAACCTTATGTCTGCTGAACAATATGAAGAAATGATTAGCGAAGACTAATCGAAATATCGATTACAGAGGAAGGGTGTTGTGCCTTTCCTCTTTTTCATGAATTCCCCATGACTGTCTTCTTTGTAAAAGGACACAATAATAGTAACTTCTGTGTAAGGAGGTTAGTGCATTGGATCTGATTAAAGTTGATGTTACAAGTAAAGTTAAAGGGAAGTATGAAGATGGCCATATGAATTTATATATGGGTAACGCGAAAGTTGGTAAAGTTATTGAAACGAACCAAGGGTTTCAACATGAGATGGCGGAAGGCTTTGAATTTGAAAATGATAAGATTTTCCGCTACGAAAATGAAAATCCTAATCAAGTTCAATCGTATGTAGAAGGCTGCGATGAGGGCTGGTGCTAAATAAAATAGTGATCAAGGGACTGATCCGAACGCTACAAAGCCTGGCATGATTAACTCTGCCAGGCTTTTCATAAAGCATGGTTCTAGAGGGAAATATCAAATTTAGAAAAAATCTTCCATTGTAGTAGCTCAATGCTTAAATCGGTTGAATCGCTTTCGTTAGAAAAAGAGAGAACAAGACAGACGATCCGCTATAATATTTCCGCTGTATATTTTTGGATTATAATTGTTTTTAGGTTATTTGTTGACAAGTTTTTTTCTTACATGCTATTATTCTCTCATTGCTAAAAATAATATAAGAAACTCTTATCCAGAGTGGCGGAGGGACTGGCCCTACGATGCCCGGCAACCGTTAGATGATTCAACATCTAAGAAGGTGCTAAATCCTGCAAAGCATGAAGCTTTGAAAGATGAGAGAAAGGACTCGTTACTAACCTTTCTGTTCATCATGATGTTCAGGAGGGTTTTTGTTTTGCCCAAATGTCTAAAGCTGCTTTCTGGAAATATTGAAGTATTAGACATCTTAGACGAGACTATGTTAGAAGAGCTTCAAGGAGGTTATACATGATGATATCATTAAGTGGTATCCGCAAAGTGTTCCAAACGAAAGATGGCCCGGTTGCAGCCGTTAATGGAATAGATCTAAAAATTGATGAAGGCGAAATCTATGGAATAATTGGATACAGTGGTGCAGGGAAAAGTACACTTATTCGAATGTTGAATATGTTGGAGCGCCCGACAGAGGGCGATGTTGAAGTAGCTGGAAAAAACTTATCAAAGTTAAACCAAAAAGAGCTTAGAAAAGCTCGTCAAGAAATCGGCATGATTTTTCAGCATTTCAACTTACTTTGGTCACGCACGGTTCGTGAAAATATCGCTTTTCCATTAGAAATTGCTGGAGTAAAAAAAGTCGAACGAGATAAGCGTGTGAACGAATTAATTGAACTCGTTGGCTTAAAGGGTCGGGGAGAAAGTTACCCTTCACAGCTAAGTGGCGGTCAAAAGCAACGTGTTGGGATTGCTCGTGCTCTTGCTAATAATCCGAAAGTATTGCTTTGTGATGAAGCGACATCCGCACTTGATCCAAAAACGACGGATTCCATTCTTGATTTGCTTGTTGATATTAATGAAAAGCTTGGTTTAACGATTATTTTGATTACACATGAGATGCATGTCATTCGCAAGATTTGTCACAAAGTAGCCGTTATGGAAGCAGGGCAGGTTGTTGAAAATGGTCCTGTACGTGAAGTATTCCGTAAGCCTAAAGCGAATATGACAAAGGAATTTGTGAAACAAATTACTGAGCCTGAAGAAACGGTGGATGCCATTACTCAAATGCTTGAAGACCACCCTGAAGGTCAAATTGTTCAATTGACGTTTGTAGGAGAAAAAGCGGAGCGTCCATTAATTACACAATTAATTCGTCAATTCGATATAGAAGTCAATATTGTTCAAGGGAAAATCACAAAAATTCAGGAAGGTTCTTATGGGACATTGTTTGTCGCATTAAATGGAGAACCATCTGAAATTGATAAAGCGATCACTTTCATTCGGAACAAAGAGGTTGAAGTGGAGGTGATTGTCCATGATTGATCAATTATTTGGAAAAGTAAAATGGGACAAGCTATGGGAAGCAACACTTGAAACGCTTTATATGACGAGTATTTCTGTTGCTGCAACGTTCATCATTGGTTTAGTTCTAGGTCTTGTATTATATTTAACAAGCAAGGGCAATCTGTGGGAAAATGTCTTCGTAAATAGCGTGTTTAGTTTCATTGTCAATGTGTTTAGATCAATTCCTTTCATTATATTAATTGTTTTATTAATTCCTTTTACGCGCATGCTTGTTGGTTCGATGCTTGGAGCAAACGCTGCACTGCCAGCTCTTATTATTGGTGCGGCACCTTTTTATGCGCGAATGGTTGAAATAGCTTTAAGAGAAATTGATAAAGGTGTTGTAGAAGCTTCACAAGCGATGGGAGCAAGCAACTGGGACATTATTCGTAAAGTGTTAATTCCTGAATCTTTGCCAGCGCTAATATCAGGAATTACGGTTACAGCTATTGCCTTAGTGAGTTATACAGCGATGGCTGGTGTTATTGGTGCTGGTGGATTGGGGCACTTTGCTTACTTAGAAGGTTTCCAACGTAACAATAGCCAAATTACGTTAGTAGCAACAATTGTCATCCTACTCATTGTCTTTTTGATTCAATGGATTGGTGATTATTTAACTAATAAAACAGACAAACGATAACAAGGGGGATTTATTACGATGAAAAAGTTTTTAAGTATCATTGGAGCAGCAGCATTATCACTTTCGTTAGTAGCGTGCGGTGGTGCTGAAGAGGAAGCACCTGAAACTGCAGGTGAAGAAGAAACAGGCGAAGAGCGTACATCAATCGTTGTAGGGGCATCAGCTGTTCCACATACAGAAGTGCTAGAGTTTGTTCAGCCTTTATTAGCTGAAGAAGGAATTGACCTTGAAATTATTACGTTCCAAGATTATATTCTGCCAAACCAAGCATTACGTGACGGAGAAATCGATGCTAACTACTTCCAAACGCCGGGATACCTAGCGATGCAAATCGAAGAGAATGATTATGATTTCGTTGATATTGGTGCGATCCATGCTGAACCAATTGGTGTTTATTCAAGAGATTATGCAAGCCTTGATGAGCTTCCGGAAGGTGCAGCGATTGTCATGAGTGATTCGATTAGTGATCACGGTCGTATTCTACCTATTTTTGAGCGTGCTGGTTTAATTGAACTTGATGTAGAAGAAGGACAATTAGCTACGATTGATGACATTTCATCTAACCCGAAAGGTCTTAAATTCGGTGAGCCACAAGTAGAAGCGAGAATGCTTGCTCCTTCGTTTGAAGCAGGTGAAGGGGACGCTGTTGTAATTAACACAAACTATGCACTTGAAGGCGGAGTTGATATCGAGCAATACGGAATTGAGTTTGAAGGTGAAGATGTTCTTCAGCCAAACTTAGTTGTTGTGCGTTCGGAAGACGAAGCTCGTCCTGAACTTTTAAAATTAGTTGAGATTCTTCAATCTGAAGAAGTCCAACAATTCATTATTGAAACTTATGATGGTGCGGTCATTCCAAAAACGAATTAATTGCGTGTAAAAGCCGTCGGAGCTTATGTTAGCTTCGTCGGCTTTTTTATGCGTGATTTTAAGAATGGTGTATAAAGCCTTTGATCAAGACGAATACTATCGTTGTTACAATTTGACAAAGGGGGCATTTAGTAAAATGGATCAACAACAAAACTCACCAATTGAACAAGCCTTACATGAATACAAACAAGGGTTAGGAAACTTCACACAAAAAATGCCGAGCATCGCGAAGAAATACAATGCATTTACAGAAGCTTGCTTTGAAGAAGGAAAGCTTACTCAAAAAGAAAAACAGATGATTGCCCTAGGGATTAGTGTGTATTCACAAGATGAGTATTGCATTATCTACCATACAAAAGGTTGCTTAGATCAAGGGTGTTCAGAAGATGAAATCCTAGAAACAGTTGGAGTAACAGCGGCATTTGGTGGGGGAGCAGCAATGAGCCAAGCTGTAACTCTCGTTCAAGAATGTATTAGTGAACTAGGTGGCAATGGTTCCCAAGTTCAATAAGGGAGTATGATAAAGGATTTGTATTAGTGAATTTTCTGACAATACATAATCAGCTCTCAGCATGAATTTTCCTGAATTATCTCGTTATTTCGACGTTGGTGATCCTTTAGGACCATGATAAGATAAGTGTAACTTAACGAGGAAGGGTTGATTCATTATCCGTTCATTAGAAAGTAACAAGAATGCAGTTACAGGTGAAATGGAAAAAGGAATGCAACAAGCACACGGCATTAGCTATTCAGAGTATGAACGTAGCTTAGATAAAAAAATCGAAATAGAAAAGCAACGTGAAAAAGATTACGAGGCTAGCAAAAGAATTGCAGCTCAATTTGGCTAGATCGTATCAGTTATGATAAAATCAAGCAGAGTAGTGCCTTAAGGTACTACTCTTTCTCATTGTTACATTTATTCGTTTTTTTTAAATAAAACGATACAAGGATAATGATGAATAGTTTATACTACAAAGATAGTAGAAATGTACGTCTCTTTCTTGAACTTATAATAGATTTGTTATAAGATTGTAATGAGAATAGATTGAGAATAAATAAAAAATAATTAAAGTAGCTTTGTCATAGATAAAGCAATACATTGGAGGTCATCGGAATGTCAGTACCACATCTTAAAATTGAAAACCTACACGTATCAGTAGAAGGAAAAGAGATCTTAAAAGATTTCAACCTTGAAATAAAAGGCGGAGAGTTTCATGCAATCATGGGGCCTAACGGTACAGGGAAATCTACGTTAGCTTCTGCTATTATGGGACACCCGAAATATGAAATTACGAGCGGATCAGTATCGATCGATGGTGAAGACGTACTTGAAATGGAAGTGGACGAGCGTGCTCAAGCAGGTCTTTTCCTAGCAATGCAATACCCAAGTGAAATTAGCGGTATTACGAATGCTGATTTCTTACGTTCAGCAATCAATGCAAAGCGTGAAGAAGGAGACGAGATCTCTTTAATGAAGTTCATCCGTCAGCTAGACAAAAAAATGGAGCTTCTTGATATGGACGAGTCTTTCTCTCACCGTTACTTAAACGAAGGTTTCTCTGGTGGAGAGAAGAAGCGTAACGAAATTTTACAACTATTAATGCTTGAGCCTAAATTTGCCATCCTTGATGAGATTGACTCAGGTCTTGATATTGACGCATTGAAAGTCGTTTCTAAAGGTGTAAATGAAATGCGCAGTGAAAACTTTGGCTGCTTAATCATTACTCACTACCAACGTCTACTTAACTACATCACTCCTGATAAAGTACACGTTATGATGCAAGGTCGCATTGTGAAATCTGGTGGCGCTGAGCTTGCAGCACGTCTTGAGGCTGAAGGTTACGACTGGATTAAAGCTGAGCTTGGTATTGAAGACGAGCGTGTAGAAGCGAACCAAGAAGCGTAAGAAAACCTCAGAGAAGATTAACATTGGACTCGTACGAACGCGAGTGAGTATAAAAGCAAAGGGTGGGTATGTATGTCAGTCGAGACAAAAGGATTGTTCGAAAAAGAACAAATTGAATCATTCTCTAATGGACGCAATGAACCTGATTGGGTACGCGACATTCGTTTAAAAGGCTTAGAGCTATCAGAAACAGCAGCACTTCCTAAGCCAGATAAAACAAAAATTGATAAGTGGAATTTTGTTCAGCCTCGTTTTAAGCTGAATGAAAAGCCAAAAGCTACTTCAGTGAGTGCGTTAGCGGAAGAGTTAAAGGCGTTAATTGGTGAAGAAACAGATGAGCAAAACTTACTTGTTCAACAAGATACATCAGCAGTTTACTCGAAGTTAAATGCAGAGCTTGCTGAAAAGGGTGTTATTTTCACAGATATCCAAACAGCACTTAACAAACATGCTGATCTTGTGAAGCCATATTTCTTCGGTGAAGCAGTAAAGCCTGAAGAAAACCGTTTAACGGCGTTACACGCTGCATTACTAAATGGCGGGGCATTCATTTACGTTCCGAAAAACGTGGAAGTAGAACTTCCATTGCAAGCCGTATTCTCACTTGAGACGCCAGAGGCTGTTTTAAGCAACCACGTCATCGTTGTGGCGGAAGAAAATAGTTCTGTTACGTATGTTGAAAACTATGTGTCTACAACAGAAGAAGCAGCTGTAGCGAACATCATTGCTGAAGTGTATGCAAAAGCGAATGCACGTGTTGCATTTGGTGCGGTTGATAACCTAGGTAGCAATGTGACAACCTATGTTGTACGTCGTGCTCACGTTGAGAAAGATGCACGTGTTGACTGGGCTCTTGGTCAAATGAACGACGGTAATACCGTTTCTGAAAATACAACACACCTTGTTGGTGATGGTTCTTGGGCAGATACCAAAACGGTTTCAATCGGCCGTGGCGAACAAAAGCAAAACTTCACGACACAAATTTTCCATCACGGAAAACATTCTGAAGGACATATCCTAAAGCATGGGGTAATGCGTGAAGCAGCTACAGCAATCTTTAACGGGATTACGAAAATTGAACATGGTGCAACAAAGTCAAACGGTGTTCAAACAGAGCGTGTATTAATGTTAAGTGAAAAAGCGCGTGGCGATGCGAACCCAATTCTTCTAATTGATGAGGACGATGTAACGGCAGGACACGCAGCATCTGTAGGTCAAGTAGATCCATTGCAAATGTTCTACTTAATGAGTCGCGGGATTTCTCGTACGGAAGCAGAACGTTTGGTTATTCATGGCTTCTTAGCTCCTGTCGTTGAGCAGCTTCCAATTGAATCTGTTAAGGAGCGTATGCGTGAGGCAATTGAAAGGAAAGTACGCTAATGAATGCGAAGGAGATTAAGCAACTATTTCCGATTCTGAACCAAGAAGTTAACGGAAATCCGCTCGTCTACTTAGATAGCGCGGCTACCTCTCAAAAGCCTTTAAAAGTAATTGAAGCAATCGATGATTACTATCGCCGCTACAATTCTAACGTTCATCGCGGTGTTCATACACTTGGTACACTTGCGACAGATGGTTATGAAGGGGCGCGTGAGAAAGTTCGCAACTTCATTAACGCAAGCTCGATTGAAGAGATCGTCTTCACACGAGGAACAACAACTGCTCTTAACTTAGTTGCAGCTAGTTATGGTCGTGACAACCTTAAAGAGGGCGATGAAATTGTGATCTCGCTAATGGAGCATCACAGTAACATCATTCCTTGGCAACAGGTTGCTAAACAAACGGGTGCAACATTAAAATATTTCCCGCTTCAGCCAGATGGAACAATTGATTTAGCCGATGCGGAGAAAACAATTACTAGCAAGACAAAAATCGTTTCTGTTATGCATGTGTCAAACGTGCTAGGAACGATTAATCCAGTGAAGGAAATTGCTGAAATTGCTCATCGTAATGGAGCAATTATGGTTGTAGATGGAGCGCAAAGTACACCGCATATGAAGATTGACGTAAAAGATCTTGATTGTGACTTCTTTGCTTTCTCGGCACATAAGATGGCAGGACCTACTGGTATTGGAGCTCTTTACGGTAAGAAATCTTTGCTTGAAAAGATGGAGCCAATTGAATTCGGTGGAGAAATGATTGATTTTGTAGGACTACAAGAATCAACATGGAAGGAGCTTCCTTGGAAATTTGAAGGAGGTACTCCTATTATTGCAGGTGCTATTGGACTAGGAGCAGCCATAGACTTTTTAGAAGAGGTCGGTTTAGATGAGATTGCAAAACATGAGCATGAACTTGCAACTTATGCCATTGAGCGCTTGTCTGAGATCGATGGACTAACGATTTTTGGTCCGAAACACCGTGCAGGCGTAGTAACATTTAATATGGATGAAGTTCATCCACATGACGTTGCAACGGTTCTAGATGCGGAGGGGATTGCTGTTCGTGCTGGCCATCATTGTGCACAGCCACTAATGAAATGGCTTGAAGTAACAGCAACAGCACGCGCAAGCTTCTATTTGTATAATACAAAAGAAGATGTCGATGCCCTTTACAAAGGACTAGTAAAAACAAAGGAGTACTTTGGAGATGTCTTCTAATCTTGATACCCTTTATAGACAGGTCATTATGGATCACTATAAGAACCCTCGTAATCGCGGAGAGTTTGAAGGTGAAACTGTTACGGTCAATATGAATAACCCTACATGCGGCGATCGCATTCAACTTCAACTTCAAGTAGAGGATGGAAAAGTGAAAGACGCGAAATTTGTTGGGGAAGGATGCTCAATTAGCTTAGCTTCAGCTTCAATGATGACACAAGCAATTAAAGGCTTGCAGTTAGATGAAGCGATTGAGATGTCACAGATTTTCTCTGATATGATGCTTGGAAAAGACTACGATGAAGACCGCTTTGACTTAGGTGATATTGAAGCACTTCAAGGCGTTGCTAAATTCCCAGCACGTATCAAGTGTGCTACTCTTGCTTGGAAGGCGATGGAAAAGGGCATCAACGATCAGAAATAAGAACTTTTGGTAAGAAAGTTTCTGTGTACACATTAAAGAGGAGGGTTTCAAATGGCAAAAAAAATGCCTGAAATCGGAGAATATAAATACGGGTTCTCGGACAAAGATGTATCGATTTTCCGTTCGAAGCGTGGATTAACGAAAGAAATCGTTGAAGAAATTTCACGCATGAAAGAAGAACCACAATGGATGTTAGACTTCCGTTTAAAATCTTTAGAGCAATTTTACAAAATGCCAATGCCGCAATGGGGCGGAGATTTAGCTGAATTAAACTTTGATGATATTACGTACTACGTAAAGCCTTCAGAGAAATCAGAGAAATCATGGGATGAAGTACCAGAAGAAATCAAAAACACATTTGATAAGCTTGGAATCCCTGAGGCAGAGCAAAAGTATCTTGCTGGGGTATCTGCTCAGTATGAATCTGAAGTTGTTTACCACAACATGAAGGAAGAGCTAACAGAGCTTGGAATTCTATTCACAGATACAGATACTGCTCTAAAAGAGCACGAAGAAATTTTCAAGGAGCACTTTGGTACGATTATTCCGCCAACTGATAACAAGTTTGCAGCCCTTAACTCAGCGGTTTGGTCTGGAGGATCTTTCATCTATGTACCAAAAGGAATTAAGACAGATACGCCTTTACAAGCATACTTCCGTATTAACTCTGAGAACATGGGTCAGTTTGAGCGTACGTTAATCATTGCTGACGAAGACAGCTCTGTACACTATGTAGAAGGTTGTACAGCTCCTGTTTATTCAACAAACTCACTTCATAGTGCAGTTGTTGAAATCATTGTTAAGAAGGATGCATACTGCCGTTACACAACAATCCAAAACTGGGCTCCTAACATCTTCAACCTTGTTACAAAACGTGCGGTTGCTGATGCTGGTGCAACAATGGAGTGGGTTGACGGTAACATCGGTTCAAAATTAACGATGAAATACCCAGCTGTTGTTATGCGTGGTGAAGGTGCAAAAGGTACGATTCTCTCGATTGCGATTGCAGGGAAAGGCCAGCACCAAGATGCTGGTGCAAAAGTTCATCATCTTGCACCAAACTGTTCATCAACAATTGTATCGAAATCAATCTCTAAACATGGCGGGAAAGTAACATACCGTGGAATCTGCCACTTTGGCCGTAAGTCAGCTGGTTCTAAGTCGAAGATCGAGTGTGATACTTTAATCATGGATAACGAGTCAACTTCTGATACAATTCCATATAACGAAATTTTAAATAACAACATTACGCTTGAGCACGAAGCAACGGTTTCAAAAGTATCTGAAGATCAACTCTTCTATCTAATGAGCCGTGGTATTTCTGAGCAAGAAGCAACAGAAATGATCGTAATGGGCTTCATCGAGCCATTTACAAAAGAACTTCCAATGGAATATGCGGTTGAAATGAACCGTCTAATCAAGTTCGAGATGGAAGGGTCTATCGGTTAATTTGTAAGCAGCGAATCCCTCGTGGGGTTCGCTGTTTTTTTCATAATTATTTGCTGAATTTATTCGTGGAAAGAATCTTACAATGTTTAACTAGGAAAGAAAACACTTAACACGTGAGTCTCCTCTCATTTTCAGCTATAATACGAGTATGTTGAAAAGGGGTGAAGGCAAATGATCTACATTGGGTTAGCTGGGTGGGGCGACCATGATGACTTATATAATGGCTGGACCAAACAGTCAAAATTAGAAGCCTATGCAGGCCATTTTCCGATTGTAGAATTAGATGCTTCTTTTTATGCTGTACAACCACTTCGTAATATGAAAAAATGGGTTTTGGAAACGCCAGACACTTTCCAGTTTGTTGTAAAAGCTTATCAAGGCATGACTGGACATCAAAAAGGCTTTGCTCCTTTTGAAACGAAAGAGGAAATGTTTGAGGCTTTTAAGTTATCCCTTGAACCGTTAATAAAAGCAAATAAATTAGGGATGGTCCTTTGTCAATTCCCTCCTTGGTTTGAATGTAAAAAGGAATATGTACAATGGGTACGTTATGTAAAAGAACAGTTAAAAGACTTGCCTGTTGCCTTGGAATTCCGACATCAAACTTGGTTTCAAGGAGAGATGAGAGATCGAACAGTACAGTTTATGAAAGATGAGGGCTGGATTCATAGCATTTGTGATGAACCCCAAGCGGGAATGCGTTCCATTCCAACTGTGTTGGAGGCAACGAATAAGAAGAAAACGTTAATTCGTTTTCATGGTCGCAATGTTCACGGATGGAATGACCCAGGCAATGGAACATGGCGAGATGTTCGTTATTTATATAAGTACAAAGAGAATGAGTTGAAAGAGTGGATCGAAAAGCTTGAACAGTTGCAAGCGCAAACAGAGGATCTTTACCTTATTTTTAATAATAATTCGGGCGGAGATGCTTGTGCAAATGCAAAGCAATTAATTGAGTTATTGGAAATTGATTATCAAGGACTAGCACCTAGACAACTTGACCTGTTTTCTTGATAATAGAACATATGACTCGAATAGGAAGAGAGCAGGTGTGTGAACTTGATTTGGGTCCTGTTAGTGTTGGTTGGACTAGTTGGCAGTACGTTAGGGAGTCTGATGGGGCTTGGCGGTGGTATTGTCGTTGTACCAGCGTTACTGTTACTTGGAAGTTTTTCTTTATTAGAAATAACTCCGCAATTAGCAGTTGGAATTTCTCTAATTGTTATGATTGTCACTGGTTTGTCTGCAACACTTGCATACATAAAACAGAAGAAAATTGATTTTAAAAGTGCCTGGCTCTTTTTTTGTGCTAGTGGACCTGGTGCAATTGTAGGTGCTTGGATAAATAAAGGTTTTGATACAGAGTCCTTTCAATTATACCTTGGAGTTTTTATTATTTTTATATCGTTGATCCTTTTTATTAGACATCGACTGAAGCCGAGGCCTTATCGAAAGAAACGCATTGAACGAACGGTGATGAATGAAGACGGCACTTTTCATACATATGGATATAACGTTGTACCGGTGTTAATTCTTTCTTTTCTTGTAGGAATGCTTTCTGGCTTGTTTGGAATTGGCGGTGGTTCCTTAATGGTCCCTGCGATGATTATTCTTTTTCATTTCCCGCCGCATCGGGCTGTCGCGACATCGATGTTTATGATCTTACTTTCAGCGATCGTCGGTTCGATTTCTCATATTTCAATGGGGAATGTAAATTGGTTTTATGTTTTAGCACTTTTACCTGGTGCGTGGATTGGCGGAATTTTAGGAGCAGAAATAAATCGGAGACTTTCAAGTGAGAAGTTAGTCTTTGTTCTGCGCTTTGTATTATTAATTATCGCGTTCAGGCTGATCTATGAAGGACTTTCTTAAAGGAGGCATTTACTTGTCGGTAAAACAACTAACAATCTTTCATACAAATGATATTCATAGCTGTTTTGATAATTGGTCACAAATCGTTTCATACATAAAGCGACATCGCGATGAAGATACTTTGTATGTAGATTTAGGAGACCATACAGATCGAAGCAATCCTTTAACGGAAGCTACTTATGGAAAAGGGAATATTGAATTATTGAATGAGGCTAAAGTAGATTACGTTACCGTTGGAAATAATGAAGGAATTACATTTTCAAAAGAGCAATTAGGCTGTTTATATGAAGAAGCAACATTTCCTGTTGTTGTTGCGAATGTTTTTGACCAAAATGATGGGAGACCAGATTGGATGCATCCTTATATCATTCATACGCAAAAGGATGGATTGAAGATAGGAATTATTGGGTTAACGGCGCCGTTCTATCGCTTTTATGAACAATTAGGCTGGAAAATCCAATCCCCACAAGACCTTCTTGCTCACTTTCTCCCAATTGTGAAAAAGGAGGCCGACATCGTTGTGTTCATGTCTCATCTAGGTTTACAAAAGGATGAGGAAATTGCAGAACAGTTTCCAGAAATTGATGTCATTTTAGGAGCGCATACGCATCACGTACTCCCTACTGGAAAATGGTGTGGGACGACATTGATTGCCCAAACAGGCAAACACGGTCTCTTTTTAGGACAGGTTACAATAGACTATGATGTAGAGACAAAACAAGTCTTGGAGAAAAGAGCGGCGTTAGTTGATGTAAAGGACAAAGAAGAAGACGTTCAAACGAATAACATTTTAGATCGGATGGCCAGCAAGGCTAAAGAGGTCTTAAGTGAACCGGTTGCAGTCATTTCAAAGCCACTTGTCATTGAATGGCAAAAGCAAACCGATTTCGGACAAATTCTATGTGATGCTGTTACGGAATGGTGTGGTCAAAAGATCGGTATGTTAAATGCCGGTGTCATTCTCGATTCGCTTGAGACTGGAGAAGTAACAAAAGCAGATATTCATCGAATCTGTCCACACCCTATTAACCCTTGTGTGTTAGAAGTTACTGGAGAGCAATTAGAAGCATCAATCAAAAAAGCACTGACAGAGGACATGACACATTTAGAGCTAAAAGGTTTTGGCTTTCGCGGAAAAGTATTAGGGAAAATGCTCTTTACTGGAATCACAATTGAAGAGAATGACGATTCTCTTAGCATTTTTATCTTGAACGAACCGCTCAAAAAAGACAAGCTATACTCACTAGCAACGCTTGATATGTATACATTTGGTTATCTGTTCCCAGAGCTAACGGCTGCGCATAAAAAGAAATACTTTATGCCAGAATTTCTTCGGGATGTCTTAGCAAAGAAACTCTCCGACCAATTGTCTTAGGGTTGTTCAAAAAGGGAAACCCGCCCTTTTTGGGGATAAGAGGCAATGGCTTCGCACGTGGCACGCTTTTTTGAGGAACCCGCTCAAAAAAAGCTAAAGAGCCAGCCCCGGCTTCGCTCATTGCAAAAAGGTTGTTCAAAAAGGGAAACCCGCCCTTTTTGAACAACCTTTTTCACGTCTTTTGGGTTCCTTTCATATCGTAACTAATGAGATTGGAATGTTTAAGAGGGAGGGTATTTCGAATGCTTGAGATGAATCCGATACAAATCGAAGGTGAGACGTTTATTGCGGTTACATTAAAGCTACCGAAGACAAATTTTATGGCTGTTATGAATGATACTGGATACATTATGTGTGGTGCTCTTGATGTGGCGCTTTTAAATGAGAAGTTAAAGGATCGTAAAATTGTGGCAGGGAGAGCAGTTGGAGTTCGAACGATTGATCAATTATTAGATGCTCCATTAGAATCTGTAACGCTAGAAGCAGAAGCACTAGGAATCCATCCAGGAATGAAGGGCACCGATGCTCTTTTGAAGATGAAATACTAATGATAATGAAGTAGTCGAGCGAATCGGCTACTTTCTTTTTGTGCGACCTTCTTCGACATAATTCAGTTATTTTATAGGGGATTCAGCAAAATTGGAAGAGATTTACTTGCAGAATGATCGTGATGTTGTAAACTGAAATAAAATAAACAGAAAATCGTTTTTATCGCAAAAGTAGATATACAAAGGGAAGGCCAATGGAGGCTACTTTTTTTGAAGTAGAACGGTTGCCGCCTTCAATCGAAAGGAGCAAACTATGAGATTGGTTTCCACTCGTTCCGTTGAAGTAGGCGCAAAGCTAGGCAAAGCGATTTATAATGATAGTGGACAAGTTTTGCTCAATACAGGTGCCATGCTTACAGAGCGTGTTCTCAATCGATTAATCGGGCTTGGATACACATTTATTTATATTCAAGATGAACAGACAAAAGGGGTTGAGTTCAACTCTGTCGTAAAGGAAGAAACAAAGAGACTGGCGATTCATACGATAAAAACTAAATTTCAAACCATTGCTGATGGTATTCAACTAAGAAAATCTCTTAATTGTGATCGCCTGAATAAGGATTTCTCGAAAGTTGTGGAAGTGATATTAGATGATATAAAAAACAATAAAAACGCGGTTGAAATTTTGTCGGATGTTTTTATTTATGATAGTTATATTTTTACGCATTCATTAAATGTTACGGTATATACATTAAGGCTAGCGATAGAATTAGGTTTTTCGGACAAGCAATTGATGGAAATTGGGTTAGGAGCATTGCTTCATGACGTTGGGAAAATGGCTATTCCTGTTGAGATCTTAAATAAGCCTGATCGTTTAACGGATGAAGAATATCAAATGATCAAATCGCATGCGAGAGCTGGTTATGATTTACTAAGAAATGTACCTAATGTATCGTTGGTAACCGCTCATTGTGCTCTTCAACATCATGAACGTCCTGATGGAACAGGGTATCCGCAAGGATTAAAGGGAAACGAAATTCATTTGTATGCAAAGATCATTGCCGTTGCAGATGTATTTGATGCGGTAACTTCCAATCGTATCTACCGAAAACCGATGCTGCCTCATGAAGGGTTAGAATTGCTGTATTCCGGAGTCGGTCATCAGTTTGAGCACTCACTTGTGGAAGCCTTTCGAAATACCATTGCTGTTTATCCTGTAGGATTAAGGGTGAAACTTAGTGATGGTCGAAAAGGATTTGTTATGAAGCAGAATAAGCAACTAAGTACTCATCCAATTGTTCACGTGACAGAAGAACATAACCTTGTACTAGCAATAGGGTATGATATCGATTTAACGAAGCATCTGAACGTGACGATCATCGAAACGGAAACCACTTTAGCAGCCAGTAACCCCGCCTAATTGTTTTTCTATTAGTCTGCTACTAGTAAGTTAGTAGATTTTGTCAAAATACATCAAATAGTATCTATTTTTTGGATGTTCTGTCATATACTAGATTTTATAGTATGAAATATGACTAATAAGTTGTAAAATTAAGTTGTTGACTATAGAATAAGTAATGGTCACATTGGTGTTACGCAAGTCTCATATGAGGCTGCTAACATATAAAAATTAGATATAAGGGGGAATTTCACATGAAAAAGTTAAGTTTCTTAATGATGCTAGCACTTATGTTAGTACTAGCTGCATGTGGTGGTGCAGAAGATCCTGCAGATCCAGCTGATGATGGTGCCGATACTGGTGAAGAAGCTGAAGGCGGCGAGACTACTCGCGAATTCACTGATATTGCGATTATGACAGGTGGAGAACAAGGTACATACTTCCCGTTAGGTGCTGCGCTTGCAAACAACATTATTAACGCGCATGTTGAAAATGTTGATGCTGCTTCATTCGCTTCAGGTGCTTCAGTTGTAAACATTAATGGCCTTGTTGATGGCGATGCTGATATCGCATTAGTTCAAAATGATGTAGCGTATTATGCATCAGAAGGTCTTCATATGTTTGAAGAAGACGGTGCGTTAGAAGGATTCCAAGGGATTGCCACTCTTTACCCAGAGGTTGTTCAAATTATCACGGCTGCTGATAGTGGAATCGCTACTGTGGAAGATCTAGTTGGCAAACGTGTAGCGGTTGGTGACTTAGGATCGGGTGCGGAAATCAATGCTCGTCAAATTCTTGAAATTCATGATATTACGTATGACGATATCAATGAAGAGTACATGGGCTTTGGTGACGCAGCTAACGGAATCCAAGATGGCAACATCGATGCTGCTTTCATCACAGCTGGATTACCAACTGGTGCAGTAGAAGCTCTTAAAGCATCAAAAGATATTAACGTTGTTGAAATTAGTTCAGACAAAGTGGCTGAATTAGCAGATGCTTACCCATACTATACGGAGTTTACAATTCCTGGTGACACATACGGAACAGAAGATACAACAACAGCTGCTGTATTAGCGATGTTAGCTGTATCAACTGACATGGATGAAGATCTAGTGTATGACATTACGAAAGCAATGTTTGAAAACACAGAGGCATTTAGTAATGCTCACCAACAAGGTACAAATATCACGTTAGATACAGCATTAGATGGGATGTCTATTGAAGTACATCCAGGTGCACAACGTTTCTTCGATGAGCAATAAAAAAAAGGTCAGCAAAAAGGCATTGCTTTTAAGCACTGCCTTTTTCTTCCTTCTAATAACCATCGTTGTTTTATCAAATTTCTTGAACGAAGACGAATACTTTTTACAAATTTACCTACCTTATAAGAGTTCAGTCTATTTTGAGACACCGATCGAACCCAATCAAATTTTCTATCATGAGTACATCCATTCTGTAGAACGATCGCCAGTTAGAGAATACTTTAAAATTGATCAACATTACAATATGATCGCAACTGAAAGCTGGACAAAATCATTTGGGGCAGGTTTGCCTTATGAACAAAAAGATGAACTAGAAATGAAAGATGGCTTTATCGTTATAAAGCAGGAACGTTTAATTGAATATCTAAACATGTTGCCGTCTGATTTATTTCCACATGTTTTTAATATTGACGGTCAAACAGTTGATTTATCTGCTGAATTAAACGGGGAACGAATTCGGATTCAAGTGATCAAGAAATAATCATTGAGAGGAGTTGAATGTATGACTAAGAAAGAAGAGATTAGTTATCAAGCTGATCCCGATTTGGAAGAGAAAGTGAATGAGCTTGCTGGAAGTGATCGGAAGGTCCGTGGCTGGATGGCATTACTAATTTTAGTAGGAGCCATTGTTATGTCCCTTTATCACTTATATACAGCAGGTTTTGGCCTTATGCCAGGGGTAGGTACAAGAACTCATATGATCATCCATTTAACATTTGGACTTGCGCTTGTGTTCTTAATTTTCCCTATCAAAAGAGGGCTTGGGCAAACAAAAATTGTGTGGTATGACTTTCTTATTGCTCTTATTGCGATCTTTGTCGGTTATTATTTATATGCCAATCAAACGTCGAATTCAATCTTAACGGGGAGAATGTCAACGACAGATTTAATCATTGGGATTACATTAATCGTACTTGTCCTTGAAGCAACTAGGCGTGTAGTTGGGAAGCCGTTAGTGATTATTGGCTCCATCTTTATTGCCTACTTCTTTTTAGGACATTACTTAAATCCGCCTTTTAGACATACTAGGGCAAATTTTGAAAACTTTATTTATGAAATGACTTACACCGGTTCAGGGATATTTGGTACGCCATTATCAGTATCGGCAACATATGTTTTTATCTTTATTTTATTCGGTGCGATCCTAGAAGCAACCGGTGCTGGAAAAATGTTTATCGATTTGGCTTTACGTGCATTCGGTAAGTATAAAGGGGGACCGGCTAAAGCCGCGGTTGTTTCATCGGGGATGTTAGGTTCAATTTCAGGTAGTTCTGTTGCCAATGCGGTTACGACAGGTACGTTTACAATTCCGCTCATGAAGAAGGTTGGTTTTAAACCACAAGTAGCCGGTGGAATTGAAGTAGCCTCTTCCTCAAGTGGGCAACTATTACCGCCAATTATGGGTGCCGCAGCCTTTTTAATGATTGAGTATACCCCTTATTCTTATGCTGAAATCATTCGTTCAGCGGCGATTCCAGCGATTTTAAGTTACATCGCTATTTTATTCATGGTTCATATTGAAGCTTCAAAGCACAATATAAAAGGTTTGCCGAAAGAAATGCTCGTTTCGGCTCGGAAAACATTGATTCAGCATGGTTATTTAATTTTACCGGTTATCATTCTCGTTTATTTCTTAGTAAGAGGGAATACCGTTCCGAATGCAGCCTTTTTCTCTATTGTGATTTTACTAACTCTTGCTGTCTTTACTCACCGTATGCGTGAAAAAATGGGTGTGGGCCTATTAATTGCAGCGATCGTCGGTGGATTTGCCTATGCAATGCACTTTGTCTTAGACTGGAGAATTGAAATTGGCGTCATGGTGGCAATTGGAATATTTGTTGCACTTTTTGTTGTTCTTTTACAAAAGCAATTCAAAATTGATGCCGCTCCAGTTCGTTTTGGAGTGAGAGAGTTATTTGCTGGTTTTGAAATGGCAGCGCGTAATTCGTTAACTGTTGTTGTAGCTTGTGCTACGGCGGGAATTTTAATTGGGGTTATTAACTTGACTGGTTTAACAGCGAAGCTCCCTGTTATTATCGTGAACTGGGCCGGTGACAACCTTTACTTAGCCCTTGCATTCACGCTGATTGCTTGTTTAATTTTAGGTCTCGGTTTACCGACTACGGCGACGTATGTCATTTTAGCAGCGATGGTAGCTCCGGCTCTTGTTCAAATGGGTGTACCAATTATGGCTGCTCACTTATTCGTTCTATACTATGGAATTCTAGCTGATGATACACCGCCAATTAACTTGCCTGCTTATGCGGTCTCGGGGATTGCCAACTCGGAGCCGATACGAACCGGGATACAAGGCTTTAAGTTTGATTCAGGGGCATTGCTGCTTCCATTCGTTTTTGCAACGAATACCGTCATTCTATTATTGCCTGAAAATGCAGGACTCTATAGCTGGCCGGTTATTGCTCAAAATATCTTTACAGCATTACTTGGAATTATTGCCTTCGTAGTCTTTATTCAAAACTTTTTCCTTGTGAAGTTAAAGTTCTACGAGCGCATACTTGCTCTAGCTACAGCGCTAGTTTTCATTCATGGTTCATGGATGACAGATGTCGCGGGAATCGTATTGCTTGTTCTATTAGTAGCTATTCAATTGATCCGTAAACGAAAAGACGGTGGACAGACACAGCCTGCTGTGAACTAACGAGAGGGGATCCTTAGGTCAAAGCCACTGAAAAGGTAAAACATGCCTTTTTAATGACTTCCCTAGGGATTCGCTCTTTTTTTGTGCTAAAATAAAGATTACTACTGATAGGTAAGGTGATTTTCCATGAATCAAGCAGATAAAGTCTATTTAGATTTATGTCGTAATATACTCGAACACGGGACGAAAAAAGAAGACCGTACAGGAACAGGAACGATTTCTATTTTCGGATATCAACTTCGTTTTAATTTACAAGAAGGCTTCCCTCTCTTAACAACGAAACGTGTACCATTTAGACTCGTTGCTACAGAGCTGCTATGGTTTTTAAAAGGAGATACGAATGTTCGATATCTACTTGAAAATAACAACCACATTTGGGATGAGTGGGGTTTTCAAAAATGGGTAGAGTCCGAACAATACGATGGCCCTGATATGACAAATTTTGGTCTTCGCAGTCAAGAAGATGAACAATTTAATGCGATCTACCAAGAGCAATTAAAAATGTATCAAGAACGAGTTCTGACAGATGATGACTTTGCCAAAGAATTTGGAGATTTAGGGAATGTTTATGGCAAACAATGGCGGAGTTGGGAAGGCGCTGATGGGAAGGTTTACGACCAAATCCAATACATCATTAATGAAATTAAACGGAACCCAGATTCTAGAAGGTTATTGTGTAATGCATGGAGTGCATCAGAACTGGAAAACCAACAGCTGCCACCTTGTCACTACGCATTTCAATTTTATGTGAACGAAGGGAAGCTTAGCTGTATGTTTAATATGCGTTCAAATGATGTGTTCCTTGGACTTCCGTTCAATATCGCGTCTTATGCCCTTCTTACTCATTTAATCGCCCATGAATGCGGGTTAGAGGTTGGAGAATTAATCTATTCTGGTGCAGATGTCCATATCTATTCGAATCATGTTGATCAAATTAAAACTCAGCTTGAAAGAGAACCAAGGGCATTGCCAACGATTGAATTAAATCGAGATGTGGAAAGCATTTTTGATTTTGAGATGAAGGATATTCAGTTGATTGGGTATGAACCCCATAGTTCAATTAAAGCACCTGTAGCAGTGTGAAAAAAGGTGATCAGTGGGAGAGCGAAAGACCCATTGATCACCTTTTCTTTTGAACATAACCATTACATGAATTGCTTGAAAATAAAAAGGATACAAGCCCATAATTGTATGCTTAAGACAGAGCCCCATAGTAATCCTTTAAACACATTGCTCTCTTCTTCCATTTCCATCAATCCTATCTATTGTTTTTTATCAAGTATCGCCGGAACATTTATGCGTTATACCGAATATGAATGATCTACTACAGATATATGAAAAAACATAAGAGGTCGACAATCCAATGGAGGGAAGGTAATTGTTAGCTTTCATAAGGTCATTATTTAAGAAACAGTGTTATTTTTGTCAGTCAAAACAAGGGTATTTTACGAAATATCGAAATCAAGATAAGAAAATAATCAATGTGTGTCCTAAATGTTTAGAATATGCAGAGCGAAGAGCCTTCTTGAAACATTAATACGTATGAATGGTACAGTCTAGGAAACACTAGTAATTAAGAGAGATCTCACATATAATCAGAAGTTATTTGTGAGATTATCTAACAATATACTTTACTATTATTAATATTCAGATTATTATAATAAAAAGAAGTTGTCCTATTTGTTAAAGGAGATGATGTAAATGTTTAAAGGGGTAATGGATGATTTTAAGGTGAAGCATTATTTAGCTGAAATAGATCATGTTAGTGATAAGTTGAAATCATGGAGTTGGGATATATATATTGCAGCAAACGAAAAAGAAATTTTAGGAAAGGCATTAGCACCAGCTCAAGGCGTTGAAGTACCCTGGACTCCACTTGGAGGGCATGACTTACTAGAAGAAATGATGACTATTTGTGAAGAACAAATGCCAAAGCATCCGTAATGGATGTTTTTTTGTTTTATGAATAAACAACGATGGATGACTTTTAGGCTAGGCAATTTGAATGAATCTCAAAAGTAAAATAGGGAAAAACCCCCTTATCAAAAAAAACTTGTTATAATCATTTTATTGTTTTGAAAATAGGCTGTTGTTTTTATGATAGGGGGGTGAGATGTATGACTGGTCAATTTGATAAAGCATTGGATGATCTTTTATGGTTTTCAAACAAATTAATTGGTACACGTACGTTGTTTGTCAGCCAAATAGAAGAGACCTTTAAGGTTATAAAAGTATTTAATCAAAATGGTTGTAATTTAGTTGAAGGTGTTGAATTACCAAAAGATCATGTTATATGAAGCCTTTTCTCAACAAACGGTCGGGAACCGTTAATCATAAATGACACAAAACAAGATGAACGAGCAAATGTATTTGAAGCAATATACGACGCGAATGTTGGTTCATACTTAGGAATGCCTGTCTACTTAAAAAACGGGAAGATGTTTGGTACGGTGTGTGCAATCGATCCGGAACCATATGCTTTTACTGAAGACGAAATTGAAGCAATTAAAAGAATTTCTTCGATTATATCCGTTATATTAGAAGGGGCTACCAGTTCTAAGCATGATCTTGTCAATGACAAATTGATGAGGCTGGAGAAGTTAGCTTTACTTGGACAATTATCAGCAGGGCTAGCTCATGAACTGCGTAATCCTATGCAATCCGTGAAGGGCTTTGTTCAATTGCTATTCCAGGAAGATGAAAATAATCAATTCCGAGATATCGTCATAAGCGAGTTGGACCGCATGAATCAACTTATTAATGATTTCCTGTTAGCTACTCAGCCAACGGCACCGAAAAAGGCTAACTATCCTCTAAATAAGATCGTTGATGAAGTGGTAGAGCTATTTAAAAATGAAGCTATGCTTCAAAATATACAGCTGAGTCTTTTCAATCATGTACCTGAAGTTGTTGTATTTGTCGATAAGGCACAAATTAAGCAAGTGTTAATTAATATTTTTAAAAATGCACTTGAGGCTGCGGGTGAAGGTGGAATCGTATCTGTTCAAGTGCGAACGGACTCAAGAGAGCAAGTCATCGTTGAAGTTTCAGATACGGGAGAAGGGATTCCAGTATCGATTATCGAAAGGGTTGGAGAGCCTTTCTTCTCAACAAAGGAAAATGGAACAGGGTTAGGCCTAGCAATCTCAAAAACGATTATGAGAGAGCATAATGGGGCCATTAGTTTTGAGAATCATGAAGGGGAAACGAAGGTTATGATTTCTCTACCAATGCACGAAACAGTAAAGGAATAAGTACATATGGAATAAGATGAGCGTCACGATCGGTTAAAAACAGACTGATCGTGACGCTCTTTCTTCTTGTGCTTTTTTGATTTAATCGACAATTTTCTAATGCGATGTCAGTAATTGTCTGACGATTCAGATAGGAAAAATGATCTTTCCACAGAATGTATGTAAGGGAACATTGAAAGAGGAGAGTGGAAGAGATGGAGAATATTAGAGAGTTTTCAATTAAAAATCATTTTCTAGTTGAGATTGATAATAAAGGAGACTTAGCATCTACGAACAAACAGAGTACTTGGAGTTGGGACATTTACATTGCAGTTAACGAACATGAAGAATACAGAGGAAAAGCACTTGCACCTGGAAAAGGCATTGAAGTACCTTGGATAACATTGACAAGTTCAGATATGTTGGAAGAAATGATTAGCCATTGTGAAAATTGTATGCCTAGGTAGTCTCTAGTGACATTATGAACTCATTAATATAGTAGAAACGAAACGTCATCTGTACATGTATGGTAATTCATAGAAACAGCTGCATTGGTTATGGCCAATGCAATTTTATGATCTAGTATACCATTCCGTTTACTTATTCAATGCTAAAAGAAGCCGGGACAAAAGAGTTTCCAATAACGATGAATCCGAACATAATAGCATAGCATCCGTTCCGGAATATACTTTGCTAATCATGTGGTTCGTATTTTCATCCAAACACTTTAGTAATGTCCCAGCTTCATTTATCTGTTATTTATTCTCTAAAGAACACATGTTAAGCTAAAGGATCTTTCCTTCTTTTTGTTTTAAGTCGTTCCTTGTCTCGACTTATATTCCTTCTTGGTCCCGTCTAAAAAGGTTACTTCAAGTTCAAAGTCCTCGTAGTTATCCTCTAAGTTAAACACATTCAAAATGTCTCTAATGACAGTCTCATCATCGGTTTGTGGATCAATAGTAAGTTGCTCAAAGGTAGAATAGACATAAGCAAGTGCCTCATCGCCGCGGAGTGATTCTCCTGTTAGTTCGTTGTCTACTTCCGCTTCATCTCGTTGACCTTCGTAATCATAATCCACTTCAACCGATTGGTCATTCGCATATTCAACATCTAAATCAAAGTCTGTAAAATAGGTAGCTTCAGCCGTCCCTTCATCCGTTGTAATAGGATCCTCGGTTTCTGCTTGATCGGCTCCATCCGTTAGAGGCTCTTCTGTAGCATTATTTTGACCGCAGCCAACAACTGTAAATACGAATAAAAGCAAGAACCATTTCTTCATACAATCACCTTCTCTATAATTATTTACATAAAACTATGTTCGTAACTAGTGTACCCATTTTATTGTAATACTTTCTCTAATTCACTAAATCCAAAGACTTTTAATGCTTCTATTTCTTCTTGGCTAAATCGCTCTTCTAATAACGCAAGCAACTCTTCTTTTTCTTCTTCGCTTACACCATTTTGAATGCTGCGGTATAGACCTAATAGTTCGGTAAATGTAAATTCTTCAAGAATCAACTCAATTGCATCATCTTTTGTATGGATTTGAGTGGATGAATGTTCATTGTTTGGAATGGGAAAAGAAGGAGTAAGTTCCTCTTCGTTACTATCAATCACTTGATTATTTGGCGCATTTAGAACAAGCTCATTCTGATTAGGTGTATCAAGGTTTTCAGTTTGGTTTCCTAAATACAAACCAATTATTCCTGGAACACTCACACATAAAAACACAAAAAAGACTCCTAAAAAAATCGCTCTAATCATCGTTAACACCCGCCTCGTTCGATTTTTGCACTATCTTTTTCTCAAAGCAGAACAGCTTTATAAAGTGTAGTCATGTTTGAATTGTTTCAAACGATAAAGGTTGATTAATGATAGGATAATTGCCAGCATTATGGTAAAATACGAGAGATTATAAAGAGCATCATTAGGAGTGATAGAATGATCCTTGTTACGGGTGGAGCCGGTTACATTGGAAGTCATACGTGTGTAGAGCTTCTTGAAGCTGGACATGAAATTGTTGTAGTTGATAATTTTTCAAATAGTAAAATGGAGTCAATTGATAGAGTCAAAAGCATTACAGGAAAAGAGTTCCCGTTTTATGAAGTTGACTTATTAAATAAAGCAGCTTTAGAAAACGTTTTTGTTGAGAACGACATTGAAGCTGTCATTCATTTTGCCGGATTAAAGGCTGTAGGGGAGTCAGTCTCTATTCCACTGCATTACTATCATACAAATATCACAGGCACACTAGTCCTTTGTGAACTTATGCAAAAGCATGGGGTGAAGAACATTGTTTTTAGTTCTTCGGCTACGGTTTATGGAATGCCAGAGCGTGTACCAATTCATGAAGATTTTCCACTTAGTGCAACAAACCCTTATGGACGTACAAAGTTAATGATTGAGGAAATCCTTAAAGATTTGTATGTATCAGATAGCGAGTGGAGCATCGCACTGCTGCGTTATTTCAATCCAATTGGTGCTCATATTAGTGGTACGATTGGGGAAGACCCAAACGGAATCCCGAATAACTTAATGCCTTTTATTACACAAGTAGCTGTTGGGAAGTTGGCCGAGTTAAAAGTGTTCGGAAATGATTATCCGACAGTAGATGGTACGGGTGTTCGTGATTACATTCATGTGGTTGATTTGGCAAAAGGACATTTAAAAGCGCTTGAAAAAGTATTACATTCTACAGGTGCCGATGCTTATAATCTTGGGACAGGGAATGGGTACAGTGTTTTAGAAATGATCAAAGCATTTGAGGCAGCCTCTAATCGATCTGTCCCATATCAAATCGTTGACCGAAGACCAGGAGATATCGCCGTGTGTTATGCTGATCCGACTAAGGCGAAAGAAGAGCTGGACTGGACGGCAATGAAGGGGATCGAAGAAATGTGTGTGGACTCATGGAGATGGCAAAAAAATAACCCGAATGGGTATGAAAAGTAAAAAAATATAGAGCCTGTGTAATTGGTACACAGGCTCGTTTGAATATACTAGTTCGTATATGGGTCACCAAGTTCAGAATAGAATAATTTTTGGAGCTCTACTTCGGTAGCTTCGTATAATTGGCGACCGTCAGGCATTTTAAAAAGCTGATGTTGTAAAAGGGTATCGATAATCGTGTCTTTATCAAGTGGTTGTGTTGCAAAAGACATAACGTCACTCCCTTTGTTGATGTAAGCGTTTACAATACTTATTGTAAGGTAAAAAGGATTTATTGTCAATCAAAAGCAAGCTTCAATTTCTATATTTTTTCCAATTGGTATTTATGCCTATGTAAGAAAGACGATAACGAGAGAAGAGATCTATGTTATCGCCTTTTTCATCGTTACAGTTCTTTCGAAAGTTCATCCATAAGCTGTCTTGAACGCTTTGCATTTCCTTCAGCAAAATTCACTAGACGATCTTTTAATTCAGCATTATCATGAATTCGTTCAGATAAAATTAAGTATGTTTTCATCATTTCTTCTTCTCTAGCTAAACTAGATTGCAACTGTGAAGCAATTACGTCTGCTGATAATGCATCTTCTCTGTCGCCATCACGATCATAATCAAGATTATGGTTCATCGTCCTCACCTCTATTGCTTAGTTTTACCAAATAAAAACTTATTTATGTAACAAAACAAAAAAAGAGGATGTCTTAAGGTTCATGCTCAACCTATGGACATCCTCCTTTCGCTACCGTTTAAACAGCACGAGGACACCATTGAAAATCAAAACGAAAGAGAAAAGAATGACTGTGATCAAACCGATGATAGTTGTAATTGGCTCAATCCCAGCTAAAAATGTGCCGTTTAACGAAACTCTTAAAAGGGCAAACCCAGCAATAATACAAGCAATCATTAGAAAAATAAAGCGATCCATGCTCATCCTCCTTTCCTCTATACAATATGAAAAAGGAAAAAAGAGGTGCTTGCTTGGTTAATCTTGAACAGGGAACCAACCAGGGGTATTCATAATTGCCTGCCATAGGGGAGTTGGAATGACAAGAGCTTCTTGATCGTTCTTAGAAAGAGTTGTTCGAATGTCTTCTGTTTGATGAGTTTCGACTTTTTTCATCCAATCCGGTTCGATAATTAATTCTCTCCCTAGAGCAATTAAAGGAACAACATCAAGCGCCTTATTCACATCTTCTGGAGTATGTAAGGAACCAACTCCGATGATAGGAATTTTGTGACCGATATGGTCTTGAATTCGAACGACACGAGAGCCCGTATCATTATGATCGCGTATGGAACCGCCCCAGAAATCTTGAACCGAAATATGCAAATAATCCAGCGGATAACTTGCGAGTACTTCCGTTAATTTCAACGTATCATCAAACGTAATGCCGGGATTCTCTGCTTCTTCTGGAGAGAATCGATAGCCAACAATAAATGGATCTGTCGTATATTGCTTTACTGTTTGCAACACTTCTTCGACGATGGCTTTAGGAAAGTTCATTCGCTTCTCGATTGAGCCTCCCCATTGGTCTTGGCGACGATTGGAGTGGGGGGAGAAGAATTGTTGGATGAGGTATGTATTCGCTCCATGAATTTCAACACCATCAAATCCAGCTTCAATAGCTCGACGAGTTGTCTCCCCAAAAGCGTTGATGATTCGAGAAATATCTTCCTCCGTCATCTCTTTTGGAATTTTTGCACCATCACGTTCCGCTGCGACCGCACTAGCACTAATTGTTTGACCATTTGGAACTTCGTTCGGAGGGGCCATCCGTCCGCCATGGAAAATTTGCAAAATGGCTTTTGCACCCTTTCCTTTTATGGTACTAGCTAAACGTGTCAAGGAAGGAATTAATTCATCCTCATCCCCTCCAAACTCACCTGGAAATCCTTTTCCGTCTTTTGTTACATAGACGCACGCTGTAATGACAGCACCGACGCCAGCGGAACGTCGTTCATAGTAGGCAAGTTCTTCATCTGTCACAACCCCGTTTTCATCAGACGAAAAATTTGTCATTGGGGCCATTAATACTCTATTTTTTAACTCAACACCTGAACGTAGGCGAAAAGGTTCTAAAATCTTTTGATTACTCATTGTAGCACTCCTTTAATAAAACAGTTTCAAGTGTGATTGTAGGTTAGATCAACCTAGAGAGTCAAAATATATGCTTGTAAAAAGTAAGTATTATAATTGTCCTATAATCAATCAGAGTTCGCTCGATCAGTCATGCGCCAATTAATGAACCCTAGTGCTACGAAAATAATAAACAAAAAGATGTACACACGTGTTGACCAATTTCCTATTCCCGAGTACGCAAGGAAAAGCCAAAGAACACTTGAAATGAAATAAAGAATGCTTCCTACAGGAATTCGTTTCATAGGCTACTTATCTCCTTCGCTTGAATTTACATGAAGGGTCTCTTTTTTAACTTTTTCTGTTACTTGTTCCATTTCATTTATTTGCCTTTTGCTTATAGATACTTCGGCCACTTGAACCGGGTTTTTCTTTATTACAATTTCCTCTTCCTTAAGAGGAATTCGGTACTTCTCTTCGTCTCCGAGCTCAACGACTAATTCTTGACGTTTTATCGGGACAGTAATCGTTTTTTTATCGGCAACGACTTCTTTATGAATCTTCACTTCACCTGTTTGGACGCGTTCTTTGTGAATGTCTAATTGCTCTTCTTTCAATTGAACGTGTGCTACGTCGTTTCCTGTATCTTCTGGCTTGCGAACTCTTAACTTTGTTAGAATTAACCCAATAAGTCCACCGGCTACCGCCCCAAGCAAAAGTCCAATTGTGACAGAGCCCAATACCCAACCGAATAAACTTCCTAATATAGCCCCGATGATTAGATATGTTCCCATACGATCCTCCCAAAAACATATTTAATTAGTATGTCCACGGGGAAAATAAGTATGAAAAAAAGACTGACAGAAGAGTTATCCTTCTGTCAGCCAATTTCTGCTAGTCTTCTCTAATCACTTCAGCGTCACCATGTGTTTCCACTTCGGCAACTTCTTTATGAATGACATCATGAACTTGCTCTGTCTCTTGAACGCTACGTTTATGAGCCGAGACTTCACCTGTTACGACCGTATGCTTATCAACATCGACCTTTTCTGAGGTAACGGGTATATGAACCGTTTCCTCTTCCGTATTGGGTTCATCTGACGGCTCATGGTCAACCGCTCGTTGTTCGATCACAACTTGATCATGAGAAACAGGAACATTCACAGTTTGCTCTTCTTCGATAATATCTTTATGAAGAACAACATCACCCGTTTCGACACGTTGTTTATGAATGTCTAATTCCTCTTCACGAAGGTCAAGGTGCGCATCTTCAGCAGCAAATTCTGTATCAGCAACACGACGTTCCCCACGTACTTCTCGGCGAGTTTCTCTTTCATTTGCTTCTTCTTCGTTAAATAAGTCAAAAAAGCCCATTTTAAAAAACCTCCTTGAATATAAGTGATTGGATCGGCGTGCAAGATATATGATGACCGAGTGAAGGAAAGAGTATTCGTTGGAATATCATGACTTAAGTGGAGAGACATGATTGAAAGAGCCAATAGAAGGTAAATGGTTAGGGAAAGAGTAAAAAAGTTAGAAGTCAATGATCCGAATAACAACACTGTAAGCACTAACTTTTTCTACAGTTTTGACTGGAATGTGATACGATATCAAAAACAAACTAAAGGAGATTATTACTTATGATTTCATTTATTGTTGCTATGGATCGTAATCGTGCGATTGGGGTTAATAACCAACTGCCGTGGCATTTACCAGCAGATTTAGCATTTTTTAAAAGAGTTACAACAGGACATACGATTGTGATGGGAAGGAAGACATACGAGTCCATTGGACGTCCACTGCCTAAGCGTAGAAATGTCGTTCTTACTCAGAATAAGGACTTCAGGGTAGAAGGTTGCGACGTTGTTACAAATGTTAATGAAGTGTTACATTTGTCCAAACAGGAAGACGAATGCTTTATCATTGGGGGTACGCAAATATTTTCTTTATTCTGGGAGCATGTAGACCGCTTGTACGTTACCTATATTGATGAAGAATTTGAAGGCGATACCTTTTTTCCGGAAATTGAAAAGGAGAAATGGGAGCTTGTTTCTGTTACGGAAGGAATAGTTGATGAGAAAAATCGTTATCCCCATGAGTTCCGGGTGTACGAAAGAGTATAAGCGAATGCTTGCATAAATTTTTGGTCAAACTCCCCCCTTTGCCGCATATAAATTTGGTGAAGGGGGTTTTCAACATGAGAGCACCAAAAACACGCAGACCCCAGTCTCGCAAAGGTCCGCTGCCATTTCGTTATGTACTCTTATTATCTTTCTTACTATTTGTTGTGTTAACCGTTCAAGGGCTGTGGATTATAGAGAGGGGTATAAGACCGACATTAATGACTATTGCCACGACAGAGACTCGAGTTATTGCCACAAAAGCCATTAATGATGCCGTTTCGAAGAAAATTGCTTCAGACCTTGAGCAAGACGATCTGTTCATCGTACAAACCGATGCAGATAACATGATTCAGTCCATTCAATTTAATACGCAAATATACAATCGCATTTTGTCGGAAGCAACCAATCGTGTTCAACGTCATTTAAAAGCAATTGAACGGGGAGAGGTCTTTGATGTATCAATCGACCCTGAAATGGAAGGATCACCTTCTAATGATGGAGGAATTATTTATAGCATTCCTCTCGGTCAAGCGACTAACAATGCCTTACTAGCTCAGCTCGGTCCACAAATTCCGGTTCGATTCTCAGCAATTGGTGATGTGAAAACTGATTTAAATCTTGATGTGAAAAACACGGGCATTAATAATACAACAATATCGGTTAATTTTGATGTAATTGTTGATGCGAAAATTGTTATTCCGTTCGCAACGAATACAGAAGCGATTAAAACGACGGTACCTGTTGGCCTTGTCAACATCCAAGGGAAAGTACCTGAGTATTATTCTGAAGGTGGAGGGATGATCCTTCCAGCAGGGCAATCAGCAGGTGGAGGAAATTGACATTGTCAATCGACAAAAAACATGATAACATGCTAAACGGTAATTAAATAGAGGTGCCTCATTGTAAAAGATGAGGTAGAGGCGCGACTAACATGAGTAGCTTTGTCTGAGGATGACAACGTTGACGAAAAGTAAAAGGGGAAGTCGCCGAAGTAGTAACAGGTGTCGAACTGTTTCTTGCTGGAACTGCATTGAATAAGTGCAGGGCTGTCATAGCTTGAGGAGCGCTCAAGCTATGGAGGACTACCATTCAAATGGGGACAACACGCGCGTATTAGGCGATAGTGGGTAACCATTATCGCCTTTTTTGCATAGCCGCAGGATGCGGCGACATCCGACCAAAGGGAGGATCCGGTTTTGCATAGCCGCAGGATGCGGCGACATCCGACCAAAGGGAGGATCCGGTTTTGCATAGCCGCAGGATGCGGCGACATCCGACCAAAGGGAGGATCCGGTTTTGCATAGCCGCAGGATGCGGCGACATCCGACCAAAGGGAGGATCCGGGGAATTGTATCTGCCGATAAATTGAATAGTCCAATTCTATGAAAGTACCATATTTTACTTAGGAGGTTATTTATATGGAATCATCTATTTTATCTTTACTGCCTCCCATATTAGCGCTTGTTATGGTTATTTTAACAAGGCGAGTTCTTTTATCTTTGGGAGTCGGAGCTATTGTTGGGGCAATGATGTTAAATGACTTTAACCCACTTACAGCGGCAGCTAACATTTATGCGATTGTAATGGGGATTATCTTTGATTTTGAGGCCGAAGCGACATTTGGGGCTGTGACTCAAGCAATCGTTGCTAATCGTTTTGCCATTAATACTTGGGAATTCTTTATTATCATCTTTTTACTGTTATTAGGTATGATGGCTGCGCTGATCACTCGTTCTGGCGGAAGCCGAGCGTTTGGAGAGTGGGCGATGACAAAAGTGAAGACACGTGTGGGAGCTCAGTTATTAACAGTTGTTCTTGGTGTCATCATTTTTATCGACGATTATTTTAACAGTTTAACAGTTGGTAATGTGAGCCGTCCATTAACAGACCGTCACCGGATCTCACGTGCGAAATTAGCTTATTTAGTTGATTCTACGTCTGCACCGATGTGTGTCATTTCTCCAATCTCAAGTTGGGGAGCTTATATTATTGCGATTATTGCAGGAATTTTTGCGACTCACTCAGTTACACAGTATGAAGCATTGCAAGCATTTATGTTAATGGTTCCAATGAACATTTATGCGTTAGTGGCAGTTGGCTTAGTTCTTGCTGTTGCGTGGTTTAATTTAGATTTTGGTGCGATGAAAGCACATGAGAAGCGTGCTCAGGAAACAGGGGAATTGTTTAATGCAAAGCTTGGTGCGATCCCTGGTGCGCAAGAGGATATTAAAGCAAGTGATAGTGGAAAAGTCGGCGATCTCGTATGGCCAATCGTTGCGTTAATTGTTGGAACAGTCTTCTTTATGATTATGACAGGAATTCAAGGTACAGAAGGCGATGTAACAATCTTAACGATTTTTGAAAATACAGATGTTGCAGCTGCACTTGTCTATGGCGGATTGTTCGGTTTAGCTGTTGCACTTGTATTAAACGTGTTAAAGCCAAAAGCGGGTACTAAGTTAGGAACTGCTTTAGGAATAGGGATGAAGTCGATGCTTCCGGCTATCTACATTTTATTCTTTGCTTGGACATTAATTTCAATTATTAGTGATTTAGGTACAGGTACGTACTTGGCATCACTTGTAGATAATTCGAACTTACATCCAATGTTCCTCCCAGTTATTTTGTTTGTCATTGCTGGATTAGCGGCATTTTCAACGGGGACTTCTTGGGGAACGTTTGGTTTACTACTGCCAATTGCAGGTGAAATGGCAGCGGTTATTGACATTAACATGATTTTGCCGATGATGGCAGCTGTTCTTGCAGGTTCTATCTTTGGAGATCATTGTTCACCAATCTCTGATACTACGATTCTCTCTTCAACAGGAGCTGGAAGCCATCACATTGATCACGTTGTGACTCAGCTACCTTATGCACTCGTTGCAGCTGGAATTACGATGATTTCTTATTTAGTATTAGGGGCAACTTCGAGCGTTGTGTTAAGCTTACTTGTTGCTTTCGTACTACTTGCTGGAACCGTGATGGTATTAAAACGAATGACAGCAGCAAAGGCATAGAATAATGTAGGAGACGCTAGGGAAACCTAGCGTCCTTTTTTGGATGGGCATCTGTTTAATATATAAGCAAGCTAAAACTAACGGCAAAAGGCATTCGAATAGTGTGTCTATTAATCTTCGCTCTCTAGCAAAGATTTCACTTTTGCATCTAATTCAATCTGATCATTTTCTTTGAGTAACTGCTTTATAAATTCTTGCTTACGCACCGGAGAGATTACGAGGTGATCCCCAAAACGTCCATGCGTTATTTCTAATCGGTCAAATGATAGCGCAGGACTGCTTAACAGCGTTCTAGTCCTGCGAATTTTCTTTATTCCTCGAATATTTACCTTTTTGCGCAGAGGTCCACTACGAATTAGTAACATAGAATTTTCAATGAAATAACCAGTAGAAAACCAAATCCACACTAATAAAAATAGGACTGGTATAAAAATAAGAAAAGCAATGAAGTCTTGAGAGAACATAGCAGGAAGAAAGCAAACGAGCATGGTTCCCCAAATCAGAACAGTCATCCAGAAATCTTTTTTTGACGGAAAATACATGTCTCATCCCCCTAAAATAATCTTTCCAATTTCTAGTATCTAGTGTAAGTTTAGCATAGAATACAATACCAGTTTTACTATAAAAAGGAGAAGGCAAGACGCTTTTGAGAAAAACTGGTTCGATTCAATTCACCCTAATGAATGAGGTGGCAAATATGAAAACATCGACTAAGGTCATCCTTGCTTTGCTTGTTGGAAGTATTTTATTAAATGGCTTTATCATTGTTCAAATGACTCAAATTAATCAACAATTGAACAATACGGTCACTTCGCAGTTAGACTGGATTGAGAGTCAGGTTTCATCTGTTGAGTATAGTTTGTCCGAACTTGAACAGCGCGATCAATGGGTGAGAGATATTCAGTTTAGCTACGGTCAGCAACCAACAAGTCCGCGAAAATTACTAATAGATGTTTCTTTTACGCTTAGTGAAGCAGAGAAAGAGGCTTCGTTTTCCTTTCTATATCGAAAGAATGACGGAAAATGGATAGAAGCAAAGGCAAACCAACTTTCAGCCTTATCGTACGAAACGACAATCGAACTCGATCCGGCAGTAGAATACAGTTATCAAATTATTGAAGAAGGGACGAGGAGCAGAGGAAGTGAAGTTGGAGTTATTCCTTATGAAGTGTATAAACCGACTTCTATATCAATTGGCTATGGTTGGTCAACAAACGGTTCGTCTGAAATAACAGGCTATGAGCTTTATGTAGATCAGTACGAAACAGAAGATGATCTTTATCAAGTCGATAAAATCTATGTTCTTATAACTAGAGAGGGCAATCAGGAAAGGAAACCATTACAATTAAGGCGTGATAAAGGCAATGAGCGTTCATGGTTTGTTGAGTTTTCTGGAGAAGAGCATACAACCGCGCAGATAGAAGTGCATTATCAGAACGGATATGTTGAAGTCATTGAGGCAGATCTAGAAACGTTCTGAAACTTTAATAAAAAGGGCAACTCAACCGAGTAATGATTGAGTGCCTTTTTTTAGTAGGACAAACTATTCAGAAATAATTTTATTTCCAACATTCTTCTATGAACCTCTTTGGTACAGCAAAGGTTTAGCGTGTGGAAATAAAATTAAAATAATTCAGAAAAAATAAAATGGTTAGACTAAAACAGATAGAGGGCGAATAAACAAATAGTGTAAGCTCAAAAATGAAATAGTGAGGTGAAGGTGATGAACGGACGAGAACAATGGGGGACTCGTGCTGGGTTTATCTTAGCTGCTATTGGTTCTGCAGTTGGATTGGGAAACATTTGGCGCTTTCCGTATGTAGCGTATGAAAATGGAGGAGGAGCTTTCTTTTTACCGTACTTATTTGCTCTTTTAACTGCTGGTATTCCTCTTCTCATTATGGAGTTTACGATCGGGCACAAATACCGTGGTTCTGCCCCGTTATCGTATGCGAGGCTTAATAAAAAAGCCGAATGGATCGGCTGGTGGCAAGTGGCGATCGCCTTTGTAATTGCGACCTATTATGCAGTCATAATTGCGTGGGCGCTCTCGTACACGTATTTTGCCTTTAATCAAAGATGGGGGAAGACACAGGTGGTTTCCTCATGGGAGAATATTTGCAACGCGTTGATGTCGTTGCAGGTGGAGCACCGGGGATATTGGGGCACTCGTTCCAAGTGTCTTTATTCCATTAGTTCTAGTATGGATCATTACCTTAGGAGTGTTATTTAAAGGGGTTAAGAGAGGAATTGAGTGGGCAAACCGCATCTTTATTCCTTTACTAGTCATGATGTTCCTTCTTATTGTCGCGCGTGCGATTACGCTAGAAGGGGCTATGGAAGGTCTAGATGCGTTCTTCAAACCGAATTGGAGTGAGATCATGTCACCTGGAGTATGGGTGGCGGCATATGGACAGATCTTCTTCAGTTTATCAATTGCCTTTGCGATTATGATAACGTATTCAAGTTATTTATCGAGAAGGGCAGACATTACGAATAATGCTTTTATTACCGGGTTCAGTAACTCAAGCTTTGAATTATTAGCTGGTATTGGTGTTTTTGCGGCGTTAGGGTTTATGGCTAATGCTTCAGGCGTTGGTGTATCTGAAGTTGCAAGTGCTGGAATCGGTCTTGCCTTTGTTGTCTTCCCTGAGATTATTAACACATTTCCAGGAATGAATGGCTTGTTTGGCGTATTATTCTTTGGCTCACTAGTGCTTGCTGGTTTGTCTTCACTTATTTCAATTGTGGAAACATTTGTATCAGCGGTTCAAGATAAGTTTAAATTTTCTAGAAGAAAAGCAGTTACCATTGGAGGCGGTTTATCTGCTTTAATTTCACTTTTGTTTGCAACACAAGGAGGTTTATTCTTCTTAGATGCTGCCGATTATTTTATTAATCAATTTGGTGTAGCATTAGCAGGTCTAGTGTCAGTTGTCGCTGTTTCCTGGTTCTTAAAGAAACTGCCAGAATTGCAAACACACGCAGATGGTGTGTCAGACTTCCGCTTAGGAGCATGGTGGAAAATTTGTTTAAGTATCATTACACCGATTGTATTAGGGTATATGTTCATTCAGAATACGATTGAAAACCTTACGAATAATTATGAAGGCTATTCAACAGGATTTATTATTGCATCAGGTTGGCTAGTTGCGATTGGGGCTATAGTCATTGGCTTTATTTTCGCGAAATTCAAATGGGGTAAAGGCGACCTTGATGTACCTAAGAAATAAAAAGGAGTGATCATATGAGTGGCGGAGCAGTTACGATGATGATTCTCGGAATGGTCATTATATGGGGTGGATTAGGACTGAGCATTGCCAATGCGGTGAAAGTTGCAAAAGCAAAAAGATAACAAAGAAAAAACATGCCCTCCATATTAGTTGGGCATGTTTTTCTTTGTTGTTTTCTCAAAATGTAAAAATAAATTTGTTATAACAATAGCAAGTCCAACAATAATGAGGTAAAACACAAAAAGGTAAAAGTAATTAGCACCATTATGCAGTTGGAAGAGATTAAATATAACTAAATACGGTTTAAAGACAAAAGAGAGACCGGCACACAATCCTAAAGCAAATACATAGAAATTCTTTTCGTGATTGAGACAGTATTGATAAAGTAACATGAAGCTTACTGGGATCAGTGCAGCATCTAACCCAAAATGAACAGGCAAAAAGGGAATTGCTTGGTAAGGATAGCTCCAAAAGCCAAAGCGAACACCGACGTTGTCGATATAAGTGAACCACGTGTGGACATTAAATCCAAAAAAACCTAGTAGTAATGCTCTTGATCGATCAATCTTCATATAAAGAATGACTAATGGAGCAAGTAACATAATTAAATTGATCCAAAATTGAATCGTGTTAAGACCAGAATATTGTTGCCAGTAGTCAAGCAAAGTAACCCCTAATTCCTGGTGGGCATTTCTTAGTTCTTCTAACATTTTTATTTGTGCATCAGACATAGAACCGTCCTCATTTATTGATTTTTTATAGTTTGTCCATTTTCCTAAATGTTATTAACTTATCTGAGAAAGAAATTTCGGAAAATTCTTTATAAGTAGTTGACAAAAATCGACGAAATTATTATAATTCAATAACGAATAGTCAGAACATTTTCAAAATATTAAGACGCTAGTATTTGTAGGGACAACCTTTCAAATAAAGATTAAGTCATACGCTTCTTATTTTCGGATAATTTTGACAAAAGGGAAAAAGAGAGGAGAAACAACATGAATGGAAGAGAGCAATGGGGAACACGAGCAGGTTTTATTTTAGCTGCCATCGGTTCTGCAGTAGGATTGGGAAACATTTGGCGTTTTCCTTATGTGGCCTATGAAAATGGAGGAGGAGCGTTTTTCTTACCATACTTATTTGCGTTATTAACAGCAGGGATTCCATTATTAATTATGGAATTTACGCTTGGTCATAAATATCGTGGTTCATCTCCGTTAACATATTCTCGTTTGAGCAAAAAAGCAGAGTGGATTGGTTGGTGGCAAGTGGCGATTTCCTTTGTTATTGCGACTTACTATGCTGTCATCATTGCTTGGGCGATGTCGTACACTTATTTTGCTGTGAATCAGCGTTGGGGTGATGACACGGGTGGTTTCTTAATGGGGATTACTTGCAGCGTGTCGATATTGTTTCAGGTGGAACACCAGGAGATTTAGGTTCAATTGTACCAGGTGTCTTTATTCCATTAGTATTAGTTTGGGTCATTACACTAGGAGTATTATTTAAAGGCGTTAAGCGAGGCATAGAAGTCGCAAACCGCATTTTTATTCCGTTATTAGTCATTATGTTCTTATTAATTGTTATACGAGCTGTTACGTTAGAAGGAGCAATGCTTGGATTAGATGCGTTTTTCAAGCCAAATTGGTCTGAGATCATGACACCTGGTGTATGGGTAGCCGCGTATGGACAAATTTTCTTTAGTTTATCAATTGGTTTTGCCATTATGATTACGTACTCAAGTTATTTATCTAAGAAAGCAGATATTAACAATAATGCTTTTATTACAGGTTTTAGTAACTCGAGCTTTGAACTTTTAGCTGGGATCGGGGTATTTGCGGCAATTGGTTTCATGGCCAATGCTTCAGGAGTAGGAGTAAGTGAAGTGGCAAGCGCTGGAATTGGACTAGCATTCGTCGTCTTCCCTGAAATCATTAATACGTTCCCTGGAATGAATGGATTCTTCGGTGTGCTATTCTTTGGATCATTAGTATTAGCTGGACTATCGTCACTAATTTCAATTGTTGAAACGTTCGTATCAGCTTTCCAAGATAAGTTTAACGTATCGCGTACAAAAGCTGTTTTAATTGGAGGCGGACTATCAGCATTAATCTCACTTGTGTATGCAACGCAAGGAGGTCTATTCTTCCTAGATGCAGCCGATTACTTTATTAACCAGTTTGGTGTAGCATTAGCAGGATTGGTTTCCGTTTTAGCTGTTGCATGGTTCATGAAGAAATTGCCTGAATTACAAAGCCATGCAAATGGGGTTTCGGACTTCCGTACTGGATTGTGGTGGAAAGTATGCTTAGGTGTCATTACACCAGTTGTTCTTGGGTATATGTTTGTACAGAACACAATTGAAAATCTAACAAGCAATTATGAAGGGTACCCAACATCCTTTTTGCTTTACTCAGGCTGGGGTGTAGCAATTGGAGCAATTGTTATCGGTTTTATTTTCGCAGCTTTAAAGTGGCAAAAGAATGAACAAAGAAGTTCTGAAGATCAAGAGACAGGAGTTGGACAATAATGAGCACAAGTGCAATTGTTATGATGATTGTTGGGATGATTATCATTTGGGGAGGCATGGCACTTAGTATTGCCAATGCTGTTAGAGTAGCAAGATCAAAAAAATAATAATCAAAGCCCGTGATGTCACGGGCTTTTCCTTTTTATAAGAAGCAATTGGATGATTTGACTTTTTTACCGCTTTCCTGAAAATTATCTCTTCTTTCTTCGTTCTTGATAGGCTTTTCTTTCCCATTGTTTTAACGAAGGATATGGATCAAAGGACCATTCAATACGGCCGTTATCTCGGTACATTCCATAGTGTAAATGTGGAGGGAATTTTCCTTGAGTTCCAGGTTTGCCGTAACCTGAACTTCCGCAATATCCAATCACATCTCCAGGAGCGACAATACTGCCTTCTTCAATTCCTTTTTCAAAACCGCTTAAGTGTGCATAATAATGATAGATGTTATCTAAATCTCGAATGCCAATACGCCATCCGCCGTATTTGTTCCATCCTTTAATTTCCACACGGCCATAGGCTGTTGCTCGTATCGGTACGTTATACCCGGCGAATATATCTGTTCCTTCATGAATCCGACGGCCACCCCAACCACGTCTATCGCCCCATGTGTTTTTGTAGCTATAGTTATAGTTAAGAGGCATCGGAAAGGCATGTTCATTTAAGTCCAATCTGTCGAACTTCTCATATACAAGCGCATGACCATGAATGATACGAACGGATTGATCTCGTTTGTATTTTTCCCAAAGGGCAATGCGAAAATCTTCTTCATTTGTTCCAAATTGTTCAAGACTGTGAGCTAATGTATAAAGGACGTCTTCGTCATTTGTACGTTCCGCTAACCCATCTCCGTCTCCATCCATTCCAACACCTCCAAACATCTGAATGGATAGAGGGTGCGTATCTTGTTTGTTAGGGTTGAAATTACCAGCCCATTCATCTTCTGTGTAGTAAATGGAAATAAACCCTTCTTCTTTAGGACGATCTTTAAGAGCGCGTCTAATTCCTCGTTCATACGTATCAACAGCAGCGAGATATTGCCAAGGAATGTTTGTAACAGCTTCATACTTTTTATATAAATCCATTCGTTTCTCATAAATTTGTTCTGCGGTGAGATCTTCTTTTAAATCAGCAGCATAAGTCACTACTGGAAGAGAAACAAACACAACAATAAGTGCTAGTAAGACGATTTTTCTAAATCCCATCGTAGGCTCCTTTCTAAAGTTACAATCTTTCCGTGATTTTCCCTTCCTGTTTACTCCTTATATATTGTGGGGAAAAAACCGAAAAAAAATGAAGAGAATCATTGGAAATTTTGAGCGCCCACTTGGTTATTTTCTTAGAATCATGATAAAGTAGTAGTGAGAAATTTTGTTGGCGGTTGGTCAAAGGTCCGTTCTCACCTTTTGAACAATCTATAAGCGCTTGTGAAACTTGTTTAAAGGCAAGTTGTTGCAAAGTTCACGATTGGATGGTGTAATTTGTATGTCAAAGAAAGAAGAGCATTTACGCAAGCCTGAATGGCTTAAAATAAAATTGAACACGAATGAATCATACACAGGCTTAAAAAAGATGATGAGAGAGAAAAACCTTCATACTGTATGTGAAGAGGCGCGCTGTCCTAATATTCACGAATGTTGGGCAGTAAGAAAAACAGCGACCTTTATGATTCTAGGTGATGTGTGTACACGTGCATGTCGTTTTTGTGCTGTGAAGACAGGTTTGCCAAATGAGCTAGATCTTCAAGAACCAGAACGTGTAGCTGATTCCGTTGAGACTATGGGGCTTAAGCATGTTGTCATTACCGCTGTTGCCCGTGATGACCTGAAGGATGGTGGGTCAGGTGTATTTGCTGAGACGGTTCGTGCGGTGAGACGTCGCAGCCCATTCTGTACAATTGAAGTATTACCTTCAGATATGTTAGGAAGCTTTGATAACCTTAAAACGTTAATGGATGCTCGTCCGAACATTATGAATCACAATATTGAAACGGTTCGCCGTTTAACTCCAAGAGTTCGTGCGCGTGCTACATATGAGCGTACACTAGAGTTTTTACGCCGAGCTAAAGAGTTACATCCAGACATCCCAACGAAATCGAGCTTAATGATCGGTTTAGGGGAAACAAAAGAAGAAATCATTGAAACAATGGATGACCTACGTGCTGCAGATGTTGACATCATGACAATCGGGCAATACTTACAACCAACGAAAAAGCACCTAAAAGTGCAAAAGTATTACCACCCAGATGAATTCAACGAACTAAAAGAAATCGCCCTAAGCAAAGGCTTTAGCCACTGTGAAGCAGGCCCGCTTGTCCGCTCATCTTACCACGCTGACGAACAAGTAAACGAAGCACAAGTAAGAGCAGAAGCGAAGAAAGTAACAAACCAATAACCTCAAAAGTGCTTTTCTTTTGAGGTTATTGGTTGAAATAGCGAGCGCACTTCTCGCTATCCTTCTTTTCATTCAAAAGTGCTTTTCTTTTGAGGTTATTGGTTGAAATAGCGAGCGCACTTCTCGCTATCCTTCTTTTCATTCAAAAGTGCTTTTCTTTTGAGGTTATTGGTTGAAATAGCGAGCGCACTTCTCGCTATCCTTCTTTTCATTCAAAAGTGCTTTTCTTTTGAGGTTATTGGTTGAAATAGCGAGCATGCAAAAGGAGCCTCTTAGGCTCCTTTTTAGCGATCCATTAAACGTCTCGTTTTATGTTCCATGATTTCGATATTATCATCAGTGTCTTCGTTATACTCACCTTGTGGTGTATTTCCTTTCATTTCTTCAATGGTTTGTTCAAGAGCCCCTGTCATTCCGTCCGCTTCAGAGGACAAGTTCTGGAATCGCTCAATTTCATCGAAATGATCGGTGTCATCCGTAATATAGACTTCATAGTAACGAGGAACAATTGATAACGCACTACGTTTCACCTGGTCTGCAACAAACTCACGATTATCAGCTTGCGCATCATAAGCAACCAGTACATATTTGTCTGTCACTAATGTTCCAGCTTCACTCACAACATCATTCGTTAAAACCATTCTCGTCACAGCATCCGCTAATAAGCTACGATCAACAACTGGAATCACGTCTTGACGTCCATTGTTGTTCACATGCTCACGGTCATACCGTTGATACCCAAAATGAGTGTAGTTTTCGGTTTGGGTGGCACGATTAATCGGATAATGTCCAGCATTTGGCTGATGGCTATCATAGTTGGCGGTACGCTGCAATGATTGACCTTGTTCTGGCATTTGACACCCTGTGGAAAGCATCAGTCCACAAAGGCCGGCAACAAGTAGTGATTTTTTTATCATAATCAAACCTCCCTACTATAAGAATCACCAAAGTAACGAATTTTACAGCTAGAAAATGATGGAGTCTCGAGGAAATGCTGTTGTCTGAACACAGATGTGGTATAATAAGGTAAGCTAAAATGGAGAGGTGAGCCAGATGGTTCGCATTCAAGGGATGCAATATGAACTTGTTGAAGAAGTCAGGAACGGTTGGGATGAAGAAGCTTTTAAAGCTCGCTTCTCTGACGTATTAAATAAATATGATTACATCGTTGGAGATTGGGGCTATAATCAGTTAAGGCTGAAGGGCTTTTTTGAAGACCGTCACAAGAAATCAACACATGATACGAAAATAAGTACATTACCCGATTATTTATATGAGTATTGTAATTTTGGTTGTGCTTATTTTGTGATAAAACGAGTAAAAGAAGAAAAAGAAAAGCTTCCTAGTTCTTAACTAGGGAGCTTTTCCTATGCGTTAATCATTGGTTGTATAAGGGGGTTCCTCATTTTTATCAGGGTCGTCATGAGTCGGGTGTGCTCCAGGAAATTGCCGTGGCAAGTTTTGGTGCAAAGATTTAAACTCATAGTTAAAGGCACTGTAATAACGTTGGCCTTCTCGCCAAGGAGTACTCTTGTTTTCAACAGGTTTATCTTTGTTAATAGGTGAACCATAAGGACCCTCGGGAAAGTCTTCGGCTGTAAGGAAATTTCGCTGAGACTCAACATTGGAAAAATCAGTGTACACTTGTTCTTCTTTATCACGATTACCAGATCGCTTTTCCATTAGAAACACCTCCTACGGCTAGTATGTCCGTAATCATTGATTTTTACTTTATGCTTTTCTAATGGGCAAGGGTATAAAAAAAGACCGCTAAGCGGCCTTTTAATGTCACTTAAACGATCTCATGTAAGAACGAGCGCAGTTCCTCGGCTTCTTCGGCCGAGAGATTGTAAGCGTGTTCTAAGTAACCAGGTTCTTCTAAGTCATCGGCACCAATAATAGCAAAGCGGTTTGATTGTACATCCAGTACAAGTTGTTTGCCGTAATACCTTGCAGACGTAACGATCGCAAGGTCAAACCGTTGGTGCTCCCCCATAAAGCTTACAAAGCGTGTACGTGTTTCTTCCATATCATCATATAAGTAAAAGCGTTCGGACATTGTTTCGTCCCCTCTCATTCCAATTGTATGTTCATCATACCATGAAGCAGAGGAGGAATAAACGGTGCGACTTAGCGATCGAATATGTTGTATACTAAACATATAGGAAGTTGAAGAATGTGGAGGGACCATTATGTACTTTGTAGATCGTGAGAAAATTGAACAAACACTTGTTTATATGGAAACATTAGAAAAGGAACTACAAACTTTCACAAAAGTGGAGCAGTTACCAGATAAACTTGCTCTTGAACGAATTGCTTATGTAATGATTGAATCTATCATTGATGTTGGTAATAGTATGATTGATGGGTTTATTATGAGGGATCCAGGTGGATACACTGATATTATCGATATTTTAGAGGATGAAAAGGTTCTAAATCCAGAGAATGCAACAGCACTAAAGAGTATTGTTGAGTTAAGAAAGCAATTGGTACAAAACTATTCTGAAGTAAACCATTCAACGCTACTTGAGCAATTTACGGCTCATCAAAGTGCGATCCAGCAATTTCCTCTAGACATTAGGCGTTATTTAGTAGAGGAATTGGGACCGGTAAGTGCCTTTCTTCCTAATAAAGAGGAGCTTGGAAAAAAATAATAAGCTTTTCTTAAGTGACATTATTTTGAAATTTGATGATCATCGCATACAATGGGGGATAAGGATGGTGATCGTTGTGAAAAAAGAGACGACCTCTACACGTCAAGTGATTTTAACTTTGTTAAAACGTAATCAAGAGTTAACCGTTTCGGCAATAGCAACGGAACTTGACGTAACAGAAATGGCAGTTCGCAGACATTTAAGAGAACTAGAAAAAGATGGGTTGATTACATCGAGATTAGAGAAACAAGCGATGGGCAGACCTATTCATAGATATTATTTGACTGAAAAAGGCAGTGAATCTTTCCCCCGCAATTATAATGAGCTATCGCTTGGAATGCTTCGAGATCTTGTTGAAATTAGTGGAAATGAAATCGTTGATCAACTCTTTCACCAACGAAAAGATCGTCTCTTTCAAAAGTATGAAAATGAAATGAAAGGATCATTTCATGAACGAGTTAAGGCGTTAGCTCGACTACAGAGCGAAGGCGGCTATATGGTCGAATATCGTCAAACAGACGATGGGTCTTATGAGTTCATTGAATATAATTGCCCCATTGCTCAAGTGGCAAAGGAGTACCCGATTGCCTGTACGTGTGAGCAACAGCTCTTTAAGAAATTATTAAACACAGAGCATGTTGAGAGACAGTCATGTATTGCAAAAGAAAATACGTCATGTTGCGTTTATAAAGTAAAAGAACTAGAGGATACTCAAGCAAGAAAGCATTGAGCTTCCTGTAACATAAGAGAAGAGGGTAAGTATGAAGGGATACAAAGGATTTTTAATTGATTTAGATGGAACTGTTTATCGTGGAAGTGAAAAAATTGATGCAGCTGTTGAGTTTGTGAAAGAACTTGAAAGAAGAGAGTTGCCTTATTTATTCGTAACCAATAATTCAACAAAACGTCCAGAAGACGTCGCTAAGCACCTACGTGAAATGGATGTACCAGCAACAACGGAACATGTATTTACGACAAGTATGGCTACCGCTACGTACATTTCAGACCTCAAAAAGAATGCACGTGTTTGTATGATTGGGGAAGAAGGATTGAAATTTGCGTTAGAGCAAGAAGGGCATGAAATTGTTGAAGAAGATGCAGAGTTTGTCGTGATGGGACTCGATCGTTCAATAAACTATGAAAAGTTAGCCAAAGCAGCGTTAAATATCCGTGCAGGGGCAACGTTTATTGCCACAAACGGTGACGTTGCTTTACCGACTGAGCGTGGCCTATTACCTGGTGCTGGATCGTTGATTTCCGTCTTATCGGTAACAACAGGTGTTACACCAACATTTATTGGGAAGCCCGAATCCATCATTGTTGAACAAGCTTTAGAAGTGATCGGATTATCAAAAGAGGAAACATTGATGATTGGCGATAATTATCATACAGACATTCTGGCAGGAATCAGAGCGGGAATGGATACGTTAATGGTATACACGGGTGTTTCCACCAAGGAACATATTAACTCTTACGATGAGAAGCCGACACATGCGATTGATTCATTAGCGGAGTGGACATTTGAATAGCGAATAAGAAGAAGAGACTTTTCAATCAGAATTAGATAGAAAAGTCTCTTTCTTTTGTAACCGGGAGCAGTATCGTAACGGTCGTCCCTTTATTAAGTTCACTATCGAAATGCATCTCCCCATGGTGTGCTTGGATAATATTGCAGCTGACTGTTAAGCCAAGACCTGTTCCTTTTTCTTTTGACGAATAAAAAGGTTCTCCCAAGCGCTCAACTCGCTCTTGTTTAATTCCTTTTCCATCATCCTGAATTTTGATTTGCATAAGGTCTTCTTGTTTGAAAGAAATATTAATTTTCACTTTTGTAGAATCGGCTTCAATTGAATTTTTAATTACGTTAATGAAAACTTGTTTTAACTGATTAGGCTCACAATCAATTAATGGAAGGTCTTCGTTCCGATCAAAATCAATTTCGACATTGTATAAGTTAGCTTGTGATTCCAATAACCACATGACACTCGTCATGATGTCATTCATATTTGACTTTTCATAATGGACTTCACGCGGTTTTCCTAGTGCTAACAGTTCACTGGAGATTTGGTTAATGCGCTCTAATTCATCTAAAATGATTTCGTAGTATTTATTGCTTTTACTCTCGTTTGCTTGCATGAACTGGATAAATCCTTTAATAGAAGTTAATGGATTTCGGATCTCATGAGCGACACTAGCTGCAAGTTCACCGACGACAGAAAGTTTTTCTGTTTTTCGTAGGCGTTCTTCTGTTTCCTTTTGTTTTGTAATGTCGAGTGCATAACCAATGGCCCCTACAACCTCATTTTCAATGATCGTTGGAACGGCTGTACATCTTAATATCCGTTTCTGACCATCTTTACGAATAATGGTTAACTCCTTATTAATAATTCGTTTCTTCTTTTTTATAATATTTGAAAATAACTGAATTGTTTCTTCTCTATCTTCATCTGAAATTAATGGAAGTATTGAATCTCCAATGAATTCAGTCGCATCGTAACCTGTAAGTCCTTCAAATCTAGGGTTGAGTTCAACAATTCTTCCACTTTTATCTAAAATGTACACGACTTCTGGATTGTACTCAATCAGAGATTGATACTTTTGTTTGCTTTGTTCTAGCTTTTGTTCGGCTTTAACTTGTTCTGTAATATCGCGTCCGACTACTACGAGCTCTTTACGAGAACCGTCTTTATGAAAATGAGGAATCTTTAACGTGTCGAATGTTTTAGTAGATCCATCAGGCATAGGAACGACTTCAATCCATCTTGACTTTTTGCCGATTTTCCAAGCTTCCTCATCTGAGGTTTCACAGTAATTAAAAACATCTTTATAAAATTCACTATAAGCTCCAAGTTCAGAGTCCTTTTTACCTACATAGTCTACATGTTCAATTTGAAACAAAGATAGAGCAAAGTCATTAGCCTGTGTCCAACGTCCTTTTCCATCTTTAAAGTTAACAAAATCAACCATTGAGTTGATTAATGCTTCTAGCTTCTCTTTTTCTGCTTTAACCGCTTCATTTTCTTCACGTTTTACAAAGGCATAATAAATAAAAAAGCTTGTAAATCCAATGAAAAGCAATGCTTTAATTTTATTTGCAACTAAGTAAACTTGTGGGTCGAGGAAAAGTTGATTAATTAAATAATCAGTTCCTATAATCCATAAGATGGCGAGAAGGGTATAAACCAAAATTTTTTTTCTTTTGTTCATCATTTTGCCCCCAAGTAAGTACCTACCTAATTATCTCATCATAACATTAAAAGAATGCTTCGTCGTTAATTTATCGTTACCTTCAGGCTTGTGGCAGATCTTTTGGTAAAAAAGGTCTAGAGAGTCAAAAAAGAGGCTACTGAAGAGTACAAATACTCTCAGTGCCTCGGTCCTTGTGCTATTTGAAATCCTAAAACAATTATTCCGTATTGGCCGCGCTATGAGCGAGGCGACTAGAAGCTGCAGCGGCAATTGCCCCAACGATGTCATCTAGGAAAGTATGGCATTCACCAGAATCTTTGTCGTTAAGTTTTTCTAATATACCAGGTTTTTGCTTATCGATATACCCGTAATTCGTGAAACCAATTGAGCCATATACGTTAACAATGGATAAGGCAATAATTTCGTCAACTCCATATAAACTCTCGTCACGATCAATAATATCCTGTAAAGGTTGATCAAGCATTTTTTTCTCGGCAAGGATATCAAGCTGAATTCCAGTTATAATCGCATTTTGTACTTCCCTTTTGCGAATAACTCTATCGACATTCTCAAGGCAAACATCCAGTTGAAGATCTGGATGATATTTCACTTGTAAAAAATAGACGAGCTCAGCAATATCGTCTAATGTCACTCCACGTTCGACTAGCCATTCCCTAGCTTTTGTTTCGACTTCATCCATTTTTCTTTCCGTCACACGCAGCACCTCCGACGACTCAATCTGTCTTTAATATAAAGACAGAAAGGCTATTATCAGACTGCAGTAGCAGCTGATCATTGTTGATCACATCAATAGAATGTGTCAGCACTATACTTATATTATATGTTACATTCTCAAGTTGCTACTACTAGTCTACTGCGATTATACACATTTTATTCATTTGGGTCATAGACTAGAAAAAGGAGCGTACTTAGGAGGGGAGTAAATGTTCGAGCGAAATCTATATGATATGTATGGAATATATTGTGAGTCAAGGTTTCAAGTCGGAGATTATGAAGCGTTTGAATCAGGAGGCAAATCATACATTATCTTACCGAAAGAAGAGTGCATGTTAAAGGAAGAAGAAATGCTTGCTTTCACAGACTACTTACGCAAAATTGGTGATAATTCGATTCTGGAACCATTAATGACGAAATATAAACGTAGAATTGGATTGATTGAAGGGCAAGAAGTATATGTATGTCAACTGCCGAGCGTGGGACAGCGAGAACAGCAAGCTCTTTTTCGTTTTGATAGTGCAGAGGAGAAAGGGGCTCATCTCGCTACGATTCATTACTATGGCAAGCAATTAAATAATCAAAGGAACACATACGATTATTTTGGGCAGTGGCCTAAGCTCTGGGAGAAGAGACTAGAACAATTGGAAGGATGGTATCAACAGATATTATATGAACGTCCACAATCTTATATTGATGAGGCTTTTTTATTTTCCTATCCGTATTATATGGGATTAACCGAAAATGCGATCCAATATGTCGTTGATGCGACCTTAGACGATCGAGGGCGGGAACAAGAAAAACCAACGATTTGTCACCAGCGCTTTAATGACCGTACGTGGTTAGTCTTATCAGAAGCAGGTGACATTGTAAAGAAACCAACATCATTTGTTTACGATCATCCATGCAGAGATGTAGCAGAGTGGATTCGAGATCAACATTGGACGGAGAAGCCATTTACGTGGGAAAAGGTTGATTCGTTTATCCGTGGATATGAAAATTACGAAACGTTGACCTCCTACTCTTGGAAGTTAATGTATGCTAGGCTTGTATTCCCACTTCACTATTTTGAAGCGGTTGAAGATTACTATCGCAGCCAATTGAAAGAAGAAAAGATTAAACGGGGACAGCACTTTTTACACATACTTGAACAAGAACATGCGAATGAACGCTTTTTAAGAGAGGTTGCTGAACATGTATTGATGAGCCGTGGTGTCGGTTCACCTCAAGTTCCACCGATCGACTGGTTATAGAATTGTTTGCTATTAGCCTTAAGATCTAAGGATGAAACTAGATCTCAAGGCTTTAAAAAAGATAAGAGTTGTTCAAAAGATGGGAAGGAGGTCTTTTGAACAACTCTTTTTTATTTTAAACAGTATTCTGTTTTTTATGAAATAATAAAAAATAAGTGATATCTTTTCTGATTCCTTGTAATATTAGATTAGCTGAATTGCTTCGACAAATATCTATTAATTCACTGTTTCGTAATTTTTCTGAATTTTTATGTTTTACCTATTGTATATCCTTTAAAAGAGGTCTATAATGTCCTTTATAGATAAACAAATGTATTTTTTGGATATACATGAATTGTTGGGAAAAGGAGTGGAGAGCATGTCAGCAAAGGAAGTTCGAATCGGTTTACTTGGTTTGGGGACAGTAGGAACGGGTGTCGTTTCCATAATTAGCCGGCATCAAGAGGAATTGCGTCATCAAGTTGGCTGCCCTGTAACAATTAAAAAAGTACTCGTACGTAATCTAGATAAAAAACGAGATATTGAATTGGATGACTCCGTTGTAACGGATCAAATTGAAGATGTTCTTTTTGATCAAGATATAGATGTCATTATTGAAGTGATGGGAGGAGTAGAAACGACGAAAGAGCATTTGCTTACTGCTCTTCGGAATGGAAAGCATGTGGTTACAGCTAATAAAGACTTAATGGCTATTTATGGAGCTGAGCTGTTAAAGGTCGCTGCGGAACATAATTGTGACGTCTATTATGAAGCGAGTGTGGCTGGGGGAATTCCTATTCTAAGAAGTTTGAGCGATGGTCTTTCAGCTGATCGCATCACAAAAATGATGGGAATTGTGAATGGAACAACAAACTACATTCTCACAAAGATGACACAAAACGGAAGTTCTTATGAAGAAGTATTAACACAAGCTCAAGAACTAGGCTTTGCGGAAAGTGATCCGACAGCTGATGTGGAAGGTTTAGATGCAGCTCGTAAAATGGCGATTCTCGCAACTCTAGGCTTTTCAATGAATGTAAGCCTAGATGATGTTACGGTAAAAGGAATTTCCTCTGTTACGAAAACAGATTTAGACTACTGTGATCAGCTTGGCTACACAATGAAACTTATTGGACTGGCAAAGCGTGATGAAGGTCGAGTGGAAGTAAGTGTGGAGCCAACTCTATTACCGAAAGATCATCCATTAGCGTCCGTTCACAATGAATACAATGCCGTTTATGTGTACGGTGAAGCGGTTGGAGAAACGATGTTTTACGGACCAGGTGCAGGGTCATTGCCAACAGCAACTGCAGTCGTATCGGATCTCGTTTCAGTTATGAAAAATATGCGCTTAGGTGTGTGTGGTAGAGCGGTACAAGAGCCACTTCATCAAAGGGTTATGAAGCAAGCAAATGAAATTGATTCAAAATATTTCTTGAGATTGAGAGTAGTCGATCAAGCTGGTACATTCCAAGCGGTCACAAGTTTATTTGCTGAGTATGGAGTAAGTTTTGAGAAACTCTTACAACTCCCGCTTGAAGCGAATGAGGTAGCAGAGGTTATTGTCATTACTCATCATACTAATAAAGAAAACTATGAAAACTTATATAAAAAATTATCTGAGCTTGAAGTCATTGAATCGATCGAGAGCTGTTACCGTGTTGAAGGAGGACGCTAGAAATGAGTCGTTGGAAAGGATTAATCCAAGAATATAAAGAATATTTACCTGTTACAGAAGAAACACCATTACTAACTCTACATGAAGGAAACACGCCATTAATTGAGCTCGAGCATATCTCAAAAGAGTGGGGAGTTAACATCTTTGTTAAATATGAAGGGCTAAACCCGACAGGATCTTTTAAAGACCGTGGGATGGTTATGGCTGTTGCTAAAGCAAAAGAAGAAGGAAGTAAAGCGATCATTTGTGCATCGACTGGTAACACATCAGCAGCGGCTGCAGCGTATGGAACGCGCGCTGGATTGAAATGTGTTGTCGTCATTCCAGAAGGGAAAATTGCACTTGGGAAGCTTGCGCAAGCGGTTATGTACGGTGCAGAAGTCATTGAGATTAAAGGGAATTTTGATAATGCATTAGATATCGTTCGCGAAATTAGCGAAACAGAGCCGATTACGCTTGTGAACTCCGTGAATCCTTATCGCATTGAAGGACAAAAAACAGCGGCATTTGAAATTGTTGATGCATTAGGAAAAGCACCTGATGTTCTTGCCATTCCTGTTGGAAATGCTGGTAACATTACGGCTTACTGGAAAGGCTTTAAAGAATACCATGAGCAAAAAGGAACGGGCTTACCTGAAATGCGTGGATTTGAAGCAGAAGGGGCTGCCGCTATTGTTCGTGGAGAAGTAATTGAGGATCCAGAAACGGTTGCAACGGCAATACGTATCGGGAATCCAGCTAGTTGGGAGAAAGCAGTAGCTGCAAAAGAAGAATCGAACGGTTCAATTGATTTTGTGACAGACGAGGAAATTTTAGAAGCTTATCAATTGCTTGCTAATCGCGAAGGTGTATTTGCAGAACCGGCTTCTTGCGCTTCACTTGCTGGATTAAAAAAGCAAATTGCTTCAGGTGAGATTAAAAAAGGTTCTACCGTTGTTTGTGTGCTAACTGGAAATGGACTAAAAGATCCTAATACTGCTATTGATACTGTGTCAGTCAAACCAACCGTTTTACCGAATGATAAGGAAGCTTTCCTGGCACACCTTAAAGGCGGTGTCACTCAATGAGCTTAGAACCTTTTTTCATTACGGTTCCAGGAAGCTCTGCGAATTTAGGGCCTGGCTTTGATTCAGTTGGGCTTGCAGTGAATCGCTTTTTAACATTAGAAGTATCACGTTCAGATCAGTGGACTTTTACTTCTGAATCCGTTGATTTACAAGGAATTGAAACAGGAGAAGATAACTTAATTTATCAAGTAGCCGCTCATGTAGCCAAAGAACTTGGTCAAGAAATCTCTCCTTGTAATGTCGTGATGACAAGTGATATTCCATTAGCACGCGGGTTAGGAAGTAGTGCAGCTGCAATTGTGGCTGGTATTGAGTTAGCGAATCAGTTACTGGGAGAACCGCTTACCGTTGAGGAGAAAGTTCGCTTTGCAAGTTTATGGGAGGGTCACCCAGATAATGTGGCCGCTTCTATCTACGGGGGTCTTGTTATTGGTACGCATACGGAAACTGCTACAGATGTTTTATACGGAGGAATTCCAGAAATCGATCTTGTATTACTCGTTCCTTCTGAAGAACTAAAGACAAAAAAAGCACGCGGCGTTTTGCCAACGGAATTGACCTATCGTCAAGCAGTTCGAGCGAGTAGTGTGGCCAATGTCTTAGTAGCCGCTTTGCTTCAAGGGAATTGGCAAGTGGCAGGTAAGATGATGAACGAGGATTTGTTTCATCACCCGTATCGTCGCGAACTCGTTCCTCACCTTGAAGAAGTCATTCGTTATGTACAGGAAGAAACTTCTGCTTACGGAGCAGCATTGAGTGGAGCGGGTCCAACAATGTTGTGTATAGCACCTGTTCAGCGTGGTGAGGAAATTCAAGAGAAACTTCAACGTCATTTCCCTGATTTTGAAGTGGCTGTCTTGAAACCAGCCAAATCAGGGATCCAAGTGACCAAAGGGTTATCTCAAATAGAACAATCAGCTCAAACAGTTGAATAGATTATAAAGATGGCGGGCAAACCAACAAAAAAGGGGGCCCGCCATGCTTGATTTAGAACAGCTTGAGGAAGGACAACAAGTGTATATTATTTATCGAAATCCACATACACAAACGGTTTCAACCATTCAAGAAGCAACGATTGCTAGAGATCCGATGAATCCTGCAGAGCTTTCACTATTGTTATTTGACTTTTATCACCCGATTGAAGCAGATGATGCTATTTTTAGATCCTTTGAAGAGGCTGAAGCGACTTTTGAGCAATTTTATATGTAGCGTAGATGCAATAAACAAAGGCCGCCTCTGGACCTATAGTCTAGAGGCGGCCAAGTTTTAATTAAAATACTTGTTCGATTTCCTTTACTCCAGGAACTTCTTCAAGTAGAGCTCGTTCAATACCTGCTTTTAACGTAATAGTAGAACTTGGGCATGAACCACAAGCGCCAAGAAGACGTACTTTTACAATGCCATCTTCTACGTCAACGAGTTCAACATCCCCGCCATCACGTAGCAAGAAAGGACGAAGCTTATCTAATACTTCACTAACTTGTTCAACCATTTCAGTAGCCATTTAAAACAACTCCTTTCTACTTACTATTATAATGGTGTTTCAAAAAAAAATCCATGAATAAGCTTGATTTTGTGCGCTTGTAGAAGTGAAAAATTGGCAAGAGCTTTTCAGGATTCTTTGAACATGAATCTTAAGCGATATCCAATTATGAGTAAGTATAATATAATAAGACTAATGAAATGAAGAAAGGTGGTTCATGAGGTGGAGGAGCATAATCTTAAAATAACTGTCTATGGAGCGGAAGAAAAATGTGCGAGTTGCATTCACCTTCCTAGTGCAAAAGAGACGATGGAATGGCTTGAGGCTGCTGTTCTGCGAAAGTTCCCTGAGCTTGATTTTCAGTTTGAGTACATAGATATCGATGTTCCAGGAGAAAAAGAAGTTCACATCAAATATGCGGAATTAATAAAGGCAGATGAGTTCTTTTATCCATTAGTAGTGTTAGGAAACGAGGTCATTGCAGAGGGCAATCCTAATTTAAAAGAGGTTTTCAAGAAAATTGAGCACGCATCGAATGAGTAAGGGGAAAGAAAAAAAGCTGTTGACGGGGTGTAGTCAGCAGCTTTTTACTTTTCGACGTTACTTTTCATCAGCAGGAGAAGATTGATCATTGGTAAATTCATCGATCTCGTCGATCGTGAATACTTCAGAGGTCGTAGTTGCTTTAAGTGATTTTTTTATTTGATGGGCAGTCGTTTTTCTCGCTTTTTTAGCGGCTCTCTTAGCGGCTTTCCTTGCAGCTTTTTTTGCAGCTTTTGTAGAAGCTTTTCGGATCAATTTCTTTGTATTTCTTTCATAGGAAGTAAGCTCAGATTTTAGTTGTATGATCATATTATCTAGTTCTTCAAGATGTGGTTGTACAGATTGTTGAATGGCTTCTTCTGAGTTTTGAGAGATGAGAAATTCAATTTGACTTAATAATGCACTATGGTCTGGTTGATTATTGATTTTTTTAAGTTGATTGATCTCTGCAATCACCTTGTTTATATTATTATTAGAGGGATTCCCTGGTCCTTTATAGAACACCATATTACTCATTGCAAGCACCTCGCCTAAATTATGTGTAGAGTCATAATAGTATATGGTCAACTAACTAGGAAGGTTAGCCTAATTTACTCAAAAAGAGAAAAAAAGAATAGCTCTTAAAGTTAGTGAAATACTAAAACAAAAACATACATGTTAGGTGAGCATTTTATGAAAATTCCAGGATATAGAAGTAAAAAACGGTGGAAGATGGGTCTTGCAAGTTTTGGGTATGGACTACTTGTAATGACAATACTTTTATCTATTATGGGGCCTTTTACGAAAGAAGTTGCTGATATCAATGGTTTAGAAGTGCAAAGTGAGCAAACACGCCCCGTTGAAGTTCTAGAAAATCAAGATGGGTTGAATGAAGAATATGTAGAAGACATTGGTCAAATTATGCCACGGTTTGATGCGGCTCTAAGAGGGCTACAAGTTCATTTATCTCAATTTGAACAGAACCAAAGCTGGATTGACGAAGCGCGTGGCGAAAATAACTCTGTCTATTTGTATGCAAGTAGTTTACGTGAATTTGAAAATGTGCCAAGTCGTTTTGAAGAAGCACATATGTTTTTTGTGCGAGGTACGAACGATATTGAACAAAGTCATGTAAGAATTTCAGAATCATTAGATCTACTGGAGGCAGGAAATTACAATCAAGCTATGGCCGCACTTAAGGAAGCTTTATTATTTTTGAATCGTGGAGAAGAGCAAATGCATCAAGGTTATTCGCTCGTAGAAGTATAAATGAAAAAGGGGCGTCTCTAAGGTCTAGTTTGACCTTTTGAGACGCCCCTGCTCGTTGCATTTTTTTCAAAAGCATTGAGAGAAGTGGGTTCTTCAGTGACCTGTAGAACTATTGAAACAGCCCTTATATCTCAATAAGTTGGTTCATTACGAACCTGAATGATATTTATACATCCAAAGAACACCGCTTTTAAGAACTCGAGGAACTCGACCAAGTAAAGTTCGTTCGCCCATTAAGCCGAAGCCATGCTTTTTCCCTAATGAACCTAGAACACCCTTTAACTTAATACGTGGCAGTTCTTCCGGAAGTGGTTCACCAGCCCATTGTTTTTTCAAGATCGTGACAATCTGTTCTGCTTGTCCTTCTGCTAGTTGAGCACTTGGAGCATGTGGTAGGCTTGCACAGTCACCAACTACAAATACATCTTCGTCGGTTGGAAGGAAGTGTTGTGGTGTTAAGACGACTCGACCTTGATTGTCCTTTTCAACATTTAAGTTACGAACGACTTCAACTGGTTGAACACCTGCCGTCCATATAATAGCATCACATTCAATAGGTTTGTCGTGATTATAGAGAATGCCTTCCTCTACTTTGGTAATATTTGATTTGTTAATCACATCTACACCATGATCGATAAACCAATTTTGTACGTATGTGCTAAGTTTACGAGGGAACATAGATAAAATAATCTCGCCACGGTCAAAAAGCTTTATCGTTAAATCAGGACGACTTTCTCTTAATTCACTTGCTAATTCAACTCCACTTAACCCAGCTCCGACAATGGAAACGACTCCATTCGGACGAATATTATTAAGGGTTTCATACGTTCTTCTTGTATTATCCATTGTTTGGATGCTGTGAGTGTGCTCTGCAGCTCCAGGGACATTGTGATATTTATCTTCACAGCCAAGACCAATAATTAATTTATCGTAAGGGATGAAATCTCCTTCTGTGAGTTCAACCATTTTTTCTTCTAAGTTAACGTTTTTAATGGTGCCATATTTGATTGTTAGTCTAGCATCTTCAGGAAAGCCTACACGAAGATGATGGTCTGCAGCGGTTCCAGCTGCTAACGCATAGTATTCTGTCTTTAAACAGTGATAAGGCAAACGGTCAATTAATGTGATTTCAACATCTTCTGGTAGTCCCTCAGGCAAAAGACGCTGTAATACGCGCATACCGCCGTACCCTCCACCTAAAATTACTAGCTTTTTCATAAGCGAATATCCCCTTTTTTCGATAATTGCTTCAAGACTGCTGTCGACCAAAGTCATTACATTTTCAAGCAAAAGAGCCTTTGTCGGTTCAGTAGCAAACGATTGAATACCATGTGAGATCAAACTATGAATGATATGAGTCCACGTAAAAACAGAGGCAGTTGATTTAACTTCCTCTTTAGTTTTGGCATCTACTAACAGTTCATGCCAATGTGTGAAAAGAATCGTTTGTTCTTTTAAAACGTGATTCCACATTTCGATTGTTAAAGATGGATATTGATCAAAGTCGGTTAAAATAAATTGTAAATAGGATCGTAAACGAATTGATAGTGGTCTATTTTTAAAGTGCGATTGTCGTATGTAAGGCATAACCGCTTGTAAACGTTCGGTTGCAAGTGATTGCATGATTGAATCCTTCGTAGGAAAATGATTAAAAAAAGTCCCCTTGGCCACGTTCGCAGCATTCGTTATCTCTTGAACGGTTGTGCGAGAGAAGCCTTTTTCACGAAAGAGTGCCAAAGCAGCTTGTTCAATTCGTTCTTTTGTTTTCGATTTCTTATCTAATTCATCCATCGCATATCTCCTAACAAAAAGTGACCCTGGTCAGTTTTGATTATAACGAGGAATAAGAAAAATAACAACAAATTTGTGAATTTTTTTGAAACCCTTTTTATAAAGAGAGATTTGAAACACGACAATTGACTTCTATTCCACTCGGGAGTAGCATTAGAGAAGATAGAAGAGGTGAAATAATGAGACCAATAATTGAATTTTGCTTAAGTAACTTAGCAAGCGGAACACAAAAAGCAATGGAAGAACTCGAAAAAGACCCCAATTTAGACATAATTGAATATGGCTGCCTAAGCAACTGTGGAAATTGCGCCATCGAACCATTTGCCCTTGTAAATGGAGAATACGTATCCGGCGAAACAAACGAAGAACTCGTTGAAAATATATACACATTTCTAGAAGAAAACCCAATGTTTTAGAGAGATTTTTAAAAAAGGTCGATCTTTACCTTTTTTAAAAATCTCGAACAATGAGCGAAGCCACTGCAAGGTTTTAAGTCCCTTTGAGCGGTTTTCTCAAAGGGACGCGCAGTGAGCGTAGCCATTGACACCGAAATAAAAGGTCGATCTTTACCTTTTTTAAAAATCTCGAACAATGAGTGAAGCCACTGAAAACCATACCGAAATGGAAAGTAGTGTGAGAAATTGAATGTAATTCCATTTATCAATACATGGCCTTATGAAAAGCTTTTTAATGATATTTATTTTCAAAATTGTCCATTTTGTGTTGAAGAAAATGTTCTAACTAATATAAAAAAGTCCGAGTATGAACGTGCTCGTGAAGGAATTAAAACGGTAGTAATTATGCCATGTTGTCGTGGTAAGTTAACAATTCTTGAAGCGGATGACGATTATTTTTGGACGGATAAGCGTTTAAGAAAGGATTGAGTAGATTGCAATTTACGAAAATGCATGGTTTAGGAAACTGTTATATTTATGTCGATATGTTTAAACAAACGTTTGATGAGGACAAGCTTTCCCCACTTGCGATTGAAGTATCTGATCGAAATAAAGGGATTGGTTCTGACGGGATGATCCTTGTGTGTCCCTCTGAAATAGCTCCTGTAAAAATGCGTGTGTTTAACAGCGATGGTTCAGAAGCAAAGAATTGTGGAAATGGGTTACGCTGTGTGGCTAAATTCGCCTACGAACATGGATATGTTAATGATAAAACGTTTCAAATTGAAACACTGGGTGGGTTAGTAGAAGCAACCGTTCACGTAGAAGGGGATCGTGTTCATACAGTGTCAGTAGACATGGGGGAACCAATATTAGCTAGGGAGCAAATTCCGATGCTGGGTGATCAACAAGATCAGGTTGTGGCAGAACCTTTTCAGTTAGATGATACTCAACTTGAAGTCACGGCTGTTTCAATGGGAAATCCGCATGCTGTTATGTTTGTAGAGAAGATCGAGGAAGCTCCCGTTGACTCAGTAGGGCCAAAAATGGAGAAAGATGAGCGCTTCCCTGATTGGGTTAATGTTGAATTTGTTGAAGTTGTTTCAAGAAATGAACTACATTTCCGTGTATGGGAACGAGGATCTGGAATTACACAAGCTTGCGGTACAGGCGCATGTGCAGCGGTCGTTGCAGCTGTTCTAAACGGACATTGTCAAAAAGGGGAAGAGGTTATAGTCCATCTACTTGGTGGTGATTTAACGATTACGTGGCAAGAAAATGGACATGTCCTTATGAAAGGCGCAGCGGAAATTATTTGTGAAGGTGTATTTGGACGAAAGTAAAGGATTAAAAAAAGGCTCTGAGTTTTTTCAAACACTCAGGGCCTCTTGTAATTTGCAAAATATAATGTGTGTCTATAGATAGAATATGATTCTTTGCTGTTATTCGCCTTCTTCTTCCGAAGCTTTATTTCTTTGGAATGGAAGGGTATCCCAGAAACTGGTATCAACGTTTTCGATGGAACCATCGGCGATTGCTTTCACAGCTGCATCCAGTGTTTCTACTGATTGCCTGATTAAATAACCATTGCTTTTTTGACCTAATACATATGGTTCGTAAAAATGGTCAGACATTCCGCGCATCTCAAATAATAGCGTAGCAACGTTATATCTTTCGGCGATTCCGTTTCGACCAATGTTAGAGCCGGTGCCACCATTATACTTTCCTAAAAGACCCCAGCCTTTTGATTCAATCTGGTGATAAACAACAGCCCCTAATTGTCTAGACTTTTCAACTACAGCAGGATCGACATTTGGGTTCGTAGGATATAGGATTGAGCCCGAAACATATTGATCGTTAATGGCACTTTGTGTTCCTTGATGGTGTAAATCAATTAAATAATCAACTTTATATTTCTCTAAAATATTCTCATAGAAAGCTCTTGCTTCTGGTTCCATGTCTATTATTTCCTTAGCATGTTCTCGGTTTAGGTCAACATCGTTTGCATTTGTACGAGTTAAATGACGGCCACCAGCTGCAACATAATCATTTGTTGAAAAGTCGACATCGCCCATTGCACCATCGGCGTTTAACATTGGAACAACGATGATGTTGACGTTTTGTAATACATTCTTCGTTTTGCCGGTGCCTAAATGTTTAATAAATTCTAGTGCGCCTTCAGTGGCTAATTGTTCATTTCCATGCTGTTGTGTTACAAACACAATGGTTGGATTTTCTTCGTTAGAAATATATTTTGCAGCGTATAGATCGCGGCCTTTCACACTTTGTCCAATAACTTCAAGTTTCATTGCTTCTTGACGGGCTTCTTGCTTTTTTAAATAATCAACCATTTCCTCATATGTAGTTAACATGGAAGTTTGAATAGATTCGTTTCCATTGTAGTTAGGGCCATTTCCAACAGCACCTACTGGTAAAGCAGTTGTTGATAGAGCACCTAGTGCAAGTACACTTGCTAATGAAACGGTTAAGACGTTTTTCCCCATCATTTTCATTTTTCTTCCTCCCTTTAGTCTTTAAGATAATCTTACAAATTAATTGTAAGTTGGAAGAGGACAAGCTGTTAAGATTAGATCAACTCATTTTCCTTTAACTATTTCGGGTTTCTAAATGACTAGAGAGAAAATAGGTTTTTGTCAGAGGGTGTCAAATGGTCAAGAATGGGTAGAGATTAGGGAGTGAATTATCAGAAAATAATTGGATGGGTAAATTTATAAAAAGAGGTCTAAATGACTATGTAAGGGTAAGAGGAAAGAAGAAGATGGCTCTTCGGGACTAAAGAACCATCTCGGAGTGATTAATATGTTTTAATCGTATTATAGAATGTATCTCGTTCTACTGGTATTTTGCCAGCACTCTTAATTAAGTAAACAAGTTCTTCACGTGTAATTCCTTGAGAAGTTAAGGCGCCGACAGCGTGTGAGATACGCTCCTCAATTAAAGTACCGTGTATATCACTTGATCCAAATGTAAGTGCCATTTGGGTTAATTGAACTCCGATATTAATCCAATATGCTTTAATATGATCAAAGTTATCTAACATTAAACGGCTAATCGCTAATGTCCGCATGTCATCGTAAGCGGTTGTACGACGTTTAAGGCCAGCGTTAATACTGCGTGGCTGCATAGCAAGCGGGATGAACACCATATATCCGTTTGTACGATCTTGTAACTGGCGCAAGCGATCCATGTGTATTAATCGTTCTTCTTTTGTTTCAATCGAACCATAAAGCATCGTCGCATGTGTTTTCAGACCTAGGTTGTGAGCAATTTCATGAGCTTCTAACCATTGATCAGTTGAAGCTTTGTCCGGGCTCATTTTTAAACGATAACGCTCAGTTAAAATCTCAGCACCACCACCTGGCATGGTATCAAGTCCGGCCTTGATAAGTTCTTCAAGTACTTCTTTCATTGATAAACCAGAAATACGAGAGAAAAATTCAATTTCGGCACCAGTGTAAGCTTTGACTGTTACTTGAGGATAGTGCTTCTTCAACGTACGAATTGTTTCTAAGTAATAATCAAAGGGAACTTCGTGATTATGTCCCCCTACGATATGGAATTCACGAATATTGTCATTCCAACGCTTTTCAACATATTCTAGCAGTGCATCACTATCCATTGTGTATGCGCCTTCTTGTCCAGGCTTTCTTTTAAATCCACAGAAACCACAGTTTGCTTCACATACGTTCGTCGGATTAATGTACATGTTTTCAATGAAATAGACATTATCTCTGTTTTTCTTATAATTTACTTGGTTTGCTAATTGTGCAATCCCGAGCAAATCAGGGCTCTCAAATAAATATAGACCATCTTCTATTGTGAGACGTTCGCCGTGATTAACTTTTTCTGCAATAGCTTGCAGTTTCGTATCAGTTAAAATTGTTGCCATTATCTTGCGCCTCCATTTTTTCATAAAATAACCGTGACAATTTCTATAGGAATATCGACTTTAAGAAGGAAATTCACATTATTTTATAGAATTTATTTACTAAAGGAATATATTCCTTCAGAATTGTCTACTATTATACTATCAGAACAGTATTAAAGAAAGAAAGTATACTTGGAAAACAAAGGCAAAGGAAAAAGACGTAAATTTGTCAGTTTTAATGAAAAAATCCTTTTTTTAGGTGATAAAGTATTGCCTTTAAATTCGAGTATTTGGTACTATTAGTTTAATGCTAAACTGAAGTGTACGAATGAGACAAGCTATGTGGAGAGGTGATGGAGATGAACAGAGTATTGAATCAAGAATCTTGTCTAGAAAAAATTGAAGAACTTCGTAAAAAGATGGTAACAGCAGCAGAACAATACGGAATGAGTCATCCTATCGTGCTTCGTTATAGTCAAGAATTAGATCGTGCACATAATAAAATGATTCTACTTGAAGTATCCCCTAATTGGACAAATACATTATCGTATTGAGATAAATCCGCGAGTAGATCTCTTGAGGTTCAAGATGCGAAAGGGTATACTAATCGTAACAGGCGATTAGGAGGGATGACATGATTACTTTAACTGATGCAGCAGTTAGCCAAATTAAAGATATGATGGAAGCAGAAGGAGATTCTAATCTAATGCTTCGTATCGGTGTAAAAGGTGGCGGCTGTAGCGGACTTTCATACGGTATGGGTTTTGATACAGAAAAGCATGAAGAAGACACACTGCTCGATGTAAATGGTCTCTCTGTTTTAATTGATAAAGAAAGTGAACCTATTATTAAAGGGCTTGTAGTGGATTATAAGCAAAACATGATGGGTGGAGGCTTTACAATCGATAATCCAAATGCGATCGCTTCTTGTGGCTGTGGTACTTCATTCCGCACTGCGACAAATGCTGGTACACCAGAGGATTGCTAATCCTTTTTAAATTCAGGCTTATCTAATGATGAAATCATCGTTAGGTAAGTTTTTTTATATGGAAAAGAAAAAAGCCTCTGCATACATATCTTTAGGTTCCGGATAGAGGAGGGTATGAGTGCAGAGGCTTTATCAATTGTCTGGCAGAAGCCAAGATTTTCTAGAACAAGCTAGTACTATGGCCTGGGAAGAGTTTGGCGTTTGGATCGATCGCTGCTTTAGCGTTGTTGACTGCTGTTGGTGCTTCACCGAAGCCAGTTGCGATTAGCTTTACTTTTCCAGGATAAGTACATACGTCACCAGCGGCATAAATGCCTTTTCGGTTTGTTTCCATTTTTGAATTGACAACAATGGAGTTGCGTTCAATTTCTAAACCCCACTCTTTGATTGGGCCAAGGGAAGAAACGAAGCCGAAGTTTACGATGACAGCATCAACATCAATCGTTTTTTCGACGTCGCCTTTAATTTCTTTAATTACAGCCTGTTCGATGACATCCTCGTTTCCAATAAGCTCTTTTATTTCAAATGGAGTAAGAATATTTACTTTTGATTGCTTAAGGAGATCAAGGCTATGTTCATGGGCACGGAATTTGTCTCGGCGATGAATTAATGTTACTTCTTCAGCAATTGGCTCTAGCATAAGTGACCAGTCAACCGCAGAATCGCCTCCTCCACACACAAGAACTTTTTTGCCTGTAAACTCACTTAAATCTTTAATGAAGTAATGTAAATTCTTTCCTTCGTATAAGTCTGCTTTCTCAACTTCTAAACGTCTAGGTTGGAATGCGCCTGCACCTGCGGTTATAATAATCGCTTTTGATAGGTGTGTTTCTTTATCGGTTTTAATTATGTAGGATTCATCTTCTTGTTGCGAGAGCTCTTTTACAGATTGCTCAAGTACAATGGTTGGATTGAATTGTTTTGCTTGTTGTTCAAGGCTGTCGACGAGTTCTTGAGCTTTGACTTTCGGAAAACCGGCTACATCATAGATGTATTTCTCCGGGTACAGGGCAGAGAGTTGTCCGCCTAATTGAGGCATGCTTTCTATGATTTTTACTTTTGCTTGTCTCATTCCAGCATAAAACGCTGCGAATAAGCCTGTTGGGCCACCACCGATAATGGTAATATCGTAGGTTTCAATGTTTGTCATCATGCTCCACCTCCAAATAAAGTCGGGTATAGGTTCATTATAGGCATATCTTCTGGAAAAAGAAAGGTTAGAAAAGCAAAGGTATAATTATATTGGTTTCGTTTACATTAAAAACAAGTAAAACTAATATAATAGAAAATGGTAGTACAAAAAATGAAAAAGACTGTTGAAAAAAAAGTGGAAAAGCCATATCATTAAGGGTGTATTTTGTGACTACTTTCCGAAATTATTTTATGAAATTTTTGTTTCGTCATACCACAGTTCGTGAAATAAATCACAATATCGGGGGAGCTTTTTTTACAAGAGAAAAAAATAAAGAATATGGAAGTGATTGAAAATGAAAAAGCCAAACATCGTGATTCTTGGTGCTGGTTATGCAGGAATGATTACTGCAACTCGTTTATTAAAACAATTAGGTCACAATGATGCTAATATCACTTTAGTGAATAAGCATGATTATCACTATCAAACAACTTGGTTACATGAGCCGGCTGCTGGTACTCTTTCTCCAGAGCGCACTCGTATGCCTATTGCTAGTGTTCTTGACCTAAACAGAATTAAATTTGTTAAAGATATCGTTGTTGAAATCAAACGCGAAGAAAAGAAAGTTGTGCTTGAGAATGGTGAACTTGAGTTTGATTACCTTGTAGTTGGACTAGGTGCGGAAGCGGAAACGTTTGGAGTTCCAGGTGTTCACGAACATGCATTTAGCAAGTGGACTGTTAATGGTGCGCGTGAAGTGAAGGAACATATTGAGTACATGTTTGCAAAATATAACAACACGGCAGAACCACAAGACGAGCTATTGACATTCATCGTTGCTGGTGCAGGCTTCACAGGGATTGAATTTATTGGTGAGCTTTCTGAGCGTCTACCTGAGCTATGTGCTCACTATGATGTGCCACGTGAAAAAGTAAAAATGTACGTAATTGAGGCTGCTCCAACAGCCCTTCCAGGATTTGATCCGGAGTTAGTTGAATATGCAATGAACCTTCTTGAAAGCCGTGGCGTTGAATTTAAAATCAACTGTCCAATTAAAGAAGTGACTGAGTCAGGTGTTACTCTTGCAAGTGGAGATGAAATCAAAGCAGAAACAATCGTTTGGGCAACCGGTGTACGCGGAAGCTCAATCATTGAAAAATCCGGTTTTGAAGCAATGCGTGGACGCATTAAAGTTGATTTAGATTTACGTGCTCCTGGTCATAATGAAATCTTTGTCATCGGAGACTGTGCACTTCTTATTAATGAAGAAATCAATCGTCCATATCCACCGACTGCACAAATTGCGATGCAGATGGCTGAAGTATGTGCTAATAACATCAAAGCTCTTATTAAAGGAGAGTCTTTAAAAACATTCAAGCCAGATATTAAAGGTACAGTAGCTTCACTTGGAGGCAAGGAAGCAATTGGAGTAGTTGGATCGAGAAAATTATTCGGATCTTCAGCAAACTTTATGAAGAAAATGATCGACAACCGTTACCTATTCTTATTAGGCGGCCCAGGACTAGTCCTAAAACGCGGTAAGAACCCAATGTAACAAGGCAATTGAGGCGCACTTCCTCAATGCCGGTTGTAATTGAGGTGCCCTCAATTTTATACGAGAAAAGACAAATGCTACCTGCATTTGTCTTTTTTATTACGTATTAATTTATAAGAAAACATAAATAATATAATGAAAAATATGATTGATTACGCTTACATCAAAAGGTCAGATTATTTTACAGACTTTTAATTATTATATAATTCTGATAATATACTCTTATAAAATGTTGAGGAGTGTTTTGAGATGAATCGTACACTTTTTACAGATCATAAAGAAGAACACTGCCCGTACTGTCATGGGACTGGATATTTTCAGCTTCTCTTAGGTGGAAGTGAAACATGTTATCAGTGTGAGGGGAAAGGGCAAGAACAACCATCTAAATAAGAGCAGTGGAGGCGTATAGAAACAGAAAGTTTTAAACGCCTTTTCTTCGTTCAAAAGAGTATGATTAAAAAATGCCACAAAGATGTCATCCCCGATAGTTGACTAAACATTCGACTGTTCAGTAAACTTAATAAGGATATGGGGGTGCAAGACGTTGAATTTACCACAATTAATTATATCGATGGTATTATTTCTAATTTTGTTTTTTGGAATTGGATTTTTATTAAATATGGTATTACGTTCTACATGGATTATGGCTTTAGCTTATCCAATTATTGTTATATTGATCGTTGATAATGTGGCGTTTTTTGATTATTTCACAGCACCAGTTGCATCGTTTTCATTGCTTGGATCTGAATTGCTAGCTTTGCATTTAGTAGATATTTTAGTATTAGGTTCAGGATTTATAGGTGCAATTGTCGCAGGTGTAGTCATTAAGATGCTACGAGTTAGAGGATACCAAATGTTTTAAGAAAGCTTCCGGATGGGAGCTTTTTTTTTGGTCAGTCATAGTTGCTTTAGTTATTAGTTCTTGGAAAACATAGACGATGTTTTTTTTATTGTTTAAATTTTCCATCAATTAATTTGTATATTTGCATACCTCTCAGGAAATGCTGTTCTCATGAGAGGAGTGAAAATTGTGGTAAACCTGAAAACAATTAGTCGTAGAGTTCTAATGAGCGGCTTATTTGTAATGGCATTATTCACAACGTTTAGTACGTTCTCTGGAGTAAGTGCTGCAGAACTGAAACAATGGGCTTTAAGCAATACCGAATCAAGTTTAAAAGAGCAGCTCTATCCTGTAAAAGATAACAAGTTTAAAGAAAGTTCGTTACAACCGAAATCATTGCCTGTTATTCAATTGGAGGAGCAGTCCAAGTCTCAAGTAGTCGAATCTGAGCCAGTTTCGCTGGAAGAGGCTATTGATTGGTCACAATATCCGTCCCATACTGTTGTGGCTACAGGCTATACCGCTGGGTATGAGTCAACAGGGAAAAATCCTGGGCATCCAGGTTATGGAATTACTTTCTCAGGAGTAGAAGTGAAGCGTGATTTATACTCAACGATAGCAGCTGATCCAAATGTCTATCCAATTGGGACGATATTATTTATTCCTGGATATGGTTATGGCGTTGTGGCAGATACAGGATCTGCTATTAAAGGAAACAAAATTGATCTTTATTATGACACAGTTACCGAAGTATTTAATGAATGGGGCAAACAGGAAGTAGAAGTTTATTTAGTAAAAGAAGGGGACGGAAGCTTAACAGAGGAAGAATTAATAAGCATGAATGAAGATGACGCTGTTCAAGTTTTCCGTAATCAAATGAACCATTAAAAAGAGGAATGACGTGCACGATGCACGTCATTCTTCTTTTTTTATGGTTGCGTCAAGCAATGGATCAAGACCATCATCGTTAGGCATTACATCGGGATGGAGTAACGAGGCAAGCTTCTGTAACCCGAGAAGTAAGCGAGGTGACGGACGACAATAGAGTTCCTCTTCTAGCACATGAACTTGGTTCGTTTGTAATGCTTTTAAATTAGACCAGTTGGGACGCTTCCAAAGGATGTTAGGCTTCACTTTCTTCGTATGAACGCCGACCCATGCTAAACAAACGTGATCAGGGTTATGATCGTAGACATCTTGCCAATCGGTCTGAACACTTGCTAAATCAACATGATCGTAAACGTTGCGCCCGCCGGCTAATTGGCTAATTTCCGTTAACCAGTTTTTAGCCCCAGGAGTGAAAACTGGTTTAGGCCACCATTCCCAGTAGAGGCTTTTTTTTGTTACAAGTTTTGACTTCTCACGGTATGTATAGATAAAGCGATCATACGCTTCGGTAATTTCGAACGCTTCTTGTTCTTTATTTGTTCGTTTCCCAAGGTCCAATAAGTTATCTCTAATATCAGTTAGTGAGTTTGGATTGTAAACAACGTGAGGAATTCCTCTTTTGATTAATTCATCTACATTTTTTTCCATTCCTGGCACACTAAGAGAGGCAATGACTAAGTCAGGTTCCATTGCCTCTAGTTCATCCATTCTAATGGAAAGATCGGGTCCAAGTCTTGGAAGACCATGAACGACCTTGGGCCAATCAGAAAAATCATCGACCGCTATTAATTGTGGTAGAAGGTTTAAATACGCGAGCAATTCTGTGTTGCTCGGGCAAATTGAAACGATTCTCATATTTAGTCTCCTCTCTCTTAAAGTGGGATCAGCCTCTATGTTAATGAACGATCACATGAAGAAGTAATGTGAGGATAATACCAAGTAGAGCACCAAAGAAAACTTCGATGGGTTGATGTCCTAATAATTCTTTCAATTCTTTTCGTTTTTCCGTTTCTTCTTTTTGAGGCCAAGACTTAACTTCTTCAACTAGTTTATTAAAATCAGTGACCAGTTGGTTGAGTACCGTTGCATGATAACCTGCATGACGTCTTACCCCTGTTGCGTCAAACATAACAATAATTCCGAATACAGCTGCAATAGCAAAAACTGATGAATCAAGTCCGAACTCAATGGCAATAGCTGTAGAAACGGCTGTAACAGCGGCGGAATGTGAACTTGGCATTCCTCCTGTACTTGTAAGCAAAGACCATTCTAATTTTCGTGTTGCAATAAATGCGAGAGGAACTTTGACAAATTGAGCAAAGCCAATCGCAAAAAGGGCAGCCCATAAAGGGAAGTTTTGGAAGATTTCCATTGTTGATAAAACGTCCTTTCTAACAAGTAAGAGTATTCTTAAAGGATAAAATGTGAGAAAGTTGAACAACCTTCTTTGTACCTTTTACCTTTTTACTATTAATTAAAACTAAGAAGTAAGATTGCTTTTTAAAACATCAAATGACGCATAAGATTGTCATTTATTATATCATAAATTACCTTCTTTTTTATTAGTGTTCGTTAACGATTGAAATATTATCGGTAGAAATTTCTTTTCGTTACTCGAAATAGTATAGGAAGTATGTATAATAAAAGCATACATACTGATGAGGAGTTGAAATCGAATGTTTACCATTTTAGAGAATTTCGATCTACAAGCAGACCATGATGCCCTTGTGCTGGGTGTATTTCAGAATGAATCTTTACAAGAAGACGTTGTTACACTTAACGAAACTGTTAATGGACAAATTGAAAACATAAAAAGGGCTAAAGGAGAGCTTGAGAAAATGTATACACTCGGCCAAGTGAAGGCGAGTGTTATCTACATTATCGGCCTAGGTGAAAAAAAGGAGTATTCAACGGAAGTATTGCGTGAAAAAATGGCGCTTCTTGGGAAACAAATTAGAACAGACAAAGTAACAAAACTTGGTGTGCTACTAAATAGTTTTGCTGCATCTGATTCAGTTGAATCGATTGACGCAGCGGTATTAGTAGGAGAAGGACTAGCTTTAGGTTTATATGAAGTAGACCATTATAAAGAAAAAACAAATGAAGTTGATGTAGCAATTGAAAATGTAACAATATATGGAAAAGACATAGAAGCACTTATGGAGGCAGTTCATACAGGTTATACGTATGGAATGGGGACAAATCGAGCACGAAAACTAGTCAACATACCTGGAAATTTAATGACACCTACGGATTTAGCTGAAGAAGCGATCGAGCTTGCTAAGCAACATGGATTTGAGTATGAAATACTTGAAAGAGCAGACATGGAAGAGTTAGGAATGGGAGCATTGCTTGCTGTTGCTGCAGGTAGTGATCAACCTCCTAAAATGATCGTATTAACCTACAAGGGGAATGAACAATCGGATGAGTTAATCGGTTTCGTTGGCAAGGGCTTGACCTTTGACTCTGGTGGTATATCGATTAAACCTCGTGAAAACATGCATGAGATGAAGATGGACATGGGAGGAGCTGCCGCGGTTTTAGGAGCAATGGACATCATTGGAACATTGAAACCGAAAACGAATGTTTTAGCAGTAATCCCTTCTTCAGAGAACTTATTAAACGGTTCTGCATTGAAGCCAGGCGATGTCATTCGTTCGCTAAGTGGAAAAACGATCGAAGTACGTAACACCGATGCAGAAGGACGACTCATCCTAGCTGATGGTGTTACTTATGCCAAGCAACTAGGAGTGACATCATTAATTGACGTGGCAACCTTGACTGGTGCTGTGATTATTGCACTAGGTAATTGCACGACAGGAGCGATAACAAACAATGAAGCATTAATGGAGGATGTTCTAGAAGCATCAGCAGAAACGGGAGAATGGATATGGCGCTTACCGAATTATGCACCTTACAAGAACTTGCTCCGCTCGAGCGATGTGGCAGATTTAAATAATGCACCAGGACGTCCAGCTGGAAGCATTACGGCAGGCCTCTTCATCGGAGAATTCGCCGAAGACACCCCTTGGGTTCACCTCGACATCGCCGGCACAGCCTGGCAATCCAAACCCTCAAACCTAGGCCCCCTAGGAGGAACCGGAGCCATGGCAAGAACCCTAGCACAGGTAGTGATTAATAAAGAGGAAGAATAAAAAGGGTGGTTTTCCCTTTTTATTCTTCCTCGAAGCATTGAGCGGAACCGACACAATCTCTTAAGTGTTCTTTGAGCGGTCTTCTCAAAGAACACGCGTGTCGAGAGGAGCCAATGCCAAGCATCAGCGCAAAAAAGGGTGGTTTTCCCTTTTTATTCTTCCTCTATAGTAGTCTTGGGTGTGTCTTGAAAATCAGACACACCCTTTTTTTGCTTAAGTAGTAAGAGAGCGTCTGGATCAGTTCAGCTACGAGACACCTAGTTTTCCTTTCGCTCATTACCCCTTTAATTCGATAAGGAAATATTGGGATTTTTGGAGCATGAATGACCATTCGAGCGTTGAGAAGAGCATTAAGCAAGTTCAGCCATGCCAGTTAGTCTCAGCCTAGTTTTTAAGTTTTCAGACTATTTTAAGCCTGTATATCGTGTTTGAGCTGGGAAAGTCCTTCCAGTATCATATTAAGTATGTAGTTTTTCTAAAGAACTTTGAAAAAATATGAAAGGGGGAGACCATTCATTGAACGTGTTGCGGACGATTGACCGCTGGCTTGTAAAGATCGAAGAACATATCTTAAGTTATTCGATCATATTAATTGCCATCATGGTTGTTGGTAATGTGTTGAGCCGAGCGATAACTGGGTCAAGTTGGGCGTTTTCGCAGGAAGTTAGTAGATTTGCGATTACGGTAGCTACCTTCATGGGAATTAGTTATGCCGCAAGAAAAGGAAGACATATTAGTATGTCGGCTTTTTATGATCTTGCTCCGTTTCCAATAAGGAAAGCTCTTGCTATTTTTATTCCCGTAATTACTGCTATTGTTCTTTTCATTATGTCTATATTTGCTTATCAATATTTCATGTCACTAGTATCCTCCGGACGAGTTACAACTGCGATGCAAGTACCGGCTTATTTATTTGCTGTATTTGTTCCAATTGGTTTCGTGCTCGGTGGTATACAATTCTTGCGAAACATGTGGGTGAATATAAGAGAAAAAGAAGTTTATTTGGCTCAGGATAAAAAAGATTATTCATAGCAACCAAATAAGGGAAAAAATAATAGACTGCGAGGAATTTAAGAATGATAGCAACGATGTTAATTGTCATGATTGTGTTGCTTGTAATGGGATTTCCAATGATGGTCCCCATGATGGCTGCTTCAATCGTATTACTCTTCTTTTTACCTAATGTGAACTCGATGTTTGTAGTTCAACAGATGATGGAGGGGATTTCCTCTTATGTTCTACTAGCGGTTCCGCTGTTTATCTTTGCAGCAGACATTATGTCTACGGGAAAAACATCGCAACGGCTATTAGATTTTGTTGGAGCGTTTATTGGTCATTTACGTGGAGGGTATGCGATTACGACAGCAGCTGCATGTACATTATTTGGGTCGATCTCAGGATCAACTCAAGCGACAGTTGTAGCGATTGGTACACCAATGCGTAAGCGTCTCTTGTCAGTTGGCTATAAGGATTCGAGTGCAATTGCGTTAATTATTAACGCTAGTGACATTGCCTTACTCATTCCTCCAAGTATCGGAATGATTATTTACGGACTTGCTGCACCTAGTGTGTCGGTTGGTGATTTATTTATTGCTGGTATTGGCCCGGGGTTACTTATTTTCTTCATGTTTGCCATTTATAGTTACATACATGCGAAAATTTACAACATCCCTTTAGCAGAGAAGTACAGCTGGAAAAAAAGAAGACAAGTTACGGTTAAAGCCTTATTGCCCTTAGGATTTCCGGTGATCATTGTCGGAGGTATATATTTCGGAATATTCAGTCCGACGGAAGCTGCAGGTATTTCTGTGCTTTATGCATTAATTCTAGAACTAGTAATCTTTCGAACCATTAAACTACCAGACATTCCGAGAATTGCATTATCGACCGGTCTTGTGACATCGGCGGTCTTTATTCTTGTTGCTGCCGGTCAAGCTTTCTCATGGCTTATCTCATACGCAAGGATACCAAGAGCGCTAACGGAATCGGTACTGGGAACGGATCCAACAGCTCTTCAAGTTTTAATTATTGTGGCGATTTTCTTTTTTATCGGATGTATGTTTATTGATCCAATCGTCGTTATTTTAATCTTAACACCGATTTTCTATCCAGTAGCGATAGCGGCAGGTGTTGATCCGATTCATTTAGGGGTTGTCATCGTATTCCAAGCTGCTTTAGGATCGGCCACACCGCCATTTGGAGTAGATATTTTTACCGCCAGTGCGGTGTTTAACAAATCGTATTTAGATGTTATTAAAGGAACACCGCCCTATATTATTATGCTACTAATCGCATCGGTCTTAATTATACTATTTGAAGAAATTTCACTGTTTTTATTGTAGTGAAACTTTCTTATTAATAGATTTTACTATTACAGGGGGTATTTGATGTTTTTTAAAAAAAGAAGCTGGAAATCATTTGCTGTAGCAGGAGCACTGACATTAGCCTTGGCTGCATGTGGGAGTGAAAGTGCAGGAACAGATGGAGAAACAACCTATGATTGGAGATTTGCAACAGAGGAGGAGCCAGGTCAAGTTCAGTATGAATACGCGAAAGAATTCGCAGACCTTATTCATGAAAAATCAGATGGACAAATTAACATCGATGTTTATGGGTTTGGAGAGCTTCCAGGTAGTGAAGTCGATCAGGTTGAGCAGCTTCAAGATGGATTATTGGAATTTGCGATTGTTTCACCAGGATTCACTGGTGGGATGGTAGCGGAAGGTCAAGTATTTGCTCTTCAATTCCTTTTCCCTGATGACCAAGAAAAAACACAAGAAATCTTAAATACAAGTGAAGCGTTGAATACACAGCTAGCTGGTATGTATGAAGCACATGATATTAAACCACTTGCATTCTTTACAGAAGGAGCAATGCAGTGGACAGGAAACCGTGAGTTGCGCACACCTGAAGATTTCCGAGGGTTTAAAATGCGTACTCAAGAGTCACCATTAATTATGGAATCGTATCGTGCCTATGGGGCTGATCCATCGCCTTTAAGTTGGTCTGAGCTTTACACGTCACTTGACCGTGGAGTAGTAGATGGCCAAGAAAACCCAATCTTCTTTATTGAAGATGCATCATTCCATGAAGTACAAGATCATATGACAATCTCAAATCATAACAATTATGTTGCGATGACAACTGTAAATCCAACTTTTTATAATGAATTACCAGAAGACGTCCGTGCATTAATTGATGAGACAGTAGAGGAAATGCAACCACGAGTTTTCGAAATGCAGAAGGAAATGAACGAAAGCTACCTTGACCTTATCAAAAATGACACAGATAACCCAACAGAAGTGATTGAATTGACAGAAGAAGAGCGCGAAGCATTCCGTGAACTTGCGGTGCCAATTCGTGACTTCTTCCGTGATGAAGTTGTTGGTGATGAAGGGCGTGAAATGTTAGAACTACTTGAGCAAGAAATTGCTGCACATGAATAAAGGTAAGGGAGAAAAAGCTAGAGCATAATCATTATGCTCTAGCTTTTTTCTTTCGAAATAGGCATTCACCTATTGAATTGACATAGTGTATTAGTGTACTATGTACTTAATACACTAATACAGTGAATGTAGGAGGTTAGATGATGAGTGCATGGATTAGTTTAATGAAAAAGGAATTACGACTTGGTTTATCTGCTTTTCTTGTCCCAATCATAGCATTTCTTGTTGTAATCGGAATTGCAAGCTATCTAGGGTCTAGAAATGGATTTGGTTGGGAAGCAGTAGTGTTTGTTGCAATGTTTGCAACAGGAATTCAAGTATTCTATATGATTTACTACTTGCTTTATAGTTTACAAACAGAAAGGAAAGTCCTTCATTTATGGTTACACAGTCCGATGCCAGGTTATGGTCTTCTCTCAGCAAAATTAGTGTCTGCATTAGCTTATATGCTCTTTACTTGTTTCATTACCGGTACAACGTTATTTATTGCAGTTAATCAATCGGTAAGCATTTCTGAACAGTTGCAATTCGTTAATATTGCCGAGATAGGAATGTTCGGTGGTCTCCACTTGATTTTGCTTGCTGTTCATTTTGCAATTGTTTTTATGTTCTTTTGGATCATCTTTTTAGTTCTGAATCGAAATCTAGGATCTTTTGTCAGTTTTCTTTCGACGTTTGTTATTTTCATCATTGCGACGACTCTCTATAGCGCTTTTACAGAGACGGGACTTTATGCTTGGTTGACACAATGGGGAGAGTTACATTTTTCAGGAATCACTGAAAGTATTAACATAACAACTAACTTCGAAACTGGAACTGAAGTCATACAAGAGGCTGGTTACATTTCTCTTTATTTAGGTTTTTATTTCTTTGAAGCAGTTGTAGCCATTTTACTGTTCTTAGGAGCTTGGTGGCTCCTTGATCGCAAAGTTGAGGTGTAAATAATGTCAGAGCAGTTTCATTCATCACAGCCTATTTATAGCCAATTAGCAGAGCGGATTAAAAAGCAGATCTTACGTAAGGAATTAATGCCAGGAGATAAACTTCCATCAGTCCGCGAAATGGGAATACAAGCAAGTGTGAATCCAAATACAGTTCAACGAACATATCGTGAATTAGAAGGGATGAAGATCGTGGAGACAAGACGTGGCCAAGGTACGTTTGTAACAGAAACGGAAGAGATCCTTACGTTAATGAGAGAGCAAATGAAGGAAGAGGAAATATCAGCTTTTGTGAGTGCTATGCATGAAATGGGTTATTCGAACAAAGAAATTCAAACAGGTCTTCTCGCATTTTTAGAGACGGTAGAGGAGGGAAAAAGATGATTATATTTGATCGTGTGATAAAGAGATTTATGAGTAAGACTGCTTTAAAGGAAGTTGATTTAAAGTTAACAACGGGGAAAATCATTGGCCTTATTGGTGAGAATGGTAGTGGAAAATCAACAACGCTCAAGTTAATAGCTGGTCTCACTCATCCTACAAAGGGAATCGTTACCGTTAACGGAACGAAAGCTAACCGATTAGCGAATCAAGTTTCTTATCTATCTGAACTTGATGCTTTTTACGGGTTTTACAATGTAGGGCAAACAATTGATTTCTATGCGACGCAATTTGCGGACTTTAAATTGGAAAAAGCAGAACAAATAAGAGAGTTTATGAAACTAGATCGTAACGCAAAGTTAAAACAATTGTCTAAAGGAAATCGAGGTCGCTTGAAAATAGTGTTAACACTAGCACGGGAAGTACCTGTTCTATTGATGGATGAACCACTGTCTGGTCTTGACCCGATGGTCCGCGAATCAATCGTAAGAGGTTTGATCTCCTTTATTGATTTAGAGAAGCAAGTTGTTTTGATTGCCACGCATGAAATCAAAGAAATCGAGGCGATACTTGATGAAGTCATTTTAATAAAGGATGGAAAGATTGTAGGTCATCGTGACGTTGAACAATTACGAAGTGAGGAGAATGTAGGGATTGTCGAATGGATGACAAGTATATATCAATAAATTTCAAGGCCGCTGAAAGAGGTACGTGTTTTTTCCTTTTTCGGTGGCTTTTTTATGTTGAAATGCTCGTTCAAAGATCATAGGTTGCCGTAAAACTCTTTACTCTACTAAAGATTGCCATTGACAACTATCCTACTATAATGCTACGTTAGTTTAGTACTTTATCATATTAGTAATTTAGCAAGTTAAAGGATTTGGAGTTGGTCGTTGTGAATGCAGTATTAGTAGCAGTTCTTGTAATGTTAATTTTAAGTTTAGTTCGTGTTCACGTCGTACTAGCGCTCGCAGTTGGGGCATTAGTGGGAGGTTTGCTAGGAGGACTAGGCTTTGATCAAACGGTTACTGTTTTTAGTAATGGACTAGGTGGCAGTGCGACCGTAGCGTTGAGTTATGCACTTCTTGGAGCGTTTGCTGTTGCAATTGCGCGGACAGGTTTGCCGGAAGTCATGGTGAATTGGGTAATTAAACTAGTTGGGAGAAATGAAGATTCAAGGAAAAAGGCATTATCAAAAGCGCTTATTTTCTTTTTATTAGCTCTTGTATCTTGTTTCTCACAAAATGTTGTACCAATACATATCGCTTTTATACCGATCTTAATCCCGCCTATTTTAAAAATTTTAAATGAACTAGGCGTTGATCGTCGGGCGATTGCAACAATATTAACATTTGGTTTGACAGCACCTTATATTTTCTTACCTTACGGATTTGGAGCGATTTTCCATGGGATTATCGCAGATAACATGGAGCAAAACGGACTTGCTGTTGAATTGGCTTCCATTCCTAAGGCGATGGCTTTGCCAACAATCGGACTCGTTCTAGGATTGTTAATTGCCGTATTCTTTACGTATCGAAAAAATCGTACGTATGAAGATCGTGACATTATAGGGGGATCTTCTGAAAAGCAAAGCTATACGAATCGCACGATTTTGGTAGCTGTTGTTTCTATTGTGGCGACGTTGGTTGTCCAAACGTTATCTGATTCGATGATTATTGCCGCTTTGGCAGGGTTAATTGTCTTAATTGGAAGTGGGGCTCTTAAATGGCAAGAGGCAGATAATGTTGTCACAGAGGGAATGAAAATGATGGCGTTTATTTCCTTTGTAATGCTAACTGCATCGGGGTTTGCAGCGGTTATTCGTGAAACAGGTCATGTCGACTTACTTGTTACACAAACATCTAATATTGTTGGCGACAGCAAAGCAGCAGCTGCTTTATTAATGCTTGTGATAGGCTTGTTTATCACGATGGGAATTGGTTCATCTTTTGCGACAATCCCTATTATTGCAACCCTTTTTGTTCCGCTAGGTATGGCAGCTGGTTTTTCACCACTGGCAATCATTGCACTTATTGGAACAGCTGGTGCGTTAGGAGATGCAGGTGCGCCGGCATCAGATAGTACGTTAGGTCCATCTGCTGGATTAAATGCTGACGGACAGCATAATCATATATGGGATACCTGTGTCCCAACGTTTTTACACTTTAACATTCCATTATTTATTTTCGGCTGGATGGCTGCGATGTTTTTATAAAAAAGTATCGTAAGAAGTTGAAAAATCCGAACGTAGTTGATGCATAGCATACGATCCGGAAATGTACTTCGCTTACTGCGGGCGGCTGGTGAGCTTCTTCTACTTTAATGAAATAAATAGGGCGTCCCAAAAGATCTGCTTTTGACCTTTTGGGACGCCCTAATCTTTTAAGCAATTTGTTTAGGAGAGTGTTGGCTTCTTCTGACGGTACTGTAAATTCTAACTGAGAGTACTGAGGCAAAAATCGTTAATATTATATCTTTTACAAGAGGTGCTGCCATCCAAGACCAAACGATGGTGTAGCTAACAGCCTCTAAATTTGCGAGTACTTGAAAGGCAAAATACATATAATGAGTACCAAGAACGTAATTAATAATGAGACCGGCAAAACAAGCGAGTAAGAAAGTTGCTAATTTCTTTTCTTTGCTTTTTTCAATAATAAGACCTGTCACATAAGAAACAAGTATATAAGAGAGCAAAAAGCCAAAAGTAGGACTGACCAATGTTCTAAGGCCACCAGAGAACTGGGCGAAAACTGGGAAACCAACAAGTCCAACTAAGAGGTAGACGGTCATGGCTAATGCTCCTAAACGACGCCCTAGTAAAGCACCAGCTAGAATGGAAAATAGAGTTTGTAGCGTAATCGGTACAGAGCCTATTACTAAAAATGATGTTACATTAGCCCCAATTGCCATTAGTGCTGCAAACATAGCAACAAGTACCAAATCAGTCGTTCGTATTTTAGATTTCAATTTGTTCACCTCGTGATAGTTATTAGTTAACATTAGAATAATCAGGAATAGACTTACTGTCAACATAATTTTTAATTAGGTTAACGAAATAGCTTCTGTTGTACATTGAATTCATAATCGAGTTATAATGGAATATACATGAGTGATAGCATAAAGGAGGTATGGAGATGGTTGAACGTCCCGCGGGCTTTTGGATTAGACTTGCAGCCAATATCCTTGATGGGTTGCTGATTTCAGGAACCGTTTTTATTTTAGGAGCAATGATAGGGTTTGATGGTACAACTAGAGACGGCGTCGATGGACTCTTAAATTTACTATATGGTTTGCTTTTACCTGTATTTTGGTATGGGTATACGGTTGGGAAAAGACTTTGTGGTATACGTATTGTAATGTTGGATGGATCAAATCCAGGTATTGGAGCGATGTTACTAAGAGTTGTTGTTGCAGGCTTTGTGTATCTCATTACACTTGGAATTGCTGTCATTGTCAGTGCGTTTATGGTGGCATTTAGAAAAGATAAACGTAGTATCCACGACATGTTAGCAAAAACATATGTTACGTATCAAAAGCCAGAAGAGATTAATCCTTATCAAGAAGCGTAGAAAAAACCTGATTCCTAGTCAGAAAGAAGTGACGATGGAATCAGGTTTTTTATATTGATTATTTTACAGATTCTTTTAATTGTTTTCCTGCTTTAAATGCAGGGGTCTTTGTAGCGGCGATATCAATTTCTTCACCGGTTTGTGGGTTACGCCCTTTTCTAGCGGCACGTTCTCGGACTTCAAAGTTACCAAAACCAATCAATTGAACAGTTTCCCCTTTAGCTAATGATTCTTCAATTAGATCGAAAACTGCATTGACAGCATTTCCGGCATCTTTTTTTGTCAGCTGTGTCCGTTCAGCTACTGCTTGCACTAGTTCCGTTTTGTTCATCCCTGTCATCTCCTCAATTAAATTAGTTAACAGTGTTAACCGTACATTCTGCTACCATCATCTCCAAAAAGTAGGGTTTTATACATTTCTAAGAGAGAATCTTTTCCTTTTTGATGTGTTGATGCATGGCAGCGTTGATTTGCCCCCAATAACGAGAATAAGTCCTGTTAGAAAGAACCAAAGCATTAAGATGATAACGCCGCCGAGGCTTCCATATGTAGCAGTGTAGTTACTGAAATTGCTAACATATGTAGAGAAAATAACGGAAATAATTTGCCAACCAACAGTAGCAACGATTGCCCCAAGTATAACCTGTTTAAAAGATAGCTTTACATTTGGGGCGATTTTATAAAGTACCATTAGAACAAAGGTCATTAAGCCAATGCCGATAATCCAGCGCAATGTATTTAATATGTTTGCAGTCTCGTGCGGCAGGAAAAAGTACGTTTCGAACAATTCAATAATGACATGTCCAAAAACAGGCAACAATAACGTGACAACGATGACGATAATCATTGAAATCGTTAAGAGGATGGACATGAAACGTAACTTGATAAAATTCCGTGTTTCTTCAGTGTTATACGAGCGGTTAACTGCCCGTATAAGAGCGTTCATCCCATTCGAAGCAGACCAAAGTGTTGCAATTACACCAAAAGAGACAAGGCCTCCTTGCGGTTCTGAAATGACTTCTAACACTGTCGTTCCTAATACATTGGCGAGTCCTTCAGGAACATAGTCATGAATAAAAGAATAAACAGTATCCAAATCAAAGCGGAAGTAGGGCACTAATGCCAATATGAAAATCAATAATGGGAAAATAGAGAGCATAAAATAATAGGCAAGTGTTGCGGCCCAGTCCAATACTGGATCCGTCTTCAACTTAGTGAAGAGTATTTTCATAAATGAGTAATTGTTCATGGCATCCTCCTTATAAAGACTCTTTCCTTATAAATTCCCCTCTTTTTAGATGTTAAAACGTTCTAGTTGCATCAAACAGCAATTTGAAACCTAAATGGCTGTGAGGAATGATATAGTATATAGAGACTTAAATAGAAAGTGGGGCGTGATCTAAATGAATTATAAGGCTAGTGAGCCGAAATTTCTCTGGATTCTTCTCTTTATTTTAACGATTACTTATGCCTATGCATTAGAGTCAACTGCTTTGACTAATGTCGCTTATGCACTAGCATTTTTCTTTTTTGCCGGTATGACTTTACGGTATGAACTAGAGATACGTGAGGATGAACTATTTCGTGTTGTACATGTAATTGGTTTTACTTTAAAGAAACAAACGATTCATGCTGACGAGATTGAGAAGCTCGAAGTTATACAAGTTGGAGAACGTTCAATCATTCTTCTCTATTTAAAGAAGAAAATGAGAATCAAACTACAACGTTTCTCTCCAGAAGGCTTATCCGAACACTTAATTGAATTTTCAAGAAGAAACAATATCCGAGTGGAGAGAAAAGGCTAAGTATTCTTTTTCAGTTTCTCAAGTAACAAAGATGAAGGTGAAATATCAGCTTTCACAACTTCTTTCATCGTATGTAAAGACTGTTGATTGATGTGGTGTGTATGAGAGGCGACACAATCGGACGGGATCATAAGTCCGAAATTTCGCATATAGGCATCATTTGCTGTAAATTGCACACACATATCTCCTGTAACCCCAGTCAGAATCAACGTATTTATATTCAGGTGTTCAAGTAGAAGCTCTAGTGGTGTAGCATAAAAGCCCGAATACTTTGGTTTTAGTATAAAATAATCACTTTCATCGGGTTGCAACATGTTGGCAAGTGGCTTTCCACGAACTTCCTCTTGTAAGCAATGGTCTACAAGATAGCGAAAATCTGATTGCCATTTGCCGTAATTATCATTTACGTAGATGACGGGAATATCAAGTGCTTTTACTTCTTTTTTCAAGACAGTAATCTTCTCTGCGGCATCTAAGGCATGGGGCAATAACTGAACACCACTAGAAAATTCAAGGTCATTAATCATATCAATAATCAGCAAAGCGTAGGTTGGTTTGATCTTCATTAATAAAAAGCTCCTTTTGTATTTAGGATAGAATTCTTATTGAATCTATCTCTTCATTGTAATAAAATATTTGAATAATGTGAAAAGGGTAAATCGGAAACATTGATTCGATATGTTATCATGAACAAATAGAGACCATACCATACGCTTATGTAACGCGGAAGGGGATAGAGAAAATGAACGAAAAAGCAATTGAAATCCTACAAATTATTGAAAGTAACGGTCGAGTGGCTGTCCCAACATTAGCGAAGATGGTTGATTTAACAGAGAATGAAGTCAACCAAATGTTAAAACAGTTAGAAGAAGAAAAAGTGATCTTAAGCTACTCAGCTGTTATTGATTGGAGCAAAATTAATAAGCAAGAAGGCGTAACAGCTATGATTGATGTGAAAGTAACACCTCAACGTGGAGTGGGGTTTGACGAGGTAGCTGAACGCATTTATAGATTCCAAGAAGTAAAAGCCCTATATTTAATGTCAGGAGCTTACGATCTTCAGGTTGTAATTGAAGGGAAGACAATGACGGAAGTCGCTCGTTTTGTATCAGAGAAATTATCAACGATCGATACAGTTATTTCAACAACTACACACTTTCAGTTGAAAACCTACAAGCATGATGGAGTTGTCTTTGACCAAGGTGACGAAGATCACCGGATTGTGGTGACGCCGTAATGACTCAAACGAAATTGAACACACGACTATCTAAACGAGTTCAGGAGATTAAACCTTCTGGAATTAGAAGATTTTTTGATTTAGCTTCCAAAATGGACAATATTATTTCCCTTGGAGTAGGTGAGCCAGACTTTGTCACTCCATGGAATGTGCGAGAGGCTAGTATTTCTTCGTTAGAGAGAGGGTTTACTGCTTACTCTGCAAATGCAGGGCTATTCGAGTTGCGAAAAGAGATTTCAAATTATATGAGCAATCGTTTCTCGGTTAACTATGATCCTGAAACGGAAGTACTTGTGACTGTAGGTGCGAGTGAAGCCATTGATATAGGGATGAGAGCTATTTTAGATGAAGGCGATGAAGTGATCATCGTAGAACCGAGCTTTGTCTCCTATGTCCCACTTGTGCAAATGGCTGGTGGTGTCGCTGTTTCAGTTGGAACTAGCAATGAAAATCAATTTAAGGTTTCGGCTAAACAAATTGAAGCTGCGATTACCCCTCGAACAAAAGCGCTTATGCTTTGTTTTCCGAATAATCCAACAGGAGCTACGATGAACGGGAAAGAAATGCAAGAAATCGCTGATTTAGCTGAATGCCATGACTTACTTGTCTTTTCTGATGAGATCTATGCGGAGTTAAGTTATGATGAGAAACATGTTAGCTTTGCCTCTCTTCCGAATATGAAAGATCGAACGATTTTAATATCTGGATTTTCGAAGGCATTTGCAATGACGGGTTGGCGCTTAGGGTTTGTGATGGCATCACCTGACTTGTTGGCTGCGATGTTGAAGTTGCACCAATATAGTTTAATGTGTGCTCCTACAATGGCTCAATATGGTGCACTTGAAGCTTTAAAAAGTGGAATGGATGATATTGAGCGCATGAAGCAATCTTACAAACAACGTCGTAATTTTGTTGTTAAATCATTTGGGGAAATTGGATTGCCTTGTCATACACCTGGAGGAGCTTTCTATGCCTTTCCTTCCGTTGAAAAAACGGGGCTAACGTCTGAGCAATTCGCAGAAAAACTTTTATTGGAAGAGCGCATCGCTGTAGTACCCGGATATGTCTTTGGAGAAGGTGGCGAAGGGCACATTCGTTGCTCCTACGCAACTTCAATGGACAATTTAGAGCAGTCGGTCGAACGTATAGACCGTTTCCTACGAAAATTAATGTAAAAAATTGTGAACCAAGGTCTTTTGGCCTTGGTTTTTTAGTGAAGATAGAGAGCAAGAGCATGAACTAATACGGAATCAGCCATTCTTTTATATTGAGAGAAAAAAATAGGGCAAGAGCTTGAGCTCTTGCCTGAATTCGTAGGGGGAATACGATTGTAATAGTTAGTATGCGCAATTTTTCCAAAAGTATACATAATCGTCAGAAAAAATTTAGATTTGTTTTCGAGAAGGAAAAAAGGTAAGATTTTTACATGTGAACTTTTGTTGGAAGGTGATGATAAACATGCTAGAGCAAATTCGAGAAACAAATCCGTTAGTTCATTGCATGACAAATGTTGTTGTCACGAACTTTACGGCCAATGGACTATTAGCTTTAGGGGCTTCACCAGTTATGGCTTATGCAAAAGAGGAAGTTGCTGATTTAGCTAGCATAGCAGGTGCATTGTTGCTAAATATAGGAACGCTCTCTTCTGAACAAATAGATAACATGGTATTGGCAGGAAAAGCAGCGAATAAAGCAGGAGTTCCTGTTATTATGGACCCAGTTGGTGCAGGTGCCACAACTTTTCGAACATCGATGAGCAAACGGATTCTTGATGAAGTCGATGTTGCGATATTGCGTGGAAATGCAGGAGAAATTGCATCACTTGTTGACGTGGAGGCAAATGTAAAAGGGGTAGACGGCTCGATGGAAGGTGATAAGATTGAGCTTGCAAAACAAGCAGCTCTTCACTTTTCCTGTACGGTCGTTGTGACAGGTGAGGTCGATGTCATTACGGATGGATCAATTGTACATACGGTCTATAATGGGCACCCATGGTTAACAAAAGTGGTTGGAACCGGTTGTTTGTTAGGTGGAGTGGTTGCATCCTTTGCAGCTGTTGGCCGTGAAGATCTAGTCAATGCCGCTAAAGAGGCCGTTACTTATTTTGGGATTGCAGGAGAAAAGGCTTACGAAAAAACGAAGGAAAAAGGAATTGGCTCTTTTCAGGAAGCTTTTCTTAACTGTTTATTTACCTTAACCGATCAAGATGTTGACGAACTTCGCCGAACTGAGGCGTAGAAGAGAAAGAGGGATGATATGAGCACATTTTCATTTGACGCATTACCTACATTTTTAAAAGATGCATTAAGAGAACAAGGAATACAAGAGCCGACTGATATTCAATCTAAAATGATACCAGAAGCATTAGAAGGTCAAAGTTTAATCGCACGATCGCAAACAGGAACAGGTAAGACCCTTGCCTATTTGTTACCCGCTCTAACAAAAATCGATGTTGCGAAAAAGGGACTACAGGTTATTGTCCTTGCTCCTACGCAAGAACTTGCTATGCAAGTTGTCGATGTTGCCAAAAGTTTAACGGAAAAAGAACCGATTATCATTGGATCTTACATTGGTGGAGCCAATATTAAACGTCAAGTAGAAAAGCTAAAGAAACAAAAGCCGCAACTAGCGATAGGGACACCCGGAAGACTTCTAGAATTAATTGAAATGAAAAAATTAAAGCTTCATGAAGTACAAGTCGTCGCCGTTGATGAAGCAGACAGAATGATGGCTGAGCATTCTTCGTGGGAAGCAACTATACAAATTGCGAAACGGGCAGGTAGAGAAACACAATTTTTATTTGTTTCGGCAACAATCCCAAAAGACTTTTCAGAACAAGTTGCAGCGGCAGCGCCATTTGTTGTACAAGTTGAAGCTGAGGGTGGCTTAGTCCATACAGAAAATGTTGATCACCTTTACATCCGTGCAGACGAAAGAGATAAAATTGATGTAGCAAGAAGAGTCATTCATGCTGAGAACATTGAAAAAGGAATCGTCTTTGTAAATCAATTAGAAAAAGTCGCTGAAACAGCAGAGAAGTTTTCTTATAAAGGAATTAAAGCACTCGCACTTTCTTCAGATCAGTCCAAGCACGAAAGGGAGCATGCGCTAAAATCATTCCATAAAGGAGAAACGCATATTCTTATTGCTTCGGATGTCGCGGCTAGAGGTCTCGATATTGATAATGTGACACATATTATTCAGTTAGACGCTCCGGCCAATTCAGATAGCTATTTACATCGTGCCGGTAGAACGGGTCGAATGGGCAAAAGTGGAAAGGTTTTAACGATTGTCGATCGCAAAAGTGAATATAAGGTAGATAAATATCGCCGAGATTTAAAAATTGAACTTAAAGAAACCATGTTAACTAGAGGAAATCTAATCATGAAATAAAGCAAAAAAGCACTAAGAATTTTTTCTTTGTGCTTTTTTTGTAAAGATTCCCTCTGTTTCCTTATAGAAAGATCGTTTTATTGATAAGATTTATGCTTCTTCTTTTGCGTAAACTAAATAGTTATGTTAATATTAAAAGGTTAAAAATTATTTAGGAGTTGTATAGTATATGTCAAATTACGAAGTTGGAAATATCGTAGAAGGAAAAGTTACTGGCATCAAGCCTTTTGGTGCGTTCGTAGCGCTAGATGAGAAAAAACAAGGATTAGTTCATATTTCAGAAGTAGCACACGGATTCGTTAAGGATATCAATGATGTTCTTAAAGTTGGAGACGAAGTGAAAGTGAAAATCATGAATGTGGAAGAGGAGTCTGGAAAAATCTCACTTTCAATCCGTGCAACTCAAGAAGCACCTGAGCGTCCTGCTCGTCCTGCTAACAAACCTCGTCCTCAAGCTGCTGGTGGTGCACGTAAACCACAAGCACAAAAGCAACAGCAACAAGGTTTCAATACGCTAGAAGACAAGTTAAAAGAATGGTTAAAGCAATCAAATGAAATTCAAGCTGACCTTAACAAACGTGCAAAGAAATAAATAATTAAAAAAACACCCACCTTGGGTGTTTTTTATTTTACATAAAAAGAGATCTAACTCGAAATGAGTTAGACCTTCATCAGCCATCATCTTAACGTTGTGTTTCAGGAACGCGCTCAAGCTCCTCATCTGGCTTGAATAGAATCGAAATACAATATAGACCTGCTAAACCAACTAGGGCATAGATTACACGTGAGAAAGCTGCTGCTTGACCGCCGAAAATAGCTGCAACTAGGTCAAAACGGAAGAAACCGATAAGTCCCCAGTTGATTGCACCAATAATCGCTAGAACTAATGCTGTACGTTGAATACCGCTCACATCATTCACCTCCTAGTTTGAAAAGTAAACACCTTATTAGCGCTTTGACTACAATGTCGCTGCCCAACTAACGGGTGTTGTGTTTCATCCTTTAGCATGACTTGAACGAATAAAAAATATGCAATTGCTCTAAGTGCCAATCGTTTACAATTGCAAAGAGTTTGGCAATAATGGGGAAAGAAGAATAAAGGAGGAATTGTGGATGGATGCATTTGTGTTTCAAAACCCAACAAAATTGATTTTTGGAAAAGGGCAAAATGAAGCGCTGGCCGAAGAGGTTAGACAATTTGGTGAAAATGTTCTGCTCGTTTATGGTGGTGGAAGTATAAAGAAAAACGGCTTGTATAACCAGGTTATCAAAAGTTTAAACGAATCAGGAGTTACGATTACGGAACTTGCAGGGGTTGAACCGAATCCTAGATTATCGACTGTCTATAAAGGAATTGACCTTTGCCGTGAAAAGCAAATTGATTTAATACTCGCTGTAGGTGGAGGGAGTGTTATTGATGCTTCTAAAGCAATTGCCGTTGGCGCTAAACTTGAAGGAGATATTTGGAAGGTTATTCAGAAAGAAATGACAGCTAGCGATGCCTTACCGTTAGGAACCGTTCTTACGCTTGCTGCAACTGGTTCAGAAATGAACTCAGGATCAGTGATTACAAATTGGGAAGAAAAAGAAAAGGTAGGGTGGAGTACACCACATGCTTTTCCTAAATTTTCTATTCTTGACCCGCAAAATACGGTGACTGTTCCAAGGGATCAAACGGTATACGGCATGGTTGATATAATGAGTCATGTCATTGAAGCATATTTCCATAAAGTAGAGAATACACCCCTGCAAGATCGAATTATGGAATCCATTTTACTTACTGTTATGGAGACAGCGCCAAAGCTCTTAGACGATCTAGAAAATGAAAAATACCGTGAGACGATTTTGTATTGCGGAACAATGGCGTTAAATGGAATTACACAAATGGGATTAAAAGGTGATTGGGCAACTCATAATATTGAACATGCAGTATCAGCTGTATATGATATTCCTCATGCTGGCGGCTTGGCCATTTTATTTCCTAACTGGATGCGGCATACGTTGAAAGAACGTATACCGCGTCATGTCCAATTAGCTACAAGAGTTTTAGGGGTTGAACCGACTGGGAAAACAGACGAAGAAATTGCTTTAGAAGGAATTGAGAAGTTATCTGCATTTTGGACATCTCTTGGTGCGCCTAATCGATTAGCTGATTACAACATTGACCAAAGCGAAATCAACCGTATGGCAGACCTTGCTTCCTATCGAGGTCCATTTGGAAACTTTAAACCATTAACAAAAGACGATGTCGTTGCGATATTAACAGCGTCTTTATAAGGAGCAACCCGAAGAATTATGTCGAACCGAAGCTATTATCGTCATAGAGGCGTAAATGATGCGTAGAAAGCTTGATTCTTTGAGCTTCATTCGATAAAGTGAAATAGGAGAGAAACATATTCAATGTATGGAGGATGACATAATGGAAAAAGTACGCTTTGATTATTCAAAGGCATTAACATTTTTCAATCAACATGAGATTGACTACATGCAAGGAGCTGTCACAGCTGCACACGAAGCATTACATAATGGAACAGGAGCAGGAAGTGATTTTCTTGGTTGGATTGACCTTCCCACTAATTATGATCGTGAAGAATTTGCAAGAATTCAAGCTGCTGCTGAAAAAATTAAAAGTGATTCTGATGTCTTGCTTGTTATTGGAATCGGTGGATCTTACCTTGGAGCACGTGCGGCAATTGAAGCGTTAAATCATACTTTTTATAATAATCTGTCAAAAGAAGAACGTAAAACACCACAAGTATTCTTTGTGGGACAAAACATCAGTTCAACGTATGTGAAAGATTTATTAAATTTGATTGAAGGAAAAGATGTTTCGGTCAATGTCATTTCAAAATCAGGAACAACGACAGAACCGGCAATTGCTTTCCGTATTTTCCGTGATTATTTAGAAAAGAAATATGGACAAGAAGAAGCTCGCAAACGTATTTATGCAACAACAGACCGTGCAAAAGGTGCATTGAAAACATTAGCAACAGAAGAAGGATACGAAACATTTGTTGTACCTGATGATGTTGGAGGACGTTTCTCTGTGCTAACAGCAGTAGGTTTGCTTCCGATTGCAGTAAGTGGTCTTGATATTGAAGCGATGATGAAGGGGGCAGAAGCTGCTAGCAAAGACTTTTCTAATCCTAATCTACCTGAAAACGAGTCATACCAATATGCTGTTGTTCGTAATGCGCTCTACAATAAAGGAAAAACAATTGAATTGATGGTCAACTACGAACCATCATTACATTTTGTTTCAGAATGGTGGAAGCAATTATATGGAGAAAGTGAAGGGAAAGATGGAAAAGGAATTTTCCCTGCTTCTGTAGACTTTTCAACGGATCTTCATTCAATGGGTCAATATGTTCAAGACGGCCGTCGTGACTTAATAGAAACAATCATTCATGTCGAAAAGGTACGTGAGCATGTAACGATTGAAGAAGCGGCAAGCGATTTGGATGGTTTGAATTATCTTGCTGGTGAAACGATGGACTTTGTAAACAAAAAAGCGTTCCAAGGAACGATGCTTGCGCACACAGATGGGGCGTACCGAACTTAATTGTTAACGTTCCTGAGTTGAACGAGTACTATTTCGGTTATTTAGTATACTTCTTTGAAAAAGCAGTTGGAATTAGTGGATACCTACTTGGGGTGAATCCATTTGATCAAGAAGGCGTAGAAGCATACAAGAAAAATATGTTTGCTTTACTTGGTAAGCCAGGATTCGAAAAAGAAAAAGCAGAGCTAGAAGCTCGTTTGAAATAAGCATTGGAAAAAGGGAACCGACGCCTAGCTAAGAGGCCGTTCGGTTCCTCTTTTTGTGCTCGTACATAAAAAAAGGTGAAGAGTGACACACTACCTTTAACAGAGAATGTCTGTGAAAGGATGAGGGCGATGATCACTCTTCAATCTACAGTAGAAGGGAAACAATTTAAGTTAAAAGAGCTAGAAGATAAACTTAAGCCTCTTGGCTACTCCATTGGAGGGGGCTGGGAGTATGACCATGGTTATTTTGACTACAAAATAGATGATGAAAATGGTTACACTTTTTTACGCGTTCCTTTTCGAGCAATTGACGGTGAGCTAGAACAAAGAGGGGTAACCGTACAAGTAGGTACCCCATTTCTTTTGAACCATAAGTATCAAGATAGTCTAGACGACAATCCAGATGTCTTTAATGGATTAGTAAGAATGACTTGGAACAGTTCGATTAATCAATTCCAAGAGCCGGTAGAAAAAGATGGTACGATTGATCAAAAGTATATGCCGACGGCAACAAGTTTAATTGAAGAGCTTGAGCTTACTTTGCTTGACTAGCAATGATAATTAATTCGTCATCGGCTTCAATGACAAGAGTGGCGTGTGGATGGATTAACATCTGCTCGCCTCTTTTAATTCCTAAAGGTAAGTAACCACTGTTATATGTTTCCGATAATAATGATACAAATGATTTTCCAACCATTCTTTCATGAATCGGTCGAATTTCTAATAAGCTCATTCTCTCGAATTCAAATAATTTGCTTATCACCTCACTTGTGTTCGGGTGAATAACATTTGAAGTTAGGATATCACCTGTTAATTGAGTGGAGCTGATGCATTTATCAGCTCCAGCCCGAGTTGCATTGACAACTTGGTCTCTAGTAAGCAATTCAACGATCGTGTACACAGACGGATTTTGTGCTTTTACTGCAAGTGTTGTTAACACGGAAAAAGCATCGGCAGTAAATTCATTACCTTGATGACTTGCTGTAATTAAAACAGTGGAGGCTAGACCGATATTAGCTTGCTTCAACACGGCATCTTCGCTACTATTCCCTCGAACAAAATGAATTCCTTTATATGCGTTTGGTAACTCTTGTAACGTCTCATCAATCAAAACAATCTTTGTATGTGGTTTTTCTTCTTTTATCGTTGTGATCGTATGACGGCTTCTTTCGTTCCAGCCGATGATAATAATATGTCCTTCCCCTAAAAAAGAGACACCGCCTTCTCTCGTTGATTGGTTTATTTGAACAGCAGCTCCAGCGAAGGATGTCACTAACAGCGTCATGAAGCCAACGCCGGCAAAAATTAGCAAAATGGCAAGTAGCCTTGTCGTTGTAGACTCTGGTACAAAGTCCCCGTAGCCTACTGTTGATACGGTAACAAATGCCCACCAAATGCCATCAAACCACGTAGGAAATTTAGACGGTTCTAGTACATGAACAATAGCCCCTGCGGCAATTCCAGATAGTAATACCGTGAATGCGAGTTTCACGAGAAGGGGAATATGTGCAAAAAGTGTTCGTAAAAGAACCCATTGCGACATGTGTACACCTCATTTCAAAATCAAACAACTTCCAAATTATACATATAGTATAACCAATCTCTTGCTGGGACAATCAATCCTTGATATGATGAGAACGTTCAAAAGGAAAGAGGAGAAATGGTTATGATTTCTACAATTGTGTTTGCATTTGCTATTTTTTGTGGCTGGCTCGTATTTGATTTTGTCAAACACCGCAAGATCACGATGGAGATGGTGATTAGCTCCTTTGTTATCGCAGTCGCAGCTGGAATCCTGTGGTGGTTGCTTGAGTTAATTTTTTAAAAGAAAATGCTTGTTCATTAAAGGAGAAAGCTCTATAATTAGGGTAGGCAACGGGGCATTAGCTCAGCTGGGAGAGCGCCACGCTGGCAGCACCCCGAATGGATTCCGATACTTTCACCGTACAAGCTCCGGTGACTTAGCGATGACTTTACGGTGACTTACCGTGACGTTGCGCTCATATAAATCAACGTTATAACTACGCCTTCTATCTAATCGATGGGAGGCGTTTTTGTGTTTACTAACTCCGAAAAGCCACGCAAAAGAAAGACATTTCGCTCAAGCGTTGTCACAAACAAGGCAACTACCGATCTGACCGAACTATTCGAAAAATTCGTCCAATCCAAGAAAGCCGCTGGACGCTCCAAAGCGACAATATCGATCTATTATTTCCACTTTAGTGTTATTAAACGTTATAGCGAGGTTAATGATGTCGACCTTAATGTTAAAAAGTTAGACGTGGATGATTTTCGTGATTTTATTATTTACATGTTAGAAGATCATGTGAAATTTGGGGGCCATCCGTTTAAGAAAGAAGAGCATATGGAGGTTGGTCTAAAACCTAGAACTGCTAACGATGTACTGAAAACGTTACGTCAAATTTATCAATTTATTGTTAGAGAGGGCGTAATTGACAAATCACCTTTAGACCAAATAGAAAGCGTTAAACACACTGAAAAACCAATAGACATAATGACGCCTGATGAGGTACGTAATTTCTTTGCTTCGTTAAATTTAAGGAAGTACTCCGAATTTAGGGATTACGTGATTGCAAATTTCTTATTAGATTCTCTTTGTCGCATAAATGAAACACTACTTTTACGACGTCATGATTTTGATTTTGAGGGTAACTTTGTGCGGATAAGGGCTGAAGTAACAAAGAGCCGTATTGCGCGCATAGCACCTTTCCAGAGAAGAACCGGAAAGTTAATACAAGAATTGATTGCGGAGAATGAAACCTTTAATACTGATTTCATATTTTTAGCGAATCACGGTGAGCCGTTAAAAGCGAATCATTTTAGGAATCAATTAAGGCGGTATGCAAAAAGGATGGGGATGAGAAGGCATTTTAATCCTCATTTATTTAGACACACAGGTGCCACATGGTTTTTAGAACAGGGAGGAGATTTAAGGACTCTTCAGACTATACTTGGGCATGCGGATTTACGGATGACAATGCGATATACACATTTAACTGGTAGAAGTATTGCGGCGTCTCATGAGCAGTTCTCGCCTCTAAACAATATTATAGGAAAGCTAAATAAGCCGCGAAAAATATAAAAAAAAGAGTGCTCCACCTAACGAAAGCACTTGTCTCTCGATCGGTAAAACACATCGCCTAATGTAAGTTTACCGCAAAAAAACCGGACAAGTCAATACGCAATCAGTCTGTCCATTGGACCGAACGTACATTCGTTAGTGGTGCGCTCTACTTGAGAGGAGTAGCCCGTTTATGTATTACGACGAGTACGAACAATACCAGTCATTCCGCAGCATGGACGACCTGAACGAAGCTGTCCGCCAAGCACTCTATTATTACGCGGACAAATTGAATAAGACGGCCGTTACCGTGCTTAAGCTTCTATCGCGTTATTCATGTAAAGTAATCGGCGTTTCTTGGATGAAAGCGGCCACGATAGCCCAATTGATCGATAAAAGTGAAAAGACCGCTAGAAGGGCGCTCAAGACGCTAGAAGAGGTCGGCATTATTATGCGTGTCCCTACTATTCGCGAAAAGGGCGGACGTGGTTACGATATTTGCGTGATTCAGTCAGTTGTCCAGGCGGAAATGTCCAGTCGTGAAGAGTCCGGAAATGAGCGCGAGAGTAAGGCGCAAAAGGGTTCGGAACTAAAAGAAACCGCAATATCTAATAAACTAAATAACTACGTAATAGACGCACTAGATTCGTCCTATACGCCTGATAACGTACCTGACCGATTCATTTCCGCTTGTAAGCCGTTCTTTGGTGCGAATAAAATCTACGAGCTATGGCGTAGAGTCTCGATTGCATACGATAAGAGCGGGCTAGACTCTTCCGTTGATAGCGTACTGGATGTCGTTATACGGACGTTCAAGACGTCTGTTTTCGCGTGGAAGCGAGGTGCCATCCGAAAGAGCTTCGCCGGTTATTATTATGGCGCAATCTATCGAGTTTTAATCCAGGAGCGCAGAAAAGAAGTAGCTGCGGAGAGTGGTGCGTTCGGATGGCTGGAAAAGTGTACGTAATGGGTCATAAATACATTATATATGAGTAGCGTAATAGAACGTATGAGTACGGGTAAGGGCGAAGTGTACGTTTTAAGGGATAATTACTTATAATATGGACAGCGTAGAGTATCGGACTAATGAGCGATTAAGCACGTAAAGACTGTCGGAAGAGTATCGTTGTAACAGCGATGATAACTTGTATATACATATATGAAGAAACTCGTCATTTTTGCGTAAGTAGGCGTGATAAAACGTTACATGAGTGAGTTCGGAGGGGTTCCGAAGAGTATCGTATTTATCAGCCAGGGCGTTCAGGACGGACGTATGCGCCAAACCTCGAGGGGGCAAGTACACGCAAAAAAGACGCCCTTATGACTGTGAGGACGCCTTACGTTTCGCTCTTATTAACGTGCTCTTGCTTATGCCGGTCATATCTGCGACCCTTGTGTAGCTATTACCTTCCGCAAGTAAAGAGAGCGCATGATCCATCTGCTTCTTCGTAAACTTATTCGGTCTTCCTTCGCGGAAGTCGTCTCGCTGCTTGGCGATGGCTTTACCTTCTTGCGTACGTTCTACGATCATATCGCGCTCAAACTCTGCGAATGAACTCATAATATTAAAGACTAGGCGACCAGTCGGCGTATCTTCTACGAGGCCCATATTAAGGATATGCACTTTAACGCCCTTCTCGAATAGCGCCCTAACCGTCTGTATGCCGTCCACGGTAGAGCGGGCAAAGCGGTCTAGCTTCGTAACGACTAGCGTGTCGCCCGCAGTTAGTTTCGCGAGTAATGCTTGGAATTCGGGGCGGTCCGCCTTAGTGCCGGTGAACTTCTCCTCGTATATAACGGTACACCCTTGTTCGCGTAGTGCCTCCACCTGTGCTTCGAGTGACTGTCCTGCTGTCGATACTCTTGCGTAACCAAACTTCGTCATTTTAATCGCCTCATTTTTGGATATAAGTTATGACACCGATCTATATACTGATACTATAACATCGTGCATATGGTGTCAATACTTTTAAGTTATGATACCGATAAAATGCGAGAAGGCCCCCCGGCTGTAGTCAGCGGGAACCACCTCACCAGGCACGCAAAACTTTCTTACAAAATTTTAAATCCGAGGGTCCATCGAAAGGGGGGCGGTAGTCCTAGCGAATTCACCTCGCCAAGCGCCACTAAAATCTGCGCACTGAAATTAACGTTTGAAACGGTAACTATTTAAGAGGAAAATTTTATACATACAACACGTACTCCCCGTGATATTCGTTGACTTTATACATAATGTGAGGCTATTATTATGAAAAAAACTATATGGCGGTAATTACTATGAGTTTCGATTGGACTATATTTTTATCTGTAGCAGGAGCCTTTGGTGCAGCGGGTACAGCACAATACTTATCCCACCGTTTGACAGAAAAGAGAGAAGTTGACAAATTTCTTAAGGAGAAGTATCAAAATCTATATTCACCCTTAACTTTTAAAATTGTAAACTACATTTATACTGAAAGTGATTATAGAAAAGGTGTGAATATGGGATGGAAACCTGATCCGGATTCACTTTTAGAAGCATTGATGGGCCTTCTAGAAAAAAATATAAACTACATTAACATTAAATTGTTAGGTATTTATGAAGAATACAAATTTAGTGAACTTAATTTCAAACTTAAAATGGAACAAGGTAAAAAAGCTACCAAAGACCCATATCAAGCATCTCAAGAATTTTATGCTAGATTGGCTGTGTTTGATGAAGTATTGCATGAGTATATTGATTTAAGTGAGAAATTAGGTGTTAATATTAATAAGGACAAAGTGTATGGAGTTTTATCAATAATCAAATTGTATAAATTTTTAGAAGACTTCTGCTTCGGTAGCACAGCTAAATTTCTCTTTGAGAATGCAATGCATGTAAATAACGATACATTAGGGGAAAGGAGCGGGTTATTAAAGATTACAGAAGTAGAAATGAAAACTCGCTCGATTGAAGAATATGCCAAAAAACATACAGGTGAATTTAGCCAGGATTGTTACAAATATATGTTTGAATTACTGTACGAGATCGATGAATTACTAAGCTGGACATATGATAAATTTAATAAGAAGTTAAAGGATCATGTTGAAGAGGATTTGGGTTTCATTTGTTGGAGGCTTCATAAAAATATCAATGCAGATGCTTTATTAAAACCATTTAAGTGATTTACAGTTAAATATAAACGCTCTTGTTATAAGGCAAAAAGGCAAAAATATATTTAAAAGAGCCCGCCCTTAAGCGAACTCTACAAAACTCGGCAATCGCAACAGTCTCGCCTTTGTTAAATTACGATACTTAACACGACACTTAAGCGACTCCTTATCGAAATATATGAATTTATCGTTCTCGCCAGTTTTTAAGTCGGCAGCCATTCCGTATACTTTTGCGCGAATGTCAGCCGGCACTCCAAGCTCCCATAACTCCCGCAAAGTTACCATCCTCAAACGCTAATAACCAACCGAACGCATCTTTAAGCCAGTCAACCAAACATCGTCATATTCGTAATTAATGACTTATATACGAACATACATTGTAATGAAGATAAATGCAGAGGTACTTCCAAAGGATTTACCAAAGAAGATATAAATAAGGTGTAATTGACGCCGCTCATTATAAAAAGTTTTATAACTAATCGGTCGGTCCTATAATGGCGGCTTATATACTAATAATCATGTCTTTTAGGAACTAATTTTCATATTCTCGTTCTTCCATATATTCAGTTTCGTTGTAGACTAAATGGTCGGTAAGCTCATTAAGCTTTTTTTGAATTCCTTTTAATACTTCTAAGATTTCCTCGCGATTTTTTATTGAACGGTCTGTACCTAGTGGACTAAGATGCCTCTCCACACCTATAGAACCAAGTAAAAATTTAATAACTTCCTCACCAGATTCTCTTAATGACAACACTCTCATATAGGAATTTCCGTTTATGTTAGTTATTATGAATTCTAAATGGTCTCTGTTTCCAGCAAGATTATATCTGACATGGTGACTGAAAGATCCTATAAAAGTACCTGGTTGACCATTGTCATTTTTCCAAACTTTAATATCGTATCTGGCTCTATTACCAAACGCGACTTTTCTCGATTTTACTTGAGGACTATGATTATTATTTACTTGATGAGGGCCCCAATGTCCTGTGTGAACATCTCCAGTAATCTCGATGTGTATATCTATCCCAGTGTGATTCCCTAAAGTTAAATAGGTTCTTTCTCCCATCATTGTAACCTCCTAGTAAGTCTTATTTCTTAGTGATTTGCTTAGTGCGAGAAATTTATTAGTTTTGTAACGAAACCATTTTCTGGAAATTACTCACCTTCGGTACGTCTAAACGAAATCAACGCCTTCACTCGATCAATCAACGCAGTATTCCTTTCATAGCGATAAGCCCCGTTAATCATTGCCATTAATGAATCGCGATCAACCAACGTTACACCATTGGCGCGCGCTAGACTCTTCGCCTGTTTCGTAAAATATTGGTTCGTTACGACCATAGCTTTCCTCGCATGGTAAAACGGCTTGGCTGCGGCAATTTCTTGTACGGCAGACACTCCGATATTTGAACTGTAACGCTTGGCCTGGACGACAGTCTTTACGCCCTTTTTACTTACTACTAAATCGGCTCCGTAATCACCTGAACCCTGTGTTACTTTCGCGGAATAGCCGTGTATCTCAAATAGTGGAGCGAGATATTCCTCGAACTCAAGGCCGGTCATCTTATCGACTTTTGCGATATCAACATTGCGGTAGTTGCGGTAGATGATCGATTTCTTAATTGCGAAGTATAGAAAAGGAGATGCGAGTAATATAAGGAGTACTGCGGTTGCTGCGCCCGGGTTCGAATCAATTAAGGTTTTAAGATAGATAATGCCTACAAATAAAAAAGCTCCAATAGTAGAATAACCCGTCTTCTTACTTCTGCGCGTTCGTCGTCGTCTGCTGGCCAACATCATCAACAACCTTTCGTATGAATTGTCGATAGTTTGTCCTATTAGCAGAAAATTATGTAAAAGTAAATTCGTGTTTCTGTTTGGAGGTAACTAAACCTGTTTATACTTATAGTGGAGGTGGTATGAATGGGAATACAAACAATAATTATCGTAGCCGCATTACTAATATCAATAGTTTCTGTTGTGCACTTATTACGTTACAAGAAAATGCACCAGGAGCTTAATGAATTGATAATTGATAAAGTAGAGAATAACGAAGACTTACGTAAAACACTAGCAATGGGGTTATACTTACGATTTAAAAAGGAAGATATCGATGATGGCAATAATGCTAAAAAATACACTGAACTATTTATCAAGCAAGACCCGATAGCATTCGAACATTTTGTGGCGGATATCTTTCAACGCAAATTCGGTGGAGATGTTTATGTTAGTTCTGCTAGTGGTGACTTTGGAGTTGACATAGAAAATCGAAGAGAAGAAGGACAATATTTTATTCAAGTGAAATGTTATAAGTCAGATTTATGTTATGAACCAATAGCGTTACTTCATTCAAATATGGTGAAATATAATGCAGTGGGTGGCTATTTAGTAACCACAAGTGACTTTAATGATAACGCTAGAAATTATGCTGATGGTCTTGATATTACTTTAATAAATGGTGAAGAGTTGGTAAATATGTGGCTAGAAATTTTAGATGAAGAGACTGAGTTATTAACAAATAATTTTAAGCCGTTAAACTCAGAAATTTAGATATTCAAAAGACCGCCAAAACTACTGGAGGTCTTTTTTTATGCATCGAAAAATCTGTCCGGTTTTTTTGCACCAAGTTTTGCTAAAGCTCTTTTTATTTTTGACTCCGTTACGTATTTCGGTCTATATGAATCATCGTTACATAACTTCGAAATTGTACCTCGACTTAAATTCGCCTCTTTCTCCAATTCCAACTGCGAAATTTTTTCCTTATCTAATTTCTTTCCGAATTTTGAGCGCGGCTTACCTAGTCCGAATGCCATTATAATCACCTCTTATCTTTTTTAGATATTCTCGTCCAAAAAGTCATTTTTTAAACCTTGCGCAAAAAAGTGACACAATGGACAAGCGGTGCTGCATAGACTCTTATCAAGGACGTCAGCCCAGGACGTCACTTTACTAGAGGGAGGCTGAAACTATGGTATATCAACGGAAATTGAAGGACGTCTATCGCCCGACCGTACGCTATGATGCTTCTTACCGCGACTATGTTAACGATCTATTTCGGGCGACCAAACTCGATCGCAACCAACTTATTCGCGCGGCACTATTTATCGCAGCTCACTCGGATGATTACGCAACACTATTAAAGCCTTATATGAAAGACGTCCCTATGCCCCGCCCTAAATGGAGCGTCTCGGATCACGCGGTATGGCTGGAGCAAAGCCCCGTAAATAGGGAAGAAGGGAGGGACGTCACACATGGCGGTGAAGCGCAAATCAGACGAGAGGAAAAGCCGGTCGAGGTTAGACGTGTCGAACAGGAATCGCGACGAGTTGGGGAGGTTCACCAAGTGCGGCAGCCAAACGGAGGTATCAAGCTATTCATACAGTAGGCCGATAAAACTCGTTAAGGTTCCCGGCAAGTACAAAACGTATCTAGTAAAGACGCGGTGGTTCACAGACGATGAGTTGACATTTATCTATGTAATGGGCGGAATAGTTTTGATAATTTTTATTCTATGACGTCTAGTACTTGTTTTCGGTGTACTGGCAATTTTTTAAGAGTCTATGAATAACCTTCTAGGGAACCTCATTGTTCCCGTCGAAGAATGGAGGAATCAGCTATGAAAAACATCAATGACGTCATTAATAGATTGAATGAGCTTCCCGCGCAAATTGAGGAAGTAGAGCGAACCTTCTTCGCGGCATTAAGAGGTTTAGATTCGGCAAAACGCGCCCTGTTTGAAAGAGAAGCGGAGCTAGTTCTTAACAAAAAGGTAAAAGGTAGAAATGAAAAGGAACGGGCATCCGAAATGTACCCGCAGACTAAGCAAGAGTATCGCGAGGTAGTTTTAGCAGAAATAAAACTTGACGCTAGTAAGGCGGACTATTATCGCCTGAAGCGCGAGTTTGAGTCGGTTAAGGTTATCGCTAACTTACTAATAAGCGGGAGGGGTTAATATGAATTTAAACGTGGATTATCAGTATAGAAGTGTTATAGAAGGGCTTGAAACAATTACCGTACTTATCGATATAAATTTGGACGAAAATTATAAAGGTTATACTGGCGTTCTCTTAGAAGATGGAAAGAACGCAATCTATATAGAGGAGCGCCCCGACGCAAATATTATCGTCATGTCAGAAGTTTCACCGGTAGGCTTCGGAGAATTTTACACGGTAGTAAGCGGCGATGTGGAGATAGGGCGGTCTATAAAGCCGTTCGACTGCTTCGCACTTAAGCGGCTTATAAATAATTTACAGAATATGAACGGACTTGAGCTACTGGCGTTAATGAATGAATACGCGGTTTACTCTTGCGAATTGGATTTAGCGGAAAAGTTAACGAAAGGAACGGAGGCAGCGCTATGAACTTCTTACCGATAGACTTTAAGAATAGAGAATTTATTGAGGGAATCGACCGCGCCTACGTACTAGTTGAGGGCGGTACATTAGGAGAATACGAGAAGTACACTGGCATTATCCTTCGCGACAAACGACACGCTGTATTCTTTGTACCGAACCAAACCGGGACTCGTACGTTGTTCTTCGCGAAAGTATCACCCGCGGAAAAGGCCGATCATTACTACTGCTCGCATTGTATGGTCGATTTAGGTAGCACGCACTTAGAGCCAAATGACGTAGGAGTATGGAACGTTATGAATAAACTGCGTGATATTTCTCTATTCGACTTTCTGACCGATGAGAGCCGCTCTGATGCGTTTATTGAGTACGATATTATCGACTTGCTGGTCGAATAAAAAAAGGGCGCTCACTATGGGCGCCTTACTTAATACCGTCGATTTTAATTTCGAGAATTTCTAATGTTTTCTCGATGCCTTTTCTTTCAAAGAAATCCGCCTCATTATAATAAAAAACGAGCTTTTCTTCCGGAGATGCATCGATTCTATATCCGACGTATGTCGCCTCTTGTAGTCTCTCTAGGCCGGTTTCGTTATTTTTTATATAATCAATTAGGATTTTAAAGTCGCGATTTGATTTCGAAGCATTTGACATGCCTGGGATATTACGACTCCATGCTTTTCCTCTATCGTGAATTACGGCCTCTAGAGCTAGTGCAACTTTCTTAGGTAATAATACTCTTTCCACGCTCATACCTATCCCCTCCGTAACGTTTTACTTAGTTTATTCGAGGACGTCTTGTCTAATTACGCGAAATTTTGTACTACACCGGTACTACTCGAAGTTTCTATGTACTACTGTGGTATTACTTCACTTAAAGTCGATAATTTCTCGAATGTTCTGTGATATCTAATGCGTCAGCTATAAGCAAAATATGATCTAATTCGATACGTTTTCGCCATCTCGCTTAAAGCTGCGTGTTGTATACTAGCGCGCGATACTATCACCGTCATTTAGCAGGATTATAACTGAGGAAACTATCGCCCAGATGAAGCGGTCGAGGAAGTTGAGGAAGCGCAGGAACCTAGCGAGGACGATATTTATAGCACTTTATACGACATAAACAATCCATTTATTCGAAATACTATTGTGAAAATCGGCGAACACATAGAAGTTTACGCGGATAATGATATGTGGAAATCTGAATTTTATCGCGAGGAACTAACGGATTAATTGTCGAGGCTCGTAATAAAGAAGTGCCGCCTAAGTATGAATCGTTTAATGTCGACTATTTAGACGCTCTAGAAGACATTGAGGCTTCGCTTGATATGTTATCGAACGCTATTGAAACTGGCGATGACAGCGAGCTTGATTACGCTAATAAAATGATGGAGCGCGGTGTCGAGAAATTAAATAGAGTGCACAATCGGATCACTACGGATTAAAGAATTACCCCGCCAAAGCGGGGTTTTCTATTTTTGCGATAATTAACGAAAAAAATACGGTGATCTAACGAGTTTATTACGCAGAATTATTGTAAATAAAGAAAAAAGGAAAGGGGTTGTTAAAATGGTACGAAGAAAGAATAAACTGACTGAGGAACAATTAAAGTCAATGGGAATAGAAACAGTTAACACCTTTGATGGTGCTATTGAAATTTTGTTAAAGCATTGCAAAATTAAGAATTTAAGAAGCCACACGGTAAAATTCTACCGTAATGAACTAAATGCAGCGAAAAAGATACTTGAGAAACAGAAGGTTGATACCTCCATTAATAAAATCACTGATAAAATTATAAGAAGAAATATTATAGATTATATGAGTGGAGAGGGAAAAACTATAACAGCAATTAATTCTAGATTAAGGGCATTGAAAAGGTTATTTAATTTTCTTTACAGTGAGGATTACTTATTTTCTAACCCGATGAGTTCAATTGTTTTACTTAAAACTGAGAAAAGAATACAACCTACTCTTACTATGAGTGAAATAAAGAATCTGTTGGAGCAGCCTGACCAGTCTAGCTTTGTTGGCATTAGAAATTTTTGCATACTGTTATTATTTTTAGAGACAGGCATTAGGTGTTTTGAATTGGCAAATTTAAAGGTGAAGGATGTAATTTTTGAAGAGAATTTAATTTTAGTCTCTCATACTAAGAACCGAAAACAACGTTTTGTACCATTTCAAGAGAAAATGAAAAGAAAGCTACAAGATTATATTAAGTTACGCGGTGATATTGATGAGGAAGCCCTATTTGTAACTGTAGACAACACAGCTCTTTCGAAGAGGAAAATTACAGAATGGATAACAACTTATGCAAAAGATGCCAATATTGAGGGGCCATGCTCTGCCCACGTTTTGAGGTACACTTTCGTTAAATTTGCTATCAAAGCTGAAGCGAATTTATTTGTATTGCAGGAAATAGTTGGTCATAGTACATTAAATCAACTTCGTTATTATTACAGTGTGTATGGTAACGATATAACAACTGAACATAAGAAATTCTCAATAGCTGATAAATTGCTGAGCTAACCACTCTTTTAAGGGTGGTTTTTTGTGCAAATAAAAAGAACGCCATTACTCAGCGTCCTCGTCAGGTATATGCACTAATAAATCGCCTGGGTTTAAGTTTAGGCCTTTACAAAGCTTATCTAATGTATCGTAATCAATACGCTTAGATGCGTCTGATTGGAATCCTTTGACCGTGTTTCGGCTAACTCCGGTTAATTCAACGACATCCTTATTCGAAAAACCCTTTTGATCCATGATTTCCCCTAATCTGCATTTAATCATAAAAATTCCCCCAATTATTTTTCGTCAGGATGTTGACATCCTGTCCGAGCAGGTATAATATGTAATTAACAGGTCAGGATGTTGACATTTAGACAAGTCAACTATCTAACATTACTATTATTCTACCACTTATTGGAGGTCTTTAACTATGGAAAAATTATTTGTCGGTTTTCATTATGTATCTGCTATTACTAGCTTTGTTGTTACTTTACCGCAAAAAGGTGAGAGTAAAGTAATCTCTTATGAAGACTTTCGTTGTTTCTTTGTCGAAACTGGATTTGTTAGTTCTAACGCGATGCTTGGCGGAGCATACGTAGAAACGGAAATTCTAGAAGAGTTTGATTTCGATATTAATGGTGTAGAGGGGGTTGAGCTTGTATGTGCGTCTTAAAATTTAAACCGGTGACTGTTCGACTTGAAGTGCCTGATCTCGATAATGCTGTCAATATTCACGAATATCCCGGCTTTTTTCAGTCTGAAACCGGACAAGTCTTTTATAACAATAACGGAGAACTAACGATGTCTCAGGCGGAATACGATTGGAAATCAAACATTTACAATGTTACCGAATACTCGCGGATTCACTTAGCGGAATTAGGCTATCGGGACCCGCTTGACCTGGACACGCTCAAGACTTTTATGGACCGTCTGAGCGCGGTTAGTTTGTACGAATACTTGCTTTATTTCTTCGATAGAACTGAAGACGTAAATCTCGGCTTAGATCGCTTGTTACAACGTTAAACAATTCCGATGATTACGGGAGAGTGGCAGCTCTCATGGCACCGTAGGAGGAAAAGTCTGCGCGGCAACGTGGACGATATCGGTCGCGGTAGACGGCAATCTATCGCGTCTCATAAAACGCGGATGACCATTAGGCGGGGCCGTCCGCTACATAGCACCGAAATTTCAAACCTAAAGCAGTAGGTCTTATTCGGTGTGTCTTTCTATATCTAATAATAGAACGTATGTTCTTATTTGTCAAGAAAATTTAAAACTTTTTTACTTATTTCTGCGAAAAATGTGTGAGACCGACTTCGGCAACCGTTAGGTAGTGTAGAGGTAAAAAAATTTTTTGCTGAAAAAGTGTTTAATTTCAAGGTTTGAATTGTCTTTTATAGTATAGGGTGAAAAATTAAATTCCCACTCAAGGGTTTGAGAGCCGTATTATCTGTTGAGGAGTTTTTTAGCAATCCGATGAAGGTAAGGACCCGCCGGAGGGTTGCGCGGTAAATAAAACATAACGAAGAGGAGCGATTTTAATGTTAGAACATTACAATTTAGCAGGAACAGCGGTTGAAGATCAATATAAGGGTGCTGGCTACGCATTTTTAGTTGTTGAGAATGGCGAATTCACAAAGTTAATCTATGAGAATCCCGAGTGTCCCCCAGTGGCAAAAGATTTAAGTGAAGATGAAATATTAAAGCTTTTCATCGAAAACTCGGTAGATTTTTACGAGCTAGAAAAAAACAAAGGGAAGATATACTCGGGTATGTGTAGTTGCTTTCAGTTCGTGCTACCCGAGGTTGTTATTGATACAGAAACAGAAAGTGAGTAAACCAAGAGTTTGCCGGCAGACTCGCGCGGTGTGTCGGCTATTAATCTAATAAAACGGAGGAGATAACAATGAACAAATTTACACCGGAGCAAATTAACGAAGCATTTTGGCGATCCGACCGGATTTTCCCGCATTTCTAATACATTAGTAAGGTTATATACGTTGCTGGACGGTTTTGACGCAACAACAGTCGGGCTCTATGCATATATGCGGTCATGGCGTAACTCAGGCGACTCCGATATGCGTTGGATCGTTTGGCATTCTCGGGAATTTATGCAGCTACAGTCGGGGCTCGGCCGGTCGGCATTCAATTCACGATTAGAAAAGTTGCGCGAAGTTGGACTTGTAGACGTGAAAAAGTCGCCCACTGTGCCGAATAAGGACTATTTTATTGTATACGATCCATTAGACCGTGACGCATTCATTCAGAAGTATGGAGCAGAAGTTTCGGAGTTCTTCGCAAAGTTAGCGGAGCTTGAAAAGAGAACGTTAGAAGATCGGGAGCGTAGACAGCGAGCAGAATTGCAGAAAATTCAGGAAGAAATAACGCTTAGAAATGCTGGAATTTAATGGACTGTTGAAAACGTACATAACGGAATGTATGAAATCAACACTCCTAACACGTACAAAACCAACGTAGAGTAAGCAACTATTAAGTAAGCAACTATTAAGTAAGCAATAAAACATTGCGCGCCCTAAAGGACACGCAGACAATTACTATCTAATACATTATTGCGAAAAGAATGAAATGATAAAAGTAAGAGAAGAAGCGGACTGTTGATTTTGTGCACTCCGCTAACTTGAATCGGAGGGGATTACGTGTCAAAACTCGAAAAGAAAGCGAAGGAGATCTTTAAAATGGTCGGTAGTAAGTACGCTGCGCCCGAAGCGGTTGTTAGAGTAAGTAGTCAAATCATCGCGTTAGAACTTCAGGAGATGGACGCTGTAACAGCAAAGCAGCGCCAGCCGAAAGCGAAAAAAGGCGTGGTCTACGAAGGGTCGCGTAAGGAGATAGAGGGCTTCACTAACGCGATATTGAAAGCAGATGAGAATAAGAAACGAGCAGAAGCGATTCATAAGACGCGCGAAGAGTGGGAAGCGTTAGAACTCGAGTATACCGGCTATATTCCAGAGACTACAATATACGGTGAAATAGTTTGCGCCTGTTGGAAGTGCTCTGAAGCAGCAGGTAAAAATAGTAAATATTGCGGTGAGGGTTGCAGAAAAGAGCAGAAGCGAGCCACGCGCCAGTTTAAAAAGTACGGTACATACTTACCGACCGAAGCATTCCAGGAAATCCGCGAAGAAAATAAAGAGAAGCGCGAGAAAAGAAACACGCTAACCATGCGTCAATATGAACACATTCTCAATAAACAAGCGAACGATATAAAGGTTGAGCCGAAAGCACCAACTGGCGATAATCCAGACGGACATCGAATAAAAGTACGAGGCAGTAATTACACAAATGCTGAAGCGAAAGAATTAAGCGGGCATGTAGAGAGATTCAGAATTTCGGGACCAATGCTTAAGTGGTACCTCGCGATGGTTTATGGTACAAGGGAAGAAGTAGAGTCGGTTGAGGATATGCTTATGGAACTCAATCACGTATATAGTGTAGAAGAGAATATTCAATTACCGACGGTTGTCTAATGACAAGCGTCTTTATTTTTGTGGCGGAGTCCTTCGGGATATCCGCCTTTTCTTATGCCCATTTTGCTAATAAAAACTAACAAAGGAGGGAGTCAAATGAAATTGACGCCATTACAACTAAAGAAAGTCAGAAAAGTTTACGGCCTGACGTTTGGAGAATTGGGAGCTTTGCTAAACGTAACTGACGCTCACCTATGTAACATCGAAAAAGGTAAAAGGCGTTTGACAGATCGTCTAATGCTTCGACTTTCGCATGAATTAGAGTTAACAGATGAAAAACTCGAGCGTATCAACAGTATTTACGACGAATTTAAAAAGGGGGAGTTTGATGTTAGTTCAAACCGCTAGAACACTAAAAGCAAGTGGCCACCTACCGAAAGGGACTGTTCCAATACCAAACGGATTTATGCATAACGGCTGGGGCGCATTCTTACCTCCTACAGCTATCGTATTTTTAGTGGAAGTTATGAATTATGCATACGAAGGGTTGGACGCAGAAGGAACAATTAAAGCAATTGAAGATTATCATTATCCATTAGCAAAGAAAAAGAACGATCAATTATTCTTTAATTTTAGTCAGGGTGTCGATGATATTCGCGGTAAGAAAAAACGAGAATTATTTCTTGAAGAGTTAGAATCTGAGACTGAACGCAAAAAGGTTTTAGAACAATCTGGTTACTATTATCCGCAAACAATTCGCGAATGTATTGAACTTGGTGAGAAGTTAGGTATGATTCAACGATTTAAGAAAGAAGGAACCGATTACTATGACGTTACGATTAATCCATTTCCTCACATTAAGCATTATTTGAAAGGTGATGAAGTCGAAAGGTGGCGATCTGCTTTTAACGAATCGGAGGACGCTATACATTGAGCCTCATTAACGGTTTAAAACGACACGCCCGAACTAACTGCGCTACTTTTAACACTGGCACCGACTCGGAATGTCTGCGCGATATGACTTGCGTTCATTTTCAAGCAGGCGGTGGCCGTTGCTCTTACTTCGAGAATTGCGTGCTGCCCTCGGATGAATCACTTATGGCTCGCTACTGGAATGCGCTCGGTAGTACCGACGCTAACGCGGACTATTGCGAAAGCTGTCGCGAACCATTCGAGAAGAAATCGAACCGTCAGAAATATTGCGCGAAATGCAGAGAAAATGTTCGTCGGGATAAGCAGCGAGAGTATAGCAAGAAATACAACGAAAAATCACGTATCGAATTTAGCATTTAGAACGGTAAATAGCCATTCTGAGTGCTTTATTTGCGTGAATTTAAGGCGTCTCAGATAGGCGAGTATGTTTGTAAGGTATTAACCTTATTGGTGGTCTAAATGCTCAATTAAGGAGGTGATGAAGATGGCACGAAATAATTCTGGACGAGTACGCTTCGCGGCCTTACCTCAAAGCAAGCAGCACCGAGAATTAAAGAAGAAACAATTCGCACGTAAGAAAGATAGTCGCGATTGGACTAGCAAACTATTCGATAAGTTGAAAAATTCGGAGGAGGCTGGATAATGATTGATTGCGTTTATACGGTAAGGGAGCACACATTAGGCGGATCGAGCGGTACTTACTTAGAACGCGATGGATTCCGACCATTCTTTGTGAACGGCGTGGCTATCATTAAACACCGCATTAAACCGATTGACACAGGTTATCTTCTGTCGTTCGAAGTAGAAACGGAGCTAGGTGAAATCATAGCGTTAAAGCGATGGACAACTCGGCATGATTCGGAATATACCGCGGAAATGGCCGTAATAGAAGCAGCTGAACGTGCGGCCCGGCAATATGACGATAGAGTCACTTGTTTAGTACGCGGAAAGCCGGTCGCTTCTGTGATTCCTGTACTTAAGGCGAAGGAAACGGCTCGAGCGAATAAGGAGGCTGAAGAATGCGAGTCTACTGCGATTTCGAACTAAAGCTAACGGATGAAGCGCTTATCATTGGCGCAGATTACCGAGTCTTGAACGATGAAAATAACTATTCAACGGTTAAAATCGCAAGTTTATACGAAACGGAAATGGCTGGCGCTTCATTAAATGCGTGTGTCCGTTTTGCGTTGTGTAAGCTTATCGACGAGATGCCTGGCGGATTTGATTCGATTAAGTTTCGATCCGTCCTTTCTCTTATGTCGCGAACAAGTCGATTGAAGGCTGTACTTAAGCATGCAAATGAACAAGAGCTCGAAGTTAAATTTCTTCAGAAGTTCTTTAATTCAGATGCTTGCGACTTGTTAGAGGACGCAGAAAAACGTAAGTCAAGTGTCACCGAAACTATCTAATTAAAAGGAGAATGATATTAATGAAACAATTAACTATTTATGTAACTTCTAATAATGACCACGGATTAACTCCAGGCTTTATCTTTCCTCAAGACGAACACATTGCAGATTCTCTAGTCAACGCGGGGCAAGCGGTCAAGGTAGATTATGTCACGCTTAACGATGTTACTGCGAAAATGGACGTAATAACTGCCGATCATGAGCTAGAAGTATCAATGATTAACGATGATTTCCGCCTTACTCCGGAAGGTAAGCAAGAGAAGATCGAAGCGTTAGAAGCCGCTTATCATGAGGCGATGACTAAGCAATCGGACGAGTATAATTACCGCTTAAGCGCGCTGAAAGAATCCGCAGTTAAGAAGGCGAAGGAACAAACCGGAATCGAAGAAGTTTCCGCGGACGTTGCCCGTCAAGAGGCTGGCATTACTATCGCGAAGATTGATCGTCTATCACTTAATGATGTCGGCTCTTACGTTGATTCGCTCGACTTACATCCGACTATTGCGCGCGAGATGCTTGCGAACTGGATGCAAATTAAGTCGTCGATGCTCGAGAAGTTATCGGTTGAACCGCAAGTTATGGACCGCCAGAGAGTTCAGCGTGCTTTAAACGATATTCATTCGAAACTAGAAGCCGCTTCGACTACAGGTGGTCAGAAAGCAGCAAGTCAAGAGCTGAGCATTTTAGAAGCGTTAGAACGACGTGGAATATACACGCCAGTGACTTCGGCAGCGAGGTCGTTTTATCGAGAGTTAAAGCAACGTGGACGAGTTAGATAATTAATTATTAGATGGATTAAAATGTAAAGAAGAAGGAGGTTTGTGATATTATGGAGAATATAATATATAGTTAGAGTTATAAAGGGGTAGTTTTTAAATGGAAAAGAAAACAATTTATGCTAATAATGTTGAGATCAGTATGCAGCTTTACGACATTGTTATGGATTTCTCTATTATGAATCCTGATAAATCGTTAGAGGGCGGAGCGAAAGTATTCATGAGTCCAGAACACGCAAAAGTGTTTGCAAAAATTTTGTTAGATCATATTAAGAGCTATGAAGAAGCTTTTGGTAAAATACCTGAAGCTCCTACAGAGGGAAAGATAAGAGAATTACAAGAGAAGGGTGTATTTATAGGAGCAAAGATAGAATGAGTGTTGCAGAAGGACTTAAGTTAGAACTTAATGCAAACAGTGGCAGCGGTCAAAGTTATATAAAAATTAGGAAGAACTTTACTGAAAGCACCACTATAAAAGGAACAACTTCAAATGAATTATTTAATAAACCTCAAGGGGTAATTCGAGAAAATAGTTCCTATTACTATCTTTCTTATGGTCAAGTCACAACAAAGAATCTTATAGTTTTTCCTAAACAAAGTATGACAGTTGATGGAACTACTGGATATAAAGCGGAAACTCCTTTAACAAAAGTTGAAGAAACTGTGGAAAAGCCTTCGTTACCGGCTAATAATTGGAATAAAATTAGTCGGTGGGTGAATACTCTTAGTACTAACCTAAAACCAAAGGTAGGTGCTACACAAATGTCTGTTTACATTCCTACTCCGTTACTCTTATTTCATAAAGAGTTTGTTGCATCTTTTAAGGAAGATATTTTGTTAAAACTTGTCATGGCGAGTACATTCACGAGTTTTCTGGCATACTCAGGCATATCAATAGAGCAAATTATTGGCGGTTTCATTTTTTATTTTGCTCTTGTAATAATTGATGCTTTTCTTGCCATACTGCCAGGTAATGTAAAAGAGGGAACTGAAAAGGATCATAAACTCAGCGCAAAATTATTTATGTTTATTACGAATACCATGGCGATAATTGGTGCTTTTGCAGGTCATAATGCATTAAAATATTGGGTTTCGGACCCTAATGCACTTCAGACAATAGGAGTTAACTTTCACTATGGTGTCATCGGATGGGTTGTTGGTATATATGTAATTCGAATAACTAAGTATGTTGCTAGAGCTAACAAAACCAAGATACCACAAAGTTTAACTAACTTCTTTAATAAGTAAATAAGGGACAATTGTCGCCTCTATTTTTGTACTATAAAGACGCTCTAATGGCGTCTTTTTTATTTTCGTCGAATAAAGGTGAGATGTATTATGTAAATCAAATTAACTGTAAAGAATGACGGTAATCAAACAGCACCACAAAGGTGCTGTTTTTAATTTATGGAGGCGATGACAATTAAAACGCTAGAAACAATCGGAGTAATTTTAATTTGGAGCGTTACGTTGCCGCTATTATCATTCGGCGCAATAGCTTACGCGGTGATTAGATTCAGCAAGCCGAAAGGAGGTGAATAAATGGATTTAAGCGCAGAACTTAGACGGGTCAATCCGTTGTTTAACAGTTATATCAAACGTGAGTTAGACGAAGAATCTTTCCTGGCTGAACTATCACGAATCAAGCAACTAATTGAGCGTGATTTGCTGAACGCGCAGAAACGGCTAATGAAAAAGGATGCTCGCGTATATAAGCAGGCGTTGCTTAGTTTTATTGCGGGGATTGACGAGATAAATAAACAAGTTGAGTCTCGTGATCAGTTAGACGTAGATGGAATTTATCGACTCTTTCGCGAAGGTAATGAAGTAATGAAAGAACATTTAAAGGCTTCGGGCTAATGGCTCGGGCTTTTTTTATTTGATTAAAAAGGAGTGATTAAAAATGTCAGATATATCTTTCGCGATAAGCGCGATAGACAATTTCAGCAAGCCGCTTGACGACCTCAGCAGTAAAGTAGAGTCATTAAGTAGTAAAGCTGAAAATTTCGGAAACAAAGTAGCTGACGTCGGTGGAGGTATGACGAAATGGGTTTCTGGTCCGATAGCAGCGGCAGGAGTAGCCGCATTTGGACTAGCTACGAAAGTCGGCAACACGGCTGACAGAATCTTAGATTTACGCGATATTACCGGAATGTCAACGGACTCTATCCAAGAGTGGCAGCACGTCGCGAAAATTGCCGGAGTAGAAACAGAAGCGGTCACGCACGCAACGGAAGGTTTAGTCAGACGATTACCTCAAATCGCAAAAGAAGGCGGACCCGCGTACGAAGCTATCGAAAAATTAGGCTATTCTGCGGAAGACCTTTCGAATATGACTCCGGATGATATGATCGATTCCTTAATCGGATCACTCGCCGGAATGGAAGACCCACTCGAAAGAAATGCTCTTGGTTCGCAGATATTCGGTGGGGCGTGGAAAGATATGGCGCCGATTCTCGGAATGGGTGAGGATGCAATTAACGACCTACGCGGAGAAGCCCATGAATTAGGCGGAGTGATGGACGGAGATGCTTTAAACGCGGCAAACGAATTTAGGCAGTCGATGGTACGTCTTCAGACGCAAGCTATGGCGTTCGCTAACGAGATTGGCGCGAAAGTAGCTCCAATATTGACAGACGTGCTGATTCCGGCATTCCAAGATCATTTATTACCGATACTTCAGTCTGTTGGAGATAAGGTGATGGAGCTTATTGATTGGTTTGCCGCACTAAGTCCGGAAGGACAAAAGACCGCGCTAATGATTGTCGGAATTGTAGCCGCAATCGGTCCTGCGTTAGTGATTATCGGGAAGCTTATCGGGGCTGTTAAGTTAGCGGGCGTTGCGTTTACTGTATTAACCGGCCCAATCGGATTAGGAATCGCAGCCGTTGCCGCTTTCGTTGCGATCGGCTGGGTCGTCTATAAGAATTGGGGCGAAATTATCGGCTGGATTAACGAAAAGTTTCCGTTCATGGGTAAAGTAATCGAATCCGCGATGGAAGCGATCAGAAATATCATCAGCATCGTATGGAAATACGTGAAAGATACGTTCTCCAATACGCTCGACTTCTTGAAGGCGTTAGTTCGCGGTGACTTCCAAGGAATGAAAGATTCCGTATCTAAACAGATGACATTGGCGCGAGGAGCGATCAGCAGGATTTGGAGCGAAATTAAAGCTCACTTTGGTCGAGTTCTTGACGAGATATGGTCGAACGTAAAGGAGAAGTTCGAGGATATGGTTAGTTCTGTGCGTGAGAAGATGGGTAACGTGAAAACTACGATTTCCGAGATTTGGGGCGAAGTACAGGCGTTCTTTGCGGGAATTGACTTGTATCAAATTGGTCGCGACATCGTACAAGGCTTAATTAACGGTATAACGGGAATGGGTGGCACACTTAAGCGGAAAGTAACGTCTTTCATCGATGAGAACGTTCCAGCTCCGATTAAGAAATTACTCGGCATCGCGTCACCGTCTAAGCTTATGGAGCAGTACGGTAATTGGACCGGTGAAGGCTTTACTATCGGTATGGAGGATGCTATTCCGGATGTTAGCGGCATATCTAAACAATTGGCAACCGCTTCAGTTCCGGAGATACCTAATCGTAGAGAACGTTATATAACGCAGACTCAACCGCAGCCAGTGACCGCAAGTCAATCGGAGAGACCGATTCATTTGCAAATCGACTTAGATGGCGAGACTGTAGCGCGAAAAGTATTTAATCCGATGGATAATATGCTGGGACAAAGCATGAGACAGGCGTCATATATGAGTGGGGTACGTTAATAGCGGAGGGGCTTCGGCTCTTCCTTATTTTTTTCTAACGATGTCCGATTACTTAATTCTAAGAGGTGAAACGCAACTCTCTCCAACGCCCGTCTGGGCCTTTGTTTTAACCGCGAAGTATCAATCGAACTTTTTAGATATAAAACTCAAAAATAACTTAATATATACTCCGGCATTTTCAATAATCCACTGAACTATAGGCAAAACAGCTAAGTGACCAAGTAAGCTCTCGAATATTTTCTTAAATAAATAGGTGGAACCTTTAGTAAGTAAAGTTCGGCCTTTATCGAAAAAACTGCGAATTTTTCCTCCTACTAGATCGGTACTATTCACTTCTATATATTCACTTTTCACTTCAATACTTTCATATTCAAAATCATTAAGTGCTTCTTCGAGGGCACCCGTAATAATTGTTTGATTTTTGTGGTATTCCGCCCAACCTTCAGTAATTAAGCGAGATGGCTCCCACATGCGATTACCTATTTCAGTTGTAACTTGAACTATTTTTTGAATTCTAGCTCGAAGTAATTTATCAATTTGTATTACGGCTTGTCTGACAATTTGTGTTACGTCTAGTCTAACAGGTTGAAATTCTGGCACCGTTTTTGGGAAGTTATAAATCACTCATATCTCACCTCAATAAAATAGATTGATATAAATTAACTATAGCATGAAATTAAAGTTAGTACAATATATAGATGTTGTTCGTGTCTGTTCGATACTATATGTGGGTATCGGTGCATTTGGAGAGATGGTCTTAGGAAATAGTTAGTGAAAAAATGTAACAAACGATGTTTTCTGCTTAAAGTTTTCCACTAATATAAAAGTAAAAAAGAGGTGCCCGCCCATGGATCACCAACTCCAAGCTTACGAAACGCTAGTCCACATCGAAAACCATCTCCGCGAAATGCTCATTGCTTACGAATATGAATGCGTATTTAATACTAAACGTCGCCCGTCTTTTGACGACCTCTTATACATATCATCGAAAATAACGTTTGTAATTACCGAGGATACTGTGAAAAAGTTAAACGACATTATCCCGATTCGCAGCAAAATTCTTCGTATGATTGACGTCACTGAAGCGGAATTAATGATACTGTACGAGTGCCGTGAATCATTGCCGAATCTACCGAGGGTAAGACGCGTTACGATTGTTTAAGTTTCCGCATAATTTCGCGTAAATCCTTCTCGCTCCGCCCGGTCCACAACATTAACTCTTCCTTCGTTGGATTCCGCCCTTTTGTTATATTCACGTTCTGAACTATTTGCTTAACTTTGCGCAAAATAAGATCGTCCATTATATACGCTCCGTTATCGTTTTATTTACTATTATATACGAAAGTATGTTCGTTTGCTAATGCGTGCTTCTCTCGAAACCTCTCGCGCAATAAGAATCACTTTTACGTACGATTGCCCGTCTAATTGTAAATTTATTATTATCGCAGCTTACCGCTCCAAACTATTGCAGCGTAGAACGCCTATATGCTATAATTCGAACATAAACGATAGACAGGCGTATGACTTAACGTTGACGTATCGGGACTTAACGCTGACTTATCGGAATCTAAACACGGGGCATTAGCTCAGCTGGGAGAGCGCCACGCTGGCAGCGTGGAGGTCAGCGGTTCGATCCCGCTATGCTCCATTCTAATTTAAAAAGAGTATGATACAGAAGCGACAGAGGTGTCGCTTTTTTTGTTTGCGGAGAAAGATATTCGCGATCAAACAAACATCCGACAATGAATTGACCAAGTAAATAGATAACCGCTAAAATAAAACAATCAAATGTGTGCCAAAAGTCTTGTTGATAGACTTATCTAAGACGTGTAGATAGACTGTCATAATATGGAGGATAACATGGTGAATTTTAAGGTTAAACAGTTCGAGCAATTTGATCAGTTATCAAAATTTGATAATGTTCTAATAGCAGACCAGAACGGGGATATTATCTTTTATGATTTAGCTGATTTAAATGTATTGAAGCAATTAGATTCAAGACCAGAAGATTTTTTAGGGAAAAACGTGACAACCTTCTATAAAAATCTTACGAATGAAAATAGTACGGTTATGCGAGTGTTAGCGAGTGGTGACCCACTTTGTAATATAGAACAAGAGATGGTAACGACAAACGGAAGTGTGATAAAGTCATTTAGTTCGACCTTTCCAATAAAAGAAAACGATGCCATTATTGGAGCTATCGAATTTTCAAAGCACTTTTATCCAAAAGAAGACATTCACTATTTGGATCATTATGCTAGCCATAAAATTTATCGGAAGAATAATACCATTTATACGATAGATGACATCATTACCGCTCATCCATTAATGGAAGCTATAAAAGAGCGAATTGAAAAAGTAGCGAGAACAAGTTCGACCGTCTTAATTTTTGGAAAGACAGGGACGGGAAAAGAAGTAGTTGCACAAGCGATTCATAACCTGAGCGATCGATATAATAAGCCATTTATCTCACTTAACTGTGGTGCTATTCCTGAAAGTTTATTAGAAAGCACTTTGTTTGGTACAACGAAAGGTAGTTTTACGGGAGCGCAAGACATGCCGGGGCTATTTGAACAAGCTGAAGGGGAACCTTGTTTCTTGATGAGATTAACTCATTAAATTATTATCTTCAAGTTAAATTGCTTAAAGCGATTGAAGAAAAGACAATTAGAAGAATTGGCGGTAAAAAAAATATTAGTTTAGATATAAGAGTGATTTCAGCAACGAATGAAGATCCTGACACATTAGTGGAAGAAAAAAAGCTGCGTGAAGATTTGTTCTACCGCTTAGGAGTCGTTCAAATCAATTTACCTACGTTGCTTGAAAGAAAAGATGATATCGAGGTATTGCTTAAATTTTATATCGATTTCTATAATCGCCATATGAATATGACCATTCATGCTGTAGATGACGAGGTTCTCGCTAGCTTTTATCGTTATCATTGGCCTGGGAATGTACGAGAACTAAAAAATGCTGTTGAGACTGCTTATAACCATGTATCGTCCACAGTAATAACATTGGAAGATATTCCAGATCGAATTAGAAACAACCAGAAATCGACACGGGTAAGTCAACCAACCTTAACAGGTACACTCAAAGAATGTGTTGATCGATATGAGAAAGATATTATTGAAAACGAGTTGGAAAAAGCAAACGGAGTAATTGCAGAAACAGCACGACGGTTAGGACTTTCCAAGCAGTCGTTAAAATATAAATTGGAAAAATATAGAATGAGGTAAAAATTTTTTTACTGAGGAGGGGGAAATTTTCCCCTCTTTTTTTGTTTGGAAAGTTAAGTTGCAAAGAAAGTACATTGGACAAGTGCCCGATCAATAGATGGTTACTCTTTATTTATTTACATTGTTAAGAAAATTTACAATTAATTAATAATGGCATGGTATTTGCAAGAAGGGAGGTAGAGTTTGATTAACAATTCGATGAAATGAGAGTGAGTTGTTTTCGAACCGACAGTTGAGGAGGCAAAAATGGTTAAAGAAGAATTATTATTTATGAACGGTAAAATTTTTACATCCAATTCGAATCAGCCTTATGCAAGTGCTATGCGTGTGCGCGATGGAAAAATAGTGTGGATAGGCGAGCTAGAAGACTTAGAACAAAGAGAACAATGTATAGACTTAAAAGGAAAACGTGTCATTCCTGGATTAATAGATGCTCATTTGCATCCGGTTTATCTAGCAAAAGCTGAGAAGCAGATTGCATGTACTCCGCCTCTTGTGGAGTCAATAGTTGATATCGTAAGCGAAATTAAAAAAATGAGTGCGAAGAAAAAAGCAGGTGCGTGGATTGAATGCTGGGGGTACGATGAAGGAAAGTTACAAGAAGGTAGAGCTCCATTGCGCTGGGATTTAGATCAAGCAACAACTGAACATCCAGTAATTGTAACTCGAACATGTGCACATGTTGTCTCAGTCAATAGCGTGACACTAGAACTTGCAGGGATTACAAAAGATACTCCTAATCCTGCAGGTGGACAAATTGATCGAGATCAAGAAGGGGAGCCGACGGGCATTTTAAGAGAAAATGCGAAAGATTTATTGGCCAATATCATGCCGGTAGAAACACTTGACGATCAAGCGCAGCTTTTAGCAGAGCTAAGCCCTAAATTGCTATCAAAAGGGATTACGGCTATTACAGATTTGATGGCGAAAAGTAAGCCAATTAATTATTTTGACTTGTATCAAGAAGCACGAAAAAGAGGGCTTAAGCAACGGACGGTTCTTTACTATCTGTACGAGGAGCTCAAAAAAGGTTACAAGTTGGATGGAGAGCAAACGAACAGAGAACAGCCGATTCATATTGGCGGTGTTAAATTGTTTTCAGATGGTAGTGTTTCTGGCCAAACGGCTTGGGTAACTCCTTCCTTCATGGGCGAAGAAGAAGCATATGGGATTCAAATGACTTCAGAAGAAGAATTACTAGCTGCGGCTAAAGTGGCAAAAGAACAAGGAATTCAATTAGTTATACATGCAATGGGGGAACAAGCCATTGATCTGATCGTTAACACTTTCTATGAAAAAGAAGGTTGGCTTAAGGGTGCCCCATCTATACGGATTGAGCATGCCTCTTTGCCAACGAAGAAAGCGATTGAACGAGCGGCAAAAGCTGGGATTGCAATTGTGACACAACCTATTTTCCTTTATGCAGAAATTGAAAGTTACCTAAACAATTTAGGTGAAGAGCGAACGAAGAATTCATACCCGATTCAATCGTTATTAAAAGCTGGTGTACCAGTGGCCTTCTCATCAGATGCTCCTGCTACGGCATGGGCTGACCCGGCTAATCTGTTTGTTGGAATGAAGGCTGCTATCACACGCCTTGCTTATGATCGAACGGATACAGGACAAAGTCAAAGAGTAGCTGTCGAAACGGCGGTTAAGCTATTTACATCAGCAGCTCAACATATTACAAGAATTCCGGAAATTGGCCAACTTGCTCCAGGTTATCAAGCAGATTTCATCGTTTTAGATCAAGACTTGCTAGAAATAGATCCTGAAAAAATCGATGAAATAATGGTTGAACAAACTTACTTAGCAGGCGAGCTAGTCTATGAAAAGAATAAAATTTTACAACAGTAGGGAGGGACTGGATGTTCCTCTCTTCTAAAGAAATTTAGAAAAAGGTGGTAATAACATGACCGTTTCAACGATTGAACAAGCAATTGAAAGCGTTACAAAAGAAGTAATTGAATGGAGACGATACCTTCATCAACATCCAGAGTTATCGTTTCAAGAGGAGAAAACATCACAATTTGTTTTTGACAAATTACAATCATTCGGAAATTTAGAAGTAACACGTCCAACTAAGTACAGTGTGATGGCGCGTTTGATTGGAGATCAACCAGGAAAAACTCTAGGAATACGTGCAGATATGGATGCCCTTCCAATACTGGAAGAGAATCAATCAGGTTACACTTCGAAAACACCAGGAGTCATGCATGCGTGTGGTCATGATGGGCATACGGCAATGCTTTTAGGGGCTGCAAAGGTTTTGTCGACAATGAAAAATGAGATAAAGGGAGAAGTACGCTTTTTCTTTCAACATGCTGAGGAATACTTCCCTGGCGGTGCAAAGGAAATGGTTGAAGCGGGTGTAATGGATGGGGTCGACATGGTGATTGCGGCTCATTTAATGTCTGACCTTAATGTTGGGAAAGTTGGAATTGGTTATGGTCCAATGATGGCGGCACCTGATGGATTTTGGATTACGATTAAAGGAAAAGGCGGTCATGGCGCAATGCCGCATCAAGCAATCGATAGTATAGCGATTGGCGCGCAAGTTGTCACGAATCTTCAACATATCGTGGCACGAAATGTTGATCCTACAGATAATGTTGTGCTCTCAATCGGAAAGTTCGTTGGAGGAGAGGCAGCAAATGTGATTGCAAATACTGTTGAAATGAACGGGACAGTTAGAAGCTTTGATGTGAAATTCCGTAAAATGATTCCGGAATTAATGGAGAGAGTTTTAAAAGGCATTACAGAAGCGCATGGAGCTACATATGAATTTACATATGAGTGCGGATACTTGCCAGTTATTAATGATGAAGAGGTAACAAAGCTTGTTGAGGAAACGGTTCGTGATGTTTATGGAGAGGAAACGGTCGAAATTCAAAAACCAAAAATGGGTGCAGAAGATTTCTCTGCATTTCAACAAAAAGCACCAGGAAGTTACTTCCTAATTGGGGCACGTAATGAAGACAAAGGCATTATTTATCCTCACCATCATCCACGATTTGACATTGATGAGGACTCTTTACAATATGGTGTGAAAATATTTGTCCAGGCCGTTAAGAAGATTTTGATGTAGAAAGGGAGAATATTTATGGGGAAGGCATTGCGCAAAGATTTGAATCCAGAGGTTACACCGAGGCGAGAGAGTAAATGGAAGCTGCCTCATGTTTATGTTATATTAATTACTTTGTTAGTGGTCACTTATGTCGCAACCCTCTTTATCCCGAAAGGACAGTTTGAGCGAGAGGAGAGTGAATCAGGTGCTCTTCTCATTCAGCCAGAAACCTTTCAATTCATTGATAGTCCAAACTTAAGTTTATTTGATTTAATATTTGCGATTCCAACTGGAATGGTTCAAGCGGCAGAGATTATATTTGGAGGATTTATGATCGGTGCTTTATTTGCCATCCTTGACCGTACCGGTCTATTAGCCTTCATTCTCCAAATAATTGTCAAACTATTTAGTAAAAACAGTATTCTCATCATTCCTGTTCTAATGATTCCGATGGGGATTTTTACCGCCTTTACAGGTGCGATGGAATTAGCCTTGATTTATGTGCCAATTATGATACCGCTTATGTTAAAGATGGGATATGACCGTTTAACAGCGACGGCGATGGTTTTAGTTAGTACAGGAGCAGGCTTTTCTGTAGCATTGACGGCCCCTGCCACTGTCGGTTTAGCTCAAACGATTGCTGAGTTGCCACTGTACTCAGGTATTGAATATCGAGTCGGTATTCTTGTTACTGTTATGGTAATAGGAATTGTTTATGTTTGGCGCTACGCAAAGAAAGTGGAAAAGAACCCTTCGTTAGGCTTGCTTTACGGAGATGGTCTAGATGAAGAATATATTAGTGAGCAGGAAGAAGAAAGGGAAAAGATCTCAATAAGAGAGGCGTTAGCCATTGCCTTTTTAGTTGTTGGAATGGGTATTATGATATACGGTTTGCTAAATTGGGGATGGTACTTCATTGAAATTGGCGGATGGTATGCGTTTATGAGTATTGTTTTAGGGTTGCTTTGCGGATTATCTCCAAGTAACATTGCAGAAGCTTTTAATGATGGGATCAAAAAGATGGTCGTGGCTGCAATTGTTATAGGATTATCTCGGTCGATTTCAGTTGTACTTCAAGATGGCAACATTTTAGATACCGTTATTTACGTGGTTAGCGGAGTGCTAAGTGGAATGCCGACAGAATTAACAGCGATTGGGATGATGGTCGTTCAAGGAGGAATTAACTTCTTTGTTGGTTCCGGTAGTGGACAAGCGATGATTACGATGCCAGTCATGAATGGATTGTCTGATTTGCTTGGTGTTTCTCGCCAAACAGCTGTGTTAGCGTTTCAGTTTGGTGATGGTTTTACCAATTTAATTTATCCGGTAAGTTTAGTAATGGCCATGCTTGCTTTAGCTCAAGTATCTTTTACTAAGTGGCTTCGTTTTATTACCCCATTATTGGTTATTTGGGGAGTAATATGTGCCACCGCGCTCGTTATTGCTCAAGTTATAGGTTGGTAATCAAATAGAATGAAATGATTAGAGGTTGTCCCATAAGTCAAAAAATCGACATATGGGACAACCTCTTTTTCTACGCATCAATATTTAATCGTTTAATGCGATATTGTAATGTTTGTCTACTTAGTCCAAGTTCAGCAGCCGCATTCGTTTTATGATACTTATGTTTTTCGAGCGCCTTCTTAATGTAATAGGATTCCGCCTTAAGTAAAAACTCTTTCAAATTATCAACAGGTGCACTTGGATTGATTTCATTGATCGCGCCAATTGGACCTTCAGTCTCTGGATTTGCTTCGCTTTTCGTGTTGTATACACCGATAATAGATGAACCTTGAGACGAGAAGGTTGATTTGTTTTTAAAATGGTGTGGAAGGTGAGTTACATCAATCATTGTTTCACCTACAAGAACATTCATGGAAGCCTCGATGACATGTTCAATCTCGCGGACGTTCCCTGGCCAGTCATATTGGTTAAAGATCTGGAGAACTTCCTCGCTCACACCAGCTACATCCATTTGAAAAATATGATTATATTTTTCAATGAAAGAACGTACAAGCAAGGGGATGTCATCTTTTCGATCTCGCATTGGCGGAATGAAAAGCGAGACAACACTAAGACGATAATACAAATCTTTTCGCAAACGGTCGTTGGCGATTGCTTCAACAGGATCTTCATTGATGGTTGCAATGATTCTAACATTTACTTTGCGATTAACAGTGTCGCCAATTCGACGAATCGATTTTTCTTGAATAGCCCGCAAAAGTTTAGCTTGGAGCATCGGACTTAACGAGTTAATTTCGTCTAATAGTAGAGTCCCACCTTCAGCTTGTTCAAATAGTCCAATTTGATCGGTTGCTCCTGTGAACGCTCCTTTTTTTGTCCCGAATAGCAAACTCTCAATTAATGTGTCGGGCATAGCCGCGCAATTTTGTGAGATGAAAGGACCGGATGAATGTTCACTACCGTTATGTATGCTTTGGGCAAACAGTTCTTTTCCTGTACCTGTTTCTCCTATGATCAGAATGGAAGAGGGGGTTCGAGTCGCTCTTTTAGCAATATCAATCACTTCTTTAATCGCATGGCTTTCTCCAATTAAACTTTCAAATGTAAATCGAGTATCTCCTTTTACCTTTAAGTTGTTTTTGATAAGGTTTTCAATTTTTGTAACATCTTTTGCAATTTCAATCGCACCAATTACTTCGGTTTGATCATAAATAGGAAAGGTGTGGTTAATAGTTGTAATAGCTTTACCATTTTTTGTGAAATACGTTTGTCTAACATTATTGAATTCTTTTTTTTGAAATAAGGCCTCTAACAGTGTACTTCGCTGTCCCTCTTCAAAAGTAAAAATATCTAAGAAGTCTTTATCAAACACTTCTTCTTTCGATAGAGATTCGATCTCCATCATTTTTTCGTTGTAAATAATGGTTTTTCCAGATGAGTTAATAGCGTGTACACCTACATCAATTTCATTGACTAATGTTTCGTAGATTTTCATCATCTGATCAGTTACAGCGCTTTTAGAAGGTGTCATCACGATTCCCCTTTCACTAAGCTTTATTTTTTCTTTCATACTAATAACGAACAATACGTAAGGTGTAAAAGTGAAAAATATTTTTTCGGAAACATCTTTTTAATTAAACGGGCTAGTCGAAACCAATTGTCATAATTCCACATGTTTAAAGTATTTTTCTTTTATTCTATATGGAAAGGGATCAAAATGACAGTTAATTTTTCGTTTTTGCTAAATTGAGTTATTTAAACCATTGTAAAACGAAAAAAAATTATACTATGTAAAAAAAATTATACAAAAATGAAAAAAAACTTTCTGTAATGATTTTAAATGCTTCTAAATTGGTCTTTTTAAAGTTGGCACGGTATTTGCATTATAGAAAAGTGTAAATAGATAAATAATTCAAATGAAATAGATGGAGGGATTCTTTTGGTAGCGACACGATCAATTATTGAGAAAACAGAAAATTTTGGTGCTAGAAACTACAATCCATTACCGGTTGTTATATCGGAAGCAAAAGGCGCATGGGTAAGTGATCCTGAAGGCAATAAATACTTAGATATGTTAAGTGCTTATTCTGCAGTGAACCAAGGTCATTGTCATCCGAAGATCATTGATGCATTGAAGAAACAAGCCGATAAGATCACGTTGACTTCTCGTGCATTTCACAATGATCAGCTTGCTCCGTTTTATGAAAAAGTAGCTCAATTAACAGGGAAAGAAATGATTCTCCCAATGAATACGGGTGCTGAAGCTGTTGAGACGGCAGTGAAAGCAGCGCGTCGATGGGCTTATGATGTAAAAGGAGTAGCTGATAATCAAGCTGAAATCATCGTCTGTGAGGAGAATTTCCATGGTCGGACAATGACAGCTGTTTCTCTTTCTTCAAACGATGAGTATAAACGCGGTTTTGGTCCAATGCTTCCTGGTGTGAAAGTGATTCCTTATGGAGATCTTGATGCACTTAAAGCGGCAATAACTTCAAATACTGCCGCGTTTATGCTTGAACCGATCCAAGGTGAAGCGGGTATTAGAATACCAAGGGAAGGATTTCTAAAAGAGGCGCAAGCCCTTTGTAAACAAGAAAATGTCCTCTTCATTGCTGATGAAATTCAAGCAGGACTTGGTCGTTCGGGAAAACTATTTGCTTGTGACTGGGAAGATGTAAAGCCTGATATGTATATTTTAGGTAAAGCACTTGGAGGCGGAGTATTCCCAATTTCTGTTGTCGCCGCTAACCGTGACGTATTAGGCGTATTTGAACCAGGTTCTCATGGTTCAACATTTGGAGGAAATCCGCTTGCTTGTGCAGTATCACTAGCTGCCCTTGAAGTGATAGAAGAAGAAAATCTTGTTCAACGTTCATATGAACTAGGAAGCTATTTGAAAGAGAAACTAGAGAAAATTAACAACCCAATGATTAAAGAAGTTCGTGGTAGAGGGTTATTTATCGGGGTTGAATTAAATGAACCGGCTAGAAAATATTGCGAGCAATTAAAAGAAGAGGGTCTATTATGTAAAGAAACACACGAGAAAGTGATTCGTTTTGCTCCGCCGTTAGTCATTAAAAAAGAAGATTTAGATTGGGCCATTGAAAAAATTTATAAAGTTCTCGGCTCTTAAGTATCAATAAATCAAGTCTGTATTTACGCTGAAGCAACAAAATTAGAGGAAGGGTTTAAAGGGGGATTCGTTGTGAAAAGCTTTCGGACGGTAGATAGTTCAATCGATGGAATCATTGAAAAAGTTCATGTTCAATCAGGTGAGTATGTACACGAATGGCAACCTTTGTTTGAAGTGAAAACAGCGAGTGGAACATTAAGAAATCTTGAATTTAGCTTCAGTGGTGTTGTGTCAAGAGTGAATGTTACACCGGGAGATCTCGTATACTCTAATATGACATTGGCGTTAGTGGAAGAAGACTCAAGTCCTTGCGGCTGTGATTAATCTATCATCTTATTACTTGATAAAAAGATTTGGAGGAGAAATATATGTTAACAACTTATAAACACGAACCATTCACTGATTTTACGGTAGAAGAAAATAAAGTAGCTTTTGAAGCGGCATTAAAAAGTGTTGAAGCAGAGCTGGGAAAAGAGTATCCGTTAGTTGTAGGTGGGGAGCGCATTACGACAAAAGCGAAAATTGTTTCAAATAACCCTTCTAAGAAGGAAGAGGTAGTAGGGATTGTTTCGAAAGCTGACAAAGAAATTGCTGAAAAGGCTATCCAAGCAGCCGATGAAGCTTTTCAAACTTGGAGGAAAGTTAGCCCAGTAGAAAGAGCGAATGTATTAGTGCGTGCAGCAGCGATGATTCGTCGTCGTAAGCATGAATTCTCAGCGTGGCTTGTTAAAGAAGCAGGTAAGCCTTGGAAGGAGGCTGATGCAGATACGGCTGAAGCGATTGACTTCCTCGAGTACTATGCTCGTCAAATGATCGCGCTAAAAGACGGCAAACAAATTAATAGCCGTGAAGGGGAGCATAACAGTTATTTCTATACACCGACAGGTGTTTGTGTAACGATTTCTCCGTGGAACTTTGCTTTTGCGATTATGGCTGGTACAACGGTTGCTCCAATCGTAACGGGTAACACTGTATTGCTAAAGCCGGCAAGCACAACCCCTACGGTTGCTTACAAATTTGTCGAAGTACTTGAAGAAGCCGGCCTTCCAAAAGGAGTTGTAAACTTTATCCCTGGAAGTGGTGCTGAAGTAGGTGATTACTTAGTAGATCATCCGAAAACGGCTCTTATTACATTTACAGGCTCTCGTGATGTTGGAGTTCGCTTATATGAAAGAGCTGCTGTTGTGCATCCTGGTCAAAACCATCTAAAACGTGTCATCGTTGAAATGGGTGGGAAAGATACGGTTGTTGTTGATCGTGAAGCTGATCTAGACTTAGCTGCTCAATCAATCGTTGTGTCTGCATTTGGATTCTCTGGTCAAAAGTGTTCGGCTGGGTCACGTGCGGTTATTCACCAAGATGTGTACGATGAAGTACTAGAAAAAGTAGTTGCATTAACAAATGAGTTATCTGTTGGTGAACCGGAAACGAACGACATGTATATGGGACCAGTTATTGATCAAGCGGCCTTCAATAAAATAATGAGCTATGTTGAAATTGGCAAAGAAGAAGGGCGTTTAGTAGCAGGTGGAAAGGGAGATGACTCAACAGGATTCTTCATTCAACCAACCGTATTTGCTGATGTAGATCCAAAAGCAAGATTAATGCAAGAAGAGATCTTTGGGCCGGTTTTAGCTATTAGTAAAGCAAAAGACTTCGATCATGCTCTTGAGATTGCTAATAACACAGAATATGGGCTTACAGGAGCTGTTATCACTCATAATCGGGCTCGTATTGAACAAGCGAAACAAGATTTTCACGTAGGTAACCTATATTTTAACCGTAATTGTACTGGTGCAATTGTTGGATACCATCCATTTGGTGGGTTTAAAATGTCTGGTACGGACTCTAAGGCTGGAGGCCCTGATTATTTAGCGTTACACATGCAAGCGAAAACAGTATCTGAAATGTATTAATAGATTTGACATATATCCCTACTCAACTCATTGGGTAGGGCTTTTAAAAAATGAGTGAAGGAGCTCGTATGATGGCCCTTGAAAAAATTTCAAGAAGTTTCTTCTTATCGTTATCAAAAAATAAAGTTTTGAATATAGGTGCAAAGAAATGGGGTTTAGGCCTAGGTGCTTCTCAAGTAGTAGCGGGTACAACCATTGAAAGTATGATCAAAACGGTTAGTCAATTAAACAATGAAGGTTTACTGTGTACCGTTGATCATTTGGGGGAATTTGTCTTAAGTAAAGAAGAAGCAAGATATGCAACAAAAAAGTGCATTGAAACGCTTGAAGCTATTGCGACTTCGGGTGTGAACTGTCAATTATCAGTCAAACTAACGCAACTAGGCCTAGATATTGATGATCAATTTTGTTTAGAGAATATGAAAGAAATAATGAAAGTGGCTAAGAAGTTTCATAACTTTGTCCAGATTGATATGGAAGATTATTCGCGAAAGAAAGCGACACTAGAAATTCTTGCAGCTTTACGAGAATCATATGATAATGTCGGAACCGTTATTCAAGCTTATCTCTATGATGCTGAAGATGATGTTGAAATGTTAAAAGGGATGCCATTACGTCTTGTAAAGGGAGCGTATAAAGAACAAGAAGTGGTTGCCTTTCAAGACAAAGCGAGGATAGATAATCAATATTTACGAATTATCAAAAAACATTTAATGAATGGTAGTTATACCGCTATTGGCTCACATGATCACGTAATAATAGACAAAGTAATTGAGTTTGCAAATCAAAATGGGATCCCAAGGACCCAATTTGAATTTCAAATGCTGTACGGATTTCGAACGGATTTACAAAAAGATTTAGTGGACAAAGGATATACGATGCGTGTGTATGTCCCTTTTGGAGAAGATTGGTACGGATATTTTATGCGAAGGTTAGCGGAGAGGCCGCAAAACGTTACTTTTGCGTTAAAGGGGCTTTTATCTAAATAAAGCCCTTGCATCTTTAAGGAGGAGAACATGAAAACAGTAGCAACAGACAGAGTTAAACGTGGTATGGCAGAAATGCAAAAGGGTGGCGTCATTATGGACGTTATTAACGCTGAACAAGCGAAGATTGCTGAAGCAGCAGGTGCGGTAGCAGTCATGGCATTAGAGCGTGTTCCTGCAGATATTCGTGCAGCGGGTGGCGTAGCGCGTATGGCGGACCCTACAATCGTTGAAGAAGTATTAAATGCGGTATCTATTCCAGTCATGGCAAAAGCACGTATCGGTCATATTGTTGAGGCTCGTGTATTAGAAGCTATGGGTGTTGATTACATTGATGAAAGTGAAGTACTTACACCAGCTGATGAAGTATTTCATTTATACAAACGTGACTTTACAGTACCATTTGTATGTGGAGCACGTGACCTAGGCGAAGCTTCTCGTCGTATCGGTGAAGGTGCATCGATGATCCGTACAAAAGGAGAGCCTGGAACCGGTAATATCGTTGAAGCTGTACGTCATATGCGTATGATTCAAGGTCAAATTAACAAGGTGAAGCAAATGTCTACAGACGAGTTAATGACAGAGGCAAAGAACCTTGGAGCGTCATTTGATCTTTTATTACAAATTAAAGAAACGGGTAAACTACCAGTCGTTAACTTTGCAGCGGGCGGTGTTGCTACTCCGGCAGATGCTGCATTAATGATGCAGTTAGGCGCTGATGGTGTATTCGTAGGATCTGGTATCTTCAAATCGGACAACCCTGAGAAGTTTGCACGTGCAATCGTAGAAGCAACAACACACTACGAAGATTATGCACTTATTGCTGAGTTATCAAAAGGCCTTGGGACAGCAATGAAAGGGATTGAAATTTCTACTTTAAACCCTACTGAGCGTATGCAAGAGCGTGGCTCGTAATTAGTAACATTGATGAATGAGTTAAGAGACGGGGTTTGAAAAGGTAATATGTTCTTGCAAGAAGCTGAACTGTTGTGAAGTTTGGCTTCTTTTTTGTTGTTTAAACCGAAGAAAGATGGGGGATAAATGATTGCTAAAATGGTTTAGATAAATCTGCTTTAGGTGAAGATGAAGAGAGACAAATGTACTTGAAATCTTTTAAAAGGGAGGTTCGACAATTGACTGAATTATCGAATCCTGCAGAACTGGAAGGGGGAGCTCGCTTCCTTTATGCTAGACGGAATCTATGGTCGGGTATTTTATTTGGCGTGGGGTTAGTTGCTTTCTTTGATGAAATGGTCTTTCATCAATTGCTTCACTGGCACCATTTTTATGATCGGTCAACTACGGAAATAGGATTGATTTCAGATGGGTTATTCCACGCGTTTAGTTGGTTTGCGACCATTGGAGGGTTGTTTTTATTTGCGGATCTACGGAGGCGGAACGCCGTGTGGTTAACAAAGTGGTGGGGAGGAGTGCTTCTTGGGGCTGGAGTGTTCCAATTGTATGATGGGATTGTTCAACATAAATGGATGCAGATCCATCAAATTCGGTATGTAGAAAATGTTATTGTCTATGATTGGATTTGGAATATTGTAGCCGTTGTGATGATCTTGATAGGGGCTCTTATGAACAATCGTGCAAATAGAGCGAGAAAGAATATTGAGGTGTCCGTAAATGGATAATCACTCTCTTCATCATCACGTTAGTCCCCCGATCATACTTATTTTTCCTTTTATTATTGCTTTAATTGTTTACATGGTATGCGTGTATGTTTCTAATCGGCGTTTCAAAACGTGGCCGCTTTATCGAACTGGTTTATGGATGATCGGAATTGTGTGTGCCAGCATTTCCGTTTATGGTCCAATCGCAAAGATGGCGCATGTTGATTTTACGATACATATGGTTGGTCATTTGCTTCTTGGAATGCTTGCTCCGCTGTTAATGGCATTGGGGGCTCCTGTTTCGTTGCTATTAAGAACTTTACCCGTGCAAACTGCTAGAAAGCTAACAAGTTTTTTGAAAAGTTGGCCAGCTCGACTGTATACGGACCCTCTTGTGGCTTCATTTTTAAATATAGGTGGGCTATGGATATTGTATACAACAAGTTTGTATCATCTAATGCATCAATCTGTTGTTCTTCATGTTCTGATCCATCTACATGTGTTTATCGCTGGGTATTTATTTACCATTTCAATGATTTACATTGATCCGATGCCTCATCAAAGAAGTTATATTTATCGCGCTATTGTGCTAGTTTTTGCATTAGCTGCACACGGAATCTTGTCAAAGTATATCTACGCTTCACCTCCTTTAGGTGTCTCGCAGATTGAAGCGGAAACTGGGGCGATGTTGATGTATTATGGGGGGATATAGTAGATGCTATTTTAATCTTTATCCTTTGTTACCAATGGTTTAAGGCGACGCGGCCTAGAGGAGTTACAATGAATGGAAAGAGCGTTCTTGCCCTAGGTGATAGCAAATGAAAAAGGAACCTGCTCGGGTTCCTTTTTTATTTACTATCAATTAATGGAAGGAGATCTCTGTGTTTGAACTCCTCTTCTAACAGTTCAATAAAATCTCTTTCTATGTCTTGAATTGCTTTTACTTGTTTATACAATTCTATTAACTCTTTATCGGTCAATGATTTAAACGATGAATGTAGATGCATGGGTTTGTCCATAGTAAATAGCCTCCTTGCAGCAAATTTACTTAGGTCGGTTGCGCCACCAGCTCCACCTACCATAGGCGCCCAGTTCTAGGTAGTTTTCATAGCATCCATAAGTGTATGATCATCATACCATAGAAGCGTTCAGTTTGTCATAAGAAGAGGAGGTAGTAATCTTTAAACCATGATGAAAAAGATCATTCTTTTATGATGGGAATAGGTATATGAACGTACAAATCCGGTCACACTATCTATTAATAGAAGAAATGATTGGGAGGTTCATAGTTATGGAGAAACAATCAAAGGGTGAAGCGTTAACATTTGTTGTTAGTACTACTGGGTGTGTGTTATTTATCATCGGGGTTCTTTTCTATAATATTGTAATGTTTTAATGTGATAAAGTAAAAAGTATGTTGTTTAATAGATTAGTTCTAGCCAAATTATAGGTCACTTAAAGAAGGAGGATTCCTTTTTAAGTGACCATTTTCTATTGTTTAATAATAGTAAGGTCTTGGTCTTGGTCTTGGTCTTGGTCTTGGTCGAGGTCCGTAACCGTAACTAGGATAACCATATCCGCCATGACCGTAGCTTGGGTATCCATATCCTCCGAATGAAGGACCGACATAGATTGGCTGATATGTGCCAAACCCAGGGCCTACAAGTTGACCTCCTAAAAATCCTAAACCTGCCCCGAGTATTCCTGCGCCTAAAGGGCCAATTCCGCCAGGGCCGAATCGATGATTACTGTGTGGATGTTCCGTAGTGCTATAAATGTTTCTGTACATGGAAACTCTCCTCTCGTTCGATGATCATTTCTCTTTAGCCTATGTAAGGGTGAGAGATTTGGGATGAACAGAAGCCTATTTTTCTCATATTGATGAAGGAGCCTAGGTGAAAATCCTACCAAGTTGATGTCTCGTTCGATCAAGGTTATCCACAAGTGGTTGTGAATAAAGTGGATAACTACGAACAAACATTCGACAAAATTTCATGATAAATAGACAGTGTTCGGGTTTTGCCTTCCTTTTATTGTTGGAAACTGTCATGTTATTCGAGAGGTTGAGTCATAAATTATCAGTTGATGGCGAAAACTAAAGAGCTAGTAAGGAGGGGTTAGTATGAGTTCTGTAAAAAAAGCATTCCTTTTATTCCTTTTATTCGTTGTCCTTTTACCTAGTGTATTGAAGGATCAGCTATCTGTCTTTGCAGAGAGTGATCCTTCCGGGCAAAATGTTAAGAATGTTATTTTGATGATTCCTGATGGTTTTTCGAGTGCACATGCGGCGAATTATCGGATATTTAAGGAGGGGGAGTTTGTACTAGATTCCATATTAGTTGGAATGATGAAAACACATTCTAAAAATAGCTGGGTTACAGATTCTGCGGCTGCAGGAACAGCAATGGCGACGGGGGTGAAAACGAGAAATGGTTTCATCGGAATAGATGAGGATGGGAATTCTTTAAAAACGATACTGGAAGCGGCAAAAGAGGAGGGAAAAGGAACGGGGCTTGTCGGAACGAAATCGATTACTGATGCAACACCTGCTGCGTTCGCCACACATGTGCATACGAGACAAAATGAAGGGGAAATTGCTCGGCAACTAATGAACAAGGTTGATGTTCTTCTTGGGGGAGGGGAACGAAACTTTCTCCCTGCATCTTCGGGAGGAGTTCAAGAACAAAGGAATCTAATTAAAGAAGCGGAATCAAGCGGCTACACTTTTGTTCAAACAAAGAGCGAGTTAGCAGAAGTAAAGCCGAATGTTGAAAAGTTATTAGGTTTGTTTGCTGATAATATGATGGCTGCAGAAATTGATAGGCATCGTACGGAAGAGCCTAGCTTACAGGAAATGACTGAAACAGCTTTAGCTCTTTTGAGGAGAAATAATAATGGCTTTTTCTTGATGGTTGAAGGGAGTAAGATCGACCGGGCTGGTCATGCTCATGATCCTGCTTGGGTCATGCATGATATTGCTGCTTTTGAAAGTGCAGTTATAACTGCATTGGAATTTGCTGAAAAAGACGGAGAGACGTTAGTGGTTGTGGCGGGCGATCATGATACAGGTGGAATGTCTGTTGGAGGATATGATGAATACAGAGCAGAACCCGAAATGCTGAGAAAGGTCGAAGCAACAGCTCAGTTTATAGCACAGTGTTTTAATTCCGAAAGAACAAATATATCAGAGGTGATGAAACAATACACACATTTGGACGTGACGAAATCAGAAATCAATGAACTGTACAGAGCTGATATCGAAAAAGTTCCTTACCTAATCGCTCAAATCGTTAGTCGGAGTGCTTATATTGATTGGGTGACATATGAACATACTGGTGTGGATGTTCCGATATATGCATATGGTCCAAGATCTTCACTCTTTCAAGGGGTGTTGGATAACACTGATTTACCTAAGAGGATAGCAAAAGCGATGAAAATTAATTTTTAAATAAAATGCAGTTATATACGAACATTTATGTTGATATTAATATAAAACGTTCGACAAAGGTGAACTTTAAGCTTGAATATAGACCGAATTGGCCTTATGATTGAATTAAAATATGAATATTTGATGGGAGAGGCTGATTCGATGAAAGTTTTATTGCTTGGTTCAGGTGAATTAGGAAAAGAAGTCATTATTGAAGCGCAACGTTTAGGTGTACAAACGGTAGCGGTGGATCGTTATGCAGATGCCCCTGCTATGCAAGTTGCACATCGTTCTCACGTGATAAATATGCTTGACGGTGAACAACTTCGGGCGATCATTGAACAAGAAAAGCCAGACCTTATAGTTCCAGAAGTTGAAGCGATTCAAACGCAGGTGCTTGTGGAATTAGAACAGGAAGGTCATGTCGTTGTACCAACTGCTTCAGCTACGAAATTAACCATGGATCGTGAAGGGATTAGAAGATTAGCGAATGAACAACTAGGATTACCTACTGCCGGTTATGAATTTGCGGATTCATATGAAGAATTAAAAGAAGCGGTAGCGAAAATTGGAACGCCTTGCGTTATTAAGCCTCTTATGAGTTCGTCTGGAAAGGGTCAGAGTTTATGTCGTTCGGAAGAAGATATCGAATCCTCTTGGAAAATAGCTTTAGATGGGGCGAGAGGAAAAAGTACGCGTGTAATTGTTGAAGAATTCATTGATTTTGAATCTGAGATTACGCTGTTAACTGTCCGTTCTTCCTCGGGTACTTCTTTCTGTCCACCTATTGGGCATATTCAAAAAGATGGAGACTATATCGAATCGTGGCAACCTCACCAAATGTCTGAAGAACAAATTATCGAAGCTCAAGATATTGCTAAAAAGATTACAGATGCGCTAGGGGTTATGGTTTATTTGGTGTTGAGTTATTTCTAACCAAGGATAAGGTATTTTTCAGTGAGGTTTCTCCTAGACCGCATGACACAGGAATGGTTACATTAGTCACTCAAAATTTATCCGAATTTGCCTTGCATGTACGAGCCATTTTAGGTTATCCGATCACAGAAATCACACTACAATCTAATGGAGCAAGTCATGTCGTTAAAGCTTGGGAAGAGAGTGATAACTATCAAATTACGGGAGTAAAGGAGGCTTTAGCAGTCCCTCATACACAAGTTCGCCTCTTTGGAAAACCAGAAACAAAAGTAGGAAGAAGAATGGCTGTTGCATTGAGTGTTTCTTCAGATACAGATTCAGCACGTGAACTCGCAAAAGAAGCAGCAGAGAAAATGAAGGTTTTATACAACGATAAATAAGTAGGTTGCGGTTGAGAAATATTTTCTCAACCGTTTTTGTTGTAAAAAAAGGATATATGGAGAATCTAGTCGTGAAAGGATGGAGGATACAATGAAAAAGACAACATGGTTATTATTACTTTTAATAGTTTGGATAGGATCGAATGAAAGGATCGTTGCACAAACGGTAGATACAAATATATTAGTAGGAACAGAGTGGCTGGAACAGAATATGGAAAAGGAAATACATTTAATAGATGTTCGGGTAGGTGGTTATCAAACAGGTCATATACCTGGAGCGGTTCATATGCCGATTGATTTAATAGAAGATAAAAAACATCCAATTAGAGGGTACTTAGTTGGGAAAGTGGACTTTGAGAATATAATGAGAGACCACGGGGTCAGGACTGACGATACAATAGTCATCTATGATAAAGGTGGGGATACGGCTGCAACTAGATTGTTTTATGCGCTTGAATATTATGGTCATCTTAATGTAAAAGTATTGGATGGTGGATTCGCTGCTTGGGAAGCAGCAGAGAAGAAGATTACGACTGAAATGAAAAAAGTCCAGTTGGGAGATTTTAAAGCGATAGAAAAAAGTGAGCTAAGAAAAGAGAAAACGGAAGTGAAAGAAGCGATTGGAGAGGAAGGGGTAATTTTATTAGATGTACGCTCGACCGCAGAATACCTTGGTGAAGATGTGCGAGCCAAAAGAGGAGGCCATATTCCTACAGCTGTCAATTTAGAGTGGAAAAATGTACTTCGTCCGGGAGAGGTAGCACTTTTCAAGTCGAGGAATGAATTAGTATCCTTATTAGAAGCTGTTGGCGTCACGAAAGATAAGACGATCATTATATATTGTCAACGAGCAAATAGAGCTTCTCATATGTATTTTACGTTAAGGTTGCTTGGTTATGATAAAGTTAGCGTTTATGAAGGGTCTTGGGAAGAGTGGGGGAATGTAGATGATACTCCGATTGTAAACCCAAGTGAATGAGTGGAAAGTTATTTGAAAAAAACTGTTGCGTAGAATATTGATGTGTGATATATATATTTTTGTCTTCATGACAGTACACATTGATTACAATAAAACATTTTAAAAAAGGTGTTGCGTTGTCGGTTTTGATGTGTTACGATAGTGAATGTCGCTGGCGAGAGGAAGTTGCAAGCGACAAATGAGTTCTTTGAAAACTGAACAAAAGCCAAGCGAAAAGAGATACATGATATCTCGTCAAAGAAATTTTCCCGTTAGGGCAAATTTCACCTTAAATTTTTTAAATGAGCTAATCAGCTTACCATTTTTATGGAGAGTTTGATCCTGGCTCAGGACGAACGCTGGCGGCGTGCCTAATACATGCAAGTCGAGCGGACTGATTAAGAGCTTGCTCTTAATCAGTTAGCGGCGGACGGGTGAGTAACACGTGGGCAACCTGCCCTGTAGACTGGGATAACATCGAGAAATCGGTGCTAATACCGGATAATATCTGAGACCTCATGGTCTTAGACTAAAAGATGGCTCCTGCTATCACTACAGGATGGGCCCGCGGCGCATTAGCTAGTTGGTAAGGTAATGGCTTACCAAGGCGACGATGCGTAGCCGACCTGAGAGGGTGATCGGCCACACTGGGACTGAGACACGGCCCAGACTCCTACGGGAGGCAGCAGTAGGGAATCTTCCGCAATGGACGAAAGTCTGACGGAGCAACGCCGCGTGAGTGATGAAGGATTTCGGTTCGTAAAGCTCTGTTGTTAGGGAAGAACAAGTATCGTTCGAATAGGGCGGTACCTTGACGGTACCTAACCAGAAAGCCACGGCTAACTACGTGCCAGCAGCCGCGGTAATACGTAGGTGGCAAGCGTTGTCCGGAATTATTGGGCGTAAAGCGCGCGCAGGCGGTCTTTTAAGTCTGATGTGAAAGCCCACGGCTCAACCGTGGAGGGTCATTGGAAACTGGGAGACTTGAGTACAGAAGAGGAGAGTGGAATTCCACGTGTAGCGGTGAAATGCGTAGATATGTGGAGGAACACCAGTGGCGAAGGCGACTCTCTGGTCTGTAACTGACGCTGAGGCGCGAAAGCGTGGGGAGCAAACAGGATTAGATACCCTGGTAGTCCACGCCGTAAACGATGAGTGCTAGGTGTTAGGGGTTTCGATGCCCTTAGTGCCGAAGTTAACACATTAAGCACTCCGCCTGGGGAGTACGACCGCAAGGTTGAAACTCAAAGGAATTGACGGGGGCCCGCACAAGCAGTGGAGCATGTGGTTTAATTCGAAGCAACGCGAAGAACCTTACCAGGTCTTGACATCCTTATGCCCTCCCTAGAGATAGGGATTTCCCTTCGGGGACATAAGTGACAGGTGGTGCATGGTTGTCGTCAGCTCGTGTCGTGAGATGTTGGGTTAAGTCCCGCAACGAGCGCAACCCTTGATCTTAGTTGCCAGCATTTAGTTGGGCACTCTAAGGTGACTGCCGGTGACAAACCGGAGGAAGGTGGGGATGACGTCAAATCATCATGCCCCTTATGACCTGGGCTACACACGTGCTACAATGGATGGTACAAAGAGCAGCAAAACCGCGAGGTCGAGCCAATCTCATAAAGCCATTCTCAGTTCGGATTGTAGGCTGCAACTCGCCTACATGAAGCCGGAATTGCTAGTAATCGCGGATCAGCATGCCGCGGTGAATACGTTCCCGGGCCTTGTACACACCGCCCGTCACACCACGAGAGTTTGTAACACCCGAAGTCGGTGGAGTAACCCTTTTGGGAGCTAGCCGCCTAAGGTGGGACAGATGATTGGGGTGAAGTCGTAACAAGGTAGCCGTATCGGAAGGTGCGGCTGGATCACCTCCTTTCTATGGAGTAATACTCTAGTCGACGAACAACTTCGGTTGTTTGACGCTTGTGCTTTGGTTCAGTTTTGAGAGAATTCACTCTCAATTTATATAGAAGAAACTGATTTGATATCAAATAGATCAGTGGCTTTTGGTTCTTTGAAAACTAGATAATGCAAATAGAAACAATGTAAGTTTACCGAAATCTTATTATTAAGAGAAGGTCAAACGAGCATGTCAAGAATTCATGACATTTTCTCAAAAATGTCTTAAAACGACTTTTTTAAAAAGATCGTTTTTGGCAAAGAGCTTCGAGCAGTTCGAGGAAGCGAGTGGTCGAAAGAATGGAACGTACACCCGTACGTGACATGACTGAGATCCACGAAGCTGACGAAGAAATGCGAAGAAGATCTGCAGCCAAAATGGTTAAGTTAGAAAGGGCGCACGGTGGATGCCTTGGCACTAGGAGCCTAAGAAGGACGCGACGAACGGCGAAACGCCTCGGGGAGCTGTAAGTAAGCTTTGATCCGAGGATATCCGAATGGGGGAACCCACCATCCGTAATGGGATGGTACCCATACCTGAATACATAGGGTATGAGGAGGCAGACCTGGGGAACTGAAACATCTAAGTACCCAGAGGAAGAGAAAGCAAATGCGATTTCCCAAGTAGCGGCGAGCGAAACGGAAACAGCCCAAACCAAGAGGCTTGCCTCTTGGGGTTGTAGGACGTCTCATATGGAGTTACAAAAGACGAGCATAGGTGAAGCGATCTGGAAAGATCCGCAGTATAAGGTAACAGCCCTGTAGCCGAAATGTTCGTCTCTCCGAGACGTATCCTGAGTACGGCGGGACACGTGAAACCCCGTCGGAATCCGGGAGGACCATCTCCCAAGGCTAAATACTCCCTAGTGACCGATAGTGAACCAGTACCGTGAGGGAAAGGTGAAAAGCACCCCGGAAGGGGAGTGAAAGAGATCCTGAAACCGTGTGCCTACAACTAGTTGGAGCCCATTTACGGGTGACAGCGTGCCTTTTGTAGAATGAACCGGCGAGTTACGATATGTTGCAAGGTTAAGCTGAATAGGCGGAGCCGCAGCGAAAGCGAGTCTGAATAGGGCGCTTTAGTAGCATGTCGTAGACCCGAAACCGTGTGATCTACCCATGTCCAGGGTGAAGTTCAGGTAACACTGAATGGAGGCCCGAACCCACGCACGTTGAAAAGTGCGGGGATGAGGTGTGGGTAGGGGTGAAATGCCAATCGAACTCGGAAATAGCTGGTTCTCCCCGAAATAGCTTTAGGGCTAGCCTCGAGGGAAGAGTATTGGAGGTAGAGCACTGATTGGACTAGGGGTCCCCACAGGATTACCGAATTCAGTCAAACTCCGAATGCCAAATACTTATCCTCGGGAGTCAGACTGCGAGTGCTAAGATCCGTAGTCAAGAGGGAAACAGCCCAGACCATCAGCTAAGGTCCCAAAGTATACGTTAAGTGGAAAAGGATGTGGAGTTGCCCAGACAACCAGGATGTTGGCTTAGAAGCAGCCACCATTTAAAGAGTGCGTAATAGCTCACTGGTCGAGTGACTCTGCGCCGAAAATGTACCGGGGCTAAACGTATCACCGAAGCTATGGATTGACACCTTCTGGTGTCAGTGGTAGGGGAGCGTTCTAAGTGCAGCGAAGTCAGACCGAGAGGACTGGTGGAGCGCTTAGAAGTGAGAATGCCGGTATGAGTAGCGAGTGAGGGGTGAGAATCCCCTCCGTCGAAAGCCCAAGGTTTCCTGAGGAAGGCTCGTCCGCTCAGGGTCAGTCGGGACCTAAGCCGAGGCCGAAAGGCGTAGGCGATGGACAACAGGTTGAAATTCCTGTACCACCTCCTCACCGTTTGAGCAATGGGGGGACGCAGAAAGGTAGGGTAAGCGCGCTGATGGATATGCGCGTCCAAGCAGTTAGGCTGGAAAGTAGGCAAATCCGCTTTCCATAAAGGCTGAGCTGTGATGGCGAGGGAAATATTAGTACCGAAGTTCCTGATCCTACACTGCCTAGAAAAGCCTCTAGCGAGGTGAGAGGTGCCCGTACCGCAAACCGACACAGGTAGGCGAGAAGAGAATTCTAAGACGCTCGGGAGAACTCTCGTTAAGGAACTCGGCAAAATGACCCCGTAACTTCGGGAGAAGGGGTGCTCTATTAGGGTGCAAGCCCGAGAGAGCCGCAGTGAAAAGATCCAAGCGACTGTTTAGCAAAAACACAGGTCTCTGCGAAGCCGCAAGGCGAAGTATAGGGGCTGACACCTGCCCGGTGCTGGAAGGTTAAGAGGAGGGGTTATTGTCACACTGCTTGCAGTGTGACTGAGAAGCTCTGAATTGAAGCCCCAGTAAACGGCGGCCGTAACTATAACGGTCCTAAGGTAGCGAAATTCCTTGTCGGGTAAGTTCCGACCCGCACGAATGGTGTAACGATTTGGATACTGTCTCAACGAGAGACCCGGTGAAATTATAGTACCTGTGAAGATGCAGGTTACCCGCGACAGGACGGAAAGACCCCATGGAGCTTTACTGTAGCTTGATATTGGATGTTGGTACAGTTTGTACAGGATAGGTAGGAGCCTTGGAAGCGTGAGCGCCAGCTTACGTGGAGGCGTCGGTGGGATACTACCCTGACTGTGCTGACATTCTAACCTCGAGCCGTGATCCGGTTCAGGGACAGTGTCAGGTGGGCAGTTTGACTGGGGCGGTCGCCTCCTAAACAGTAACGGAGGCGCCCAAAGGTTCCCTCAGAATGGTTGGAAATCATTCGTAGAGTGCAAAGGCAAAAGGGAGCTTGACTGCGAGACCTACAAGTCGAGCAGGGACGAAAGTCGGGCTTAGTGATCCGGTGGTTCCGCATGGAAGGGCCATCGCTCAACGGATAAAAGCTACCCTGGGGATAACAGGCTTATCTCCCCAAGAGTCCACATCGACGGGGAGGTTTGGCACCTCGATGTCGGCTCATCGCATCCTGGGGCTGAAGTAGGTCCCAAGGGTTGGGCTGTTCGCCCATTAAAGCGGTACGCGAGCTGGGTTCAGAACGTCGTGAGACAGTTCGGTCCCTATCCGTCGCGGGCGTAGGAAATTTGAGAGGAGCTGTCCTTAGTACGAGAGGACCGGGATGGACACACCGCTGGTGTACCAGTTGTTCCGCCAGGAGCATAGCTGGGTAGCTACGTGTGGACGGGATAAGTGCTGAAAGCATCTAAGCATGAAGCCCCCTCAAGATGAGATTTCCCATGGAGTTAATCCAGTAAGACCCCTTAGAGATGATGAGGTTGATAGGTCTGGTGTGGAAGCGTGGCGACACGTGGAGCTGACAGATACTAATCGGTCGAGGACTTATCCAATATATTCTTGAGTTTCTATTACGCATTATCTAGTTTTGAGAGAACCATTCTCTTAAATAGTCTGGTGGCGATAGCGAAGAGGTCACACCCGTTCCCATGCCGAACACGGTCGTTAAGCTCTTCTGCGCCGATGGTAGTTGGGGGCTTCCCCCTGTGAGAGTAGGACGTTGCCAGGCAGATAAAAGACAATCCATTGGATTGTCTTTTTTAATGTTTCTCTTCGTAAAACAACATGAAAAGCATCTAAGAGAATCATCATGTGCAATCTTCCCCGTAGAAGAGAAATGGTAAGCCAGGACGTTGCCAGGAAGAGAGATCACAATTCATACGATTGTGCCTTTTTTTTGTGAATTTCAAAAAGTGCTCCTAATGTGGTGAATTATATTTTAAGTATAAAATTAACCAAGCCTCTTCTTTAATCACTAACGAATCTTTACATTTTTAATAAAGAAAATAGGCTTAGACGATATGAGGAGGTCTTAAATTTGGTACAATAATAAAGGAGAGAAATTTTAATACGCTTAGGAGGTTAAAAAATGGCTCAGAAAATCGTATTTTTTGACATAGACGGTACGCTGTATGATGAAGATAAGAAATTACCATCAGCAACAAAGCAAGCCATTTCACAATTAAGAGAAAAAGGTCATTATGTAGCAATTGCTACAGGAAGAGCACCATTTTTATTCGCTGATTTAAGGGAAGAATTACAAATAGATACATATGTTTGTTTTAATGGTTCATATGTTGTTGTAGATAATAAAGTATTATCAAAAAACGTATTAGATCAAAAAGCTTTAGAGAAGTTAACTGAATTCTCAGCAGAGAAAGAACACCCGTTAGTGTATATGGGCACAGATGATATGAAATCAAATATTGAAGAGCATCCTCATATTGAAGAAAGTATGGGAACATTAAAGTGTTATCAACCTGGACATGATGCCAATTATCATATTGATCGTGACATTATCCAAACTTTACTGTTTTGCACGGATAAAGAGGAAAAGGAATATGTTGAGAGATTTCCTGAGTTTGACTTTGTAAGGTGGCACACTCTTTCAGTTGATGTTCTACCTGCAAATGGTTCAAAAGCTGTTGGGGTTGAAAAGGTGATCGAACATTTAGGCTTTAATAAAGAAGATGTCTATGCTTTTGGAGATGGCTTAAACGATATTGAGATGTTGAAAGCAGTAGAAAATAGTGTGGCAATGGGCAATGGTCACGACGAAGTAAAAAGTGCAGCAAAACATGTGACAAAGCATGTAAGTGAAGATGGAATATACCATGGTTTAAAAATGGTTGGCTTATTATAATAGACTTGATAGAACGCACAGACTTTTGTGCGTTCTATTTGCAAACATCATTAAAATAATGGCTGCTGGCTATCTGTAAACTCTAAATGAAATGGGGTGAAAAGGTAGATCAAGAAGAAAACAAGGAGTAAGCTTGTAATAAGAAGAAGGACTGAAACAGTAAAAGCCGTTAATAAAAAAGGTGAAATCATTGTCGGCAAAAAAAGAACTCCCATTTTCCACTTTGAATGTGTTGTACTATATTGTTGTTTTTGACATTTAGGGCATTTTGTTCGACCTTCTCGAAATAATAGTAAGGACTGCCAGTTAAATTGATAATGGCACGACCAGCATGTTGGTAACTTCATTTTCTCCTCCTATATGGCATAGCTAGAAAAATGGTAATATATTAAGGGTAACATGGATTTCTAATTGAGGTATATCATGAAGTTTTAAGCTACATTTATCATGTGAATAGTAGAGACAAAAGGATTGCATGAAAATAAAAGTATAGGATGGACAAAATGAAGATTACCGTACGAGTAAAGATCTTAATAATGTCATTTATCATAGTTTTAATTTCAGTAATGACAAGTGGTTGGAATATGGTTCATAATATTACGGATGCGTTTGAAACAGAAATTGGCGAAAGGGCTATTGCAATTGCAAGAACTGTTGCGCAGATGGCAGATATACGTGAACTTGTTGGTACAGAAGATGGTGAATTAGGAATACAACCAATTGCCGAAAGAACGAGAAAAGCAACCAATGTTGATTATATTGTTATCATCGATATGAATAGCATTCGTTACTCTCATCCTGATGAAATGCTAATCGGACAAAAGTTTGTAGGTGGAGATGAAAAAGGTGCATTAGATAATGCAGAGTATATCTCAAGAGCGCAAGGAACATTAGGAAATGCTATGAGAGCCTTTGTCCCGATTATGGATGAAGAAAACACGACACAAGTTGGAGTAGCTGTGGTTGGAATATTAACTCCAACTTTTCAAACTCTTATTGCAACATATAGCAAGGATGTCCTTAAATCTTTAATATGGGGATTGTTAATTGGATTAGCTGGTTCGCTGCTGTTAGCTCATAATATTAAAAGGCAGACGTTTGGCCTAGAACCTTATGAAATAGCTAAATTGGTTGAAGAGCGGTCAGCTGTGATGCAAGCAATGGATATTGCCATCATTGCGTTAGATGAAGAAGGTAAGATCAGTTTTATGAATAGATTGGCAATGAAATTCGTGGAGGTTCAAGAGGATGTTCGTCCTCTTCATATTCAAGATATTTTTCCTGCATCGTGGGAAGAGATGATCCAGCAATTAAAAGAGGAACCGAATGAGCATATTGTTAATCAACAAATCGTCCTCTATGATAAGATCTACCTCCTTTCATTGTATCCTATTCTTGTGAAAGGCAATTTAGTAGGAACTTTGTTGACGATGGTAGATCGCACGGAGGCAAATCGTTTAGCAGAAGAGCTTACAGGAGTGAAAACATTAGTTGATGCCTTAAGAGCACAGAATCATGAGTATATGAACAAGCTTCACAGTATTGCTGGCCTTATTCAGCTTGAGAGAACGGATGAAGCTTTAGAGATCATTATGGATGAAACAGTTGATGAGGAAAGCATGATTCTATTTTTAAAAGAAAGATTTAATGATTACTCAGTATCTGGTCTTTTAATTGGGAAACGATCTAGAGCGAGAGAGCTTGGTATTACTTTTACTATTAACTGTGAGAGCTACTTAAAAACGTCTTATGACCACCTAAGCTCAGGTGACTTGGTGACAATTGTCGGTAACTTAATAGAAAATGCGTTTGAATCTTTCACAACTGAAAGTGACTTAAAAGCGGTTGAATTGTTGATTCAAATCGACCAAGATCACTTATATATAAGGATAAGCGATCAAGGACAAGGAATTTCAAAAGAAGTTCAAGAACAAATGTTTACGTATGGATTTAGTACAAAACAAAAAGAAGGTCGTGGAATAGGTTTAGCCCTTGTTCATCAAATTGTTCGTGCTCATGATGGTGAGATTTTTGTTTATTCCGATGGTGAGACAGGGACAGAAATTGAAATAAGAGCTAGTAAAAGAGGTTAACATATGATTAAAGTATTTATTGTAGAAGATGACCCAATGGTGTTAGAAGTAAATACAGGATTCTTAGAAAAAGTCACTCCATTTATGTTATGTGGTACGGCTCAAAATGGAAAAGATGCGCAAAAGGCTATAAAAGAAGTCAATCCAGATTTAATTCTATTAGATATGTTTTTGCCAGATATTTCTGGACTTGAAGTTTTGAAGTCATTGCGGCAAGATGATATTCAATGTGACATTATTATGATTACAGCAGCCAGAGACTCACAGACGATACATGAAGTGTTTCGACTAGGTGCTGTAGATTATTTAGTAAAGCCGTTTCGATTTGATCGGTTTAAAACGGCATTAGACTCTTACTACAAAATGTGGAAAAGACTAAATGAAACGACTTTGTTAAATCAGACCGATATTGATGAAATGAAACAAATACAACAACGAAATCATGAAGTGCCGAAAGGGTTAAGTGAAACTACGTTAAAACAAATTTTATTGAAGCTAGTAGAACAGCAAGAACCAATTACAGCAGAACAGTTGGCAACCTTGTTAGGGATGGCAAGAGTCACCGTTAGAAGGTATTTAGAGCATTTAGAACAAACAGGGAAAATTCATGTTCAAATTAAATATGGCAGTGTAGGACGCCCGAGCCATCATTATTATGTTTGATGGTTTTGGGTGTTTTTTTTGAGCGGAGAAAAAGCGCCCTTTAGTAGGGGCGCGTAAATAGTCAGACTAGCATTTCTTTTTGTCACAAGCACATCCTACAATGATTAGTAAGATGAACAAAACAACGATTAGCGCAAATCCAGTAGCTGGACGAGGATAGTAAGCGCCTGCTACAGTTGGCTGATAACCACATCCGTAACCATATCCGTACATATAAAATCCTCCCTTCATATTAAGCTAGTATATTCTATGATAAAAAGGGGTGAAGGGTTTGGGTAAATATAAAAATGTTTTCATTTTATTGCATGATACCAATCTAAATTCGTTAATGAAGGAAGACCAAAAAGACCAAAAAGAGCAGTATGTGCTTTTTATTGTTGTATTGTTGTAAGCGCTTTATAATCAGAATAATTAAATATGGCGAATAATTGAAAACGATAAATGTTGAATAGGGGGAATTGACATGAAAGCAAGTGTTATTTCCATTTGGAATCAATTATGGAGTTCACACCATCAAGCAAAGAAGTTACTAATGTTTTCTTTGCCGGTAGGCTCTAGTAAAAAAGCAATAGTTGAAAAAGAGAATGATGAATCCAATCATACAAATCAAAAACCACCTCAAAAATTAAATACGTCTCAAAAGGTAGGATTACTATTAGGGCCATTATTGTTTCTCGCTGTTGTTTTCTTCTTTTTCCCAGAAGGTTTGAGCTATGAAGGTAGAATGGTATTAGCGACAACGTTATGGGTCGCAACATGGTGGATTACGGAGGCCATTCCGATTCCAGCAACATCGCTATTACCTATTATTCTATTGCCAATCACAGGTGCATTAGATGGTGATACGGTAACAGCCTCTTATGGAAACCCGATTATTTTCTTATTCTTAGGTGGATTTATGATTGCCCTTGCGATGGAAAAGTGGAATCTTCATAAGAGAATTGCTTTAAATATTATTTCAGTAATTGGTACTAGTCCTTCAAAAATTGTTTTTGGTTTCATGGCTGCTACTGGTTTCTTGTCTATGTGGGTTTCAAATACAGCTGCTGTAATGATGATGATTCCAATTGGTACTGCGATTACGTATCAAGTAGGTCAAGCACTAAAGAATAATAATGATCATTTAGCTAAAGAAGCAGAAGAGAAGTTTTCAAAGGTTCTTATTTTCAGTATTGGTTATGCAGGGACAATTGGTGGTCTTGGAACATTAATTGGAACTCCACCTAATATCATTCTTGCAGCAACAGTCCAAGAATTATTTGGTGTACAAATCTCCTTTGCTAGCTGGTTATTCTTTGCATTTCCAATCGTTGTCATTTTGCTCATTAGCAGTTGGTTATATTTAACGAAGGTTGCTCATCCAATTAAGTTAAAAGAGCTACCAGGTGGTAAATTATTAATTGATAATGAAAAAGCAAAGTTAGGGAAAATGAGCTTTGAAGAAGCTGCCGTATTAGCGGTATTTACATTTGCGGCATTTATGTGGATTACACGAACGTTCTTATGGGAAGGTCAAATCATGACAATTCCAGGTTTAAATGATACGATGATAGCTATCATGGCAGCTGTGCTATTGTTTCTTATTCCTGCTTTGAGTAAAGGTGGTCGTATTTTAGACTGGAATGTGGCAAAAGATGTTCCATGGGGGATCTTACTGTTATTTGGCGGTGGGCTTGCCATTGCTGCTGGCTTTAGACAGTCTGGATTAGCAGATTGGATTGGAAGTCAATTAACTGTTTTAGAAGGGATTCACTTCGTTCTAATTATTATCTTCACAACAACATTAGTTTTGTTCTTAACGGAGATTACCTCCAATACGGCAACGGCTACAATGATCCTACCTGTTTTAGCGGCATTAGCATTAGCTATTAATGTTCATCCATTTGCATTAATGGTGCCAGCGGCTTTGGCTGCAAACTGTGCATTTATGCTTCCAGTTGGAACACCACCAAATGCAATTATTTTTGCGACAGGTAAAATTAAAATTATAGAAATGGTTAAGAATGGTTTCTGGATTAACATTCTTTCCATTATTTTAATAACGTTAGCTGTATATATCCTGCTTCCGTTATTATGGGGAATTGATATAACGGTTTTTCCAACAGATTTTAGATCATAATATTGCTGTAAAAAGAGTATGTGAGAAACTCATTGTAGATTCGTATAAAAAGGGAGGGGAGCTAGTTTTTTAAATATAAACTAGTACCTGTCCCTTTCATTCTTTTAGAGGGGAAGAAAATGAAATGAAAAAGACAACGTTATCTGTTATACCTGGAGATGGTATTGGTAAAGAAATTGTTCCTGCAACTTTGAAAATACTTGATACATTAGCTGAGATTGATGGAGGAATTCAATTTGAGTACAATCAGTATCCTTGGAGTTGTGAGTATTATTTAGAGCATGGTGTAATGATGCCAGATGATGGAATGACCAAACTTCAACAAAGTGATGCTATTTATTTAGGGGCGGTTGGAAATCCAAAATTAGTTCCTGACCACATCTCATTATGGGGGCTTTTAATTAAAATACGGCGTGAGTGTGAACAAGTTATTAACATTAGGCCAGCTCAGTACATAAAAGGGGTTAAATCGCCATTAGCAGAACCAAATGATTTTAACTTTCTTGTTGTGCGTGAAAACAGTGAGGGTGAATATAGTGAAGTAGGCGGTAGAATTCACAGTGGAAGTGATGAGATTGCGATTCAAAATGCTGTGTTTACGCGTAATGCGACGGAACGAACGATGCGGTATGCATTTGAACTTGCAAACAAACGAAATGGTCAATTAACTAGTGCAACGAAGTCAAATGGGATTGTTCATAGCATGCCGTTTTGGGATCAAGTCTTTCAAGAATTAGCTGGAGAATATCCAGATATAAAGACACAGAGTAACCATATTGATGCTCTAGCAGCATTCCTTGTTTCAAAGCCAGATCAATTCGATGTCATCGTTGCAAGTAATTTATTTGGAGATATCTTAACAGATTTAGGAGCTGCAGTGATGGGGAGTATTGGAATAGCTCCTGCTGCCAATATTAATTTGAATGGAAAATATCCGTCGATGTTCGAACCTGTTCATGGTTCAGCACCAGATATTATTGGGCAAGGAATTGCTAACCCGATTGGCCAATTGTGGACAGCAAAGATGATGCTCGATCATTTAGGTTTAGAGGAGCTTGGCGGCCTATTATTCCGCGCGATTAAAGAGACCATTGCCGAAGGGATAAAGACTAAAGACCTTGGTGGTACTTCAACAATGAATGAAGTCATTAATCATATTCATGCTAAAATAAAGTCATATTGATGGTCTGGCAACATGTAAAGCGTTGACTAGACGGTCCTTATAATTATATGTTAAAGGTTGTCTCAAAAGTTATTGCTTTTGAGACAACCTCTTCTTCTATGAGTCATAAATAGTAGTAAAGAAGGGATGCTTGTGATTGAACCAAGGACGAAAGCGTTCTGGAAAACAACGATTGCCTTAAGCATTGGCTCGTTGTTGATTTTTGCTAATGTTTATTTTACGCAGCCAATTTTACCGATAATCGCTGCAGAATTCCAAGTTTCTACACTTGCAGCTAATTTAACGGTATCGCTCGTGATCCTTGCTTTAGGCTTGTCATTAATATTCTATGGTCCTTTCTCAGATAGTATAGGTAGACGCGGTATTATGATTGTATCGATGGCATTAGCCACAGCAACGACTTTCGTTGCTGTTTTTGTTCCAACGTTCGAGATGTTACTAATTGTACGGATTTTGCAAGGGATTTTTTTAGCTGGGCTTCCATCTATTGCTGTTGCTTACATTGGGGAGGAATATTCAGCTAGGGCGCTTTCTTTAGCGATCGGAATTTACATAAGTGGAAATACAATAGGCGGCATGTTTGGCAGAGCATTGAGTGGCATTATAACGGATGTAGCTGGTTGGCGTGCTGCCTTTTTAATAATGGGGATCGTTAGTTTGATTTGTTTGATCCTTTTTATCTTGTTGTTACGCCCATCTCAACAATTTAAGAGGAAGAAGTTTAACTGGAGACAAATGTTTACAGATTATCATACGCATCTGTTAAATAAACAGTTAAGAATTGCTTATTTTATTGGTGGAATGCATTTTGCCATCTTTGTTGGACATTTCAGCTATGTGACCTTTCTATTGAGTAGTTCACCTTATTACTTACCTGCAAGTCTAATTGGGTTATTATTTCTAACTTATTTAGCTGGAACGATCAGTTCCCCTCTGTCTGGAAAACTTGCAGCAAGGTTTTCAAAGTCTAGGTGTGTTCAGATTGGAATTGTAATTATGGTCGTTGGTTTTTTATGTACGTTAGTACATAGTGTCACGTCTATTATTGTTGGTTTGCTCCTTAATTGTTTTGGTTTCTTCTTTGCTCATTCAACAGCAAGTTCTTGGGTAAGCAGTAGAGCAGCTACGGCTAAAGCTAGTGCTGCAGGGCTTTATTTAATTTTCTATTATATTGGTGGTAGTCTCGGTCCACTCTATTTAGAGCCTTTTTGGACATTGTATCATTGGGAAGGAATTGTTATCGGGTGTATTCTCGTTCTTCTTACAACGGGGCTCATCAGCTTACAAATGAAAAAAGTAGAGAGAAGTACAGCGTTGGAAGAAAATCTTAGAAAAACAAGCAACTTATAGTTTTCTCAAATGAAAAAGTGAAGATAGGTTAAAAGTTGTTTATACAATGAAACATTTCCTTTATAATTCAGATTATTAAAAATTAGATAAAACCTTCTAAGGGGGAGAAGCATGAACTATGATGTAATCATCATTGGTGCGGGTTCAATGGGAATGGCTGCAGGGTATTATTTATCAAAAACCGGCAAAAGGACTTTGTTACTAGATTCCCATAACCCGCCCCATCAAAAAGGCAGTCATCATGGCGAAACGAGAATCATCCGCTATGCCTATGCAGAGGGAGAAGAATATGTTCCATTTATTCTAAGAGCACAAAAGTTATGGATTGACCTAGAAAAGGCTAGTCGGGAGCAGCTATTTATGCAAACCGGTGTTCTTAATGTTGGAGATCTGCAGTCTGAATTCATCCAAAACATACTGTCTAGCTCACAAAAATACTCGCTCCCGCTTGAAATACTAAATGCAAAAGAGGTTCAATCGCGGTGGTCGGGTATTACATTACCAGATGCGTTTGTCGGTTGCTTTGAGCCAACATCAGGGGTGTTGAAATGTGAGGAGAGCATTAAAGCTTATCAATTTCTTGCAGAAGCGAATGGGGCTACGATTCGAACGAACAGCCGGGTCAAAGAGATTTTCAGTTGAAGGCAAAAAAGTGACGGTTCAAATAGACGAACAGGTTTTCCATGCGAATGCTTTAATTGTCACAGCCGGTGCTTGGTCGAAGGATTTACGTGAAATGCTAGGATTAGAGCTTCCATTAACACCAACTAGAAAGACCTTTGCTTGGTTTGACGCTGATGAAGCTCTGTATAATGATACAAAGTTTCCAGCCTTTGCATTTGAGACGAAACAAGGAATCTATTATGGCTTTCCTAGTATTGAAGGGGCAGGATTAAAAGTTGGGCGTCATGATGGCGGAGTACCAATAAACCCTGACAGCACAATTGAAAAATTTGGAGGAATGCCAGATGACCAAGCTGATTTGGTCCAATTCCTGAATCAATATATTCCCAAAGTAGGTGAATTAAACTACGGAAAAACGTGTATGTATACAGTCACTCCTGATGAAAAATTTATTATTGATCTTCACCCTAAGCACGAGAATGTCGCAATCGCAACAGGTTTTTCAGGGCATGGGTTTAAATTTAGTAGTGCAGTTGGACAAGCCTTAAGCAATTTAATTAGTCTTGGAAAGCATGATATAGACCTCTCTCCATTCTCAATTCAGCGTTTTCATAAGTAAATAAGGTTTCGGGGAAAAGAAAGAACCGCATGGAAGTATGTATCCATGCGGTTTAACTATTGTTCAGTATTTTATAGGAAAGCTAGGCAGACAGGATGTGGTACGTGAATCTCAACACCGGTTTTTGTTAGCTTTCCTGTAGCTTGATCGATGGAAAATTGAACGATGTTGCCTGAATCTTGATTAGCTGCCAGTAGGTAAGAAGCGCTAGGATCAATTGTAAAGTCTCTTGGAAACTCTCCACCTGTTGGCGTATGATCAACAAGTGTTAACTTTCCTGTATCTAAGTCAATTTTAAAGACTGCAATGCTGTCGTCTCCCCGATTTGAAGCATAAAGAAACTGGCCATCTGGCGAAACTTTCAGTGCTCCACCAATGCTTTCTCCCTCGAAGTCAGCAGGAAGGGAAGAGATGTATTGAAGTTCCGTAAAAGTGCTTGTCTCTGAATGATAAGCAAAGGCGATGACTTCTGAACTCAGCTCCCCATTCACATAAGCAAATTTGCCATTTGGGTGAAATTGAATATGTCTTGGTCCTGTTCCTGGACGGAAAGTGATTTCATTATGAAGTGAAAGTTGTCCAGCATTAGAGTGATAAAGAGCCATTTTATCTGTTCCTAAATCAACAACACATAATAATTTCTCATCAGGAGTTAACCCTGCGTAGTGAACATGTGATTTCTCTTGTCTCTCATGAGGTCCATTTCCTTTATGTTCCATGATAGAAACAGGTGAAGAAAGTTCACCGTTCTTAGTAATTTGATAAGAGATAGCAGTACCAAGATGGTAATTCGCTGAATAAACAAACTGATCACTAGAATCAACACTGACATGACAAGGTGGACTGCCAGGAGAAACATGTTTATTTACATATTCTAGTTGCCCTGATTCTTTCAACGAATAAGCTACAACCCCACCGTTCTCTCCGGATTTAATAACAGAATAAAGGTGTTTTTTACTATTGGAAATAGCCAAGTATGTAGGGTTATCTAGTTCTGCAGCTAGCTCAACTTCACCCATTTCTCCAGTAGATGGATGAAGTGTGAAGCGGTAAATCCCCTTACTATCTCCTTTTGTATACGTTCCTACATAGGCTGTTGTTTTAGTCATTGTCTATTCCTCCTTTTCTCTCCCTAACTATATCATACGTATGATCATCAAGTATAACGGAAATATGGTTACAAAAGGGTAAAATTACCATAAGGAATATTGCGCAGAACTTGACAATTTGGTTGACAAAGGATATAGTGTGGGTAGTTAGGGGGGGAATCATTTTGGATAAAAAATGCGCTGGAACCACAAAGGATGTAATCGATTCTTTTGCTGTCTATCTCTCTGAAAAAGGAAGATCTGAGAATACGATAAAAACGTATTGTGGAGTTATCCATTCATTTTGTAGTTGGTTGGAAGCACGTAATAAAAAGATTACCACTGTAAATCGAGAAAATATTCAATCGTATATTCACTATTTAGAAGCTGAGAATCGTAGTGTATCAACAATTAACAAAATATTCAACACACTTAACACGTTTGCCAAGTCACTTGGTCTACCTGAACTGACTGATTCGATTCAACGAACAACGAAAAGGATTGACTACGTAGCACCGGACTTTTTAAACGAAGTGGAACTTCAGGAATTATTAGAACGTACTAGAAGTGATAAAAGCAAGCGTAATGTAGCCATTGTTTACACGCTTCTTTACACGGGTGTTCGAGTTTCTGAGCTATGTGCGTTAAATAAGTCAGACATTAAGCTGAATACGAAAAGTCAAACAGGTCAAGTAGTCGTTCGTGCTGAAACGGGGAACGAACGAATCATTCCATTATCAAAAGAACTTGTCTTTAAGTTAAATGACTATCTTACATCACGTATTGATGATCATAATGCTCTATTTGTATCAAATTATCAGAAAAGAATTGCAACGAGAACTGTTCAACATATGTTAAAGCAGGAATATAACTTGCACCCGCATAAACTTCGTCATACTTTTTGTTATGACCTAGTAAGAAAAGGGGTTGATCTTTCAATTGTCGCACAGTTGTCGGGACATTCTGATGTAAATATAACAAAACAATATTTGAATGCAATTGACGAAAACGTCGGTTAGTTTGACCAAGCATAGCTCTAAATCTGAGAATCTATTTTTCGGAACTAGGGCTATGTTTGGTCTCTTTTTGTTGGCTTGGCATCTAGGAGAAAGCCTAAAAGTATAACCATTTTAGGGATAAAACCATACAATGTCATAGCTTTAATGAAATTGAGGTGGCATTGTGAGGAAAAGTAACCAAGAATCAGTTGTTATTAGACCACAAACTAGTAATCTAAACATGCAACAGATGTTTTGGTCAAATGTTTCAGTTGGTCACGGGAAAAATATGTTTCAACAATACAAAGATTATACACAAGAACCGGTGTTAGTAAGTAACACATTGTTTCAAAAAATGGTTGGCAAAATGATTACCTTAACACTGAGAGCAAATCGGCTAACGTTTCAAAATCAACAAGTTCAACCTATTTTTACAGGAAAGGTTGTTCAAGTAACAAATGGATATATTACCTTAGATTCCGTTTTACTGCAAAGTCCAAATCAAAAAGATTTTGCGTTTCCAAAGCCTCTTCATTTTCCAATTGAAAAAATATCTAATTTTAAAATGGAGGAGAAGAAATGAGAGGGAACACGAATCTTTCTAGTGGGACAGTCCGTCAAAAGTTTGTCGCAGATACATTGAAGGTGAATATTGGAAAAAGGTTGTTTATCTTGCTGCAGCCCTATCCTCATGCCATTATGGGAAAGATTGTTGCTGTTCAAAGTGATTTTGTGATACTCGACGTGAAACCGACACAATATAGTGGAATGACTGCGGGGCTTATTCATGTCAAAATAGAGGACATTGAAGCTTTCTACTTTGAAGATGAAGCATATAAACCGATAAATAAAGAGTAATTACAGGGGTCTCAAAAGGGTAAAAACCAGACATTTGAGACGCCCCCTATACATTTAAGAATCACTTTTTATATCTTCTCTAAAAAATAACGTACGAACACGTTGTATGAACCGGTGACTTCTCTTATGCTGCAAGTATGCATCAAGTAAAGCATCAAGTGAATCACGGTCAATTAAAATGACTTTATTTGCTCGAGCTTCAAGTTTAGCTGATTTTGTAAACTGGCGGTTGCTTACAACAATAACTTTAGAAGCTTGATACGTCGGTTTACAGGAAATAGCATCTTTAATCACAGTAGAGCCGACATTATTGGCTTGTCGTTTGAGAAAAACAATCGCTTTCTCTCCCTTCCTTCTTAGTATTAAATCTGCTTTCGATTTATACGTTTCTTTCATTTTGTTAACGGAGTAGCCTTGATTTTGAAAAATTGGTACGAGTAACTGCTGGAATTCTTGATCCGATATTTCATCTATATTCATAAAAGTTGCTGATCGGTGGGGAGAGAATATTTTGTATTCTTTAAATAAATACCAAATCCCTATAAATGTTAAAAGGGCTGCTAATGATAGCCCAAAAAGAGTAAAATCATAATTATATAGTTGGACCATGATATACGTCGTTAAGAAAAAAGAAATCGGTACAAATTTATTCGTATGTTTAGAAGACGACTTTGACATATGGATGGGCTCCTTTATAAACAATATTTTGATTTTGACTAGAATGATTAATTCTAGTATGCTCCTTATGGAAAAATTTATGTAAGATGACTACTATTAATCCAGATATAAAGTCCTGTGTTGCCGCAACTTAGCAAATCAATTTGGCCAACTTAAGATGTTAGAGTTATAATACATTGACAAAGTTTATTGCTTTTTCGCTTAAGAAATGAATCGATTAAACACCGAAGAAAGAACAAACTGTAACAGGGGGAGCACTTGAAGAAATGAGGTTCATTATCAATGTTTGATAAAAATTATTTATGGCTGACTCTAGGTTTAGGGTTGATCGTAGCTCTTTTTGTACTAGTAATTATCCTTAAATTAAGGAAGAAAAAATATGATGTTGGAAAAATTACTTTATCTGATATCGATAAGATGACAGGGCATGAATTTGAAGATTATTTGTATGTACTTATAAAATCATTAGGTTATGATGAAGTCTATTTAACAAAAAAGAGTCGAGATTATGGAGCTGATTTGCTCTTTCGTGATCGAGATCAGCAATTGACCGTTGTTCAAGCAAAACGTTTATCAGAAAAATTAGGGTTAGAAGCGGTACAACAAATTTATACAGCTCAAGCTTACTATCTCGCAGATAAGGCTCTTATTATTACCTCTGCAGAGCATAGGTCGGATCCATGTCGTAAACTAGCAAGTGCAACGAAAGTGAGAATTGTCAACCGAGACGAACTAAAAGAGCTAATTACATTGTTTAAACGTGGACGAGTTAACCAGGGGCAAGATCTGATCGAGGAGCCATTTGATCTCGTAGATTTTCAAGCTGAGGATAGTATAGAACAGCTCGAGGTGAAAAGAGGAATCGTGCAAGCTGGAGATTATTTTTACCGGACCTCTCAAAGAAGGCGGAAAGTTGGAGGGGAATAGGACAGCTCTTCAGATTCATAGTAATCACTATGGGGGTGTGCTATGATAAAAGGAATAGATTGGCAAATGGTTGCGTTTATTGGAGGGTCATTGCTTCAGGAATACCTTCGATTTCAACATTTACCACGTATTCACTATTTTGACGAAGACACAAAAGCAGAAGATGACGATGACCGGGCAGCCTGAAAGAAGCCCCTGGAAAAGGTGAGACCGTACCTTTTTTCAGGGGCTTCTTTGATTGTCTGGTCTATTTTTACTTGCAAGCACAAATCCTCATAAGGAAGGATCGTGCTTGGCTTTAAGTTAAGCTAGTGTTTTCGAATGAATCGTTTCACTTATCTTAGCAATAATCGCCTCAACCGCTTGTTCATCTTTTAATAAATCGTATTCCTGGATATTTAAGCGAAGAACCGGACAAGATGTGAAATTATTGATCCATTGCTCGTATCTCGTATGCATTTCTTCCCAGTAAGAGATCGGTGTTTTTTGTTCCATTTCACGGCCGCGCTCATGAATTCGCCCAATGATATTTTCGAGACTGCCTTCTAAATATAACAGCACATGTGGGTGGGGGAAGTATGGTGTCATCACCATTGCGTCAAATAAGGCAGTATATGTTTCGTAATCAACTTTTGTCATCGTTCCCTTATCCGCATGCATTTTAGCAAAAATACCGGTATCTTCATAAATTGATCGATCTTGGACGAAACCGCCGCCGGATTCAAATATACGTTTTTGCTCTTTAAATCGCTCAGCCAAGAAGTAGATTTGTAAATGAAAGCTCCAGCGTTCAAAATCATCATAGAATTTATCTAAGTAAGGATTGTGATCCACATTTTCAAATGAAGTTTGAAAGTTTAATGCGTGAGCTAAAGCTGTTGTCATCGTTGATTTTCCAACACCGACCGTTCCAGCTATTGTAATAATCGCATTTTCTGGGATGTTGTATTTAACACGTAGGTTCAAAGCGAGTCGCTCCTTTTTTAAATTCATTATCTAGCAATGAAAAAATAGTCGTTAAGTCCTTTTTGTTTTGTACAAAATCCATATCATCGCCATTTAACCGGATAATAGGCGTATCGGGGTAAAGAGAGGCCCAGTCGGACATAGCTGTTTCATAGTCATCAGACAATTGTGCTAGATAACGAGGGTCCATCTTTTGTTCCATTTCCCTGCCTCTTTTTTCAATCCGGTGTAACAAAGTAGGGAGGCTAGCATTTAAATAAATAATTAAATTTGGTTTTGGCATATCAACTGTAAGGATGTCATATATACCTCTGTATTTAGAATATTGATCTTTTGTAAGTGTTCGTTTTGCAAAAATAATGTTTTTATAAATATGATAGTCGGCTACAACCGGAATTTGTTGATCAATTTGCTTGCGTCTAATGTCCTCTAATTGTTTGTAACGGTTGCAAAGGAAAAACATTTCCGTTTGAAAGCTCCACTCTTCAATGTTCTCGTAAAATTTAGTGAGAAAAGGATTCTCATCAACTATTTCTTTAAGTAAATGGTACTGATAGTGCTCCGAAATGGCTTTGGCAAGGGAGGTTTTGCCTACCCCAATGGGACCTTCTACCGCAATAAAGGGAATGTCGTTCATGTTAACCTCCTTAAGAAATACAAGGGTTGCCCAGAAAGTCACTATTGGACTTTTTAGACAACCCAGAAATAGTACAGAGAGTCTCTATCAGTTGTACCGATAAGCCTACTGTAGTACTCGTCAATATTTAAACTAATTTTGTCGTCCATGATTCACAATTCCATACATCAGTCACTACATCTTGGTAGAATTCGGGTTCATGACTAATTAAGAGGATACTACCTTTATAAGCTTGTAAGGCTCGTTTTAATTCTTCTTTTGCATCAACATCAAGGTGGTTCGTCGGCTCATCAAGTAGAAGAATATTTGTCTCATTGTTAATCAACTTACAAAGACGCACTTTTGCTTTTTCACCACCACTTAAGACAATAATCTTGCTTTCAATGTGCTTTGTTGTTAAGCCGCATTTGGCAAGTGCAGCACGAACTTCTGCTTGTGTAAGTGATGGGAATTCTTCCCATACTTCCTCAATACAAGTTTTATCCGGTGATTTAGCTTCTTGTTCGAAATAACCAATCTCCTGGTAATCTCCCCGTTCAACTTTACCGGATAAAGGTGGATTGATTCCGAGAATACTTTTTAGTAAAGTTGTTTTACCAATTCCATTGGCACCGACTAAAGCAATCTTCTGTCCACGTTCCATTCGCAAATTTAATGGGCGAGAAAGTGGCTCGTCGTATCCAATTACAAGGTCTCTTGTTTCAAAGATGGTTTTGCTTGCTGTTCTCGCTTCTTTGAAGTTAAATTGCGGCTTAGGTCTTTCTTGAGCAAGCTCAATCATATCCATCTTATCAAGTTTCTTTTGACGGGACATCGCCATGTTTCTTGTTGAGACACGAGCCTTATTACGGGCAACAAAATCCTTAAGTTGAGCGACTTCTTGCTGTTGTCGTTTATAGGCAGCTTCAAGTTGCTGTTTTTTCATTTGATGGACTTCTTGAAAATGATCATAATCTCCGACATAACGATTCAGCTCTTGGTTCTCCATATGGTAGATCAAATTAATGACACTATTTAAAAACGGAATATCATGCGAAATAAGAATAAAAGCATTCTCGTATTCTTGTAAATAGCGTTTTAACCACTCAATATGCTGTTCATCTAAGTAGTTCGTTGGCTCGTCCAAGAGAAGGATATCGGGCTTTTCTAAAAGTAGTTTTGCAAGCAACACTTTTGTCCGCTGTCCTCCACTTAGATCTGTTACATCACGATCAAGCCCGATGTCGTCTAGTCCAAGACCGCGAGCGGTTTCTTCTACCTTTGCATCAATCGTATAGAAGTCATTATTTGTTAGTGTGTCTTGAATAATGCCAACTTCCTCCAGCATTTTTTCTAGTTCATCGGGAGACGCTTCTCCCATTTTGTCATACATCGCAGTCATTTCAGCTTCCATATCAAACATATATTGAAAAGCGCTTTTTAATACATCACGAATGGTCATTCCTTTTTCAAGAACAGTGTGTTGATCTAAATAACCAACTCGCACTTTCTTAGACCATTCAACTTTTCCTTCATCAGGCATTAATTTCCCTGTAATTATATTCATGAAAGTCGATTTACCTTCACCATTAGCTCCGATTAAGCCAATGTGTTCTCCTTTTAAAAGACGGAATGACACATCATGAAAAATGGCACGATCGCCAAATCCATGGCTTAAATTTTTAACCGTTAACACACTCATTGAAAAACACCTATCCTCTATAAAAGTGAGTACTTTTTTGCTTTTCTCATCTTATCATAAGAAAGGAGCGATGTCTTATTCCATTTCAATTTAATAATTGAAAGAAAATCCTAAAATATCCAATTGATAATCTTAGTTGTGATAAGCTAAGTAAATGGAGTAAGGAGATTAAAATTAGAGGAGGATGCGAATAAATGGTACCCGAAATGATACCATTTATTAAATAACTAGAACGTTTTAATTTACTATTAGTAAAAATAATATTTATATGTATAAATTAATCTTTAGAACGATCTATAATTTTGTTATTATAGGATATGTAATAGATGAAAAATTCAATTTTCTTAACGTATTGTCAACTTGTAATGTTTTTTTGTAGTTAGAACCGCCAAACTTCAGCAAAAACAATCAAAAAAATTTAAAAAGTTTTGTCAAAAGCAGAGGAATTTAAAGTAATATCGTTGAATAGTAAACATTGACTAAAGACTGTATTAAGTAAAGTGGAGGTTTGTGCGTAATTAGGAAGGAAGTGTTAAAGTGAGTCGATTTAATGAAGTAGTTGAACGACGCGGAACAAATTCATTGAAATGGGACATGACAAAGCAACGTTTTGGTGGAGAAGATCTCCTCCCTATGTGGGTAGCCGACATGGATTTTCGCGCACCAAAAGAGGTACTAGATGCCCTACACAATGTAGTGGAACATGGGATATTTGGATATCCAGCACATTCAGAGTCAGTCGATGAAGCTGTTCAAAGCTGGTTAAATAGAAGATACAACTGGTCAATTGACACTAATTCATTGATCTATACAGCAGGGATCGTACCGACAATTAGTTACATTATTCAGGCCTTTACAAAGCCAGGTGATCAGGTGATCATCCAGACACCGGTTTATTATCCATTTTATGATGTGGTAAAGAAGAACAATCGCGAACTGTTGCGTAATCCATTATCTTTTGATGGCGATCGTTATGAGATGGACCTTCAGCACCTTGAGTCTATCATTACCGAAAAAACGAAATTGCTTGTTCTTTGTCATCCACATAATCCAGTTGGGCGAGTTTGGAAGAGAGAAGAGCTTGAGGCATTAGCCGCATTATGTGAAAAACATGGTTTGCTTGTCGTTTCAGATGAAATCCATGCGGATTTACTCTTTGAAGGGCAAACTCATATCCCGTTCGCATCTGTGAATAGTGATGCTGCACAACGAACGTTTACTTGCCTTGCTCCAAGTAAGACATTTAACTTGGCTGGAATTCAAACTTCATATGTCGTGGTCGAAAACAAACAATACCACAAACAATTAAATAATCATCTTGCAAATACGTTCGCTAATATGACTAATTCTTTTGCCGAAGTAGCCACTGAAGCTGCTTATAACCATGGAGAAGAATGGTTAAGTGAATTAATGAGTTATGTGGAGGACAATTACAAGTTTGTTAAGCAATTTGTGAATGAACATATGCCGAAATTACGAGTGATGGATTCTGAGGGTACGTACCTATTATGGTTAGACTGTTCAAAATTGCCACTTACATCAACTGAGCGGAAGAAATGGCTGATTGAAGAGGCGAAGCTTGCATTAAATCCAGGTGCTATTTTTGGTGAGGAAGGGCAAGATTTTGAACGAATCAACCTGGCCTGTCCTAGAGCAACATTACAAGAAGGTCTTGAACGGTTAAAGGATGCATATACGAAGCGAGCTTTTTAAATAATATTAAATAAGTGCGGTGTGAATAAATGAAAAGGTTGGATTATAATGTGTTGATTGAGGCATATGAGCGTGCAGTAGAGTTAGATCTTGAAGATGATTTTATTCAATTACTGAAAGAAGAGATTAGTGAACGAGAAAATAAAGGTCAAATAAAGAAAAGAATATCTGTTTAAAATTGCTTGCAGGAAATTCACCTTTTAAGTAGAAAATGTACTATAGTGACCATGTCTAGCCTTGAGTGACACATATTTTTAGTAATTATCTACAAAGGAGACATTTACGATGCCTATTCAAAACCTTTATAAGGAAATTGTAACAGAATGTAAATGTAAGCTTGACAGAGAGTTAACAAAAGAAGAAGTGGAACTCATTAAGTGGATTCAAGAAAAACATTATGAGTGCTTTTTCCGAAGGGTGAAAAGTTCATAAAAACTATAAAGATTTTCTAGAACAGTAACGTTTCTTAGAAAATCTTTTTTGTGTCCTGAGTCTGTCGAATAGTTATATAACCTGTCGTAATCTATTTAATAAGTGCAGTATATACTCATTTTGTATCTACTGGCCATTTATGATTAAATAAAACTAATAAAAGGAAGAGGGGAGTGGATTTTTTGAAAACATTTAAGCTCTATTCTCTTAGTTTGCTCGAAGGGAAAGATGGTAACGTTCATCAAAAACTCGTGCCAATTGAAGACGGACTTATTATTAATATGGAAAACCAGGATAAGTTATGGTACATAGAAGCCGTCGTAAGTGGTGACTATTTTAGTTATTTTAATTCGGTGAAGGAAAACCAAGGCCATGTCCTTGTTGATGTCGTCATTACGAGCAAAGGAAATCACCCTGCTGCTATGATAACGAACGTTCATACAATTACAAAGTTATCAAATGAGAGCATTAGTGTCTTACTTGAAGCGAAATTAGCGTTAAAGAAAGATGATATCATTGAGGATGTATTAAAAGAGCTTGTCCAAGAAGGGTACTCTCAAGAAGAATTACTACGTGAATTTAAAAATAAAATGGATAATTTGGCTACTCACCCAGAAAGTGCATTAGGAACAATTTACCGTTCAGTACAAGCGAGTGGGTTATACAATTTAAAATAATGAAACAAGGATGCTCCGGTTATGGAGCATCTTTTTGTTTATAAAAGGTTCTTTTTTAGATAGCAATAGTTGTTGCATCAGTTAATTTAAATATGAGGGTATAAAGGGTAAAGTCTTTCTCATACTAACAAGGTACTTATAATGTTGTTTAGGGACGGGGGAGGCCTGACATGCAAGAAAAGGATAAATGGGCGATTTTCTCGATTTCTTCAATTCCTTTAGTGATGACCTTAGGAAACTCTATGCTAATTCCAGTATTACCACAAATAGAAAAAGAGCTGGGGATAAGCTCATTTCAAGTAAGTATGTTGATAACCGTATATTCAATTGTTGCTATCCTTTGTATTCCAGTTGCAGGATACATTTCGGACCATATTGGAAGAAAAAAAGTAATCATTCCAAGTTTAATTTTAGCCGGTATAGGAGGATTTATTTCTGGTTTTGCTGGCTGGCAAATGGATAGCCCATATGGTGTCATGATCATTGGACGGATTTTACAAGGGATTGGAGCAGCTGGGGCGATGCCGATTGTTTTGCCGTTAGTAGGCGATATGTATAAAGACCAAAATGATGTCAGTAAAGGGTTAGGGATGATTGAAACTGCTAATACCTTAGGGAAAGTGTTAAGTCCTATTTTAGGAGCAGCCTTAGCTGTAATCGTTTGGTATATGCCGCTTTTGTCTATTCCGGTACTATGCTTTTTATCGATTGTTGGGATGCTTTTGTTAGTCAAAGTTCCACCAATGAGTGGGGAAGCTGTGGGATTTAAGCAGTTTATTAAAACGACTAAAGTGATTTTTAAGCGTGAGGGTCGATGGCTGTACGCTGTTTTTGTTATTGGTGGAATTTTAATGCTCGTTTTATTTGGTGTTCTCTTTTATTTATCAACTTTGCTTGAGGATGAATTCCAAATTGATGGCATTAAAAAAGGAATTATATTAGCGATTCCGTTAGCAGCACTTTGCTTTGCCTCTTTCACAACCGGAAAGGCAATTGGACAGGATAAGCAAAAGATGAAATGGTACACTGTTGCGGGACTCGTCATATTAACACTCGCCATCTTTACCGTTTCCTTTTCCAAGGATATCTATTTGTTGCTTACATGTATTTTCGCCAGTGGGATAGGGATAGGAATCGCATTGCCTTGTTTAGATGCATTAGTCACTCAAGGTATTGAGATGGAACAAAGAGGGACAATTTCTTCGATTTACAGTAGTATGAGGTTTGTTGGGGTAGCATTAGGACCGCCTATTTTTGCTGTGTTAATGGACACATCTCACTTTATTATGTTCTTTTTAAATGCAGGCTTGTGCCTATTCGCATTGATAATTATATTACTTGCTATTAAGCCAGAAGATCCAGTTAAACCAACTTGGGGTTAAGTGTTTTACTTCTTCTAAATCCTCGTTATACTTGGTATTAGAAGAGGAGAGGCTAAAATATGTATCAATTTAATGATTATAATAACTGTAATGTTCGCCTTACTTTTGAGGAAAACGGATTTACTGAACACCCAAAACATGTATGGGTTATTTGCAAATATGAAGATAAGTGGCTGCTAACCGATCATTCTAAAAGAGGTTTGGAATTCCCCGGAGGAAAAGTTGAAGAAGGGGAGACTTTGATTGAAGCGGCGAAACGTGAAGTATGGGAAGAGACAGGTGCAAGGATTAAATCTCTTCATTGGATTGGACAATACGAAGTGACCTGTGATTCTTCTTCCTTTCACAAAGCGATTTATTTTGCGGAAATAGTGTCAATAGAAGAGAAGTTACACTATCTTGAAACAGCTGGACCGACCTTATTAAATAGTCTACCGGCAAATATTAGAAAGAACACCTCATTTAGTTTTCTGATGAAAGATGAGGTGCTCCCATATTCATTACAACAAATAGCCAAGATGCAACTATTTTAGTTGTTCTTGGCTAGAAACGTTTTAACAAACGGGCTTCTAATAATTCAACAGCTTTATACATAACCGTTGCTAATATTGCTATTACGACTAGGCTCATGATTACTAGTGTGAAATTAAATACTTGGAAGCCGTAAATGATTAAATAGCCAAGACCTTGTTTGGAAACGAGAAATTCACCGACGATGACTCCGACCCATGCTAACCCAACATTCACCTTTAATGTTGAGATAATGGTTGGCAAGGTGGCAGGAAAGATGACATATCGAAAATTTTGTTTTTTGGATGCTCCAAAAGTCCTCATTACTGTTAAATAATTAGGATCAACTTCGCGAAACGCAGTATAGACGACCATCGTTGTTATGATAACGGAGATTAATGCCCCCATTGCAATAATCGATGTGAAATTTGGTCCGAGTCCAACAATTAATATGGGTCCTAGGGCTACTTTAGGCATTGAATTCAAAACAACTAAGTAGGGATCTAAGACTTTAGAGGTGAACCTGGACCACCATAGTACGGCAGCAAGAAGTGTACCTATCCCAGTCCCGAGAACGAACCCAAGTATCGTTTCAAAAAGGGTAACGGAAGCATGGGTGAAGAGAGATCCATCAGACAACCTTGTAACGAGTAGATCCCACACTCTTGAAGGCATGCTGAACAAAAGTGGGTCAATCCAGTGATTTCTTGCAGCTAGTTCCCAAATCGTAAAAAATGCAAGCAAAATTCCTAATTGAACCGCAAAAACCAATCTATTTTCTTTCTTTAAAGAAGCCAAATATTTACGGTGTAACAACTCAAGTTGATGATGCTTCAAGGCTTTCCATCTCCTTCCATATCATTTGGAACTGATCGTTAAAATGTTTATGCTGCCTTGCATCAAATGGAAGAGGAGACGAGATCTCGCTCGGAATTTCAAAAACTCGATGGATTCTTCCTGGTCTTGGTGAAAGTAAGACAACCCGATCTGACATAGCTATCGCTTCGCCTATATCATGTGTGACAAGGATTGCTGTTTTTTCTTCCGATCTTAATGTTTGAAAGACGAGATCTTCTAGTTTAAGTTTTGTTTGATAATCAAGTGCAGAGAAGGGCTCATCTAACAACATGAGAGAAGGGTTAGTCGCGAGCATACGGACAAGTGCAACTCGTTGACGCATTCCACCAGATAATTGATTGGGATAGAGGTCTTTTTTATCGCTTAATCCAAGTTGATCAAGCCACTGTAAAGCTAAATATTTTCCTTCCGTATTATAAGTGCCTTGAATCTTTTGTCCAATTGTTAAGTTGTCTTCAATCGTTCTCCAAGGAAATAGATAATCTTGTTGAAGCATGTAACCAATCTTAGTTGTTGCTTCCTTACTATCTTGATCATCTATTTTGATTTGTCCTGTACTTGGAGTGAGAAGACCAGCAATAAGCGAAAGCAGTGTTGTCTTCCCGCAACCACTTGGGCCGAGGATAGAGATGAACTCTCCGTCCTCAACCGTTAAGGAAATAGAATCTAGTGCTAAAGTGGCTTCCCGCTTTGTTACATATCCCATTGAAACATTGGTTAAAGTTAACGTTGACATCGCTTTAAGCCCCCTACTTTAGAACTTTCTCGGCGATAGAAGTATTTACGAGTTGGTCATATTCAACTCGTTGTGGCAATTCGCCGGCTTGATCCATTATCAATTGCAAATTATCCCAAGCATCAGGCTGCAGCAATGGAGATGTTGCATAAGATCCTTGTGATTTATAACGATCAACAACCTGCTCAATTAATTCAAGATCTGTATCTTCAAAGTAGTCAACAATGGCTTCAGCAATAACGTCAGATGGTTGTTCATCAACCCATTGCTGTGCTTTTGTAATCGCTCGAGTAAAGGCGACTAATTTTTCTTCTTCTTCTTGTAGATAGCTTTGTTTTGCCATGAAGACAGTATAAGGAACTGTCCCTGATTCTGTTCCAAATGATGCGATAATATGTCCGATGCCCTCATTTTCAAACATGGTTGCCTGTGGTTCGAATAATTGCACAAAGTCACCTGTCCCCGACGCAAAGGCGCTTGGAACGTTACCAAAATCAATATTTTGAATCAGGTTCAAATCACGATGTGGGTCAATTCCGTTTTGTCTTAAAACATGTTCCCCTACCATTTGTGGCATTCCGCCTTTTCTCTGGCCAAGAAACGTTTGCCCTTTTAAGTCATCCCATTCAAAAGAATCGAGTTTTTCACGAGAGACAAGAAAGGTCCCATCTGTTTGAGTTAATTGGGCGAAATTGATAGCTGGGTCAATTGCCTGTTGGGCATAGACATAAATTGACGTTTCTGCACCGACTAGAGCGACATCCGCCCCACCTGATAAAAGGGAGGTCATCGTATTATCACCACCCCATGTTGTCGTTAGTTCGAGGTTAATTCCCTCCTCTTCAAAAAAGCCTTCAGATATCGCAACATATAAAGGCGCATAAAAAATTGAACGAGTTACTTCAGAGACACGAATTGTTTCTTTGCTGCTTCCCCCGAAAGAACAGGCACTTACAATAATGATAATAAGTAAGAAAAGCAAGAGAGAAGCTTTTTTCATGGCATTCATGATGGTCATCTCCTTAGGTAGAATAAAGTAGTTGTGATAGTGTATGTATAAAGATGAAAATGTGTGTTTGCCCAATTTGTAGCGAAAGGATTTTATAATGATGAAATTGATTCATAAACAACGTATTCCTTCACCACATCCCAAAATTAAGCTTTATCTAATTACATACTGGAGTGAAGGATTAAAAGTAAAAGGATATATGGCTGTGCCTGAAGGAGAAGGACAATTCCCTGGTTTACTCTATTTACGAGGTGGGATTAAAAATGTGGGCATGGTTCGGATACAACGAGTGATTCAATGGGCTGCAGAGGGATTACTAGTTGTTGCCCCGTTCTATCGCGGAAACAAAGGAGGCCAAGGTCAAGAAGACTTTTGTGGCAATGATCGGAATGATGCGATTAATGCATTTGATTTACTTGAAAGTCATCCACAAGTCGATAAGAAAAGCATTCATATTCTAGGCTTCTCTAGAGGTGGAGTAATGGGCTTGCTAACAGCTCAGGCTAGACAGCAAGCAGCGTCAGTAGTTTGTTGGAATGGAGTAACAGATATGGTGCTGACCTATGAAGAAAGAGTGGATTTAAGAAGAATGATGAAGCGTGTGATTGGTGGTACACCAACGAAGTTTCCTAAAAGATATGCTTGGAGAACACCGTTACATTTTTTGAAGGATTTAAAAGCAAGAGTATTAATTATTCACGGAGTACAGGATGAACATGTCTCCATTCAGCATGCGTACCTTTTAGAAAAGCAGTGCAAGCTTGTTAACAAAGAGGTCAAGAGGTGGTACTTTGACCAGTTCTCTCATCACTTTCCTGTCGACTGGCAAAGAAGGATTTTAAAAGAAGCAGCAAAGTGGATGAAAAACGAATCAAGCATAATGGTTTGATTGTATGAGATGACAATGGATAGAAAATACTAGAAATAATTAACTTTATACTTACTATGGAGTTGGTTCTCTATCATGTTGCAAATCAACAAGAAGAAGCTCAAATTATGTGATGTAGATGTTTACTGTGAGTACGTGTTAAACAACAAGCCGCCTATTATTTTAATCCATGGGTTTGTTTCTTCTATCTATACATTTAATCGCTTAATTCCATTACTTGCGAATCATTTCTCAGTGATTGCATTAGATTTACCCGGATTTGGAAAAAGCGAAAAATCAAAGTCTTTCATCTATTCGTTTAGGAATTATGCCAATGTTATTACAGCTTGCATAGAGCACTTCCAACTTAAAAATGTCATTATTTGTGGACACTCGATGGGAGGACAAGTAGCTCTTTATACAGCTCAATTGATTCCAAAAAAAGTATCTAAACTTATTTTGCTATGTAGTTCTGGGTATTTAAAGCGAGCGAAGAAGACATTGATCTATTGTTCTTACTTACCTTTTTTTAAATATTATGTGAAACGCTACATTGACAGTAAGGATGTAAAAAAAAGCTTAGAGAATGTATTTTACAATCGTGATTTGATTACAGATGAATTAATGCAAGAGTATGTAACCCCACTCCGTGAAAAGAACTTTCCTATTTCTCTGTTACGGTTGCTGCGATATCGAGAAGGAGATTTAACGACGGATCAATTAAAGCAAATTCAAATTCCGACATTGTTAATTTGGGGAGAAGAGGATAGAGTTGTCCCTGTTACAATTGGCAAACGTTTAGTAGAAGATTTGCCACAAGCCCGATTAATAACGTACCACGAGACAGGACATTTGGTAACAGAAGAACGTCCAGAAGATGTTTATAATGAAATACTTACCTACACACAAGGGTGCAGGTAAGTAACTCCTAGTATGGAAAAACAATTACAGATAAAATCGAGGTTGTAGTCCCAATAATCGCGCCGATGATACAGTCTGTCGGGTAATGTAGACCAAGATACATTCTTGAAACGGCTACAAGAATGGCTAAAGGTATAATCGTGGCAGCAAGAATCGGGTAATGAATAGCAAATACGACACCGATGGCAAAGGCTGCAGTCGTATGACCGGATGGAAATGAATAGTCTTTTAATGGATTAGAGCAAGTATGAACATCGGGCAAACTAAGATATGGACGTTGGCGACAAGATAGTTTCTTAATTAATTGTACGATTAAATGACTTAAGATAATTGAAGCCAAAGCAACAATGGCAGATTGACGAATTGATCCTGGTAAAAAAAGTATGAATAAAAAAAGGAGAGAAAGTGAAAAAGTAGCGCCTCCTAAATGAGTCACCTTTGGTAGGAAAAAATCAAAAAAACGACATCTCCATTGCTGATTTACAATTAAAAAAAAACGGTTGTCGTGGAAAGAAACCCAATGAACAAAACGACTAATTTTAGACACCCCTTCCGCAGTTATCTTACTTACAAGTATAATACATTATTTTAAAACTTTCGTTACGATTGTGTGGTTTTTTACGAGGAAACTTAACGAGAACTTTACACCAATTATGTAAAATTTGGCTTACATCTCTAGTAAAGTTGAAGTATCAACTTTATAAAAGGGGAGACCAAATATGATGCGTATTGCTATTTTCACTGATACTTACGCACCTGAAATTAATGGTGTAGCTAGGACGTTGGAAAAACTCACTTGTTATTTAAGACAGAATGATATTGAGTTCCGTGTGTTCGCCCCAGACAATAAAGAGAGAATTCCGGCGATTCCTCATATTGAACGTTTCGCAAGCTTGCCTCTTTTTCTTTACCCAGAATGTCGCTTTGCTCTTTTAAATCCGCTTCATCTAAAGCAATCTTTAGAGGAATTTAAACCGACGCTTATCCATGTCGCAACTCCATTGAACTTAGGACTATATGGAGCCTATTACGGGAAAAAACATCAAATTCCAATGGTTGCTTCTTATCATACTCATTTTGATCAATATCTTACGTACTACAATTTAACATTATTAAAACAGTGGATATGGAAGTATATGGCTTGGTTCCATCGTCCGTTTTCTAAAGTGTATGTTCCATCTGAAAGTACAAGAGAAAGTTTAGTAAGAAAAGGTGTCCACGATCGTATTGAGTTGTGGAAAAGAGGAGTAGACCATACGCTGTTTACACCTGCTCAGAGAGGAGCAGAGGTAAGGGAAAAGTATCAGATTAAACAAAAACATATATTGTTATTTGTAGGCCGCCTAGCACCCGAAAAAGATGTTGAATTAGCTATACAAACATTTACGTCACTGCCTCAAACAATCAAACAGGACTCTCATTTGCTCATTGTAGGGGACGGTCCGTTATTAAAACCTTTATCTACACAAATTTGCAGTGAGAATATTACGTTTACCCGTTTTCTAGAAGGGGAAGAACTAGCGAAAGTTTATGCTGCAAGTGATGTTTTCTTATTTCCTTCTGCAACGGAAACGTTTGGCAATGTCGTTCTTGAAGCAATGTCATCTGGAATACCAGTAGTCTGTGCAAATACAGGAGGTGTCAAGCACTTAATTCAACACGGAGAAACTGGACTCATGTGCAAAGAAAAAGATTTAGACTCATTCGTCTCAGCGGTCACATTTCTTTTAACGAATCCTATTACTAGATTGAGGTGGGGAAGCAAGCCCGCCAAGATGCTTTGCATTATTCATGGGATGAAATCTTTCGAAAATTAATTTTGAGTTATCAAGATGTGATCGAGAAGAGGAGCATACAAACAGCTTGAGAGGCATCTTCTAATCAAGGAGTAACAGTTTTAAAATGAAAGACCACTGAAAAGATGAAAATCATCCTTTCAGTGGTCTCTTAAATTGTTCCATTCTTTATTTTGGACCAGCCGCTTTAATTTTGTCGCTTACATTATTGAATTTCAAGAAGTTATTTTTGAAATTATCTGCTAATTCCTTAGCTTTTTCATCATAAGCGGCTTTATCTTTCCATGTTTCTCGTGGTTGAAGAACATTATCAGGAACGCCTGGGCATTGAAGTGGGATGTGCAATCCAAAAAGTTCATCTGTTTTCGTTTCAACTGAACGAAGCTCGCCAGACAACGCAGCTTGCACCATTGCACGAGTGTATTTTAAATTCATACGATTCCCGACACCGTATGGGCCACCAGACCAGCCTGTGTTAACAAGGAAGACATCTACATCATGTTGGTCAATTTTCTCTCCAAGCATTTCAGCATAACGACCAGCAGGTAACGGAAGGAAAGGAGCTCCAAAGCATGTTGAGAATGTTGCTTCTGGTGAAGTAACTCCTCGCTCAGTACCAGCTAATTTACTTGTGTATCCAGAGAGGAAATGATACATCGCTTGTTCTTTGGTCAGCTTGCTGATTGGAGGCAAGACGCCGAATGCATCAGCAGTAAGGAAAATGATTGTATTTGGGTGACCAGCAACACTTGGCTGTAACGCGTTCGGAATTAACTCAAGTGGGTACGCGGCACGAGTGTTTTCTGTTAACGATGTATCATCGTAATCAGGTTGACCAGTTGTTGCATCAACTACAACATTTTCCAACACAGAGCCAAATCGAATTGCGTCCCAAATTTGTGGTTCTTTTTCTTTAGAAAGGTTGACGCATTTCGCATAGCAGCCACCCTCAATATTGAAAACGCCATTACTTGACCAACCATGCTCATCATCGCCAATTAATGAACGATTTGGGTCAGCAGACAAAGTTGTTTTTCCAGTTCCAGATAAACCGAAGAATAAAGCAACATCGCCTTCAACACCTGTATTAGCTGAGCAATGCATAGAAAGGACATCTTGTTCCGGTAATAAGAAATTCATAACAGAAAAAATCGATTTCTTCATTTCGCCAGCATATTCAGTTCCACCAATTAATACGACTCTCTCTTCAAAAGATACAATTACAAATGCTTCTGAACGAGTACCGTCACGCTCTGGATCTGCTTTAAATGTTGGAGCAGAAACGATTGTAAATGGTTTATTATTCTCTTCTTGAATGGTAGCGATTTCAGTTGGTCGTATAAATAACTGACGGGCAAAAAGTTGGTGCCAAGCAAATTCATTTACGACTTTTAGAGGAAGGCGGAATGTTTGATCGGCTCCTGCATATCCGTCTGAAACAAATAATTCTTCTTTTTTCCCTAAATGTTCCAGCACCTTTTGATAAAGAGAAGTGAACACTTCTTTTTCAATTGGCTGATTGACAGATCCCCATTCAATTTTGTCTGAAATGCTAGATTCATTGACAATGAATTTGTCTTTTGGGGAACGCCCTGTATATGCACCTGTTTCAACACTTAAAGCACCAGTTGAGGTTAGGCTGCCTTCACCACGCATGAGTGCTCTTTCAATAAGAGAAGAGATTGGCAGATTAAGTTGAACGTTTTCCTGAGTCATTAAATTTGTTAGTTCCGATTGTAAACTAAGTGTTTTCATTGTCGCAAAATCCTTTCCTTAAACTTATATTAGTTACCATTAATTTATAATTCTTGTTTATTAGTATAACACAATCACTTTAATAGTCTATACTATTATTTTAAAAATTTAAATGTGACATAATCCAACAAAAAACATGTTTACCTATTATAAATAGGAAAAAATGAGGGGAAAATCAATCGGACGTTCCTAAATTTCGACTTTGTGCATAGGATGGATGTATAAGAAATAAGGAGGCGTTCTGTGTGGATCAAGTATCAATGCTCGATCTTGCGACCGTTTCTGCCGTTGTCGCAGCGCTAGTTACTGTAGTGGGTAATGCATTTGGTATTGAAAAACAATATCGAGCTCTTTTGGCAATTGGCATAGCTGGTATCCTTTGGTTCATTCCAAGAGAATGGGGTGAGCAAGTATTAATGGCACTGATTATTGGATTAACCGCCAGTGGTGTGTATAGTCAAGTAAAGCCACGCGATAACCAAAATGATTTATTGAGAATGCAGTTAAGAGAAGAGATGAGAGAAGAACAACAAGTGGAACAAGAGCGGATCCGCAAAGAAGAGGAAAGACGAAAGCGTCGTGAAAATGTAACATATCAAGATGACGATACACCATATTAAATAAAGAATGAAATCAACGTATGTTGAGATACTAATCTTATCTGTTGTTAAAGGTTAGGACTAATTGGAATACTTATATAAGTTCGAATTAGTCCTGATTGCCACTTATTTCATTGGGATAGGTTGACAGTATACGACATGTGCGATATGATATGCGTCGAACGGATACTCTTATCCTGAGTAGGCGGAGGGACAGGCCCGAAGAAGCCCAGCAACCAACACTCGTAGCCATGAGTGAAAAGGTGCTAACCTGCAAGACTGTTTTGTCTTGAACGATAAGAGGCTAAAGGTAAACATTCAACCCTTTCCTCTTTGGAATAGGGTTTTTATCGTTTATACGCTGTACAGGAAGGTATTTCCCATTCGGTGGGACATGAGTGCCGTCTCAAAGAAAGACACATGCTAAGAGTAGGCAGTGTTAAAGGAGGAAATAAAATGACAGAAGTAAAAAGCAGACGTTTATTTACGTCAGAGTCAGTAACAGAAGGGCATCCAGATAAAATTTGTGACCAGATTTCAGATGCCATTCTTGATGCAATTTTAACAAACGATCCAAATGCACGTGTAGCGTGTGAAACATCTGTAACAACAGGTTTAGTATTAGTCGCTGGAGAAATTACAACAAACACATATGTAGACATTCCGAAAATAGTGCGAGAAACAATTAAAGGAATTGGTTATACACGTGCAAAATATGGTTTTGATTCAGAAACGTGTGCAGTACTCACTTCTATTGATGAACAATCAGCTGATATTGCTCAAGGGGTTGACCAAGCTCTTGAAGCTCGTGAAGGTCAAATGACAGATGCTGAAATTGAAGCGATCGGTGCAGGAGACCAAGGACTAATGTTTGGTTATGCAAATAACGAAACGAAAGAACTTATGCCTTTACCAATCTCACTAAGCCATAAGCTAGCTCGTCGATTAACGGAAGTTCGTAAAGAAGAAATTCTGCCATATTTACGTCCTGACGGTAAGACTCAAGTAACAGTCGAGTATGATGAGGCAGGTAACCCTGTTCGTATTGACACGATTGTTATTTCTACTCAACATCATCCTGAAGTTACACTTGAACAAATTCAACGTAACTTAAAGGAATATGTAATTAAACCAGTTGTACCAGAGCAATTAATTGATGAGGATACAAAATATTTCATCAATCCTACTGGTCGTTTTGTAATTGGTGGACCACAAGGTGATGCAGGTCTAACTGGGCGCAAAATCATTGTAGATACATACGGTGGTTACGCTCGTCACGGTGGTGGAGCGTTCTCAGGTAAAGATGCAACGAAAGTTGACCGCTCTGGTGCATACGCTGCGCGTTACGTAGCGAAGAATATTGTTGCTGCAGGACTAGCAGACAAATGTGAAGTTCAATTGGCGTATGCGATTGGTGTGGCACAACCAGTATCAATTTCAATCGATACTTTTGGAACAGGAAAAGTATCTGAAGAATCATTAGTCTCACTAGTTCGTGACAACTTTGACCTACGTCCAGCTGGAATTATTAAAATGCTTGATCTTCGTCGTCCGATTTATAAGCAAACAGCTGCTTATGGTCACTTCGGCCGTACAGATGTTGAGCTTCCATGGGAGCAAACAGACAAAGCTGCTACATTAAAAGAACAAGCAGAGTTATAAAATCTATTGAAAGCAGACTTCTTCGGGGGTCTGTTTTTTTAGGGCTAAACAATTAAAACACCTCCAATTGGAGGTGCAGTTTATTTTCCGAGTTCTTTTTGTATGACTAAGTGCCAATTTGGTCAAAATGAAACTAAGAGGGGGTGACCAAATTGGCACAAGACGTATTATGTGAAGTAAACAATTGTGTATATTGGGGCGAAGGTAACCAATGTGAAGCTGAAAGAATCTATGTAGTAAGCCACGCTGGTAAAGAAGCTGAAAAACAAGAGGAAACGGATTGCAAAACATTTGAACCTCAACATTAATGAGCACAGAAAAGGGCGAGTCGCTTCGCTCTTTTCTCTTCTCTAGTATTGATAATAATAATCAATATTATTCAGATCGAGATGAATTCTTTTTCGTTTCGTTAACTATTTGTTTATACATTCGTCCTTTTTTAACATAATCACTACGTACCCTTGCCATTTCTTCAATATCCGCTTTCGTTAAATCCCTCACGACTTTAGCAGGGCGTCCTAAAGCAAGGCAATTTGGCGGGATTTTCTTCCCTGGAGGAACGAGGCTCCCAGCACCGATAAATGCTCCTTCTCCTATTTCTGCACCATCAAGCACGATCGAACCCATTCCAATTAAAGCGTTTTTACGAATTGTACAGCTGTGTAGCATAACTTGATGGCCAACAGTAACATCGTCTTCAATAATTAATGGATATTTTGGGCTTTGATGAAGCATCGATTGATCTTGAATGTTGACGCGATTGCCAATGATCGTTGGAGAGACATCTCCTCGAATTACAGTTTGAAACCAAATACTTGACTCATCTCCGATAGATACATCCCCTGTAATAGTTACACCATCTGCTATAAAAGCAGTCTCTGCAATAGTAGGATATTTGTTTTCGTAACGATAAATCACTAAGGTCACATCCTTTTCGTTTTAGTAAAAAGTCGCTATACTTATTTTAACGTAAAATTGCACGTCATGGACCTTTTTTCAAAATTCATCGTCAAGGGGAGTAAATATGTGGAAATGGGAAGTGGCAGACCCGCGAGGAATCGTTGTTGTTGTACATGGGGCTGGGGAACATCATGGTCGCTATAAATGGTTGGCTGAAAGATGGAATGAACATGGCTTTGATGTTGTGATGGGCGATTTGCCAGGACAAGGCAAAACAAGAGGAAAAAGAGGGCATATTCAATCGTTTAATCAATATTTAGATACGGTTTGCGATTGGGTAGAGGAGGCTCGTCAGAAAGGGTTACCAATTATTTTAGTTGGTCATAGTATGGGAGGGCTTGTTGTCATTCGTACATTAATGGAAAGAAATGCAGCACTTATTATGGCTGTTATTTTATCTTCACCTTGCTTAGGATTGAGTCAGCCTCCTGCTAAGTCGAAAGATTTAGCAGCAAAAATGATTCATCGAATTGTTCCAACTATGAGTCAGAATTCAGGAATACGCTCTGAGTTGGTTACTCGGAATGAAGAAATCCGCGAGCTTTATTTGAAAGATGAATTACGTGTCACAAAAGTATCGGCAAGATGGTATCAAGAATTAACTAAAGCGATGCGATTAGCGATGCGTTATCCGGAGAAATTTCCGAACATTCCTCTTCTTGTGTTACAAGCTGGAGAGGATCATCTAGTTGACAAATTTGAGGTGCGAACATGGTTTGATCACGTCTCAACAACAGAGAAATTTTACAAAGAGTGGGATGGATTGTACCATGAGGTGTTTAACGAACCAGAAAGAGAAGATGTTTTTAGGTATGCCGTTGGGTTTGTCAATTTGCTTGTTACTTAAGTTAGCTCTTTCGTTGTTCATTGTAAAGAAATATGCTAACGTATAGGGTGGAATTACGAGGAGGAGAAACGTTTGACTGTCCCAACAAAACCAATCCCATTGTTAGTAAATGTATATCGTGAAGTTATCCCAACTGTTCATCGCTACTTTGATAGGTGGAAAAAATTTGCAGAGGTGATCCCGGACCCGGAGCTAAGATCGCAAGCTCTTGATGCGATTGCGAAAAAAAAGTTTCATTGCGAGGGTGGAGGAGTCTTTTCATTAGTGGCAAAAGACCGTATGGATGATCTAGTTCAATTTATTATTGCTTATCAAATTACATGTGACTATCTAGATAATTTATGTGATCAAAGTCCATCGCTTGATCCGAATGATTTTAGATCGCTACACCAAGCACTTTTAGATGCCCTAACTCCAGGTGCCAGCTTGAAAAACTATTATGAGTATCGGAAAGAATCCGAAGATGGTGGCTACTTACATGCATTAGTCCAAACGTGTCAAGGTATCCTTGAAACCTTCCCATCGTTTGAAAAAGTGCAGGAATCAATGCTTGAACTGAGTGGTTATTATGGTGATTTACAAGTTCATAAGCATGTTGTTAAGGAAGAACGGATTCCAAGATTGGAGAAATGGTTTTCCTTGCATCAGCACAAAGTTCCGGATATGACATGGTATGAATTCTCAGCATGTACAGCTTCTACGTTAGGAATATATGCAATGGCTACTTATGCAACAAAGCCTGATTTGACTGAAGAAACAGCTCAAATTATAAAAGAGGGATATTACCCTTGGATGCAAGGGGTTCATATATTGTTGGATTACTTTATAGATCAAGAAGAAGACATTGCTGATGATGAGCTTAACTTCTTATTTTATTATGATAGTGAAGAACAAATGATTGAACGTTTCCGTTATTTTGTTGATAAGGCAGAGGAATTTATTGCGAAGCTGCCAGATCCTGAGTTTCATCATATGATTATTAGAGGAATCATTGCTATATATATTGCTGATGAAAAGGTTCAAGGAGATAAAGAATTAAAAAAGAAATCGAAACAAATGATTAAGATGGGTGGATTACCCACTTTGCTTTTCTTTATGAATAGATGGATGTTTAGGAGAGATCAGAAAAAAAGTACAACCTGACTGTTATGTTCAGGTTGTACTTTTTTTAGCGTAGCCATTGATAATTAACTCTAATGCTCCTGTTTCTGGACAAATGACAAGTCCATGAATAGAAACGTCTTTTGGAATTAATGGATGGTTAGCAATCAACTCAACACTATGACGAACGCTATCTTCTACAACTGTAAAGCCGGTAAGGAAAGAATCCATATCGACTCCAGAGTATTGAAGTGTTTCGATGGTCTTACGATCAATTCCTCTTTCTACAGCTTTCGTTAAGATGTGATCTGGTTCTAACGAAGACATCCCGCAATTGTGATGGCCGACAACCATTACTTCATCAGCGTTAAGCTCATAAACAGCAAGTAAAATGCTTCTCATAATACTGCCGAAAGGGTGAGAAATAACAGCACCTGCATTTTTTATAATTTTAGCATCTCCATGTTTCACATTCATCGCAACGGGTAAAAGATCAGAAAGTCTTGTGTCCATACATGATAAGATTACTACTTTTTTATTAGGGAATTTAGTAGTTTTGTAACGCTCAAATTCTTTGTTTGCAACAAATTTTTCATTATGAGACAAAATTTTATCAAGTAGAGTCATCAGAATCTCCTTCGTCTATTTTCTTACATTCTGAGCAACGGTTTATTAATTGTCAAATTTCAACGTTTTTCAATAGCAATGACGAATGGAGGATTGTTTGCTTGATTAATAAACTCATATTTTAATACATGTGCAAAGCGCTGATCAAGTTGTTCAACATACGTTAGGACATGATGCTTTTCTTCCTTGCCTTCTTCGTGTCCATGATAGATGACAAGAACAATGGTTCCGCCCTGTGGCATTAACTCAATTAAATGTTTAATTGCTGTGATCGTTGATGAAGCTCGCGTAACAATTGCCTTGTCTCCCCCTGGTAAGTAACCAAGGTTAAAGATCGCAGCTTTCACTTTAGGGTGATCCATTTCAGGGATCGCATTGATTACTTCCTCGTGTCCCTTATGGTGAAGCTCAACTCGAGTTTCTAAATGGTGCTCTTGTAGCCTTCTCGTTGTTGAGTGTATGGCTTGTTCTTGAATATCAAAGCCATACACTCGGCCGTTATCACCTACTAAAGAAGCTAAATAGACCGTATCATGTCCATTTCCAATCGTGCAATCAACGGCAATATCACCAGCTTTTAGCGCATTTTCTAATAAAAATCTGGCAAAAGGTAAAACACCTAATACTTTCATTATAATCACCTACTACTTTATGTTGTGAAATTTTCCTTGCCAGCTATCACGACGATCGAGTTCCGCTTCAATACCATTTAACACGCTCCACTTATTCATGCTCCACATTGGACCAATCATAATATCAGCCGGCCCATCTCCTGTTAAGCGATGGACAACTAGTTCAGGAGGTATTACTTCTAATTGATCTACAACGAGATTGATGTAATCTTCTTGGCTCATAAATTCAACAAGCCCTTTTTCAAATTGCTTTACCATCGCTGTTTTTTTTAGAAGATGAAGAAGGTGTATTTTAATTCCTTGGACATCTAGTTTGGCTACTTCCCTTGCCGTTTCCATCATCATTTCTTCTGATTCAAGAGGGAGGCCATTTATAATATGAGCACAAACGCGAATCCCATGTTTGCGTAGCTTTTCAACGCCATCTATATAACATTGGTAATCATGAGCACGGTTGATTAAGAGGGCTGTGCGTTCGTGGACCGTTTGTAAGCCAAGTTCAACCCATAGGAACGTTCGCTCATTCAATTCTGCTAGGTATTCCACGACATCATTTGGTAGGCAGTCTGGTCTAGTCGCAATTGATAATCCTACGACGCCCTCTTGGTTTAAGATGGTTTCAAAATAAGTACGTAACGTATCAACGGGAGCATATGTGTTCGTATAAGCTTGGAAATAACCGATGTACTTTCCACTTTTCCACTTTTTGTGCATCCGATCTTTAATCGTATGAAATTGAGTGACGAGATCGTCGCTACGGTCTCCAGCAAAATCGCCTGATCCTCTTTCACTGCAAAAAGTACAGCCGCCATGAGCGACATTTCCATCTCGATTTGGGCAATCGAATCCAGCATCTAACGGAACTTTAAAGACTTTTTCTCCAAAATGATCTTTTAAATATTGATTCCATGAGTAATATCGTTTGTCTCCAAAATGTGAAGGAGTCATTGTAATCGCCTCTTTACTGTAGCCTTAAAGTGTTTATCTTACATTAGGTCAACTAATAAATAAACCTATTATATTGTACACATCTTAATTAGAATCTTCAAAAAAATGTTGCTTTATCGTTCCTGATTAAAAAAGATTGCATTTTAGTAAGAGATCTTCTAAGATGGCTTAGGGAATTAAGAAGGAAGGAGGGCACAACATGCCAAAATCACTTTGGTTCCTTGTCATTGCGATGGCTCTTAACGTAACGGGGGCTTCTTTTTTATGGCCTTTAAATGCGATTATTATACATCAAGAATTAGGAAAGTCACTTACGGCTGCTGGTTTTGTACTAATGTTGAATTCTGCAGCTGGTGTAATTGGAAGTTTATTGGGCGGACGCTTATTTGACCAAATTGGTGCATATAAGACGATGTTGTTTGGTCTAATCGTAACAGTTATTAGTGCTTTTATTTTAATTTTTTATCACAGTTATTATTTTTATATGGTGTTATTAATAGGATTAGGGTTTGGAACGGGGGTGTTGTTCCCGGCTATGTATGCTCTTGCAGGGAGCCTTTGGCCAGAAGGTGGAAGAAAGCCATTTAATGCAATGTATGTTGCTCAGAATGTCGGGGTTGCCGTTGGAACAGCTCTTGTGGGAGTTGTTGCATCTGTCCAATTAACAGCCGTATTTACTGCAAATGCCGTCATGTATGCTTTCTTATTACTATTTGTTGCCATGTTCTTTAGATCGATTGGCAGTAAAGCTGTTCATTCAACTGTCTCAAATGTATTTGAGCAGAAAAGACCAATTAAAAGCAATTACCAAATTCATGCTCTCGGTTTAGTATCGATAGCCTTTTTTATTTGCTGGATTGCCTATACACAATGGCAAGCCAATATTTCCGTTCATACTCAATCACTAGGGATCTCATTACAATATTATAGTTTATTATGGACAATCAATGGCTTAATGATTGTCTTTGCCCAGCCGATTATTGCATACGCCATTCGTAAGTGGGTGCGGACATTAAAGCAGCAAATGATTGTCGGAGTATTGATTTTTATGATCTCGTATGCCGTTCTGCTGCAAGCAGATATATTTACGATGTTTTTAGTTGCAATGATCATTCTAACGATTGGAGAAATGTTTGTTTGGCCTGCAGTACCAACGATTGCTAGTAAACTAGCACCGAAAAACAAGGAAGGCTATTATCAAGGAATTGTCAATAGTGTTGCAACAGGTGGAAGAATGGTTGGACCTTTAATCGGTGGATTAATGGTTGACTTTTACTCGATTTCTGTTCTGATTTGGTTGCTTCTTCTATTATTTATTGTCGCGATTGGGGTAATTTCCATTTATGATCTACCATTAAAAAAACAAAACGCGATTAAGCAACAGAAGAAAGAGGCTGCGAGTCTGCTTGACAGTGACAGCTTGAATGCCTAAAATAACAGTAAGTTCATATGTTGACGTAGAAAAGGAGTAGTAGTCATATTTTGGGAATTTAGAGAGCTGACGGATGGTGCAAGTCAGTCGAACAAGTATGATGAACTCGCCTTGGAGTTTTTGAAAGGAAACTTTCAACGGGTCACGGACGTTACACGTGAAGAGCGAATGATGTAATCATTAATGTGGGTGGTACCGCGGGAAGTATAACAAAACTCTCGTCCCTAACAAATCTTGTTAGAGATGGGGGTTTTTTTGTTTTATAAATATATTACTTTCATTAACAGCTCAAAATTTTCACCATTTGAACAACGGTTATAATAGGAGGATGAAAAAATGTCATTTTCACACGAACAAATTGAAAAAAAGTGGCAACAATATTGGGAAGAAAATAAGACATTCCGTACGAGTGAAGACGAGAACAAGCCGAAATTCTATGCGCTCGATATGTTCCCTTACCCTTCTGGGGCAGGACTACATGTCGGACATCCTGAAGGATATACCGCGACAGATATCTTATCTCGTATGAAGAGAATGCAAGGGTACAATGTCTTGCATCCAATGGGGTGGGATGCTTTTGGGTTACCTGCCGAGCAATATGCTCTTGATACAGGGAATGACCCAGCCGAGTTTACGGAAAAGAACATCAACACGTTCCGTCGTCAAATTAAATCGCTTGGCTTTTCTTATGATTGGGACCGAGAAGTGAACACGACAGATCCAAGCTACTACAAGTGGACTCAGTGGATTTTCACTAAACTTCATGAAAAAGGCCTTGCTTATATTGATGAAGTAGCAGTAAACTGGTGCCCTGCACTTGGGACTGTATTGGCAAACGAAGAAGTAATCGATGGTAAGAGTGAACGTGGTGGGCATCCAGTTGAACGTCGTCCAATGAAACAATGGATGCTGAAAATCACTGCCTATGCAGATCGCTTACTAGAAGACTTAGAAGAGTTAGACTGGCCAGAAAGCATTAAAGACATGCAGCGAAATTGGATTGGGCGTTCTGAAGGAGCAGAAGTGACATTCAACGTTGATGGTCATGAAAGTGAAACAGTAGAAGTGTTTACAACGCGTCCAGATACCCTTTTTGGTGCAACATATATGGTTTTAGCACCTGAACATAAACTTGTTGATGTAATTACAACGGCTCAACAAAAAGTGGACGTTGAGTCATACAAAGCAAAAGTAGCGGCGAAAAGTGATCTAGAGCGTACGGAGCTTTCAAAGGAAAAAACAGGTGTATTTACAGGTGCGTTTGCGATTAATCCTGTTAATGGTGAGCGTATTCCGATTTGGATTGCTGACTATGTGTTAGTTAGCTATGGTACTGGTGCCATAATGGCGGTTCCAGCACATGATGAGCGTGACTATGAATTTGCGAAAACATTTGACTTGAACATTCGTGAAGTTGTAGCGGGTGGAAATGTTGAAGTAGAAGCGTACACAGGAGATGGAGAGCATGTAAACTCTGATTTCTTAAATGGGCTTGATAAAACAACAGCGATACGTAACATGATTGATTGGCTTGAAGCAAACGAATTTGGGAAAAAGCAAGTAACGTATCGTCTGCGTGATTGGTTATTCAGCCGTCAACGTTATTGGGGCGAGCCTATCCCAGTCATCCACTGGGAAGACGGTACAATGACAACCGTGCCGGAGGAAGAGCTTCCGCTGATATTACCGAAAATGAAAGAGATCAAACCATCTGGAACGGGTGAGTCGCCATTAGCCAATGAAACAAGTTGGTTAGAAGTGGTTGATCCAAAGACGGGGAAAAAAGGTCGTCGTGAAACAAATACAATGCCACAATGGGCAGGAAGTTGTTGGTATTATCTTCGTTACATCGATCCGAAAAATGAAGCAGCGTTGGCGGATCGTGAGAAACTAGAAAAATGGTTACCAGTAGACATTTATATTGGAGGAGCAGAGCATGCTGTACTTCATTTACTTTATGCTCGCTTCTGGCATAAATTCCTTTATGACATCGGTGTTGTCTCTACGAAAGAGCCATTCCAAAAACTATATAACCAAGGGATGATTCTTGGTGAAAATAATGAAAAGATGAGTAAATCAAAAGGAAATGTAGTCAATCCTGATGATGTTGTCGAAAGCCATGGTGCTGATACGCTTCGTTTATATGAAATGTTTATGGGACCACTTGATGGCTCAATTGCATGGTCAACAGGTGGATTAGACGGTGCTCGTCGTTTCCTAGACCGTGTATGGAGACTTTTTGTTGATGAAGCAACAGGTGAATTGAACTCCGCGATTCAAGAAACAAAAGGAACAGAGAGCTTTACGCGTGTCTATCATCAATCCGTGAAAAAGATTACGGAAGACATGACGGAGTTGCGTTTTAATGTCGCGATTTCTCAAATGATGGTATTCATTAACGAAGGGTACAAGCAAGAAGTATTACCGAAGGATATAATGGAAGGCTTTGTGAAGATGCTTTCTCCAATTGCACCGCACCTTGCGGAAGAACTATGGCATAAATTAGGTCACACAAATACGATTAGTTATGAGGCGTGGCCAACATTTGATGAGACTCTTCTTGTTGAAAACGAAGTAGAGGTCGTGGTTCAGATTAATGGTAAAGTGAAAGCGAAACTTGTTATCCCGACTGATGCTGGTAAAGAGCAAATGGAACAGTTAGCTCGAGAAGATGAAAAGGTCCTTGCAGCAGTAGGAGATAAAACAATCCGTAAAGTGATTGCTGTACCAGGAAAACTTGTAAATATTGTAGTAGGGTAATGTTTGTTCATAGGGGTGTCTCAAAAAGGTTAATGACCTTTTGAGACACCTCTTTTTTGATCGAGACAAGCTTTCATAAATAAATCGGTTAATAATAGATTCTTTTCAACAAATACTAAAGAAACGAATATACGTTACGGATATCTAAATGAGACAGACTTCCAACTTTAGCAATTGTAAAGGAGTTTTTTAATTGGTTCAGCGATTCAAAGTACTTTATCTTGGTACAGCGGTAGTAGCTTTTCTACTTTTGGCATGGACCTTGATTGATTTCAAGTATGGTTATGTTCCAAGGGAGAATCAAATAGTCAGTCAACAAAAAACGAATTTTCAAGACGATGTAGACTATGATCTGATGGGGGTCTATCTCTCGCCTGAAGAAGCAGCGGAATTAGAGAATGCGGGTCTTGGTGACATGCTGTCACCAGAGAATGGAGCGATCAAGATTGATAAGGACTTGATTGAGTTAGGGAGGGAACAGTTTTATAAGGGCACTTTTAAAAATGAGTTATTCATGACAGATATTTTAGGTTTATTAGATGGACCTCTTACATTTACGAATTTACTCAGAGCAATTGTTGAGTTAAAAGGAGAGTCAACAACCAATCTTCAAGTAGCTTTAGCAGAAGATGTTACGATTGGTCAGCGCCACTGGAAAAAAGGAGAAAAAATCGATACCGGAATAGATGTAGCTAAAGGGGCTGTCACGCCACTTGGCTTTCCGATTTCGATAGAACAGGGGAAAGTAAGAGTTGGGATTAGTTGCGCAGCTTGTCACGCTACCGTTGATCGTGAAACTGGTAAAATCATAGAAGGTGTCCCGAATTCTGATCTTGATAGTGGAATGCTGCTCGCTTTAGCAACAAATTCAACGGCTTACTTTCCTGTGGCGGAGATTGAATCGATACAAGACTATATTACAAATTCAAGTAAAGAGATAACAAATTCAAAAGGAGAAAAAGAAAAGCTTCCAGATCCAAGACTGCTAGAAAAAGCAGTGGACCAAACTTTGCTTAAGTGGCCGAAAGGGAGTTTTGATGTGACAGCTGATGCAACAGCTAATCCAGCGCAGATTCCAGATGTGTTTACCTTCGGAGACCATCCATATGGCTGGAATGGCTTTGCTTTAGTTGGACCATTTAAAGGATTAACAACATTTAATAATAAAGTGCATGCCTTCAATTCAGACTCGCTCTCCTTAGCAGACCATAGTCAAGATTTATTAAATATTAGCAAGGAATCATATATTGGGATCATTTTGCAAAATGCAGCAGACAAAGGCACTCGCTTTCCCTTTTCGTCTACTCTGACTCCGTCTGAATTCAAACAAAAAATCGAGAGGACACCAGACACAGTTGGAGTAAATGAAAGTGTAAAGCCGCCACATTACCCAAATTTAACGATGTTTTCTCCTAATGGGACGACGGTTTCTTCAATTGGTTCAGCAATTGGCTTAGAAAACAATGCGATGTCCGCCTTTCAAAATACCCTTTTGCCGCCAGTACACAGTAGGCAAATAAGTTCAGAAATGAGGAAGATGGGACGAGACGTATTTGAGAGAGGAGGCTGTATCCAATGTCATTCAGGAAAGTACTTAACTAATAATAAGATTATCCCTGTTCAAGAAGTGAAGACAGAGGATTCAAGAGCGAAGGGATCTCGTTTAGTAGGAAAAGTGTTAAAAGAGTCGTTTATGTATGCACCAAATACACCTACGCCATTACCACCGAATGCCCGTGTGTTGAAAGTGCCAGAAGAACATGTGGATAAAGAACAACGAAACCTTGCTTATGCGATTGGCACAGATGGTGGTTACAAAGTAAAAGGGTTAATTGGCCTGTACTGGACAGCTCCTTATCTACATGATGGGGGAGTAGCTGTTGGCAAAGACTTAAAAAATCAATTAGGAGTACCTGGAACTAGTATGAACAATATAGCGGCTGATCCATATAACAGCTTAAAAGCATTAGTTGATCATGAATTAAGAGTAAAGGTAATTAAAGCGAATCGTTCCGTACCTGATTTAAAGGATGTGCATACGGAAGGAGTTGGACACGAGTTTTGGGTGGATGAAACGACGGGATTTACAGAAGAGGAACAAAATGCGCTAATTGAATATTTGCTTTCCCTTGAAATGGAGAAAAAAGAGGATAGTTAGTAATAGCAAGTAAGAAAAAATGCCTGCCTGATAGGAGAGGCGCTCTTATCGGGCAGGCATCTAAACGGTCATTAATTGACCCGAGTCGGTTGATCAGAATTGTTTGGAGATCAGTGGATAGTCGCTTGTTCTGCTGCGGATTTTCCAGCTGTATACCCTGTGGAAAAAGCAACGGTAATGTTGTAGCCCCAGTATAACCGTGGATGTCTAAAACTTCTCCACAAAAATATAATCCACTTTTCTTTTTAGAGTGCATGGTTTTAGGTTCAATTTCTTTTATTGACACTCCTCCACCAGTAACGAAAGCTTTTTCAATCGATAACGTACCATTAACAGTAAACGTAAAATGTTTGCAAAAAGCAATAATTGTGCGCAACGTATCATGAGGGACGGTTGATGCTGGAGCTTGAGTGTCTACTTTTTCTTTTTCAAAGAGGAACAATAAGAAACGCTCTGGAGCAAATCCCTTTAATAAATTTTTTAGCGATTTCTTCGGTTCTGCTTTTGTCTTAGAAAGTAATTGTTGGAACAAAACTTCATCAGACTGCTGGGGAAACAAGTCGATCTCCATTGTAATCGTATTGGTTTGAAACTTTTTAAGTGCCTTAACAACATATTGACTACATCTAAGCGCGGCGGGGCCAGATATCCCAAAATGAGTAAAGATCATATCGCCCTCATGCGTTTTGATTTTCTTCCCCTTTGGATTAAAAACGGTTAATTCGATCTCCCTTAATGATAATCCTTGAAGTGTTTTCTCTCGAATAAATCCTTCATTAGAAGTGATCGGGACCTCTGTTGGATACAATTCAGTAATCGTATGACCAGCTTTTTCTGCCCAAGGATAGCCGTCTCCTGTACTGCCTGTGTGAGGAACAGATTTCCCGCCAGTAGCGACGATAACACACGTAGTTGGAAGCACTTCTCCGTGGTTAAGAATCACTTCAGAAACGGCATCTTGAACGTAGTTGATTGTTTTAACTGTTGTGTTGGTCCGAATTTCAACTCCGAGTTTGCGAACCTGCTGTAACAAGTGTTCAACAACTGTTGTCGCTTTATCGTTCACTGGAAACATTCGCCCACGATCTTCTTCTTTTAATTGGATTCCAAGCCCCTCGAAAAATTGAATGATGTTTTCGTTGTTAAAGACAGAAAATGGGCTATGCATAAAACGCCCGTTCCCAGGGATGTGAGCAATTAAATCTTGTATTTCCATCCGGTTTGTGACGTTGCATCGCCCACCTCCGGATATCGCCAATTTCCGACCGAGTTTATTACCTTTATCGAGAAGAAGAACTGTCGCACCGTGTTCAGCAGCAGCAATAGAAGCCATAAGTCCTGAAGGCCCACCGCCAATCACAATGACATCATATTCCTTCATAATACATTCACCTCATCTTAACATTTCACTTACTTACCATTTTTTTTATGATGTCAAATCTATGATACATAGAGTAGCATGTTTCCTTTAAAAAAGGAATTTTCAAAACGAGCACCAGATTCTAGACTGTGGTAAAATGCAAAAGGAGTTTATTGTTCTAGTGTAAAATGAAAAGCAGCCTAGTTGACTTATATCAGCGAAGCTTGATAAAGATTGAACCGATATATAGATTTTATTGTTCAAGTATCTGATTGAAAGAAGGTATCATGATGTCTGATTCAAAATTAATGCGTGGAACAATGGTGCTTACTGCAGCAACATTTGCTTCAAAAATCCTTGGCTTGATTTACATATTTCCATTCACGGCAATTGTTGGACAAACGGGGATTGCGCTGTATTCATATGGTTATCTGCCATATACGGTTTTGTTAAGTCTAGCTACTTTAGGTGTTCCGCTTGCTGTATCAAAATTTGTTTCGAAATATCATGCTCTCGGTGATTATCGAACAGGCCATAAGTTATTTAAGTCAGGGCTTTTGTTTATGTCAATCACAGGACTATTAGCCTTTTTGTTGTTATATTTTGCAGCCCCTTATTTGGTCCCACTCATTATTGAAGACCCGACAGATACAAAAGGAAACTCATTTGATGACATCGTGTTTACGATTCGAATGGTGAGTGTCGCCTTAATTGTTGTCCCCATTATGTCAATTATTCGTGGTTACTTTCAGGGCTTCCAATCGATGGGACCGACGGCTGTTTCACAAGTAGTTGAGCAGATTGTCCGAATTGTGTTTATCCTGGCTGTTACCTTCTCTATTGTGCAAGTAATGAATGGAAGTGTAGGCCTTGCTGTTGGATTTGCAACATTTGCAGCCTTTGTTGGAGCGCTTGGAGGGTTAACGGTCCTATTAGTATATTGGTTTAAAAGAAAAAAGCACATTCATGAACAAATTGAGATGAGTAAAGTCGATCATAACTTATCTCTAAAATCAATGTATAAAGAGCTTATAGCATATGCATTGCCGCTCTCGTTTGTCGGACTTGCGATTCCATTGTATCAACTAATAGATTTGTTCACGTTTAATAACACGTTAATTGGTACAATCATGTCACAAGAGGAATCTGAAACAGCGTTCGCTGTATTCTCAAATACAGCACACAAAATTGTTTTAATTCCTATGGCTTTAGCGACTGCTCTTTCCATTACGCTATTGCCAACAATCACAAAATCCTATACAACGAACGATCGTGAATTATTACAGAGACAAATTACTCAAACATATCAAATTATCTTATTTTTGACGATACCAGCTGCTGTTGGCTTATCCGTTTTGGCTTATCCGGCATTTGGTGCTCTATATGGGGTCAGTGACCTTGAAATAGGAGGGTTTATCCTTAGATATTATGCGCCAATTACTTTGTTCTTCTCGTTATTTGCAGTAACAGCCGCTATCTTGCAAGGGATGAATAAGCAAAAATATGCAGTTCTTGCGCTTGGAGTTGGTCTGCTGTTAAAGCTTGTAACAAATAGTTGGTTGTTATCAATAATCGGCCCACTTGGGGGATATATGCTACTTACATCGGCTATACAGCATCAATTATTGTCACGGTGTGGGCTATTGGGAAATTTGCAGAGTATTCCTATACATTAATCGTTAAGAGAACGGTACTCATCTTACTTTTCGCTGCTGTTATGGCAGGTGGAGTAAGTGTTGTTAGTATAGGCATGCAAACGATACTGCCCATTACAACACAACTACGTGCGTTTCCAAGTTTATTTGTCGGCATAGCTGTTGGCGCCGTTATTTATTTATACCTTGGTTATCGTTCCAATTTAGCAGGAATGGTTCTTGGAGCTCGATTCAAATTTCTGAATAAAAAGAAGCAGCGTCAAGAAGGCTAAAGCAACAAAGCCTTTTTGAAAGGGAATAAACCACATGCGCAGCGGATGAAGCATTGCCGCTGCTTTTCTTTTTTAAATGATGTTTTTCTCAAATTTATACATCTTTTTTTACTTTTTCGACATGTGTTGGCAATGAATGCCTCTTTTGCTTGCATATGTCGTTTGTTATAATTAATAGGTCAATATAATGAAAATAAATATGTAGTCGATAGTCGATTAACATTTTTGCTAGAAAAGGGGGGCGCGATGAAGTATTCATTTCGAAAAGATAACGATTGGTTGCTAATCATCACGACGTTCCTTTTGGCTGCGTTTGGCTTGATTATGGTATTTAGTTCGAGCTATGCAATAGGCATAGTGGGTGATAGTGGAAATCCGTATACATTTATTCAAAGGCAAATAGTTTGGTTTGCTCTAGCGTCAGTTGCTTTTTTTATAGTGATGCATTTTCCTTATCGATTATATAGGAAGCTGTCTCCTATCATTATCTTATTATCAATTATTGCACTAATCCTTGTGAAAATGCCTGGATTAGGTGTAAATATCAACGGAGCAGAGCGTTGGATAGATCTTGGACCTTTACGAATTCAACCATCTGAGTTTGTGAAACTTGGTATGATTATTTATCTAGCACAAGTTTATTCACAAAAACAAGCTTATATCGATCAATTTATAAAAGGAGTAATGCCTCCTTTAGTCGTAGTTGGATTTGTTTTCGCGTTAATCATGTTGCAACCGGATTTGGGAACTGCAACATCAATCCTTTTAGTCACGCTTTTGCTCGTTTTCTTCTCTGGGGCAAAATGGCGTCATTTAATTGGACTTGCTGGTGTTGGAATTTCTTTGTTTATTGTTTTTGCATTATCTGCGCCTTACCGAGTCAGACGATTGACATCGTTTCAAGACCCGTTTGCAGATCCGTCCGGAACAGGACATCAGGTTATCCAGTCGTATATTGCAATGGCTCATGGTGGCCTCACAGGGACAGGACTCGGACAAAGTGTACAAAAGCTCTTTTACTTACCAGAAGCCCATACAGATTTTATTTTAGCTGTTGTATCTGAAGAGTTAGGTCTATTAGGTGTTCTATTTGTACTTGGGGCACATGGGGTAATTTTAACTAGAGGGGTTATGATAGGGGCTCAGTGTAAAAATCCATTCGGGAGTTTGCTCGCGTTTGGAATCGTATTTCAGATTGCTATTCAAATTGTGTTCAACGTTGGTGCTGTCACAGGCTTGTTACCAATTACAGGAATTCCACTCCCTTTAATCAGTAACGGAGGCTCGTCTCTACTAATCACACTTATTTCGTTAGCGATATTAGCGAATATTTCTCGTAATAATATTCGCCAGCGTAGACAAAAAGAATTCAAGGAAGAAACACAGCTTTCCGCTTCTTAAATGCGAGAAGCTGTTTCTAATAGATGGAGGCTACAATGGAAGAACGTAAATCTGGCGTTCAACAGATCGATTACACATTACTCTTTCTGTTGTTTGTGCTAATGTGTTTTAGCTTATTAGCAATTTATAGTGGATCCGGACAATATTTTAGTGATGATCCAACATATTACGTGAAGAGACAAATAATCTGGTTCATTGCTGGTGTCATTATCATGTCCGGTGTTATGGTAATAGATTATGATATGTATAAAAATTTCTCTATTCCGCTCTATGGAATCGGTGTTGTATTATTACTACTTGTTGCATATTCGCCGTTAGGCGTTTTCCGAAATGGTTCTCAGCGTTGGCTTGATCTTGGTCCTGCCGAAGTCCAACCTTCGGAGTTCATGAAGATTTTCTTGATTATTGCAATGGCCCATTTGCTTTACCGGGTCACAATGAACCGAACGACAAAAGATTTAAAGTCAGACCTAATCATTGTTGCAAAAGTATTTGCAATAGGACTGCCGCCTTTTTTCTTGATTTTAACACAGCCAGACTTAGGTACAGCGCTAGTCATTGCTAGTATAATGGTTACGATGTTGTTAATGTCAGGTGTTGCTTGGAGAATTCTCTTTGTCCTTGGAATTGGGGCTGTTAGTGGAATTTTGTCACTAGTCTACTTGCATAACAATAACTTTGAATTGTTCTCGAAAATTATTGCTTCTCACCAGCTTGATAGAATTTATGGTTGGTTAGATCCGTATGAACATCAAGGGTCATATGGGTATCAGTTAGTAAATGCGTTGAGAGGAATTGGTTCTGGTCAACTATATGGAAGTGGTTTTATGCAAGGTGTCCAAACTCAAAGTGACCGTATTCCAGAAATACACACAGATTTCATCTTTACTGTCATTGGAGAGGAATTCGGATTTCTTGGTGCAACGATATTAATTGTCACGTATTTTCTATTGTTTTATCGCATGGTAATTATTGCTCTAAGCTGTAACAACTTATTTGGAACGTATTTAGTTTCAGGAGTAATTGGGCTCCTTGTTTTCCAAGTGTTCCAAAATATCGCCATGACAATTGGGTTGATGCCAATTACAGGCTTAGCTCTTCCATTCATTAGTTATGGAGGAAGTGCGCTATTAACCAATATGATCGCAATGGGTATCGTACTCAATGTAAATATACGAACGAAGCATTACATGTTCGAAACGGAGGAATCAAGCTTATAGAGTTGCTAATCATTTGATTATCAACTCTTTCTTTTTTTGTATTATATTATTTAGTGTTTGAAACAGGCATTTAAGGAATATACAAAAGAAAGGGTAGTTGTGATTAGAGATCTTGTAAAGGGAGGTTTTTAATAAAATGATCATGATTGTTGGTTCGGGACGGCTTGCTAGCATGTTGGTAACTGTGTTAAAAGAAAATCAGCAAACATACTTATTTGGACGCAACGAAAGAACGGTTCAGGGATTGATTGATCAGTATCCTTTTTTAAAGAAGGCAGATACATCTAGTTTTGCTAAAAGCAAAGAAGTATTTCTTTGTTTGCCACCGCATGCTTACGAACCTTTTCTATCTACATATCAAACGTTTTTTCTACAAGACGTGAATTTTTATCATATGGCAACGGCTATTAGCGAAAAAGAAGTGAAGGAACTAGTCAAGGAACGAAATGTCATTCCTTTAAAGTTGGCTGGTCATGCAGCTGTCGTTAAAAAAGAGAAAAGAGGTTTGTTTGTCGTTCCACAAATGTGGAAAGATGAAGGGGAACAGATAAAAAAATGGTTTCCGACAATGAAGTTTGTGGCAGCGCGAGAAGAAGAAGTGTTGAAGGCGAATCAATTAGGGACAGAAGCAGCTGTTGCAATGGTTTTACAGCTACAAAGTGCATTAGCAGAAAATAAAATCAATCAGGAAATCGTCAAATATACACTTTCACAAACCGTGCCAGGGGTCATTGAAGCCTACCAAACAAACGATTTAGGTGGATTTGCAAGAAAAGTAGTTGAGCAATTGAAGCAGAAGGGTGAAGGAAATGAGAATAGATAAGTTATTAGCAAACATGGGTTATGGTACGAGAAAAGACGTAAAAAAACTGTTGAAATCTGGTGGTGTCCATGTAAATGGAGAGACTATCAAAGAAGGTAAGAAGCATATAAACACAGATTCAGATTTAGTAACGGTGTATGGAGAAGAAGTCGAGTATAAACCATATATTTACTTAATGTTGAATAAACCTCAAGGGGTTATATCGGCAACGGAAGACCTTGAACATGAAACGGTCATTGATTTACTGCTTTATGAACATGCAATGTATGAACCATTTCCTGTTGGCCGACTAGACAAAGATACGGAAGGGTTTTTGTTAATTACAAATGATGGACAATTTTCACATGCTTTAATGTCTCCCAAAAAACATGTCCCAAAAACATATATAGCAACCGTAAAAGGAATGGTGACAGATGTTGATGTTCAGCGCTTTAAAGAGGGGGTCACACTTGATGATGGTTATGTCACAAAGCCTGGTGAGCTAAAGGTTATTGAACAAGGCCCAGTGTCAGAAATTGAACTCACGATCACAGAAGGAAAATATCATCAAGTAAAAAGAATGTTTGAAGCTGTTGAGAAAAAAGTATTAACATTAAAAAGAACAAAGATTGGTAAGCTAACTCTCGATCCTGAGCTTGAACTAGGAACTTATCGAGAATTGCGGCAAGAGGAAATCGATTTGATACTATCAAGAGATTGAATGGGACCGGATGAAAACCAAAAGAACAGATGCCCAATAAACAGTTTTATTGGGCATCTGTTCTTTCAATATTAAGACGGTTATGATACACGAGTTTTCTTTTTCGTTACGCTCCATTTGCCACGGGTAGGTCTTTCAACGAGTTTGTTATACTCTAACACATTTAGGTCGCGTTGAATAGTCCGTTGGGTGATGCCGAATTCTTCAACTAACTCATTCGTTGTGACGGTCCCCCTTTGTTTAATGTAAAGGTAGATAGACTTGATACGAGTCAGCATACGATCAGTTGAAGTTTTCAAAAAACCACTCCTTATTCATAATCATGACTTGATTAGTAGAGTCTATGTAATGGCGTGGCTAATGATGCCATTACATCTGGAATACGATGAAAGTATTCCAAAGGGCGAATAACCGCAGCTGCCCCTTTAGTTGATTTTTAAAAGTAGGCAATGTAATGTTGAAGTTAATCAATGTGGCAAATGGTTCATCGTTCCCTTGTTGCTTACATTTTACAATAACTTGTTCAACTATGCAAAAAGGTTGTACGAATATTTCTCTAATTTGTAAAGAGGTGAAAGATATGTTGAAAATAAATTGGCAAGCTGAAGTAGAAAAACGAAAGGAAGAAATTGTTTCTGATACACAGGAATTTCTGCGTATTAATAGTATTTTGGACGATTCGACGATTACGGTTTCTCAACCTTTTGGAGCGGGAATTGCCCAAGCGTTGGAACATATTTTAACAAAAGGTGAAAAATTTAGTTTTTTTGTGAAAAATGTTGATGGCTATGCTGGAGTGATTGAGTATGGACAAGGAGAAGAGAGTGTGGGCGTCCTTTGTCATATCGATGTCGTTCCTACAGGGGAGGGATGGACAACTTCGCCATTTTCCGCAGCGATACGTAATAATCGAATCTATGCTCGTGGGGCAATTGATAATAAAGGACCTACAATCGCTGCTTTCTGGGCGTTAGCTATCGTGAAGGAACTTAAGCTTCCAATACATAAACGTATCCGTATGATTTTAGGTACAGATGAAGAAAGCAATTGGAGATGTGTTGACCATTATTTTAAACATGAAGAAATGCCAACAATTGGTTTTGCCCCAGATGCTGATTTTCCTATTATCCATGCGGAAAAAGGAATTACCGATGTTTCGCTCGTCTGGAACGCTCGAGATGATAAGGACAATCAAAAAATAAAAGTCCTTCAGTTTAAGGCTGGTGATCGTTTTAATATGGTCCCAGATCAGGCAGAAGTAGTTATTACAGGAGACGAGAAACTGTTGAAAGAGATGAAGGATCAATTTACTCATTTTCTCGTTGGGCAAAATCATAAGGGAACCACTCGATTAAATGGCAATTCGCTTCAGATCGTATATGAAGGAATATCGGCTCATGGTTCAACTCCTGAAAAGGGAGTGAATGCAGGACTATTTCTTACTCAATTTCTAGCAACTTACTCTTTTCAGTCAACTGCGAATCATTTTTTTCAATTTGTTGAGAAATACAGTGACTTTACTGGGGAGGCTTTAGGAATTGCTGTACAAGATGATGCTTCAGGTAAACTCTCCATGAACATAGGGAAATTAACTTTCTCAGAAAATGGAGAAGCTGAAGTTGGGTTAAACATAAGGTATCCAGTAACTGCTTCAGGTGAGGAATGTTTAACAACTCTAAAAGAAGTTGCCGGGTCCAATCATGCTCAAATGCTCGTTCATGATCATATGAAGCCTAATTACGTTGAGAAAGACCATCCGCTTATTCAAACTCTACAGGATGTGTATGAGCGTCAAACAGGAGAAGAGCCGACTCTATTGGCAATTGGAGGAGGAACGTATGCTCGTTCGTTGAAAACTGGAGTGGCATTTGGACCGATGTTCCCAGGTCGAGAAGACGTTGCTCATAAGAAAGACGAGTGCATTGACATCGATGATCTTTTAAGAATGACAGCCCTTTATGCAGAGGCAATGTATGAATTAGCAAAAGAAGCGTCTCAATAGGTTTGTTTCTAACCTTTGAAGACGCCCCTTTTAATTCGGGCTTTTAAAGCAGATCATCTAAGCCAGTTTTATTATGATTTTTGTTCAAATAAATCCGTTGAAAGATAACGCTCGCCCGTATCACAGGCAATGGCTACAACGACGTCATTTGGCGTTAAAGTTTTTGCTACTTCCATTGCCGCAAAACAAGCTGCGCCAGAAGATGGACCAACTAGAATAGCCTCAAGTCGAGCTAAATCCCGTGTTACGCGATAAGCATCTTCATCTTCAATTTTTAATATTTCATTATATACATTTTCATTTAAAATTGGTGGGATAAAACCTGGGCTTGTCCCAACAAGCTTATGTGGACCTGGTTTACCACCAGATAACACAGGAGAACCAGCCGGCTCGACAACATGAATCGTTGCATTTGGGTAAAATTTTTGCAATTCTTCTCCAGTGCCGGTAATGGTTCCACCTGTTCCAGACGCAGCCACGAATGCAGACAATGATGTACCTATTTCATCAAGTGCCTCTTTAATCTCGACTGCTGTTGTGTGACGATGAGCATCTGGATTAGCTGCGTTCTCAAATTGCATTGGCATGAAGCTATTAGGGATTTCATCTAAGAGTTGCTTAGCTTTCTCGATTGACCCAGGCATTTTTTCATCTCCTGGTGTTAAGACAACATCTGCTCCGTATGCTTTTAGTAAGTTAATTCGTTCAGCTGACATTGTATCAGGCATGACAAGGATTGCCTTATAGCCACGTGCTGCAGCATTCATTGCAATTCCGATACCTGTGTTACCACTTGTAGGTTCGATAATTGTTGCACCGGGTTTTAATAGACCATCCTTCTCTGCCTGAATCATCATATTATAAGCGGCGCGATCTTTTACACTACCACTTGGATTTTGCATTTCCATCTTTAGATAGACAGTAGCACCGTTAGGATCGGCAATTCGATTTAAACGAATAAGTGGTGTTTCTCCTATTAATTCTGCAACATTATTTACAACTTTCATTTATGTACACTTCCTCTATTTTTAAATTTGTTCTTATTTTAACATACTACCTATCCTATTGACTAAACCTTATAGGAATAGTACAACATACAAGAAAAGACAAAGGCAGGTGTGAAAAATGCAACTCCATTATTTCTTAGCGATCCCCTTACCAGATCTTTTGAAAAAGCAAGTCATGAGTTCCGTTCAATCGGAAGTTCTTTCTTTTAAGCGCTGGGTTCATTGGGCTGATCTTCATTTAACGTTAGTTTTTTTAGGGGCATGTACCGAGGAGCAACTCGATTTTCTTCAACATAACTGCAAGAATTTACTGTCTAATTGGAATCGTTTTACTCTTGAACTTTCTTCATTAGGAACTTTTGGAAAAGAAAGGGAACCTAGAATATTTTGGGTTGGAGTCAAGGAACAAGCTTTGTTACACTCATTAAGAAAAGATGTGTATAATCTCTGTTTGGAAGCAGGTTTTTCCTTGGAAAAAAGACCATTTTCTCCTCATATTACAGTTGCACGAAAGTGGATTGGAGACCATGCATATCATTCAAAGATAGTTGATGAGACGTTGATAGGTGAAAAATGGCAGGTAGACAAGGTCATTCTTTATAAGAGCGTGTTAACAGAGGAGCCAAAATATAAAGAAGTCAATGTCTTTCCGATGAGTGGAGATGAAAAATGAAAATTGCATCAATTATTTGTCATGTAGTGATATTATCAATTTTTTATGGGGTGGAGTAGCAATCCAAAGATGGTTGGACCTTCCAATACCAGGTAGTATCATTGGGATGCTACTCTTGTTTTTAGCGTTGTTGTCTAAGGTGTTACCTGTTCGTTTTATTGAAGAAGGATCAGCTTTGCTTTTGAAACATATGCCTTTATTATTTTTACCGGTAACTGTAGGGATTCTTCAATTTTTAGATGTGTTTGCTGGTAGCGGAATTCTATTAATCTTAATAACTCTAATTAGTACAATCATGGTTATGATGATTTCTAGTTTAATAGGTCAAAAGCTAATCAAAAGAAAAGAGGTCGAGAAGAAGTTATGATAATTGGTGTTATCGCTATTCTAATTACAGTTCTTGTATACATTGGCTCGAGAGCATTTTATCGTCGCTTCTCTTACCCATTTACGCTCCCATTATTAGTAGGGACGATCATCCTGATCACAATTATGCTCCTATTGGAAATCCCATATGAGACGTATTACATTGGTGGACGTTGGTTAGAGTTATTGTTAGGTCCGGCTGTAGTAGCCTTAGCCTATCCGCTTTACCGTCAATTGGACTTATTAAAAAAATATTTTTTTCCTATTGTGATTAGTGTTAGTGTAGGCGCTATCGTTGGGATTATCAGTGGCCTTATGCTTGCTAGAATAGTTGGGGTGCAAGAGGAATTTATCTTTTCCCTAGTGCCTAAATCTGTTACAACACCGGTTGCAATGGATGTCGCGCTAATAATGGGCGGAATTCCTCCACTTGCTGCTGTGCTCGTAATGGTTGCCGGTATTGGAGGGGTTGTAATGGCTCCTTACATATATAAATGGATTAAGGTGAAAGATGAAATCGGCAGAGGGATTGGAACGGGCTGTGCATCGCATGCAATTGGAACCGCTAAAGCACTAGAATCCAGTGAAAAAGAAGGGGCTACTAGTTCTGTCGCTATGACATTAAGTGCGGTCATTGTTTCACTTATTGGTCCGATGATCGTCTATCTTTTTATATGATAAACATGGTACGATCATAACATTGTAGTGGCCTAGGAGGGACGAGTGTGGCACATTTAATCAAACTAGAAGATTATATCTCTCGTTACCAATTTGATTTAAACAGATATCCGAGTCAATTTACTCGTATGAAAAAAGAGAGATGGTTTTATTTAAAATCAGAGTGGAAGCAAGTGCAATTTGATGCTATTCAAAAAGAAGATTCGCTGAATATAGACAATAACGCCCCAAAAAAGAAAGGTCTTCTTACACGGCTAAAGCATTGGAGAAAAAGAGAAAAGGTGATTGAGGCAGTTGATGTTTTTGAAGACCCATTTCTTTCTAATACTTTGGAAAAAGTAAAAGAAGAGTATTTAGATGAATTGTTTCATTCGCAATTGAGGTGGGCTAGTTCTTCATTAGTTGGGGAATCTTTATTAGATCCAAAATATGAAACAGATGAGTGGTTACGCTTCTTTGCTCAGGAAATTCCAGATAATTATTTTCTAATGTATAAACCAGTGTTCTTTGTAAAAAAGGCACCTGTTGAACTAGATATCATTTTAATTAGCCCAACAGAAGTAAATTGTATTACCATTTTAAAAGGGCAAGAACATAGTGTGTTTGAAGCTAGCTCAGATCGATTTTGGTTAGAGTATATTGATAAGACTCGTAAGAAACGAATCAGCCCTCTCGTCTCGTTGTCTAGAATGTCAGGCATCATTAAACCGATATTAGATGAAGAGGGTGTTGTCTTTCCTGTAAAGAGGATTGTGCTAAGTTCGAAAAGTATTATTGATAATAAGATGCAGGGTGCTAGAATTGAGTTAATTGATAAAAGGAATTTTCAGGAGTGGACCAACAAATTGAAAAAACATCCGTCTCCAATTAAAAGTAAGCAAATGAAAGTAACTTCTTTGCTGCTTCAGTCTTGTTTTACCGATTCAGGAGAGAAGGTAGAAGAAGAATGATGGAGAAGAACTTGAATTGGATGATGAAAATTCATATAATAACCAAGGCAGATAAGTACATGAAGGAGGAATAAGTATCGATAAGTCTAGGTTAAGTCGTTTTCAGATAGATGATTTTAAATGGAGGGTCAGGAAAGTATTCAACTGGCGTGGCGGAACGGAGATCATGATTGAATTGATGGAGCTGGATGGATGTGTAAGCTTTGGAGATACGTTAAAAGAAGCAAAAGCTGATTTGTCCGAAGCTCTTACACTGTGGATTCAATATCATGGAGAACAGCAATTGCCAGAAATTAGAGACGGAGCCCATATTATCTATCTAGACGCTCCTATGGAGATTAGAGAATTTCAATACATAAATAGTGAGCTAGAAAATATGTAAGGGGGTGTCCAGAAGGTCTGAATCAGACCTTTTGAACACCCCTTAAGCAATGATTGGGGATGGTTTTTACTTTAAGAGGCATATAGAGAAACCTAAATTTGAAAAATCTCCAGTTAGAAGACGACTGTTTTATTACCGTGAACGATAATTTGATCATTAGAGTGCCAAGTTACAGCTCTTGAAAGAGCGATTCGCTCCACATTCCGGCCAGCTACTCTCAATTGTTCAGTTGTGTAGCGATGGTTAACGCGTAAAATATCTTGCTCAATGATCGGACCTTCATCCAAATCATCTGTAACATAGTGAGCTGTTGCACCGATTAATTTCACACCACGCTCAAATGCTTTTGCATACGGATTTGCTCCAATAAAAGCTGGTAAGAACGAATGGTGGATATTAATAATTCGTTTCGGGAAAGTCCCAACAAAATCTGACGATAAAATTTGCATGTATCGAGCCAACACAATAAAATCGACATCATGCTCATGAAGCTTAGTGATTGCTTCACTTTCTGCATTAGCTTTTGTTTCTTTCGTTACGGGAATATGATAAAAAGGAATTCCGTAAGATTCCACTTCTTCTTTTAAATTAGGATGATTACTAATAACTAGTGGAATGTCGACTGCTAGCTCACCGGCTCTCCATTTCCATAATAGTTCAAGTAAACAGTGATCTTCTTTAGAAACAAAAATCGCCATTCTCTTTCTACGAGAGGCTAGATCCATTTTCCAATCCATTTCAAAAGAAGATGCAACAGAAGTAAAGGCTTTTTTCACTTCTTCAAAATCATAACCATCTTCAAATAAATCAAATTCAATTCTCATAAAGAACATCCCACCGGATGGATCTGTAGAATATTGATCGGATTGAACAATGTTTGCCTTATATTGATGTAAAAAGGTTGATACAGCAGAAACGACTCCTGGTCTGTCAAGACACGAAATTAATAATCTGGCACGAATGTTAGTGTTAGTACTCATGTTTTTCCTCCAAAATTCAATCAGTACCTTTCTTTGTTAAAAGCTAACCTGCAAGATATGGCGAATGAATGGTTCTTTGTTTTCGCTCATACTGTAGTATTATTACTATAATAGCTAAAAAAAAGAAAGGGGGCTTTCATCATTGAAGCAAAAGAAGGAGCCGTTTGTCAATTGTAGAATGAAATCAGTTGAGCTTGTAACCGTTGACACGATCCGTGTCCTCTTAGAAAACACTTATAATATCAGTAAAAATGGTTGGAAGATGATTAATAGCAAGGGAGAATTCCCTTTAACGGTGATTCGTGTCCAAAACAGAGAAATTGAACTGCGTCTAATGCACCCTTTTATTTTTGGTGAAGATAGTTATGTGATGTATGAAGAAATGACTTGTTCCATTACGATAACAGAAGTCGTAAGAACGAAAGAGTTTGATCAGCTATTTTATTACAACGGCAATGACTTAGGTGCAAGGTATCAAAGGGAGCAAACCTCCTTGGCCTTGTGGGCACCAACTGCAACGAGGGTTAATCTCATTTTATACAAACATTGGAGTGAGGAAGAGGGAGAAAGCTACCCATGTGATCGTGGAGAAAAAGGAGTTTGGCGTATTAACTTACAAGGCGACTTTGAAAACATTTACTATCATTTTGAGGTATATGTCAATCATACATGGAGAAAAGTAGTGGATCCTTATGCAAGGTTTCTAAGTGTTAATGGTGAAAAAGCGATGATTGGAGATAACAAGAAAACAGAACCAAAAGAGTGGCCGACACTCAAACAAAGAAGTTCTGTAAATGATTGTATTGTATATGAGTTACATATAAGAGATTTTACGATAGACCACACCAATGGAATTGTTGAAAAAGGAAAGTATAAAGCTTTGACTGAGCAGAACACAAAAGATCTAAATCAATTCAAAACAGGTGTTGATTATCTGCAACAATTAGGGATTACCCATGTAGAGATTTTGCCTGTTCAAGATTTCGGCAGCATTGATGAAAGCGACCGCAAGAAGAATTATAACTGGGGTTATGATACGACACATTTTTTTGTTCCCGAAGGTAGTTATGCTCTTGACCCTTATGACCCATACAGTCGCAATAGAGAACTAAAGCAAGCGATAGCCTCATTACACGAAAAACAATTAAGAGTGATTATGGATGTTGTTTTCAACCATGTATATATATGGGAAGAGTCTTCACTAGATTTAATTGTACCTGGGTACTTTTTCCGTTATACAGAGGAAAACGAAATTAGTGATGGAACAGGTGTCGGAAATGACTTTGCCAGCGAACGGAAAATGGCTAGAAAAATCATTCTTGATGCAATCTGTTATTGGCTTGATGAATATCAAGTCGATGGATTTCGTTTTGATTTAATGGGGATATTAGACTTAGAAACAATGAAACAAATCGAAGAAATGGTTCGGAAGAGAAAGCAAGATATCATGCTATTTGGAGAGGGGTGGGATCTTCCAACGGCTTATAACAGTGAAAAAAGAGCCATTATGAAACAAGCCAAATCATTAAAGAAAATTGGTTTCTTCCAAGACCGATTCCGTGATGCATTAAAAGGATCAACTTTTGAAGTGAAGCAACCAGGTTATATAAGCGGGAATGATGCATATTTAAGTGAGGTTGTAAATGGAATTAAAGGTAGTCAGGATTTGTTTAGAAAACCTTTGCAAGCCATCAATTATATTGAGGCTCATGACAATCATACGTTGTGGGATAAATTAAAAGTCATTCACCCTATAGAACGCTCGTCACTCTTACAAAAAAGACACCAACTCGGCACAGCAATCGTCTTATTGTCACAAGGGATCCCTTTTATCCATGCGGGACAAGAGTTTTTTCGAACGAAGCATGGTGTAGAAAATAGCTATAATTCACCAGATTGGATAAATGTGTTTGATTGGAAACAAAGAGCTTATTTTAACGATTCTGTTCAATATATCCAAACGTTGATTCAGCTCCGCCGACAGCACTTTGCTTTCAGGATGAATTCCTATCCATTGATTAATAGTCACTTTCAATTATTAAAAGCAGAATCACACTGTATCGCCTACCATCTAAAGGATCTTGATGCTATTGATGATTGGAAAGATATTGTAGTCATTCATAATGCCGGTCAAGAAAAGCAGGTAGTTCCACTTCCAAAAAGTAAGGAATTTCAAGTTGTCATTGACGATCAGGTCGCTTCTCTGATACCATTAGACAAAATAGGGGGAGACTGTGCTCATGTTTCTCCGTTTTCTACGTTTGTTTGTGTCCGGACATAAATGACTGTATGAATTGTTTAAAAATGACATAGTGTCTATAGATAAGGTATACTATTCTTGATTTCCCGAAATTTTGTGAGGGAAAGATGATGAAATTGAGGGTGAATTGGGTGGAACAATTTTTAGGAGATGGCTGGAAGGTGCATCCAGCAGGTGGTGCAACAGGAGAAGCATATATAGCCCAACAAGGTGAACAAACTGTATTTTTAAAACGTAATTCGTCACCTTTTCTTGCTGTCCTTTCAGCGGAAGGAATTGTTCCCAAACTACTCTGGACTAAGCGTTTAGAAAATGGCGATGTTGTGACTGCGCAAAAGTTAATTCAAGGAAGAGAACTAAAGGCATACGAAATGAAAGAGAGCCGAGTTGCAGCGCTTCTCTCAAAGATTCACGGGTCAAGTGAATTACTAGATATGTTTAAGCGAATTGGGAACGAGCCTTTAACTCCGATCGTGATTGTTGAAAATCTCCGCAGACAGCTACAACTGTTTCATATCGAGGATGAAACGATCGAAGCAGGAATGAAGTATTTGTTTGATGCATTAGAAGTTGTAAAACATGAACATTATGTTGTATGTCATTGTGATATTAACCATAATAATTGGATGCTTGATGAAGAAGATCAACTTTATTTAATTGATTGGGACGGTGCAACGGTCTCCGATCCGGCTCTTGACTTAGGGCTATTGCTTTACTCTTACATTCCAGAACATGAATGGGCAGCTTGGTTAAAGCAATATGGGGTTAAGTTAGACTCTTCTTTACATGAAAGAATGCATTGGTATGTTGTTTCACAGTCAATATCTGTTTTATTATGGCATTACGGAAGACAACAATATGAAGAAGTTGAGCAATTAAAAATGTATATTCAAAGTCTGCTAAATGATTAGGACTCACCAATGAGTTGGGGTGGGTCTTTTTATTTGTTTAATCTCGGAAAAGCGGCTAATTTGAAGAAGATAACCTTCAAATCAGCCGCTAAAAGAGAGGGAGTTATTTCCGTGAAAATAAAATCGATATTTCCTGAGGAATAATGGAAAATACCGTCGATTCATTCTAAAGATAACGCATTGAGCCATTGCTCGACATCATTCTGTTCAAACGGTTCATGATTTAATTGGTGTTTTTGTTGGATAAGATCAAGCGTTTCTTGAACAACAGGTTGCAAGGAAGGATCTGTTGCAAGAGATGATACAAGCCTTTCAATTTGTGCTGCTTCATCTGTCGTCATGTAATTTTCAGTAGCTTGATTTTGAAGTAAGTCTCTTAATAAATGCAATTTATCTGTATTAGAGATTGGCATAGGGGGTCAACTCCTTCTCAATAAATATCTCTGCGTTATTTTGCTCTATAAAAGTAAAAGCTATTCTAAAAAGGAAAAAGAGGTGGCGTTGTGCGTTTACGTAATAAGCCGGGTGCAAAGGAAAAAATGAATGAGTATCCACATATAATTATTCAAAACCCAAGTCAACATAAGGGGAAATGGAACAAATTATTTAATAATAATAATCCAATTCATGTCGAAGTTGGAACAGGGAAAGGACAATTTTTAATTGGAATGAGCAAGCTTCACCCTGAAGTGAATTATATAGGGATTGAAAAGTACGACAGTGTCTTAATCACTGCACTTGAAAGAGCAATTGAAACGAATCAAGACAACCTGAAATTTTTAAATGAAGATGTTTCCGAAATTCTTGACTTCTTTGAGGAAGGCGAAATTGATCGTGTTTTTATCAACTTCACTGATCCATGGCCAAAGAATCGTCATGAAAAGAGGCGTTTAACGTATAAAGGTTTCTTAAAGCTATATGAGGAGATTCTGAATGAGAAGGGAGAAATCCATTTTAAAACAGATAATCAAGGGTTATTCGAGTACTCATTAGAGAGCTTATCAGGGTATGGGATGTCGTTGCATAATGTCAGTCTGGATTTACACAAAAGTAAGATTGAAGGAAATGTGATGACGGAATACGAAGAGAAGTTCTCTCGTAAAGGAATGAGAATATATCGTTGTGAGGCTAGCTTTAAATCAAAATAGATAAATACAAGTAGAGGTGATCTGAAAATCTTTTCAGATCGCCTCTTTTCTTGTTAATAAATAAACAGGAATATACTGCGTTGTAGAAGAAGATTTAAAAGAAAGAAATGAAGGATTGAAAGGAGCGATATAAATGGAACGATTGGAAAGAGATGGCCTTACAATTACTTGGCTAAACGGAGGGGTTACACATATGGATGGAGGTGCAATGTTTGGAGTTGTACCAAAACCATTATGGAGTAAAAAGTATCCTTCTAATGAAAATAATCAAATCGAATTACGTACGGATCCGATGTTAATAGAAAAAGATGGATACCGTATCTTAGTGGAAGCTGGGATTGGCAACGAACGTTTTGATGAAAAACAAAAACGAAATTATGGTATTGTTGAAGAGTCTTCCGTACTTCAAGGTTTAAGTAATTTAGGATTAACACCTAGTGATATTGATATTGTTTTGATGACACATCTACACTTTGACCATGTCAGCGGACTAGTGCGAGAACAAGATGGAAAAGATGTATCTATTTTTAAAAATGCTGCTATTTATACATCAAAAATAGAATGGCTTGAGATGCAACATCCAAATATTCGATCTAAGAATACATATTGGAAGAAGAATTGGTTAGCGATTCATGAACAAGTTAAAACATTTGAGGATCAACTCGAAGTGATTCCAGGTCTTCGAATGGTTCATACTGGAGGCCACAGTGAAGGGCATTCTATTATTATTCTGGAACATAAACTAGAAACGTTTATTCATTTAGCGGATCTAATGCCTACACATGCACATAGAAATGTCCTTTGGGTGTTAGCCTATGATGATTATCCAATCGTATCGATATCCGAAAAAGAGAAATGGCATACGTTTGCTAAAGAGAAACAAGCAACTTTCTTATTTTATCATGACTATAAATACCGTGCTTTAAAGTGGAACGACGAAGGCGGAGTAATCGAGGCAATAGAGAGAAAACAATACAAATATTAGAAGAAGGGACAGTTAGCTGGTAAAAGGTCTGGTCTATCGATTTATCGATAAGCAGACCTACTGCCAACTGTCAGTGGTGTTTTATTAGGTAGCCTTTAAATCTAACAAGGCACCTGTTTTAGTATCTGCTAAAAACTCAAATTGAGTGGTACCTTCTTCATTTGTTGTAGAGAGACCGCCGCGATAGACGTTATAAGAAATCTGGTTTAATTCAACTGTTTCAGGGATCATATGTATCCATGATCCAGAAATGGCATAGGTGCGAGAAACTGTCTTTTTAATTTCTTTTAAAGCTTTTTCAGGAGCAATCTTTTCGCTTCTAATCGTTGGACTTAGTAAATAGCCTGCCGCTAATCCAATCCCTAATCCTGCTATAAAACGCTTCACCATATTACATCTCCCTTTCTTTTTTCACAACACTATACTTGTAGTATATCCAAAAGAAGAAGCTGGTTTCAATTGTTAAATGGAATAATCTTGGAATCGAGAGGGTGGAAAAGAAAATGGGTTTCAGATAAAATGAAAAGGATACATAGTATTACGGATCACGAAAGGAGTTTGTTAAAGTGAATAAAGAAACTCTACAACTTTTCAAAACATTAACGGAGCTTCAGGGAGCTCCAGGATTCGAACATGATGTACGGAGATTTGTTCGTTCAGAACTAGAAAAATATACGGATGAAGTTGTACAAGATCGACTTGGGAGTATCTTTGGAGTGAAACGTGGAGATGAGACTGGACCAAAGGTTATGGTTGCTGGCCATATGGACGAGGTTGGCTTTATGGTAACGTCTATTAACAAACAAGGTTTGATTCGCTTTCAGCCATTAGGCGGTTGGTGGAGTCAGGTTTTACTTGCTCAACGGGTTCAAATTATGACAGATAATGGACCTGTAATTGGTGTTATTGGGTCTACTCCTCCTCATTTATTGGAAGAGGTACAGCGTAAGAAGCCAATGGATATAAAGCATATGTATATTGATATTGGAGCCGATCATAAAGAGGACGCACTTTCAATTGGGATTAAACCAGGGCAACAAATTGTTCCTATTTGTCCATTTACACCAATGGCGAATAAAAAGAAGATTATGGCTAAAGCTTGGGATAATCGCTATGGAGTAGGGCTTTCTATTGAATTACTGAAGGAATTGCAAAATGAAACGATTCCTAATGTATTATATTCAGGTGCTACGGTTCAAGAAGAAGTAGGCTTAAGAGGAGCTCAAACAGCGGCAAATATGATCAAACCGGATATCTTCTTTGCTCTTGATGCTAGTCCGGCAAATGATGCAACTGGTGGCAAGGATGCTTTTGGTCAGCTTGGTAAAGGGGCTTTACTAAGAATTTATGATCGTTCCATGATTACACACCGCGGTATGCGGGATTTTGTTTTGGATACAGCAGAAACAAATAAGATCCCTTACCAATATTTCATTTCACAAGGTGGTACAGATGCAGGGCGTGTTCATATGTCTGGAGATGGAGTTCCTTCTGCGGTTGTAGGAATTTGCTCTCGTTATATCCATACGGCAGCATCGATTGTTCATATTGATGATTATGCTGCAGCAAAAGAATTAATTGTTAAGTTAGTGAAATCGGCCAACACATCCACTGTTCAAGCGATCAAAGCACAAGTATAAAACAAACGAGGATGACATGTGAGGAGGTCTCACTCGTCATTCTCGTTATTTTTTTGGAAGGAGGAATCGACAGGTGATTGTTGCAATTGGAACAAAAAACCCCGCTAAAGTCCATGCTGTTCAAGACTCATTAATTAGCGAATCAATAACGATTGTTCCGGTAAAGGTTGACTCTGGTGTGTCTGAACAGCCTTTTTCAGATGAAGAAACATTAGAAGGAGCTATTAACCGTGCAAACGCTGCATTAAGCATTACAAATGCTGAGCTAGCCTTTGGACTTGAAGGTGGCGTTCAAGAAACGAAGCATGGTTTAATGCTTTGTAATTGGGGAGCACTGATGCATGTTGATGGTGGAAGATGGATTGCTGGAGGAGCTAAGCTTCCATTACCAGCAGGAGTTGTAGAAAGGTTATATAAAGGGGAAGAACTGGCTTCCATTATGGCTGATATTACAGGTGAAGTGGACACTAGAAAAAAAGAAGGAGCGATCGGCATTTATACGTCGGGCTTGGTTAGTCGGAAAGGTTTGTTTGCTCATATCGTTAAGTTATTATATGGACAATATTTATCATCAAGGGATCAGACTAGGCATTAACTACATTAGCACAGTGTATAAATTATAATTTCCATAAACTGTAAATCGCTTGTCACAAATGAATCAGCTCTATTAATGATCTCTCTTTTACAATAAGGGTGGGAGTAAATTTATTGGTAAGGGAGCGAAGATCAATGACTGGATCAATTGTTGGTGTAGTGTTTGCTTTTACAGGTATGATTTTAGTTGGAACTATTGCGATGGCTGTTGGCCTTTTTAAATTTAGTGAGACAGAATAAGTTTATCAAGAAAATAAAAACGAGAAGGCCTAGGATACCTTGGCCTTCTCGTTTTTTATGATTGTTTTTTATTCAATAACATAAGCTAAAGCTTTTAAGGCTTGTTCAGGAGATTCAACAACGACTTGAGCTTTGTTTGCCAGTTCCTTTAGTGGATGGTGGAGTTTTTCGTCTCGAATTAAAATGACAGGCTTTTGAAGGGTGATCGCAGTTGCAGCATCCATAGCGCTGTTCCATTGTTTATATTGTGCACCGAAATAAGCAATCACAACATCGGCCTTTGATAGTAGGATTTGTGTTCGTAAATTATTAATGGCTGATGCAGCTTCGTCACGGGCAATGTTATCAACCTGTTTTCCTAAAATTTCCTCCCCAATTGCATCAGAGCGATCGTGATTTTCCATGGGAGCAGTAAAAGTGATAGGCAAGGAGAGTTCTTCAGCTTGCTTGCGAAGTTTCTCACGCCAAGGATTATGTATTTCACCAGCTAAATAAACAGTTAGTTCCAATTATATCCACTCCTTCTAAATTTTAATAAACTGAACGATTCTATTGTAACAGGTATCTGTAAAGTTGTCTTGTCAGCTCTAAACCTTGAAGGTATGATAGAAAAGAACTAATTTGTGCAAGTTAATATAAAAAGGAGTGGCAAGTCTTGATAATGAAAAATTGGCGTATCGCATCACTTATGTTAGTCATCATAGTGTTAGTAGGATGTGCGGTATCAGAGGAAGAAGCGTTAGAATTAGGTAGACAAGCCTATTTAGATAGTATTGGAGAAGAACCAGTAGAGCCTAATTATGAAAGAGAGGATATTCGAATTTTCTTGCCTAATGATTTCGAAGTGCAAGAAAAAATTGATTACAATATTTTGCTACGTCAAGGTGATCAATTGTATAACCTTTTTTTTCAACCTTCCGAATTGTCTAGTAGCAGTTTTCATTTTGAGCGTGATCAAGAACTTGCAGGAAGGTCGATTATTTATGAAATGAATGAGCTTGATGATACATTAAGCTATCTTATTATTGAAAAAAGAGAAGAAGATGAGCAATATCATGTCATTACAGCTTCTGGTGGAGCGAGGATTACAACGGTGACCTCATACCAAAATCTAGAACAAAACATTCAGGCAATGACATCTATCGTTCAATCATATCAAGTAGAGAATGGATAATGTTAGGAAAGGAGGTTAGCTGTTTGAAGACGTTCTTAGAAAAAAAGGGTATTGAGATTTCTTGGCGTACTTATTTTATAACGGCGTTAAGCCATATGGCTCTCGGTTTGTTTGCATCTTTAATCATTGGTTTGATTCTTAATACGATTGGGGAGCAAATCGTTCAGCTAGGTTTCGATGGAATAGGTAGCTGGCTTCAAGACGTCGGGGGACTTGCAATGAGTCTTATGGGTCCAGCCATTGGAGTTGCTGTAGCTTATGGATTAAAAGCCCCAAAGTTAGTTGTCTTTGCTACAATTATTAGTGGAGCTGCGGGTGCTCAACTTGGAGGGCCGGCAGGGGCATTCGTTGCAGCTGTTATTTCAACAGAATTAGGTAAGGTAGTCTCAGGAGAAACAAAGTTAGATATCATTGTTACGCCTTTAGTGACGACACTTAGCGGCTTTCTTACCGCCACATTAATTGGACCATGGATCCAAATGGGCATGCAGCAATTCGGATCGTTAATTATGTGGGGAACTGAACAGCAACCAATTCTAATGGGAATAATAGTGGCGTCACTTATGGGACTTGCCTTAACAGCACCTATTTCCAGTGCGGCTTTAGCAATCATGTTAGAACTTAAAGGCGTTGCAGCAGGTGCTGCAACGGTTGGATGTGCAGCTCAAATGGTTGGCTTTGCTGTAAGCAGTTATCGTGAAAATGGTTGGTCAGGTCTAGTATCATTAGGAATTGGTACATCAATGCTTCAAGTTCCTAATGTAATGAAAAACCCATTAATACTAATACCGCCAACAGTAGCTGGTGCCATTTTGGCTCCAATTGCAACGGTAGGATTTGGGATGACAAATTTACCTGCGGGAGCAGGAATGGGAACGAGTGGCTTAGTTGGGCCGATCATGACCCTTACGGATATGGGATTCTCAGTTAATGTTTGGATAGCAATTGGCTTCCTTCATTTTATTGGTCCTGCTGTAATTAGCCTAATACTATCTGAATGGATGAGGAAACGAGGCCATATCCAATTAGGAGACATGAAGATAAATCAATAGAGGAGTGTTTTGGGATGGAAAAAATTAAAAGCATTGAAGAATTTAAGGAAATTGCAAGTGAGGAAACAGCTGTCTTTATGTTTTCAGCTGACTGGTGTCCAGATTGCCGAGTAATTGAACCAGTCCTACCTAGAATTGAAGCTGACTTCCCGAGCTTTAGTTTTTACTATGTAGACCGCGATCAATTTATCGACTTATGCCAAGAACTGGACATCTACGGAATCCCTAGCTTCTTAGCTTATGTTGACGGACAAGAAGTAGAACGCTTTGTAAGCAAAGACAGAAAAACACAAACAGAAATCGAAACCTTCCTAACAAAAGCTGAGTCTAAGATTTAAAAGAAAAAGGGTGCCTTTCCCTTTTTCTTTTAAATCGAAGCATTGAGCGGAGCCGCCGCAAGGTCTTAAGTCGCTCTGAGTGGTTTTCTCTTAGGGGACGCGCGGCGAGAGGAGCCAATGCCAGGCATCGTAGTCAAAAGGGTGCCTTTCCCTTTTTCTTTTAAATCGAAGCATTGAGCGGAGCCGCCGCAAGGTCTTAAGTCGCTCTGAGTGGTTTTCTCTTAAGGGACGCGCGGCGAGAGAAGCCAATACCAGGCATCGTAGTCAAAAGGGTGCCTTTCCCTTTTTCTTTTAAATCGAAGCATTGAGCGGAGCCGCCGCAAGGTCTTAAGTCGCTCTGAGTGGTTTTCTCTTAAGGGACGCGCGGCGAGAGGAGCCAATGCCAGGCATCGTAGTCAAAAGGGTGCCTTTCCCTTTTTCTTTTAAATCGAAGCATTGAGCGGAGCCGCCACAAGGTCTTAAGTCGCTCTGAGTGGTTTTCTCTTAAGGGACGCGCGACGAGAGGAGCCAATGCCCAAACATCGTAGTCAAAGGGTGCCTTTCCCTTTTTCTTTTAAATCTCAGGATGAAGGAAACGTTTGAAGTTAAAACGTTTCCTTCATCCTCTTTTTTTGGAACCACACGATATTTCTGATAAAATAAGAAAAACAAAGGAGAGGATTTACAATGGAAATGAGACAATTTCGAAAAGAAATTGAACAACGTTTAGAAAGAGATGGCTGGTCCATCGTCTATGATCATAAAGAAGCTACCTTACGCATTGAAGATAGAGAAATAAGTAAAGGAATTACATTGGCATTAAAGCCCCTTTTAGCTAAGTGGGAACGCAAAGAGTTCGGATCAATTGATGAAGTTGTTCGCTATGTTGAAGTTGGATTAGAAGCTATGAAGAACACTCCAACGCTTGTTGGAAATGAAAAGAAGGTTTTCCCTGTTATTCGCTCAACTTCCTTCCCGACAGAAACGAATGAGGGAGAAGCATTGCTTTTTGATGAACATACGGCTGAAACGAGAATTTACTATGTAATTGATCAAGGTGAATCTTATACATTAATAAAAGAATCGATGCTTGAGGGCACCTCCTATACAAAGGAGAAGCTTAGAGAAGTCTCGATGTTCAATGTTCGTTCTCTACCACAGCCGTTAAAAGAAGATGAAGTGGCGGGAAATCGGTTTTACTTTTTACGAGCGAAGGATGGATTTGATGCAAGTCGCGTACTTGATCAATCGCTTCTTGAAAAAATGGCAAAACGTGCTAGTGGCCAATTGACGGTTGCAATTCCACATCAAGATGTATTGATTTTTGCTGATATTGTTAATGAAAGAGGATATGATGTTCTAGCCCAAATTGCTCTGCAGTTTTTTGGCGAGGGGAGAGTTCCGGTTACAGCACTTCCGTTCATATATGAAAATGGAGAATTAGAACCGACTTTTATTTTAGCTCAAAGAAAACCAAAGTAGAATATGAGTCGATATTCCTCATTAATTAACTCAATGATTATGGTACAATATAACAGAATGAACTTGAGTAAGTAAGGAAATCAGTGTTTCTAAAAGAAGCATTTTGAACAAGTTCTTTGACAATCATTGCAGTCAAATTTACTGATGATCGAGATAGCTTATAAGGTTATGGCTATACCTATAGATGCATTAAAGGAATATTAGATGTTTAGCAGGAACGATGAGTATTCCTGAAGAAGTAGGTATTGGTGTTCTTGATTAAATTACGTCTTACGTTTAAATAAGTTTGTTGAAGAGGTTGACTACAAGCAAATACTGATTCTTTTCTGTGCATTCTGTATGTTGTACCGGATTGGATCAGTCGCTATGAGTCAACCTTTTTAAAATCAGTAAGTGGACTCTAATAAGAAAGGAAGTGTGCCTTTATGGGGATGTTGAATCAATGGATAAAGAAGCTTCAGCACTTATTTGCTGGGGACCTTGATGAAACGACGGAGCATGAGAGAGCAAGAGAAAGAGTCGAACAACCTGTCCATTCATCACATACATATGGAAGATTTGAATCGGATAAAAGGAAAAATGAATCGAAAGTGGTATATCAATATCCGAAAGCTGGGAAATTTCGCTTTCCTGTTATTGATGATGGCCCAATGCAAAAGATTCGCACAGAGCAAGAGACGAGAGTGAAGAGAACACATAACCGAAGGAATTTCAGAGAGGAAGAGGTCAGTAAAGCAAAAGATGAAGGGAACAAAGAGAGAATTCCAAAAGTAGAACGGACAAGTTCTCCTAAACCAGAACGGACTAGCTCTCCTAAACCAGAATTTAAGCTTTCGTCCATTCCATCACCAGTGTATGGGTTTCAGTCACGTGAATCGACTAAAAGCGTTATGAGTGATAGTTTGTCCGTGTTACCTTTTCAAGTTCAAGAAACGAGCATGGACATACAGCCTGAAGTCATGGAAAAAGTACTAATGAGAGCAGAAATAGAAAAGGTCCCATCAGTTGGTCAAAAGGACAAGCCCTTGGAATTTAACGAAGATTTTCAAGACACTGCTCAGATAAAGGAGAAAAAGGAAGATCGAAATCTTATCAAAGAAACAGAGGTTCCTTCACAAGGCAGAGCGGACGATACAAGGAATGAAGAGATAGTCGAAACACTTCCAAAAGAGCAAGTGGAAGCGGAGCAATTAATTGAGGAAGACCTTGAAGTCTTTAGTCAGAAAGATGAACAACAGGGACAATTAGAAAAGCTGAAGGAAACAAAGCATGAAGAGGATACTGAACAAGCGATTGAATCGATCTCGAAATTTGTTGCTTCACGTTTTCCAGAAGAGAAAACACCTTTTGAACCAATAGAGCAAGAAGAGCAAGGAGACATTTCATTTGCAATAGAAGAGGAAGTAGAAGGTCAACTAGATAAAGTTGCAGCAACAATTTCAGCTCCTGAACCAGTTCTACAGTCGAAGCCGACACCTAAACAAACACAGCCAGAGGAACAAGAAATCTCTCAAAGAAAAACGAGCTCTGATAAGGTAAAGAAAACGGCTGTTCCTTTTAATGTGATGATGCTACCTCAAGATCGTAATCGTACGCAGGCTACAAAGTCGACAACTGTTGAATCTGAATCTAAGTACCTCTATCCAAGTATTCAATTGCTGAATTATCCTGAAACAGAAGAACAAGATGACTCAGCTTGGCTCAAAGAGCAAGGAGAATTATTAGAGGAAACACTACAAAGTTTTCACGTAGATGCAAAAGTAGTACATGCAACAAAAGGTCCTTCTGTTACTCGCTTTGAGATTCAACCTGGGCGTGGTGTGAAAGTAACGAAGGTTACAGGATTGACTGATGACATGAAGCTTGCCTTAGCGGCTAAGGATATTAGAATTGAAGCTCCTATTCCTGGTAAGAACACGATTGGAATAGAAGTGCCAAATAGAACTTCGACACCAGTCTTTCTAAGAGAAATATTAAGAAGAGCATCATTTGTTCGTTCTGATTCTCCTTTAACAGTTGCATTAGGTCTTGATATTTCGGGGCAGCCAATCGTGACTGATTTAAAAAAGATGCCGCACGGACTCGTTGCAGGAGCCACTGGGTCAGGAAAAAGTGTTTGCATTAACTCTATGTTAGTAAGCTTGCTGTTTAAAGCCAACCCAGATGAAGTGAAATTAATGTTGATTGATCCAAAAATGGTAGAGCTTGCTCCTTATAATGGATTGCCACATTTAGTAACACCGGTTATCACAGATGCTAAACAAGCAACTGCAGCACTTAAGTGGGTTGTTTTAGAGATGGAAAGAAGGTACGAATTATTTAGTCAAAAAGGTGTTAGAGATGTTGGTAGATACAATGAAATTTATTCGGATACACCAGAAAAACCTGCTTTACCGTACATTTTAGTTGTCATTGATGAATTAGCTGATTTAATGATGGTATCTCCTTCAGAAGTTGAAGATTCTATTTGTCGAATTGCTCAAAAAGCTAGAGCTTGTGGCATTCACTTATTGCTTGCTACTCAAAGGCCTTCGGTTGACGTCATTACTGGTTTGATTAAGGCTAATATTCCAACAAGAATTGCGTTTTCTGTATCTTCTCAAACGGATTCGAGAACGATTCTTGATATGGGAGGAGCGGAGCGTTTATTAGGCCGAGGGGATATGCTATTTCATGAAAATGGTTCACCGAAGCCGGTTCGAGTACAAGGCACATTTGTTTCTGATCAAGAGATTGAAGATGTAGTCGCTCATGTTAAAAAGCAAAGAGAACCAGCTTACTTATTTGAATCAGAGCAATTAAAGCACGTTACAGAAGAAGTAGATGATGAACATTTTGAAGAAGCTTGTTATTTTGTGATCGAGCAAGGGTCTGCTTCAGCATCTAGTTTGCAGAGGAAGTTTAGAGTAGGATATAACCGTGCAGCTAGATTAATAGACCTAATGGAAGAGCGTGGAATTGTGTCAGAAGCGATGGGAAGCAAACCGCGACATGTACTAGTAGATGTAATTGAACTCGAAGAAATCTTGCATTACCAAGAAGGATAATGTCTAATTTTAGCCTTGTCTTAATATGGAGAGTCTTATATGATGGATAGGATAATAAACTTTACCAATTCTTAAGACGTATAGGGTAGGAGACAAGGGAGTTTAATAGAATGAAAGAAATTACACGCAAATTAAATGGAGAGATAAAACGTTTAACTAACGAGACTTTTAAGTTTGATGAACGTGTCAAGGAAGGATGGTTCTCTGCGGTTTATTTTTTAAAGACAAGAGAGATTGTTAAGAACCATCGTCCTAACAATATCGTAACGATGCAATTCTTTCAAAAAGAGCATGCGGTTTTATGCGGAACCGATGAAGTAATCGCGTTAATTCGCACCTTTGCAAAGAATGTAGATGAGTTAGAGATCCGCTCATTAGAGGATGGAGATAAAATTAAGCCGTTTGAAACGGTATTAACAATTACTGGTAGATATGAAGACTTTGGTTACTTAGAAGGTCTTATTGATGGGATATTTGCACGTCGGACATCAGTAGCGACAAATGTTTATAATGTTGCTAAAGCAGCTCGGCATTCAGGTATACAAAAACCAATCATCTTTATGGGAGATCGCGATGATCACTTTACCCAACAAGCTGGTGATGGGTATGCAGCTTTTATCGGTGGATCTAAAGCACAAGCAACCCATGCGATGAATGAGTGGTGGGGTAAGCAAGGGATGGGGACGATGCCTCATGCATTAATTCAACTGTTTAGAGGAGACATTGTAGAGGCAACGAGAGCGTATCAAGCAACCTTCCCGGAAGATGAATTAATGGCACTTGTTGATTATAATAATGATGTCATCACTGATGCTTTAAAAGTGGCAAGGCAATTTGGGGACGAACTAAAAGGTGTTAGAATAGACACGTCAAGAACGATGGTTGATCAATTCTTTTGTAGAAATCCAGAAGTGATGGGATCCTTTGATCCACGAGGAGCAAACCCTACATTGTTATTTGCTCTTCGTAAAGCCCTAGACAAAGAAGGATTTCAACATGTAAAGATTGTAGCGACAGGTGGATTTAATGCTGAGAGGATTAATGAATATGAAGAAGCTGGAGTTCCGGTTGATATTTATGGAGTAGGAAATAGCCTGCTTAAATTAAACATTGGCTTCACGGGAGATAATGTCCTTTTAAATGGTGAACATGAAGCAAAAGCTGGACGGTTCTTCCGAGATAATCCTAGACTGCAAACTGTTGAATAAAGAAAGTGAATCATGAAATAGCTCGATTAGTAAGATAGAACTTAAAAGACTTACTGGCTTTTAGTGGGTCTTTTATTCTTGTTATGACATATACTACTATGGTGGAAACAAGGAATAGCTTAAATTGGTGAGAGCGTCGTTTTCTGATATAATGGGTCAATGAACGTTGACGAAGAACTTCATTGGACGCAAACAAACGATGTGAATTTTTGGAGGTCCAACTATGACAAATTATCATTTCATTGGGATAAAAGGGTCAGGAATGAGCGCATTAGCTCAAGTATTACATGACATGAATATGAATGTACAAGGGTCTGATGTCGAAAAGCAATTTTTTACTCAAAGACCGTTAGAACAAAAAGGGATTGCCCTTTATCCTTTCGAACGAAATAACATTCAAGCTGATCAGCAAATCGTCGTTTCAGCCGCTTATGGTGATGATCATGAGGAAGTCCAAAGAGCAAATGAGTTAGGGCTTGATGTGAAGAAATACCCAACGTTTTTAGGGGAATTTATTCAACGATTTACAAGTATAGCTGTAACTGGTTCGCATGGTAAAACGTCGACCACAGGTTTACTTGCACATGTGCTCGGCTCTGCTTTTCCAACTTCTTATTTGATCGGCGATGGAACAGGAAAGGGAGAAGAAGACTCAAAGTATTTTGCGTTTGAAGCATGCGAATACCGTCGTCACTTCCTCAATTATAAACCTGATTATTGTATTATGACGAATATTGATTTTGATCATCCTGATTATTTTAAAGATGTAAAAGATGTATTCTCTGCTTTTCAAGATATGGCTATGCAAGTAAAAAAGGCAATTGTTGCCTGTGGTGATGATGAGCATTTGCAAGGTATTCATGCTAATGTTCCTGTTGTGTATTATGGCTTTAATCAAGATAATGATTTTCAAGCTCGTAATGTACAAACAACGTCAGAAGGTACGAAATTTGATGTATATGTACGAAACAGTCTTTATGGCACTTTTACAATTCCAGGATATGGAAACCATAATGTTCTGAATGCCTTGGCTGTTATTGCCCTATGTCATTATGAAAATGTTTCAGCAGATGTTGTCGAGAAACATTTAAAAACATTTAAAGGCGTTAAGCGTCGCTTTAGTGAAAAAGTAGTAGGCGATCAAATCTTAATCGATGACTATGCACATCATCCGACTGAAATTTCTGCGACAATTGAGGCGTCAAAACAAAAGTACCCTGCGAAAAGTGTAGTTGCTATTTTCCAACCACACACGTTTACAAGGACCAAGACATTTCTACATGAATTTGCAGAGGCGTTAAGCAAAGCTGACTTTGTCTATTTATGTGATATCTTTGGCTCAGCAAGGGAACAAGCCGGTACATTGACGATTAATGACTTGATCGACTTGGTTCCTGATGCAAAATTGATTACTGAGGACTCAATTGATGTTTTAACAGATCATCAAAATAGCGTCTTGCTTTTTATGGGAGCTGGGGATATTCAAAAGTTTCAAAAAGCATATGAAGATAAATTAATGTAAAAAAAGGATGACTCGACTTGAGAGTCATCCTTTTGTTTGTTATTTTAAGTTTTCAGGGTTTAGGGCTTCCAATTCTGGTAGGACAAATCTTCCATCTTTACGAATGAGAACATCGTCAAAATAGATTTCTCCGCCTCCATATTCAGGGCGTTGAATCATAACAATATCCCAGTGAATACTAGAATGATTGTTGTTTGAAGCTTCTTCGTAGCATTGACCAGGAGTAAAATGAAAGCTCCCATCAATCTTCTCATCAAACAAAATATCCTTCATTGGATGTTGGATGTATGGATTCACTCCGATCGCAAACTCCCCGATGTAACGAGCGCCTTCGTCTGAATTAAGAATGTTATTAATTCTTTCAGTATCGTTAGCTGTTGCTTCAATAATTTTACCATTCTTAAAAGTAAAGGAAATATTTTCAAAAGTGAACCCTTGATAAGGAGATGGTGTATTGTATGTAATCGTACCATTAATTGAATCTCGAACAGGAGCCGTGTATACTTCTCCATCAGGAATATTTCTTTTACCGGCACATTTGATTGCTGCGATGTTTTTAATAGAAAAAGTTATATCGGTTCCAGGCCCATTCAATTGAACTTTATCAGTGCGATCCATAAGGGAAACTAAAGCATCCATCGCTTGATCCATTTTGCTATAGTCAAGATTGCAAACATTAAAGTAGAAATCTTCAAAAGCCTCTGTGCTTGTATTTGCTAGTTGGGCCATTGATGAAGTAGGATAGCGTAATACAACCCACTTTGTTTTAGGCACTCGAATTTCCCGGTGGACTTTATTGCCAACTGTCTTGCCGTGAAGAGCCATTTTATCACTTGGGACATCAGAAAGTTCAGAGATGTTATCACCGGCACGTAAACCAATGTACGCATCCATCTCACTCATGACATTCGCTTCAAAAGAAGCCATCATGTCTAGTTGTTCTTCTTGTGCTCCCATTAAAAGTGAACGATCAACTTGATGATCTTTTAATAGTACAAATGGATACCCTCCTGCTTTATACGTTTCTTGCACGAGAGCCGTAACTAATTCACGTTGTAATCCGAAATTCTCAATTAAGACTTTTTCTCCTTTTTGTAATTCAACTGAATAGTTTATTAAGTTTTTGGCTAATGTTTGTATTCTAGGGTCTCTCATTTTGATTTCCTCCTTATTCTGACTTTTTCTATTGTATACGATATAAAGTTAACATAACAGTAATTGTGAAAAGAAGGAGGAAATAAAAAGATTTCAGCGAATTATTTATATATGATGTTTGAAAACGATTTAGAATGGGTATTTCGTTTGATAGAGAAAGCTACTTTCACAAGGGGTGAAGGCTATACAATGGAAATATTACTTTACATAAGCGCTCTAGTTGCTGCAATTGCATTTGCGGTGTTAGTTATATATCTAGTTCGAACATTAAAATCAGCAAATCGAACGCTAGAACATGTTGCTAATACGATGGCAGGATTGGAAAAACAAGTAAATGGCATAACGAGAGAGACCGAAGAATTATTACACCGCACCAATCGATTAGCCGATGATATTCAAGAGAAATCGGAATCGCTAAATACGGTCTTTTCTTCTGTTAAAGAGCTAGGTGATTCAGTAGGACAAGTTAATCAATCAATTAAGCATGTTTCCAATACAGTTTCAACTCAAGTTGTTAAGCAATCAGATCAAATTGCTAAAGCTGTACAATGGGGGAATGTTGCTATTGATTTATATGCAAAATTTAAACAGAAACAAAAACAAAGTGAAACACAAGGAGGAGAAAAGTAATGAGTGAAATGAACACAAAAGATTTTTTAATTGGATCGTTAATTGGTGGAATTGTTGGGGCTTCAGCTGCTTTATTTTTAGCTCCTAAATCAGGAAAAGAGCTGCGCAGTGACATTACTGAGCAAGCGCAAGCGGCAAAAGAAAAAACAAATCAGTTCACGACAACAGCCTACGAAAAGGGGAATGAGTGGGCGACTTATGCTAAAGAGAAATCTTCTTCAATCGCAAAAGTAGTTTCTGATCAATCGAATCAAGTTGTGGAAAAAGTAAAAGGTGCTACATCTAATTTAAAAGCTGAAGCTGAGGAGGCAAAGGCATCTGCTGAAGACATTGTTGGAGATCTTGCTGGTGATGTTCAAGAAGCAGGAGAAGAAATTGTAGAGACTGTTAAAAATGAAGTTGATGAAATCCAAGCGAGAGTTGAAGAAGAAAAGCCAGTTGGATAAAAAGAGTGAAGGGCTGTCTCAAAGTCCGAATCACAGGGGCGTCTCAAAAGGTCAAAACCAGACCTTATGAGATGCCTTTTTTCTATTAATTATCGATGTGGAAGGATGATTCTTAACGATTTGTTTATTTATGTTCAAAAAAACGGTTTGTAGTGATTATCCATACAAAAGTCACTTTTACAGAAAAGGTTAATACATAAATGTTTTTCTCTTTTTTATATTAACGCATTGATGCATAAAAGCTTAAAAGCTTTTAAGTATTAAAGAAAAAATTCGTGACATTCTGTTAATTATGATTTATAATACATGTAACGAAGAAGCAATAGATAAAAAGGGAGTGGAGAATAGTGAGTAATGAAAAATTAGATTTGTTGAGAACAGAATTAGACGAGGTGAATCTTAAGCTTCTTGAAGTAATCAATGAGCGTGCTCGCCTTGTACAAGAAATTGGGAAAGTAAAAAGCACTTCAGGTGTTAATCGATTTGATCCTGTACGTGAGCGTAGCATGCTTGATCATATTGCAGCACATAATAAGGGACCATTCGAAACATCAACTTTACAACATTTATTCAAGCAAATTTTTAAAGCAAGCTTAGAACTTCAAGAAGAGGATAATAGCAAAGCGTTGCTTGTTTCACGTAAAAAGCATCCTGACAATACTGTTGTTGATCTAAAAGGTGTTATGATGGGTGATGGTGCTCAACGTTTAGTAATGGGACCATGTGCGGTTGAAAGCTATGAGCAAGTACTAACGGTTGCAAAGGCCTTAAAAGAGCGTGGAATCCGCTTATTACGTGGTGGAGCATTCAAACCTCGTACTTCTCCATATGACTTCCAAGGTCTTGGAGTAGAAGGGTTGGAAATTTTAAAGCGTGTAGCAGATGAACTTGATATGGTAGTCATCAGTGAAATTGTTAACCCTGCAGATATTGAAAAAGCAATTGACTACGTTGATGTGATTCAAATTGGTGCACGTAACATGCAGAACTTTGAATTGTTAAAAGCTGCTGGTAATGTAAATAAACCAGTTCTATTAAAACGCGGTCTTTCAGCGACGATTTCTGAATTCATCCATGCTGCAGAGTACGTTGTAGCAAGTGGTAATAATGATTTAATGTTATGTGAGCGCGGTATTCGCACTTACGAAACAGCAACAAGAAACACATTAGATATTTCAGCTGTACCAATTTTAAAACAAGAAACTCATTTACCGGTTTTAGTTGATGTGACGCATTCTACTGGACGTCGTGATCTTCTATTACCAACTGCAAAAGCAGCGTTAGCGATTGGTGCGGATGCAGTAATGGCTGAGGTACATCCTGATCCAGCTGTTGCTCTATCTGATTCTGCACAACAAATGGATATTCCACAATTTAATAAATTTGTGGATGAGCTTTTAGCTTCTGGTTTATATAAAGGGTAAGATTGTAATCTGAATACTGAGACAATAAAGAGAGTGAAGAGGATCAAAAGATTCTTTTCATCTCTTTTTTTGATTTTCTATGTATTTTTTTGAAAAAGAATTGAAATAACTATGAAAAAATAGCGAAGGGTGTCGATATATATAGTGTAGAACATTGCGGACCTCTTCATAGTATCGTATGATAACTATACATTAATAATTACGAAATTGTTTAATGACATAGAGGAGGATCATTGTGAACACAACTATTTATGATGTAGCAAGAGAAGCAGGCGTATCGATGGCGACCGTTTCCCGTGTGGTAAACGGAAACCCAAATGTTAAGCCAGCAACAAGAAAAAAAGTATTGGATGCGATTGAGCGTTTAGGTTATCGACCAAATGCTGTTGCACGTGGATTGGCAAGTAAGAAAACAACAACGGTTGGAGTAATCATTCCTGATATTTCGAGCATCTTCTTTGCAGAACTTGCACGTGGAATTGAGGATATTGCTACGATGTACAAATATAATATTATTCTTTGTAACTCTGACCAAAATCAAGATAAGGAAATCCATCTTATTAATACACTTCTAGAAAAGCAGGTGGATGGAATTGTATTTATGGGAGGCCAAATTACGGAAGAACACGTGGAACAGTTTAAACGTTCGCCAGTTCCAATTGTATTAGCGGCTACTCTAGATACAAATAATGAAATCCCTTCAGTGAATATCGACTATAAACAAGCTGTTTATGATGCGATTACTCATCTAATTGAGAAAGGACATTCACGGATTGGAATGCTATCTGGAACTTTAGATGATCCTGTTAACGGCTACTTAAAGTTCTTAGGGTATAGGGAAGCACTTGACAATGCGGGCATTACTTTTAACGAAGACTTAATAGCAATTGGTGATTATACTTATGACTCTGGTATCGAAGCTATGAATACGTTTTTAGAGTTAGACGAGAAGCCAACAGCTATTTTTGCATCAACTGATGAAATGGCTCTAGGTGTTATACATGGTGCACAGGATGAAGGCTATTCAATCCCTAATGACTTTGAAGTAGTAGGTTTTGATAACACACGTCTTGCAACTATGGTGCGTCCAACACTCTCTACCGTTGTACAACCTATGTATGATATTGGTGCTGTTTCGATGCGTCTATTAACTAAGCTTATGAATAAAGAAGAAGTAACTGACCATATTGTTGTACTCCCTCATAGAATTGAATTTAGACAATCAACGAAATCATAGAGGGTGAGCACAGCTTTTAATACTTAACCAGCTAAAGCCACCCCAGGGAGAGGATTATGAAAAAATTTGATATTACCACACCGATAGGAATTATTGTTGGGATCAGTGTGTTGTTATTGGCTGTTTTCTCGAATGCTGGAGCTTCTGGACTTATTTTCTTTATTCAGCTTGCTTCGGTATTAATTGTAGGAGGTGGCTTGATAGCTGGATTGATTATTAACTTTTCATTTACGGAGCTGAAAATCCTTCCAAAGGTATTAAGAGAATCTTTCCGTGATCAAGACCATGATTTAAGGATATTAATAGATACTTTTGTCGATCTTTCTGGGAAAGCGAGAAGAGAAGGATTATTGGCGTTAGAGGCTGGTTTAGATGAAGTAGAAGACCCTTTTATTAAAAAAGGAATCCTTTTAGCTGTAGATGGAATTGAGCCGGATGTGATAAAGGATATTATGATGGCTGAAGTTGTTGCTATGGAAGAGAGACATCGAAAAGGACGAGCAATCCTTGAAAAAGCTGCAGAATATGCTCCAGCTTGGGGAATGATTGGGACATTGGTTGGATTAATTCTTATGTTACAAAATTTAAATGATCCAGCTACGCTGGGACCTAACATGGCTGTTGCTCTTTTAACTACTCTATATGGAACGGTACTTGCTAATCTTGTTTTTACTCCCATGGCATCAAAGTTGGCAAACAAAACGGATGAGGAAGTGTTTGTCAAACAGATCATAATTGAAGGAGTTATTGGTGTTCAATCAGGACAAAATCCGAAAGTGCTTCAAGAGAAGCTAAGTGCATTCTTGAGCAATAATGATAAAATTATTGATGAGACTATGGGTGAAGCATATGAAGCGTAGAAGCCGTCCTCAAGAAAAAGGAGCACCAAAATGGATGGTAACTTTCTCGGATATGATGACCCTCATTTTAGTTTTTTTTATCTTGCTTTTTTCTATGTCGGTCGTAGATGCACAAAAGTTTAGAGCGATTGCGGACTCTTTTAACCATAGGCAAACGTTTGACCATATGCCTTCTATCATTGATTTTGAAAATCCGGCAGAAGAAATCAAGGAAGAAGGTCGGAAAGATCCGATTGACTCTCAATCTGAATCGAATTTAGATATGGATGAACTACTGCAAGAGGTGGAGGACTTTTTAGAAGATCATGATCTCACAGAGTTAATATCAGCCTCTCGAGATGAGAGAGGAGTGGTGTTAGTTCTACAAGAACGTACGCTTTTTGAAACGGCAGAAGCAGAGCTCCTAGCTAGCGCTGAACCCTTTTTAGCAAAAGTGGGTACGCTCCTTGAGGCGATTCCTAATATTGTTAAAGTAGAAGGACATACTGATGGCAGACCGATTTCAACTTACCGATATCCATCAAATTGGGAATTATCAGGTGCTCGAGCAAGTAGTGTCATTCGTTTTTTAATTGACAATCATGACTTAGAGCCTAATCGATTTATTGCGACAGGTTATGGAGATACAAGGCCAGCAGTACCGAATACTTCGGTAGCAAATTTACAAACAAACCGTCGAGTTGTCATTGTTATATCTGATCCAGAATACGATGATGACGAAGCTTATGAACTCAAGGAGACCCCTTGAGTTTTTGTTTGTCATTTTCTAATTGATGAGAAGATGTTGTATACTTACATGGAGGAGTGAGGAAAATGAAAATTGGTGTTATTGGTGCAATGAACGAAGAAATAGAACGTATGAAAGCTGAAATGGTCGTGACAAATACATACGAGTTTGCAACAGTTGAGTTTTATGAAGGGCGGTTAAAAGAAAAGGAAATCATCTTATGTAAGTGTGGCGTAGGGAAGGTTAATGCAGCTTTAACAACACAACTATTAGTAGATCGATTTGCTATTACACATTTACTATTTACAGGTGTTGCAGGAGCTGTAGATGAAAGTTTAGATGTAGGTGACCTTGTCATTTCTACTAGTGCGATGCAACATGACCTTGACGTGACAGCACTAGGATTTAAAAAAGGACAAATCCCTTATTTTGAAGGGAGTTCAGACTTCCTAGCTAATTCAGAATTGGTTGAACTTGCAGTATCTGCAGCCAAGCAAAGCACAAGTCGTCATATTGTTCGAGGCAGGATAGTTAGTGGTGATCAATTTATTGCCAATGCTGACTATGTACAATCATTAAGAGAGGAGTTTGAAGCTGCTTGCGTTGAGATGGAAGGTGCTGCGGTGGCACAAGTAGCTGCAATGAATAAAATTCCATTTGTTATCATTCGTTCAATGTCTGATAAGGCGAATGGGAAAGCTTCAGTGAATTTCGCAGAATTTACGCAATTAGCAAGTGAGCAATCACATCTGCTCGTTTCAACAATTTTGGAAAATATGTAAAGAGAAGTAAAGCTGATGAGAATCTGACGATAACGTGAACTACACGTTATCGTCTTTGTTCCGTACGGATATGGTAAAGAGCTTTTTCGAGTGTTTTAAAATTCTTTTCCGTTATTTCTTGTTTACGTGGGATCGTTGGGACGATATTTTGGTCATCCCAAAACAAAGGAAGTTCTTCTTCAGCTTGACGACTCCATTTACGCAGCCAGTTATCAGGAAGTCTTCTTGGTAATTGGTCTTGTTGACCAGTCATCGTTAGCCAAACTAAAGACCACGCCCTTGGCACCACTCGCCATATGTCATAGCCTCCGCCACCAACCGCAATCCAGCGTCCATCACAATATTCATGTGCTAATTGATGAGCGAGTTTTGGAATAGCTTTGTATGTCTCAATTGTTGAGCATAAATGTGTAAGTGGATCAAAATGATGAGCATCTGCTCCATTTTGGGTTATGATCACATCGGGCTTAAAAAATGAAACTACTTCCCTTAAAGCGGTTTCATATACTTCGATAAAAGAGTGGTCTTCGGTAAATGCATCGACAGGTACATTGATAGAAAAGCCATAACCTCTTCCAGACCCCTTTTCATGGACTTGACCAGTTCCCGGAAAAAGATAACGGCCTGTTTCGTGAATACTAAGAGTACAAACGTCGGGGTCATCATAAAATGCCCATTGAACGCCATCCCCATGATGAGCATCCGTATCAACGTAAAGCACACGTGCACCGTAATGCTTCTTCATATATTCAATCGCAATTGAGCTATCGTTGTATATACAGAAACCAGAAGCCTTTCCTTTGAACCCATGATGCAGTCCACCGCCAAGATGTAAGGCATGGTTGGATCTTCCTTGCATTACTTCATCTACAGCTGTTAAGGTACCACCAACAAGCAGGGCAGAAGCTTCATGCATATTAGCAAAGATAGGTGTATCATCAGTACCTAAGCCATAATTTACAGCAGTTGCTTCATTTAGTTCTCCTCTGCCAGCTGATTTAACAGCTTCTATGTAGGCCTCATCATGAATTAAGGCAATTTCTTCATCGGTTGCCATTCTTGGAGGTATGATAATATTATCATCAAGTGCTTTTAATTCTTTTAATAATTCGAAAGTAAGCTGAAGCCGCAAATGGTTAAAAGGGTGATCGTCATTAAATTTATAGGCTAACTGTTCAGTTGAAAAAACGAATGATGCATCTCTTTTTATCATAAGCCTGGCTCACTTGGCCATAAGACGTTATAACCATTTGCTTCAATCACTTTAATGATTCGACGCGGATCGATCGTTTGTACGCGAAATACGAGTATTTTATAGGAAGGGTCATGATAAGGATATACTAGAACACTTATAATGCTAACATTTAATTCTTTAAATATCGCAGCGATATCAGCTAGCTTCCCAGTAATGTTTTCTACCTTTACCTCAATGTGTGAGCTAGGTTGATGTGCGCCCATTAACTCAACAAGTGTATGTAACATATCTGTTTCTGTGACAATCCCAACAAGCTCATCATCGTCTAAAATCGGTAAGCAGCCAATGTGATGTTCATAAAATAATGTTGAAACTTCTTCAACGAAATCTAGCGGATGTGCAGTTATGACATTTCTTTTCATGATTGTAGAAATCGGTTTCAAAAAATCTTCTAAATGATCCGTAAAGTGGAAAATAGAAGGGCTGGCATCTCTAATATCACTATCTGAAACAATTCCTACTAAACGATTCCTTTCATTAGTGATAGGAATGTGACGTATTTGGTGAAGTTCCAAAAGTTGCATCGCCTCTTTAATCGTCGCAGTATCCTTTATTGTAATGACATTTCTCTTCATAATATATTCAATGATCATAATTGCAGCACCACCTTTAATTTAATACATGAAGCGATTTTGAAAACGTAATTGGTCAAAACGAAGGATGGAATCTGTATTGACTCTTTTTCCGATGCGTGCCATTAAACAGTTTGCAGGGTGTGAACAAATCTCGGGGTCATCTGTCGCATACCATTCCAGTCCACCAGCATTCATCATTTTTTCCATCATTTTTCTGTATCCCCAAACATCTAACCCACTACCTGTTAAATCCCAATGCCAATAATACTCCGTTGTAATAATGATATAATCTTCCATGGCATCATCCATAAATGACAGCCGTAATAAATTTTTCCCGACTTGAGCGCCACGGTATTCTTTAGCAATTTCGATCGCGCCAAGCTCTATTAAGTTCTCTACTTTTCCTTCAGACCATCGTTCCATTGGGTCTGGGTAGACAAAAGTAACATAGCCAACGATCGTATTTCCATCGCGCACAACGTTAATTCGTCCTTCTGGTAAATCAGCAATACCAATTAATGCTATCTTTTGTTTTTCAGGGGGGCGAAACGCGACTAATCCACTATGAAATTCGAAGCTCTCTATCGCTTCTCCAGATAGTGGCCCTTCCAATATAAGCGATCGATCTTGAAAAGGAATAGTCATAGAATAATAAGTTTTTTGATGAATCATGTATATACTACCACCTTTAAGCCAGCCATTTTCTGAATTTATTATACATGAATAAAAGAAGACTAACCGTATCTTCATCACTTTGTCATTAAATTTAATAAAAAAATATTTTCCAAAAGATACCTTTTTTAAATTTTCAAATTGATATAATATTCTGTATGTATTATACTATATATTGTAAATACATAAAAGGAGGAAGATCTACTATGAAACTGCAAGCGCTTTCACCTGTAAAGGGAAATCATAACTTACCAAACTATGAGGAAGCTGTTCAATCATTTGATTGGAAATCAGTAGAGTCTGAATTTTCTTGGGGAGAAACTGGTAAAGTTAATCTAGCTTATGAGGCAATTGATCGTCATGCTGAAGGCGATAAGAAAGATAAAGTTGCTTTATATTATAGTGATGCAAATCGTGTTGAAGAATATACGTTCCATGATATGAAAACGTATTCTAATAAAGCTGCAAATGTTTTAAAAGAAGCAGGGGTTGTAAAAGGAGATCGTGTTTTTATCTTTATGCCACGTTCACCTGAACTTTACTTCTCGGTTTTAGGAGCTATTAAACTAGGTGCCATCGTCGGACCTTTGTTTGAGGCTTTCATGGAAGGGGCAGTACGGGATCGTTTAGAGGATAGTGCGGCAAAAGTACTTATTACAACGCCAGCTCTATTAGAACGAGTTCCGGTAGGTGATTTACCAAACCTTGAATCGGTATTTATCGTTGATGAACAATATGAAGAGAATGGATCTTATTACAACTTCTTAACTCGTTTAAATGCTGCAAGTGATCAACTTGAAATTGAGTGGGTTGATCGTGAAGATGGACTAATCTTACACTATACTTCTGGATCAACAGGAAAACCAAAAGGCGTTCTTCACGTTCACAATGCAATGCTTCAACATTACCAATCTGCTAAGTGGGTACTAGATTTAAAAGAGGATGATATTTATTGGTGTACAGCTGATCCGGGTTGGGTAACGGGTACTTCTTATGGAATTTTTGGACCTTGGTTAGTAGGTGTATCTAATGTTATCCGTGGTGGAAGATTCAGCCCACAAGATTGGTATGAAACATTAGAGAAGTATAAAGTAACGGTATGGTATAGTGCACCAACAGCATTTAGGATGTTAATGAGTGCCGGTGATGAATTAGTGAAGAAATACGATTTATCTAACCTGCGCCATATGTTGAGTGTAGGAGAGCCGCTAAATCCAGAAGTTGTTCGCTGGGGAGTGAAAGTGTTTGATTTACGTATTCATGATACATGGTGGATGACAGAAACAGGTGCACAAGTCATTTGTAACTATCCTTCTATGGAAGTTCGCCCTGGTTCTATGGGTAAGCCATTACCTGGCATTAAAGCGGCTATTATTGATGATAAAGGAAATGAGTTACCGCCAAATAGAATGGGGAATCTAGCAATTCAAAAAGGCTGGCCTTCTATGATGCGTGCGGTTTGGAATAACGAAGAAAAGTATAATAGCTATTTCGAAATCGATGGCTGGTACGTATCTGGAGACTCTGCATATATGGATGAAGATGGATACTTTTGGTTCCAAGGAAGAATTGATGATGTAATCATGACATCTGGTGAGCGAGTAGGTCCATTTGAAGTAGAAAGTAAATTAGTAGAGCATCCAGCTGTTGCAGAAGCTGGTGTAATTGGTAAGCCTGATCCGGTAAGAGGAGAAATCATTAAAGCATTTGTTGCTTTACGTGAGGGTTATGAAGTAACTGATGAATTAAAAGAAGACATCCGTAACTTCGTTAAGAAAGGATTAGCAGCACATGCAGCACCAAGAGAAATTGAATTTAGAGAAAAGCTTCCGAAAACACGTAGTGGTAAGATTATGAGACGTGTATTAAAAGCTTGGGAACTTGATCTACCAACTGGTGATTTATCGACAATGGAAGATTAATTTTTATAATAGAACAGACGGACTGTTCGGTTTGGAAATAATAACCATATAACCTATGTTCTGTTCTACTATAAAACTGCAAAGAGCAGGATGTAAATCAACGGTTTTCATCCTGCTTCTTTGTATTATAAGCTATTTGCCTTGACGTTCCGATAACCCTGTTAAAGAAAACAGTCTCACCTTAAAAAAACAAAGAAAAGAACTTGGATTAATTCCAAGTTCTTTTCGCGTATTACTCATCACTATTACTGTTAGATTCTTCTTCTTCAGAATCGTCTTCAGGTTCCTCTTCAATTTCTTCTTCAGAATCTTCTTCAGAATCATCTTCAGGTTCTTCTTCTGTTTCTTCTTTAGAATCGTCTTCAGGCTCGGATTTATAATTTGTACCTTCAGCGACTGAAGAAGCAGATGATTCTCTACCAGCCGAGTCTACCGCTGTTACATAATACGAATAGGATTTTCCGTTCACTGTAAAGCTTGTTGTATCATTTCCTCGAACGTGGTTGTGAAGTTTGAAGTCTGTACTACCATTGGAAGCGCGGTAAATCCGATAGCCGACAATATCCGAATCTGAATGCTTCGACCAAGATAGAGTGTCACCACTTAGTGAAATATTGCCTAGTTTTCCGGGTGTTTTGCCATTGTTTGGTGCGTCCTTATCCGGGATGATGTTTTTCATGTTATCAGGTAAGTAACTAGAGATATCTGTTAAGTTTGCAATGTTTGCTGAAATAGTAAAGCCAGTTTCAGTGAACTCAGACGGTGTATCAGCTAAAGCTTTGTAATTGGTTCCGTTAATTGTCACATAACGCCCGCTTTCAAGGCTGTCATCGGTTTTTGTAGGAACAAATTTAGCATTGAACAGATCTGTCTTTACTAAGCCGGCGTCTTGACACATTTTTGAAGCAAGTAAGCCTGTTAAGCTGCAAATCGAACGAGAGACGATTCCATCTGGTCTTTCAAACCGTTTACCAGTACCCATTAATTCTGCATTTTGATGATAAGCGGCATTCGCAATGTTCGCCCAAATTTGTTGAGTTCTAGCTCCGTAGCGTAAGCCGCCAACGGTTTGTTCAATTCTATGTTCTTGATGATCATATCCAATCCAAACTCCTAGAGAAACATTTGGATTTGTTGCTACAAACCAAGAATCTTTTACGTCACTTGATGTACCTGTTTTTCCTGCCCAATCAGAAGAGAACGAAAGTCTTCCTGGTAGCGAGCTCGCTGTTCCGACTCCACGGAGAACGTCTCTCATAATATCAATTGTTAAATAAGCTGTTTGTGGGGAGAAAATTTCTCTTTCAACTGGTTCATGTTCATAAACAAGTTCTCCACTTGCAGTTTCAATCTTTTCGATCATATAAGACTCTACAAATTTGCCACCATTCGCAAATGTTGCATAGGCATTCGTATTTTGTTCAACAGTTACATCGATGGCCCCTAAAGGTGAAGATTCATATGGAGCATCAGCAGGAATTTCAAATCCGTAATCTAATAGCGTTTGACGTGCTTGTTCATGAGGCACCATATTATAGGCGCGAACAGCAGGAACATTTCTAGATCGTGCAAGAGATTCACGAGCAGAAAGCAGTCCTAAGTGATTTCGATCAAAATTTCGGATTGGTGTACTTGTGCCTCGATAGGTTGCGGGAGTGTCAGGGACGACAATACCTGGTTGAATGGCACCTATTTCCATAGCAGGAGCGTAAGCGAGAAGAGGCTTCATGGTTGAGCCGTTTTGTCGTTTCGCCTGTGTTGCTCGGTTAAACTCATTTCCAAGTACTTCATCTCTTCCTGCGACAAATCCTTTAATCGCACCAGTATGATTTTCTATAAGAATTGCACCGACTTCTTCCTGTTGCTGCACAATTTCACCATTAGCGTTCGTATGCTGTTTAACTGGTCCGAACAAATGATCATTTTGGACAGCATCTTGCATCGCTAAATAAACATCTTTATCAATAGTCGTATGAATTCGATAACCATTATTTCGTAAATTCGCTTCAGCTTCATCACGAGCGCGATTTCGTAGGCGCGTTTGTTCTTCTCTATCTAATTCGTTAAAGTTTTCATAGTTTTCTTTTATCGTTTGGTCTGCTAAGACATTGACAGCCCTACGTAAAACTTCATTTGTCAAATAAGGATACTTTTCAATTGGAGCAGTGACAGGATCAGCAAAATGCTCACTCACATCATAAGCTAATGCGTCTTCGTACTCCTCTTCTGTAATATAGCCACCATCATACATTCTAGAAAGAACGGTTCTCATTCGGTTAATCCCGGGGTCTAAGTTTTCTTTAATTGCCCCGTTTTGTAAGAAAGGAGTGTAGCCGAATGGACTTTGTGGCAATCCTGCAATGTAGGCAGCTTGTGGGATCGAAAGCTCACTCGCATTGACTCCGAAGATTCCTCTTGAAGCAGCTTGAGCACCGGCAATTTGTCGCCCGGAAGAATTGCGGCCAAACGGTACAATATTTAAATAAGCTTCCAATATTTCATCTTTCTCAAGAAAATGTTCGAGTCGCATCGCTAGCAAAATTTCAGTAGCTTTTCGATCAAATGAAACTTCACTTGTAAGAATTTGATTTTTTATTAATTGCTGTGTTAATGTACTTCCACCTGTCTGTAAAGAGGAATTGGCGAATTCCTGAAAAGTAGCTCGCATGATTGCTTTTGGCACAATGCCATCATGCTCATAGAAGTATTCATCCTCTGTTGCGATAATTGCATTTTTTAAGTGGTCAGAGACGTCGTCTAATGAAACTTGATGTCTCTCAACGTCTGTAGGTAATTCTCCTAATAGTACGTCGTTATCAAAGAAAACTTGACTTGTTTCTGCATAATCATAGATTCGATCTCTCATTTCTTCGGCAGTCCGTAGTGGTTCATCTTTTACTAAAGAGGCGAAGTAGCCTGCAGCTGTTCCACCTAAAAAGAATAGGGACATTGATCCGACAACTAATCCTATAAGAAATAAGTTCCAGAATACTTGATATGTAATGCCGATTCGTCGAAAGATTTTCAATTCATGAATTTTTCGTGAGAGCATTTTTACTTTCTTTATTATGGATGATTCTTTCATATTCATAGAGACCTCCTATACTTAAGAGATTATACCATATGAAGAAAGTTGAAGGTAAGGGTTCTAAGCAATTGACAATAGTTGAACAATATGGTAAAAAAGAAGCATTGTAACTGAATACTAAGCGAAGAATGATCGAAGTAGTCCGAGCTTCCCTGTTTAAGAGAGCCAATGGTTGGTGTGAATTGGTATATAGGCTTGGGTGAATTACAATCAGGAGCTTTTCTTTGTGATAAGCAAAGAACGGGAATACCGTTATATAATGAAGTGGGAGAAAGTTTTATTTCTTCAACAAGGGTGGTAACGCGAGACCTCGTCCCTTTTTTAGGGAGGGGTCTTTTTGTTTTTAGATTTATTACACTTTGGAGGTTAGATGATGGAAAAGGAATTTACATTAACAGAAGCTCAACAAAAAGAGGTCGAAAGGCAACTTGCTCATCTTAAAAGAGGAGTAGTTGAGATTGTTCCGGAAGACGAGTTTCGTAAAAAAATTGAGAAATCCGTTGTGACAGGTAAACCATTAAAGATAAAATTAGGAATGGACCCTTCTGCACCAGACGTACATATCGGGCATACAGTCCCGCTTCATAAATTGCGCCAATTTCAGGAATTAGGTCACGAAGTACAAATGCTTATTGGTGATTTTACAGGACGTATTGGAGATCCGACGGGTAAGTCAGAGACACGAAAGCAATTAACGGATGAAGAAGTGAAACAAAATGCGGCAACGTATGTTGAGCAATATGGCAAAATTTTAGACATGGATAAAGTAACCATCTACTATAATTCTGAGTGGTTAAAACCCCTTCAATTCGAGGATGTCGTAAAGTTGGCAGCAAATATGACGGTTGCCCGGATGTTAGAGCGTGATGATTTTGAAAAGCGTTATAAATCTGGCCAACCAATTTCCGTTCATGAATTTTTCTATCCTTTAATGCAAGGCTACGATTCTGTTGCTCTTGAAACAGATATTGAAATTGGTGGGACAGATCAGAAGTTTAATTTGCTAATGGGTAGAACCTTACAAGAAGCTTATGGACAAGAGAAGCAAGTCGCACTAACATTGCCTTTAATCGAAGGACTTGATGGAGAAAGAAAGATGTCAAAGTCTTTAAACAATTACATTGGAATTGATGAAGCACCTAATGAAATCTTTGGGAAATCAATGTCGATTCCGGATGAATTAATGATTAAATATTATAAGCTAGCAACTGATCTTCCGATGGAGGAAATCGATAAGCTTGAAACTGATCTAAAAGAAGGTAGTGTTCATCCGCGAGATGCGAAAATGAACCTTGGAGCGAAATTCGTTGAGATGTATCATGGCGAAGAAGCTGCAAACGAAGCAAAAGCTTATTTTCAAACCGTCTTCCAAAAAAGAGCCTTACCAACAGATATTCCTGAAGTTCAGTGGACGGGAGAGTCGCCAATTTGGATTGTAGACTTACTAGTCGAATTGAAGATGCAAAGCTCAAAAGGTGAAGCGAGAAGAATGATTCAAAACGGTGGGGTAAAGATCAATGAAGAAAAGGTTGAAGATGTCCAATTACAAGTGGAAATTGAAGATGACCTCGTTCTTCAAGTCGGCAAGCGTAAATTTATGAAAATTAAAAAGTAAGATAAAAAGGTTGGCATATGGCCAACCTTTTTTGTAATGAAACAAAATAATCTGCTATAGTCATTGACTATAGCAGATTCCTTAAACTTAACGAGAGTAGAACTCAACGATAAGAGCTTCTGTGATTTCAGCAGGAAGTTCAGAACGCTCCGGAAGACGAGTGTAAGTTCCTTGTAAGCTATCAGCATCGAAAGTTACATAAGCAGGAACGAAATCGTTTGCTTCTAAAGATTCCTTAACAACATCAAGGTTACGTGATTTTTCACGAAGGCTGATTGTTTGTCCTGGTTTCACACGGTATGAAGGAATATCTACACGTCCTCCATCAACAAGAATGTGACCGTGGTTTACTAATTGACGAGCTGCACGACGAGTGCGAGCAAGTCCCATACGGTAAACTAGGTTATCAAGACGAGACTCAAGAAGAATCATGAAGTTCTCACCGTGAATTCCAGCCATTTTACCAGCATCATCGAAAATGCGGCGGAATTGACGCTCATTTACTCCGTACATGTGACGAAGCTTTTGCTTTTCTTGAAGTTGTAAACCATATTCAGAAAGTTTCTTACGTTGGTTTGGACCGTGTTGCCCTGGAGCATACGGACGTTTTGCTAACTCTTTACCCGTACCGCTTAGAGAGATTCCTAAACGACGAGATAATTTCCAAGATGGACCTGTATAACGAGCCATAATTTGACTCCTCCTTGTTATTTTGATGTTGCAAAATAACAACCGCTTGGCAATCTCATACTAGATTCATTTTGCTTTCATGCACCTTCGCTTCGACAGCTAGAAGTTACACGATGCACCTCGATATGCAGCCGCACGAGGAACAAAATGAGTGTTCATGTACGTTTACCTTGGCTGTCTTATTTCACACAAAGAATATTATATTCATTTTTTAAATGGAAGTCAATGGTGTAAGCTGTAATCTTTGTTTTTATACATTGCTACTTTTTAGCTAGTAATTAAATATGCTTTTCAAGGACAGTAACAAACGCTTCTAGATGTTTTTGGTCTTCAACCGTAAAGCGTGCTAGTGATGGACTATCAATATCTAAAATCGCAATGATTTCTCCGTCACGTCTTACGGGTATAACAATTTCTGAGCGAGAGGCAGCGTCACAAGCGATGTGGCCTGGGAATTGATGGACATCTTCGACGAGCATCGTTTGTTGTTTTACAATCGCTGTACCACAGACTCCTTTTCCGACCGGAATGCGAACACAAGCAGGCAGACCTTGAAAGGGACCTAATAGTAATCCTTGTTCTTTTAACAAATAGAAGCCAACCCAGTTGATATCTTCTAGAAATTGCGATAACAGAGCACTGGTATTGGCTAAATTAGCTATTAAATCCTCTTCTCCTGATAACAAGGCATCAAGTTGCTTTGTAACAGTCTGATATCTTTCTTCTAAAGTACCTTTATATAATTTGGTTTGAAACATAAAAAAACGTCCTTCCATGATGAGTAATTAAATCAGAAACTTAGATAGACTGATTAAAGATAGCCTCTATTTTACCTAAACCCCGATCATCGTACAAATGAAATGAAAGAAAGGCAGTTAATTTCTTGATGATTCAAGAAAATTGTCTAAATTTAGAGGACGATTGTCGAGCGATTCATAGAGGAAAATGGCTATATAACACGAAACGAATATAGCAAGAGGAATAAAGGGGACGAACTCATGAAGGAAACAAAAAAAGATTTGATCATAGATGCTGCTGTTCGACTTTTCTATACGCAAGGTTATGATGGGACTTCTGTAAGAGATATTGCTCAAAAAGCCAATGTGAATGTTGCCCTAGTCTCTTATTATTTTGGAGGGAAAAAAGGTTTATATGAGGAGTTAATGATCCAGTTTTTAGAAGGATACCTCCAAGTCATTAAGACAGAATTGGAACGAACGCATAATTCGGTTAAGGATCAGTTGCTCCAAATGACCAGATCTCTTCTTGAGTATCAAAAATCACAGCATTTTGTCGCAAGAATGGTTCATCGTGAAATGACTTTCGATTCCATGCTTGTCCGTGAGTTAATGTCTACGTATTTAAGGAAAGAAAAACACGACCTTGAAGAACTAGTTCGAAGTGGGATGAGAAGAGGAGAGTTTCGGAAGCAGCCAATTGATCTTGTAGTTGTTCATATAAGAACAATGATGATGATGCCTTATTTGTCTCCTCACTATTTAAGTGAACTCTATCAAATCACAACGACTGAACCATATTTCATTGAAAAGTATATGAGGCATATCGAAAGCTGGGTTGAACGTTGGCTTTGTATAGAGGAATATCGTTCAAGCCCAGCCTATCTAATGCCTAGATCAATCTCGTAATGGGTTAGGTTTAGCTAGGATTGATTTTGGGTGAAGCTCTGTATAACCATTCAATAAGCTAGACGCTTGATGAGCATCTGAACCATAAACGAGAGGAATGTTACGTTTGATTGTTTCTTCAATAATACTGTCATAAGGATAAGGTTCTCTACAAAGTGGTTTGATGTAACCAGCGCCATTGTAGTCGAGCTCATATCCTTTTTTCTTGATTTCAGCTAAGATTGAAGACGTTTCAGTTTGAAAAGACCGATCAATGGGAAATTTTTTCTGGAACTTTCGGACCAATGTCATATGTCCGATTCTATTAGGTTTATAATGACCTAAATTACTTTTAACGGATTTTAATACTGTTTGATAATAAAGCTCGTATACTGCTTCAGTTGAGCCTAGCTGGTTACAGGCGTAATGGAAGACATCTGGACTATAATCAATACATACATACTCTGTTCCTAACTTTAGAAAATGGACTGATAAAATACTATCATCAAGTGAAGGACCAATTTCATTCAAGAAATCGGTCGTCTCCTTCTCAAACCCCTCAATGTAATCAACTTCTAATCCAACATATATGTTCAAGTGACCTTTGTATTCTTTTTTTAGAGCGCGTACTTCTTTTAAATATGTATATAAGTCATCCCAAGACATTCCACTGTCCTGCAACGGGGTGGGATCGACAAAAGAACGAGGCAAAGGAGCATGTTCTGCGAATGTAATACCTGTTAACTTATGTGAAATGGCCGTTTCACAGTACTTTATAAAAGAGTCTTTACTGCCATGTGGGCAAAAGGGCGTATGGACATGTCCATCATGAATCATCAATGAATATTCACTCCTTAAAAAATCAAAAGTATGATCAGAATTGAAACGATGTTATCCGAGGAAAAAGTCACAGTTGCAAGCAATTAAAAACCATGAAAAAAAGCATACAAACAAGTATTTTCATGGTATCATATTATTTAGCGAATTCGTAAAAATCATAAATAAATTTGTCAAAAAAAGAGGTTTTTTGTTTCTTTTGCCGAAACAACAAGAAATAGCTCATAAATAAATTAGTCATAGGACCTCACAACAATTTTATACGAGCAAAAAGAAGGGAGTCCTCTCATGTATTTGATTTATTCAATTATAGCGGTTGCCGTTATTTTTATAATAATTAGTTCCGTTTTGCGTAAGCGGATTTACAAAGAGGTTGACCGCCTCGAGGAATGGAAAAATGGAATTTTAAATCGTGATATCCCAGAAGAAATAGGAAAAGTAAAAAAACTACATATGTCAGGGCAAACAGAGGAAAAGTTTGAAACTTGGCGGAATGAATGGGACGACATTGTCGGTGGGATATTACCTGATATTGAAGAACGTTTATTTGATATCGAAGACCTTGCTGCTAAGAATCGATTCACAAAAGCAAAGCAACTCATTGGTGTAACAGAACAACGCCTGAATGGAATCGAAGAACAAATTAAAGAGTTGTTAAAGGATGTACACCAACTTGTTGAAAGCGAAGAACAAAATCGAACGGAAATTGATAGTGTTCGTACGGCCTATAAAGATCTTTCAACTTTGATAACAAAGAAAAGAGGGTCATTAGGTGCTGGACTTCCAACCATCGACGAGAAATTAGATAAGGTTAATGAGTTATTAACAGCTTTTGATACCGCAACAGAAGATGGCAGTTACCTTTTAGCCAGACAACACCTTGTAGAAGCACAATCGTTTGTTGATAATTTAAATGATTTAGTAGATCGTTACCCGAAATTACTTGTACAAGTTGATACGAAAATTCCAGCCGAGTTAACAGAATTACAAGGTGGAATTGCGGAAATGGAAGAAGCGGGTTATCAATTAGAGGCATTCTCATTGGAATCAAGATTAGAACATATCGCAGGAGAACTTGAAAAAGTAAAAGAGGATCTTAAGCACCTAAAGTATGAAGGGGCAGAAGATAAGCTAACCGAACTATCTAATCAAATTGAACAACTTTATGACACGTTAGATTATGAGGTTGAATCGAAGGGATATGTTGAAAACAAGATTGAGCAACTAAGTGAACAAGTAGAGGCAATAAAAGAAAAAGTCGATTTGCTAGAGACGGAGATGTTTGAGGTACAACAGAGTTATTTTGTGTCTAAAGAACAGATCGAAGCTCAAAAGGACATGAAAGAGAATGTTGTTGATTTAATGAATGACCTTTATGTGATCATTAATCTAGCTGATAATCAAAAACAAACGTATACATCGATTAGAGAACTAGTAGATGAATGGCAAGATGAACTTGAAAAGCTTGACCAATCAATCGAGGTAGAAAAAGCTACACTTTATGAGTTAAGAGAAGATGAAAGAAAAGCAAAAGAAACGTTATTAAAACTTCGAGGGACGATGGTTGAAATCAATCGTGCTTTAAAGAAAAGCAATATACCTGGGCTACCGCAAAGGGCGATAGATCAATTATCGGAAGCGGAAGAAAAGTTAATTGATGCTACCAATCATCTTGAACAACTTCCGTTAGAGTTAGGTAGGATGAATGTTCTTGTTGAGGAAGCGGAAGAATTAGTTTCAAAGAACAATGAATTAATCTTACAGACGATTGAACAGGCGAAGGTAGCAGAGAATGTGATTCAATACGGAAATCGTTTTCGAAGCAAATCTGATTCTGTTTCAGCAGGATTGATTGAAGCTGAGTTGCTTTTTAGACAGTATGAATATGAAGAAGCAATTGAATGTGCAGTGAAAGTAATTGAACCATATGAACCAGATGTTCTCGATATTGTCAAAGGCTATGTTGCTGTATAATCAAGGGAGTTCCGTGAATGGAGCTCTCTTTTTTTTGGCTAGAATAGATAAAGTTATCGTTAGTGAATCGCTGGCAATTTCAACAGTTAATCTTGTTATTTAGCTATTTTATGCTAACATATATTGATGCGTAAGTTCGAATGGGGGAGAGGGTTAGGATGATTTATTTAGATAATAGTGCAACAACGAAACCATATAAAGAAGTAGTTGATGCTTATACGGCTGTTGCATCGAATTTTTTTGGGAATCCATCATCTCTTCACACGCTTGGTATGAAAGCAGAGGGGTTAATTACAGAATCGAGAAACCGGATTGCAGAACTTCTTGATGTTAAGCCAGTTGAGATTATTTTTACTTCTGGAGGAACAGAAGGAAATAATTTGGCGATAAAAGGTGCGGCAAAAGCCAAACAAAAGCGGGGGAAACACCTAATAACAACTGTAGTTGAACATCCATCTGTAATGGAAGCTTTTGCGCAGCTTGAGCAGGATGGCTATGAAGTAACATACTTACCTGTAGACCAAGAAGGAAGAGTAGAAGTTGCTCAAGTTGAGGCAGCAATTCGTCCGGATACAACATTACTATCAATTATTCATGTAAATAATGAAACGGGTGCGATTCAGCCAATAGAGAAAATTGGGGAAATGTTGGAGCGCTATCCTCGTATTTATTTTCATGTTGATCATGTGCAAGGTATTTCTAAAGTTCCATTAAATCTGCGTAAGGCACGTATAGATTTTTCTACATTTTCAGCTCATAAGTTCCATGGTATGAAAGGAACTGGCTTTTTATTTGTGAGAGAAGGCATTAAGCTTGCTCCGTTATTTGAGGGAGGCTCACAAGAAAATGGTCTTCGAGCAGGAACAGAAAATACTGCTGGAATTGTAAGCATGGCTAAAGCGCTAAGGATGGCGAAGAATCAAGAGAATGAGCATGAACAATTATATAAACTAAGAGAAACATTTATAAGAAAATTAAATGCTATTGACGGCATTGTAATAAATAGTCCGGCTGATCAAGTCGCTCCTCACATTGTAAATTTCTCGATACCAGGGGCAAAACCAGAAGTAGTCGTTCAATCTTTATCATCTAAAGGGATCTATGTATCTACGAAATCTGCTTGTTCCTCAAAGTTATCGGCTCCTAGTCGTGTATTATCTGCAATGGGGCTTTCGGATGAGCGAGCGATTTCAGGTATAAGGGTAAGCTTTTCTTTTGACACAACAGCAGCTGAAGTAAATCAGCTCCTTACTGAACTTGAAGTAATTATTCCTGAACTATTGGAGGTCGTTAAATCATGATCTATGATCATATATTAGTAAGATTTGGAGAGCTTGCATTAAAAGGCAAAAATCGCTCTGTTTTTGAAAAACATTTGCTGGAAAATATTAAAATGAGTGTTAAATCAATTCCAAATTTAAAGTTGAAGCGAACGTATGGCCGAATTGTGATTGAATTGAATGGGCAAAATCATGAACCGGTTGTTGAGAAGCTTAAGCATATTTTTGGAATTCACTCGTTTAGTTTAGCCTTTAAGGTAGAAAATGATTTACAAGCGATGCAAAAAGGTGCATTAACCGTATTACAAGATCGTGCAAATGTACGTACGTTTAAAATTACAGCGAAAAGAGCGTATAAGCCTTTCCCGCTTGATACGATGCAATTAAATCGTGAAATAGGTGGATATGTCCTAACGAATACAGAAGGTATTACTGTTGATGTTCATAATCCAGACGTCAATATTCATGTGGAAGTAAGAGAAACTGCAACGTATATTACATCGGCTTCTTATGATGGACCTGGTGGATTGCCTGTTGGAACAAGTGGGAAAGTGCTATTATTGCTTTCAGGTGGAATTGACAGTCCAGTTGCAGGGTACTTAACTTTAAAGCGCGGCGCCAAAATTGAAGCTGTTCATTTTCATAGTCCACCTTATACTAATGAACGTGCAAAGCAAAAGGTGATTGACTTAGCACAATCTCTGACAAAATACGGAAATAGCGTTGTGTTGCATTTGGTTCCTTTTACAGAAGTTCAAAAGCATATTCATTCTGAAATCCCGAGTAATTTGCAGATGACAGTAATGAGAAGAATGATGTTAAGAATAAGCGAGAGGATTGCAAATGAGCGCGGCATTTTGGCGTTAGGTACTGGGGAAAGCTTAGGGCAGGTTGCCAGTCAAACTTTGCACAGTATGAATACGATTAATGAAGTGACCAATTTGCCAATCATCCGACCATTAGTTACAATGGATAAGTTGGAAGTAATCGATATTGCTCAGAAAATTGGTACTTTTGAAACGTCTATTTTGCCTTTTGAAGATTGCTGTACGATTTTCTTACCACCAGATTCAAAAACGAGGCCTAAAAGAGAACAGACAAATAAATATGAACAGTATATTGAAATTGATAAATATGTTGATGATGCAGTCGCAAGAACTGAAAAGCTACTTCTAACGAATACGAAGCGCATCAATAATGAGGTTGAAGACCTTTTTTAGAGTTTCCACTGGAAAAAGGGTTACATTCTACGATTCTCAATAATTACCAGTAATCTTTGTGCATGTTTTTCTCTCCTAAAACTCATTCTATGAGTACAGAAGGAGGTGATAAACATGGCAAACAACAATAGCAACAATTCAAATCAACTTCTTGTTCCTGGTGTACAACAAGCACTAGATCAAATGAAGTATGAGATCGCTTCTGAGTTTGGTGTTCAACTTGGTCCTGACGCAACTTCTCGTGCTAACGGTTCTGTTGGTGGAGAAATCACTAAGCGTTTAGTACAAATGGCTGAACAACAAATGGGTGGTTTTCAACAATAACACAATATAATGGCTGTAAGAAGGGTGCTCTGGCACCCTTCTTCTTTTTTTTCAATTGTCCAATACCGTTGCATGTTTAACTTGGATTTGGCAAGATGGTTGTAAGTTGTATAACGAGGAGGATGGTGTATGGGTACCCTTTGGTATAATGGAACCTTTTTCTCAATGGAAGCTGAAGGTGAAACGTTTGAGGCTGTATACGTTGAGAAAGGAATTGTAAGAGAAGCAGGAGATAAACAACACTTATTGGATAAATACAGAAATGATATCAATATAAGACATGACTTAAATGGATTATTTGTCTATCCTGGTTTTGTTGATAGTCACCTACATATAGTGGGGCATGGTGAAAAACTCATTCGTTTAGATTTATCAATAGCCAAGTCAGCTGAAGAAATGAAAAGAATGTTAGTTGAAAAGGAAACAGTGTTAGATGTCATGGACTGGCTGATCGGAGACGGATGGAATGAAAATAACTTCATAGACCGTAAAATTTTCCATCGTGATGAATTAGATGAGATTTGTGAAGATAAACCAATGTTTTTAACAAGGGTTTGTCGCCACGCAGCTCTCGTTAATAGCAAAGCATTAGCGTTAGCTGGAATAACGAAGGAAACAAAAGATCCAGAGGGGGAATCATAGTCCGTGATTATCATGGTGAGCCAACAGGATATTTGTTAGACGCTGCATGTGATTTGGTGAAAAGAGTCATGCCTAGTGCAACTGATGAGTACGTCCGGCGTGCGTTAACTGTTGCCATTGATGATCTTTACAAAGTAGGCTTAGTTGGGGGCCATACAGAAGATTTACATTATTATGGGGGATTTAAACAGACATTTAATCAATATAAGAAAGTAATAGATGGTAATAAAAGAAAATTTCGAGCGCACTTATTGGTGCATCATGAAGCGGTAAGAGAGATGGAAGAAGAAGGCTATAGCAATAAGGAAATTACACCTTTTATTGAATTAGGTGCCGTGAAAATATTTGCAGATGGAGCATTAGGTGGACGCACAGCTTTATTAAAGACTCCTTATACCGATGATCCTTCAACATCAGGTGTAGCGATACATACAGAAGAAAGTTTGCATCAAATTGTAAAGGAGGCACGACGTAAAAATAGAGCTGTTGCCATACATACGATCGGAGACGGTGCTCTTGATATGGCATTAACAGCGCTTGAGACATACCCAGTTGAAAAAGGAAGAGATCGATTAATTCATCTACAAGTAGCAGATGAGTCATTAATCAATCGAATGAAGAAGCTCCCTGTCATTTTAGATTTGCAACCAAGATTTGTAGCTTCCGACTTTCCTTGGGTTATGGAACGGCTAGGTGAAGAGCGGCTACCTTATGCTTTTGCTTGGAAAACATTGCTCGATTCGGGCTTACACTGCGCAGGAGGATCTGATGCCCCAATAGAGCCAGTTGATCCACTCCTTGGAATCCATGCAGCCATTACGAGAAAGCGAGTAGGAGAGGAACATGAAGGCTATTTACCAGAGCAAAAGCTAACTCCTTATGAGGCCGTTCAATTGTTTACCACAGGAAGTGCATATGCAATTGAGAAAGAAAAGGAGAGAGGAAAAATAGCTCCTGGTTTTCAAGCAGATTTTACCATTCTTGATCAAAATTTATTTGCTATTGAACCTGATGATATCCTTACAACAAATATAAAGATGACAGTTGTTGATGACACAATTATGTATAGACATGAAATGAAAAAAAATTAAGGGAATGAAGAGATGGTTTATTAACAGGAAAAAAGAAGAGATTGGACAAGAAGCAACACAGAGGTCCAATCTCTTCTTTAAGTAGTTATAAAAATTTCTTCTGAACCTTTTGCCAGTAACTGTTATTTTTTAGTTTCAGTACTTTGATTTGTTTTTCAGCTAAAGAGAGATTGATTTCTTTAGCATGACGGATACTTAAAGCTTCATTATCTACTCCGATTATAGGGTGATCATTTCCATCCTGGACAACATTTAGTGTTAATTTTCGCTCGGGACTCAAAAGGAATGACGTTCCCAGAGTGCGGTATTCATTGTTGTTTAACGAAGCAATTTCACTAACTTGTATAGATGGTAGCGCAGGATCAACAACGGCACCATTCACAGACAAATTATATGCTGTGCTCCCTGTCGGAGTGGAAACAATCATCCCGTCGCCACGAAATGTTTCAAAATGAAAATCATCAATCATGACATCAATGACAAAGGTTTTAATTACATTTGACCGGATGGAACACTCATTCAAGCAGTAAAAGGGCATTTCATTATCAACGGTTACTTTTAAAAGGGGATAACGTCTAACCTCAACTTCTTCATTTTTCATGGCTAACACCATTTGCTCGATGTTTTCCATACTAAAATCGGTATAAAACCCCATTGAATCTGTATTTACACCAACATATAAACAATCCTCATTAAAATTTGTTTTTCTCGTTGCCTGTAAGAACGCATTATCTCCTCCGATGCTAGCAATGATATTTGCTTTCTCAACATCAGTAACTAAGGTAAATTCATTTTGTTCTGCGATTTCTTTAAGTGGTTGAATGAGCTCTTCCATTTCAATTGTGCGTTTGTAAAAAAGATAAAGATTTTTCCTTTTTGACACTTTGCAAAAACACCCTTTCATTTAAATGTCCAACGAACTTATTCTATGTTATCATAACCAATGATTGGGAAAAACAACCAGAAACTATTTTGGAGGGTGAGGCATGAGTCGGAAACGTTGGTTAGCATTAATTGCAGTTGCGATGATATTCTTTATTTCACTGGGAGTTAATGTGATGACATCAGGGGTGATGTCCAATGCAAATGCTTTATTAGATACAAGTGGTCATGAATGGACGGAACAAGTCATTGAAGCAGGAGAAGAACTGGGTGGTTCGATTGTGGTATTAGAACTTAGTGGGGTCATTCAAGATGTTGGAGACGGAGGATTGTTTCAGGCAGTAGGTTATAGACATCAGATGTTTCTCTCTCAAATTGAACATGCTGCTAAAGATCCTAGTGTAGAAGGGATTATCATTCGAGTAAATACCCCAGGTGGCGGAGTCGTTGAGAGTGCTGAAATTCATGAGAAGATTGTTCAGGCTCAAGTTGAATATGATAAACCGATATATGTTTCAATGGGGAATATGGCCGCTTCCGGTGGTTATTACATAGCGGCACCAGCAGACAAGATTGTTGCCAGTCCGCAAACAATCACAGGCTCGATCGGTGTCATCATGGAATCGATAAATGTGGCCGAGTTGGCTGAAAATTATGGTGTCAAAGTAAATACCATTAAAAGTGGTCCATACAAAGATATCATGTCTGCGATGAGAGAAATGACAGATGAAGATCGTGATATTCTTCAATCAATTATAGACGAATCTTATGACGAGTTTGTACGAATCATTGCAGAAGGGCGAAATATGACTGAAAATGAGGTCCGAGCAATCGCTGATGGTCGTATTTACACCGGGAATCAGGCGTTTGAATTGAATTTAGTAGATGATCTTGGTAGTTTAGACGATACTATTTCAATGATGAGAGATCTTGTTGGAGAGTATAATGTCATTAAATATGAGCCTCATGTAGGATTCCCGCAATTTCTCTCAATGTCAATGCAGAAATTGACTCAAGGTGACCATGAATTGGCAACGTTAGAAAGAATTCTATCAACAGATCGATCACCAACTTTGAAATATATTTATACAGATTAAGGAGGGACGTCAGTGAGCCGAGTGATGGAGCAGAGAAAACGAGTTGTGAATAACAGACTGAGAAATCGAAATCGGATAAGCTCAGCTTCAATCGAAGTCCCAAAGTCTGAGCCTCCTATAGAAGAAACAACCACAGATCATTATCAGTACGCTGGTTTTTGGATGCGATTTTGGGCATTCTTATTAGACCTAATAACAGTATTCTCGTTCAATATGCTGATTGTATCTCCTTTTATACGTATAACAGATATTAGTGGAATACTTGCTATAGGACCATATAGTTTTGAGACCATTTTATGGGCTGTTATTTTCTTTCTTTATTTTGCGATTATGACCAAAAATTTTGGTCAAACAATCGGCAAAATGGTGATGGGAGTTCGGGTGATTTCTAAAGACCGGCAAGAGTTAAAGTGGACGCAGCTCATTTTCCGTGAGGGAGTAGGGCGTTTCTTGCATCAAAGCCTTTTCTTTCTTTATGCCATTTATGCAATGGTTGCTTTTACAGAGAAAAAACAAGGACTGCATGATGTCATATCAGATACGTACGTCATTATCGATCGAAATGAATAGATGAAATAAACCTGCCAAAATCGGCAGGTTTATTTCATTTAGAAATGGAGAAACTAATTACCATCGATTTGTGCAAAGGGAGAAATGTATGGTTTGGACAATAATTATTGTGAGTGTGTTCGTACTTTTTGTGTTCATTGCGATCATGAAAATTAATATTGATCTAAAGTATCGCCATTATCAAGATGATGACTTATTGGAAATTAAAGTGTCTATTTGGAAAATGAGAGTGTATACCTTTTCAGCTCCCGTCATAAAGGTTGACGATGACACAGCTTCTGTTGTCGTAGAAGAGGAGCAGGAGATTGCCGGAATGGAATCAAAGAAAAAAATTCCGATTACGCCAGAGCTTATCATTGAGGATTTAAGGTGGCTTAGGGATTTCTTAAAGCACGTAGTTGGTTTGCACAAAATAATAAGACGTTTCTTACGAAAAATGAATGTTAATGAACTCACTTGGCACACCGATATTGGAGTTGGGAATGCTGCTCATACGGCTCAATTAACAGGAGTTATTTGGACATTAAAAGGGAGTATTATCGGATTAATTGGCAACCATATGAGAATGAGGTTGATGCCTAAGTTAACGATTAACCCCCATTTTCAAGCAGTAGTCTCTCATACATATTTATCTTGCATGTTTTCTTTTAGAATGGGGCATGCTATCGTTGCAGGTCTAATGTTACTTAAGCATTGGAGACGAAGACCGGAGATGACTAGACCTAGTTCTTCGGTTGAAAAAAATATGTAATTCAAGGAGGAAGCGATCATGACAGACCATCCAATTCAAGGATTAATGAAAACAGCAATGGAAAATTTAAAGGAAATGGTCGATGTAAACACTATCGTTGGCGACCCTGTTGAAACTCCAGATGGAAGCGTGATTATGCCTGTTTCCAAAGTAGGGTTTGGTTTCGCAGCTGGAGGAAGTGAATTTGTAATTGAACAACGTCATGGAGAAGAGCATAAACACCCATTTGGTGGTGGTAGTGGGGTGGAGTTTCCATTACTCCTATTGCCTTCCTCGTTGTAAATAGTGAAGGTGTTAAAATGGTTCACTTAGATAGTAATACACACCTATACGAAAAATTACTTGATTTCGCTCCACAAGTTGTTGAAAAGATCCAACAAATGGTTGGGAACAATGGGACACAATCAACAACAACAACAGCCACAACTAATACAACAACAAATAATCAGCCACCACTTTAATAAAGGCTGATTAGAGAGTACAAGGAAGCATTCGTCTCTCTTATTGTTTCAAGGTTGTCTCAAGAGGGTAATTGACTTTTGAAGACAGCCTTATTTTTGTGGAATCTTTTTATTCTGACAGTTTTTCTTAGCATCTTTTTAGAAAAACATGTAAGATAAGACTGTACATATAAAAAAATTAGGAGGAATTGATATGGCTTCAATTACATTCAAAAACAATCCAGTAACTTTACTAGGCTCAGAAGTGAAAGTGGGAGAAAAAGCACCTAACTTCACGGTTTTAGCAAATGATTTATCTGAGGTAACATTAGAAAATACAAAAGGAAAGGTTCGCCTAATCAGTGTTGTTCCTTCTATTGATACAGGAGTTTGTGACCAACAAACACGCCGCTTCAATGAAGAAGCGGCGAATGTACCAAACACAGAAATACTGACTGTAAGTGTCGATCTTCCGTTTGCTCAAAAACGTTGGTGCGCTGCTGCTGGAATAGAAAATGTTCAAACGTTATCAGATCATCGCGATCTTTCATTTGGTGAAGCGTTTGGGGTAGCGATTAAAGAATTACGATTATTAGCACGTGCTGTTTTTGTTATTGATTCTAACGATGTTGTTACGTACGCAGAGTACGTTTCAGAAGCAACGAATCATCCGAACTATGAAGCAGCGATTGAAGCAGCTAAAGCAGCAAAATAACATTAAATTAAAAGATTGTGGCCCTATACTGTCTCATCGACTAGTATAGGGCCACAAGTTTTTTTAAATGAATAAAAAAAGGAAAATCGGTGAAACTAACATGTTAATGGTTCATAGTTATTGCAGATTGAACGAGCTTAGCATGAAATGTTATGCTAACATATTGTAGATAGGAAAGGAGAGGTTAGAAGTGACGGTACATTCGACAAATACTGAAATTTTATATACATATTTTGATGAGGCTGCTCTTTATTTAGAAAAGCATTGGAATATTACTTATTTAGAAGGATTGGCTGAAGCTGGTGAAAACCTATTTAGAGGAGAAGTATGTCAACCTTTAACGCTCGATCAAAAAAATCATTTACTTTCTGAATTAGATAAGGTAAATATAGAGGACTTTACCCAAGAAGAAATTAGAAAGTCTTTACAACTAGTTGTTTTAAAAGGAATGAAGGGGGTTGTTCAACCACACCATTCCATGACTCCAGATGCTGTAAGTTTGTTTATGAGTTATTTAGTGAATAAAGTAGTAGGGAAACAAAAAGAACAAGTGACCTTGTTAGATCTAGCTGTTGGCTCAGGAAATCTAATATCGGCTTTGTTGAATCATTCCTTAACTCCTATTCAAGCAATTGGCTTTGAAGTTGATGAAACGTTGGTGAAGTTAGCATATGTGAATGCTAATTTACAAAAGCACGAGTTACAGTTATTCCATCAAGATAGTATTGAACCGATCGCTTTTCCAGAGGTTGATCTTGTTGTTACAGATGTACCAGTCGGATTTTATCCAAAAGATGAGGTTGCTCATGAGTATCAGCTTAAGGCAGAAGACGGTCATGCATATATTCATCATTTAATGATTGAACAGGCTATCAAGAAAACAAAAGCAGGAGGATTCTTGTTTTTTATTGTTCCTAACTTTTTATTCCAAAGTGATCAAGCTGAGAAACTTCACACGTATATAAAAGAAGAAGCGAATATTTTAGGGCTTTTACAACTTCCAAAAACAATGTTTAAAACAGAGCAAGCTGGTAAGAGTATCTTTATGATTCAGAAGAAGGGGAAGGTGCAATCATGCCTAAACAGGCTCTATTAGCAGAATTACCTTCCTTTTCAAAAAAAGAATCGCTTAGCGACATGATTAGGCAAATTAATAAATGGTTCGAGACAGAACTAGGCATACTATAAGAAAAATAAAAAGAGTTTGACTGTTAAAAAGTCAGACTTTTTTTATGCTATTTCATCTGTAAATTGAACCGTTTTCAATTCTGAAAATAATGAATATGGGCGAAAAATGGCGAATAAACTTGAAATGGTTGTTTACTGGTGCTTAAATGAAAGAGGACATAATGGTATAGAGCTAGAAGAAAAAAGGAGCTGTGTTTGAAGAATGGCAAAAATCATTGCAATTAATGCAGGAAGTTCATCATTAAAATTTCAACTATTAAATATGCCAGAAGAGACGGTTGTAACAAAAGGCCTTGTTGAGCGTATTGGCTTGGGAGATGGCATTTTCACAATCGAGGTAGATGGCGAAAAGAATAAAGAAACATTGGACATTCCTGATCATGCGTTTGCAGTTAAAACATTACTTGATAAGCTTACAGGACTCGGGATTATTCAATCTTTAGAAGAAATCGAAGGAATTGGTCATCGTGTCGTTCACGGAGGAGAAAAGTTTAATGACTCCGTACTTATTACCGATGAAGTATTATCAGGAATTGAAGAAGTATCTGAGCTTGCGCCTTTGCATAATCCTGCAAACGTGGTTGGAATTAAAGCCTTTAGAGAAGTATTACCGAATGTACCTGCAGTAGCAGTGTTCGATACAGCTTTTCACCAATCAATGCCAGAATCGTCTTTCCTATATAGTCTACCTTATGAATATTATGAGAAATTTGGTATTCGTAAATATGGTTTCCACGGTACTTCTCATAAATATGTTTCAGAGCGTGCGGCAGAGTTATTAGGTCGTCCAATCGAACAATTACGTCTCCTTTCTTGTCACTTAGGAAATGGGGCAAGTATTGCAGCGATTGAAGGTGGTAAATCAATCGATACGTCTATGGGCTTTACGCCATTAGCAGGGGTAACGATGGGAACTCGTTCTGGTAACATTGATCCGGCATTAATTCCATATATTATGGAGAAAACAGGCCAAGATGCATATGAAGTATTAGACACATTGAATAAGCGTAGTGGGTTGTTAGGTGTATCAGGATTCTCAAGCGACCTTCGTGATATTGAAAGTGAAGCGGAAAGTGGAAACGAACGTGCTGAGCTTGCTTTGGAAGTATTCACTTCTCGTATTCATAAATACATTGGTTCGTATGCTGCTCGTATGAGTGGAGTTGATGCGATTATCTTCACGGCTGGAATCGGCGAAAATAGTGATGTTATTCGTGAGCGTGTACTTAAAGGCCTTGAGTTCATGGGCGTTTATTGGGATCCTTCTCTAAATAAAGTACGTGGAAAAGAAGCATTCATTAACTATCCTCATTCACCGGTAAAAGTTATCATTATCCCAACGAATGAAGAAGTAATGATTGCTCGTGATACAGTAAGACTTTCGAAATAAGTAGAAAATTTGATCCCTCCTATCATACAATAGGAGGGATTCTCTTATATAGAAACAGGAAACAGTTCATCACTTTACATTTTCTATTTATAAAAGCTATCATTAGACTGAAAACTTTCTATGTCGCATAGACTGAACATAAGCGAATAGGGGGGATGCACATGGCGAGTTGGCAAGAGAGAGATACGATTACAGATTTTTTTCTAATTAAAGAAAGAGAAATTAAACAGGCATCTAACGGGAGTGAGTATGCCAATTTTACAATCGAAAAAAATTTACATGTTATATTAGCTCGTTTATGGGACATTACTGATGATCAGAAGCGATTGTTCATTCGGAAATCAATTGTGAAGATCGAAGGAACAGTTATTACATATCGTGGCCAAGTTCAACTAAATATAAATCGAATGCGTCTAGCGACAGATGATGATGCTATTAATGTTTCACAGTTAATTTCAAAAGACGGTGTCAATCGAGAAGAACTTTGGCATGAGTTGCGTTTAATGATGGAGGAAGTCCATTCGGAAACGCTAAGATCTATTATCAAAAACGTATTCAGTCAGAAATTGTTACGGGAACGTTTAACAACGATCCCAGCCTCTAAAAATTATCATCACCCGTATTATGCAGGATTATTAGACCATATCGTTCATGTAAGTAGAGCTGCCTTACAACTTTTACCACTTTATCCGCAAGTAAACCGTGACATCATTATGTCAGCATGCCTTTTGCATGACTTAGGAAAAACAGAACTTTTCACTGAGCCGGTTGCACCAGATTATTCAACATCTGGTCATTTAATGGGACACATTGTTCTTGGACTTGAAATCATTCATGATGCAGCAAGGGAAGCAGGAATTCCTAGTCACAATGAAGAATTAATGAGTGTAAAGCATTGCATCGCAAGTCAGTTTGGTGAAGTAAGTCAAGGATACGGAAGTACGGTTTCACCTAAGACAGCAGAGGCAATCTTTTTCCAACACATTAAGCAAATGAATACGATGCTTCATGCATTTGAAATGATTCAAGAACGGGCAAAAGATGAATGGACTTATTCACCAATGTTCAAGAGGAAAATGTATACAGGTAAAGAGGGATCTAAATGAGTCAACGTTGGAATGAAATAAAAGAATGGGAAGAGACTTTCTTTCATTATGATGCAACAGATCTTGGTGGTACGTATAATAAATGGAATGAACGTCTTTATGAACAACTAAGCCAAAAACAAAAACAAAAATGGCTAGAAAAGATGGATTCGTGTTTGATCCATTTACAGGCTTGGCTGCAACATAGCCGCTCTCATGAAGAAACAAAAAAAAGAGTCATTGCCCATGCAAGGTTGTTCGATTCTAGTATTACAACCATTGAACAATTACAAGCATTACCTTTAGAACAACTTGACTATATTGCTGAGCAATTAATGGCAAAACAACGTTTGCTAGCATTAGGACAAGGTGGACTGACTGGAATGGGAGGAATGTTTTTATTGCTCGCAGATTTACCTGCGCTTGCAATTATTCAATTGCGCTCTTTGCAACACTTAGCTTTAGTGTACGGGTATGATGTTAGACGACCAATCGAGATGGTGAATTTACTAAAACTATTCTATGTCGCTACACTTCCGAAAGCCTATCAAGCAGAAGAATGGGATAAGCTTCTAGAAGAAGTCGAAAGACAAGAGCGTGAGCACATCTTTTACGAAGGCGATGATGCCATTTTACAAGAGAGCAGCTTAGAACAATTAACGAATCAGTTAGTAAAAAGTTTCGTCATTACGATGCTAAGGAAAAAGCTTATCCAAGGTGTTCCACTTGTCGGAATGGCCGTTTCAGCAGGTTTAAATTACCGCTTCTCCCAACAAGTAATAGAAATAGGCCAACACTTCTACCAAAAAAGACGATTAATAGAAGAAGGCATCTAAAAAAGGGTGGTTTTCACCTTTTTTAGATGCCTTCGAAGCAATCAGCGGAGCGATTGCCATGTTTTTTAAGATAAATAAAAAAGGGTGGTTTTCACCTTTTTTAGATGCCTTCGAAGCAATTGCCACATTTTTTTAAGATAATAAAAAATCTGATTTTGCAAGATTGGTGATATCGCCAATCTTTTTTTATTTGTAGCGCGTTTATTAATAATGTAAAACAGGCACGCCTAAATGGTGTGTAGCTTACTATGTCACTGTAGGCGATACCCGAAACCAAATCCATAATTCATTAATTGTTGATGCGAGTTCAGCCATTTCTAAGTTAAGTTCACAGGATCGTTCAAAGTCTTCCTCTTCTGTTAACTGTTCGTGAATGATTTCAATTTCTTTTTCTATTTCTTTAATTCGGTCGGGGATAGTTCCTCTAATCGCCTCCCATTTTGCTAATACTTGCTGTTGAATATCTATGCTTAAGTCGCTCCATGTACCTTCTACTTTTGGTATCGACAGTCCCAGACGTGAATCAAAAATATATTCTACACTCATACTAGTCACCTCAATGTTGATCATAACGAAAGTTTAAGGAAATGAAAATAAAAACTATAAAAAAAACACAAAAAACTACTTGCCAAAACGAAGCACCCCTGTTAAAGTTATGAATATTAATAAGAATTGTATTTGGTTTTATGCAAAACGGTGCAGAGATAAGAAGCACTCATTTTTTTGAATAACTATGTATAAAAATAATATTTAGAGTATTAATATTCAGTGGAGGTTATGAGAGATGAGTAAAGAGAAAGTAGTTTTAGCATATTCAGGCGGGTTAGATACATCAGTTGCAATTAAATGGTTAGCAGATAAAGGTTATGATGTCATTGCTGTAGGTTTAGATGTTGGCGAAGGAAAAGATTTGGATTTTGTTAAACAGAAAGCATTAGATGTAGGTGCGATTGAATCTTACTCAATCGATGCAAAAAAAGAATTTGCTGAGGACTTTGTTCTTCCTACATTGCAAGCACATACTATGTATGAAGAAAAATACCCACTAGTATCAGCATTATCTCGTCCACTAATTTCAAAGAAACTTGTGGAGATTGCTGAAGAAACAGGAGCGGTTGCAGTTGCACATGGTTGTACAGGTAAGGGAAATGACCAAGTGCGCTTTGAAGTATCTATTCAAGCTTTAAATCCTAATTTGAAAGTGCTAGCTCCAGTTCGTGAATGGGGTTGGTCACGTGACGAAGAGATTGAATATGCAAAAGCCAATAATATCCCAATTCCAGTTGATTTGGATAATCCTTATTCAGTTGACCAAAACTTATGGGGACGTGCAAACGAATGTGGAATTCTAGAAGATCCATGGGCGACTCCTCCAGAAGGTGCATATGAATTAACGGCAGCAATTGAGAATACGCCAGATGAAGCTGAAATTATTGAAATTGGGTTTGAGCAAGGTGTTCCTGTTACTCTAAACGGTAAATCTTATCAACTTGATCAATTAATTCTAGAGCTAAACCAAGTTGCTGGTAAGCATGGAGTTGGAAGAATTGATCATGTTGAAAACCGTCTTGTTGGGATTAAGTCTCGTGAAGTATATGAGTGTCCAGGAGCGATGACTTTAATTAAAGCTCATAAGGAATTAGAAGATATCACATTGACGAAAGAAGTGGCACACTTTAAACCTGTGATTTCTAAGAAGCTGTCTGAAGTTATTTACGATGGTCTATGGTTCTCGCCAATTACAAAAGCACTTCAAGCCTTTTTAACGGAAACGCAAAAGACAGTAACGGGAGTTGTACGTGTGAAATTATTTAAAGGTCACGCGATTGTAGAAGGACGTAAATCGCCTTACTCTCTATACAATGAAAAACTTGCTACGTATTCAACGGATGATGAATTTGATCACAGTGCAGCAGTTGGCTTTATCTCACTTTGGGGATTATCAACGAAAGTAAACAGCATGGTGAGCAAAGAGAAGAAGGAGGTTACACAATAGTGTCTAAGCTCTGGGGTGGACGTTTTACTAAAACAGCGGAAGAGTGGGTCGATGCATTCGGTGCATCGATCGGCTTTGACCAAGCTCTTGTCGACGAAGATATCGAAGGAAGCCTTGCGCATGTATCTATGCTCGGGAAATGCGGTATTCTTCCAGCAGATGAAGTCGAGCAAATTAAAGCTGGCTTAACTATTCTTCGTGAAAAGGCAAAAAAAGGTGAGCTTGAATTCTCTGTTTCAGAAGAAGATATTCATTTGAACCTTGAAAAAATGCTTATTGACGAGATTGGGCCAGTTGGAGGAAAGCTTCATACTGGACGTAGTCGTAATGACCAAGTAGCAACAGACATGCACCTTTATTTACGTAATAATACAAAAGAAATCATGGTTGCTGTGAAAAAGCTGCAAGAAGCATTGTATAACCAGGCTACGAATCATGTTGAAACATTGATTCCTGGATATACTCATCTTCAGCGCGCTCAACCAGTTTCATTTGCTCATCATTTGCTTGCTTATTTCTGGATGCTGGAGCGTGATTATGGCCGTCTAGAAGATAGTATGAAACGATTAAACATTTCACCATTAGGTGCAGGAGCTTTGGCAGGGACGACGTTTCCAATTGATCGTGCTTATGCTGCAGAACTTTTAGGCTTTGACGATATTTATCATAACAGCCTTGATGCGGTAAGTGACCGTGATTTTATTGTGGAATTTTTAAGTGCGTCTTCTGTCTTGATGATGCATTTATCTCGTTTGTGTGAAGAATTGATTCTTTGGTCGACTCAAGAATTTCAATTTATTGAGATGGATGATTCGTTTGCAACAGGTTCAAGCATCATGCCACAAAAGAAAAACCCAGATATGGCTGAGCTTATTCGTGGGAAAACAGGACGAGTTTATGGGAACTTATTCTCGTTATTAACGACGTTAAAAGGATTACCACTTGCCTACAATAAAGATATGCAAGAAGACAAAGAAGGCATGTTCGATACGGTCGAGACGGTAAAAGGTTCATTGAACATCTTTGCGGGTATGATTGAAACAATGACTGTTAACACAGATAAGATGGAAAAAGCTGTACACCAAGACTTTTCAAATGCTACTGAATTAGCAGACTATTTAGCGACAAAAGGAATGCCTTTCCGTCAGGCGCATGAAGTAGTAGGAAAGCTTGTCCTTGTAGCCATTCAAAAAGGAGTTTTCTTACTAGATCTACCTTTTTCAGACTATCAAGAAGCGAGCGAGCTGTTTGAAGAAAACATTTATGAAGTCTTACTACCAAAAACTGTTGTCGCCCGTCGAAATAGTGCTGGAGGTACAGGGTTCGAACAAGTAAAAATCGCATTAACGAAAGCTGAACAGTGCTTACATGCAGCAGTTCAAAAATAGATCTTTCATCACATAATAAACAAAGTTGTGCCAATACTAACTAAGGTAGTTAATACTTAGAAGGGGGCACAACGAGATGAAGGAACATAAATTAACAAACGCAACGTATGACGTAGAAGGGGAAATGACTGTACATCAGCAAGTGATGGATTCATACAGTCATGGCACCCATGACGAACAACGCCACCAAGACGAAATGGCACACCAATATGACAAAATGAAAAAATAGAGCAAAAGCTCCCCAAGGATGGTTTTTACCTTGGGGAGCTTTTGCTCTTTCATTCAAGCGATCCTTTTTACTTTTCCCCTTAAAACATAGTATGATCTAAGAGAGGTTAAAGGTGAGGGGAAGTTTTGATGCGGCATGCGTTCATTACAGCAGGTACAAAGGGACTTGGGGTGCAAGTAACAGAAGCTCTATTAGCGAATGGTTATTCCGTAACAGTCACCTTTCGTAGTGATGAGGAAGCAGTGAAGCAATTGCGAAATCGCTGGAAACAGTATGCTCACAAGTTGCATTTTGTACAAGCGGATGTAACAAAAAAGGAAGATATTAATTGCGCAGTTGAGGAAGCAATGGACCGTTACAATAGAATCGATTTATTAATAAATAATGCGGGTCCTTATGTGTTTGAGAGGAAGAAGTTAGTCGACTATGAACTAGACGAATGGTATAGCATGATAGAAGGAAATTTAAGCGCAGTGTATCACTTGTTAAGAAAAATAGTTCCCATTATGCGTAAACAGCGATTTGGTAGAATTGTTACATATGGCTTTCAAGGGGCAAATAGTGCTCCGGGTTGGATCTATCGTTCTGCTTATGCTGCAGCTAAAGTTGGACTTGTTTCTTTGATGAAGACGGTTTCAATAGAGGAAGCCGAATATGGAATAACGGCTAATATGGTTTGTCCTGGTAATATTTTGGGAGAAATGAAGGAAGCGACGATCAAAGAAGCAAGATTGAATCATGATAGTGAGACGCCAATAGGTAGGAGTGGAACAGGGGAAGATATCGCTAGAGCTATTCTCTTTCTATGTGAAGAAAATGCAGATATGGTAACCGGGACGGTATTAGAAGTAACAGGTGGGGTGGATGTCATTAATCGCTATCGATAAGAAACTAGGATGAATAAATTACCATTTTCTGTACATGTTAAAACTGAGGTGATGTACATGAATAGATGGTATTCGTTATCAGTTGTTGCATTTTTATTGTTCGGAGTTTTTGCAGGACCAGTCAGTGCTGCTGGTACAGAATTGATGAGTCTTTTTTCGATACGAATTACAGTAGTTGAAAAAGGAATCGAATATCAATGGGAATTTGATAGTCCAAGTCAGTATGAATTTGAACACGGCAATCATGTGGTAAAAGGTAAAGAAGCAAAGAAAAAGATGGAACAAGTACTTGATATTTTAAAATTAGATGAACAAGAAGACGTTACCAATTATGTAAAACGATTAAAAGAGTCACAGTACCCTAATCTAGAGCGAATTGATATCCGTTTTATGAATGGCGAAGGAAAATTATTTACATGGGTTTGGCAAGATCATAAATAGAGGAGGTTGTCTCAAAAGTACTTTAAGAAGTAGCAATGGCTAAGCACATTGCTTCCTTTTGAGACGCCCTCTTGTTGTTTCCCTTTAACTATGAATGATTTGCAACTCCTTTGGAAACTTTGTTAAGCATTCATGTCCTTGTTTAGTAATGAGGACATCATCTTCAATACGGACTCCGCCGACGCCAGGTAAATAGATTCCAGGTTCAATCGTAAAGGTCATCCCTACTTGTAAGCGATCATTATTTGTTTCATTTAATGAAGGAAGTTCATGAACTTCAGATCCTAGACCGTGGCCAATCCGGTGAGGAAAGTACTCCCCGTAACCAGCGTTAGAAATAATCGATCTGGCTTTTCGGTCTAAATCACCTAAGATCGTTCCTTCTCTACAAATATGTAACGTTTCTTCCTGGGCTTTTAATACGGTAGAATAAATTTGCTCTTGTTGTTCGGTTGGCTGACCAAGGATAATAGTTCTAGTTATGTCTGAACAGTATCCTTCTACCACAACCCCTAAATCAAATAAGACAAAATCACCTTCTTTGATTTGTTTCGTATTTGGGTGGCCGTGTGGGTTAGCCGTATTCTCTCCACTTAATACTAAAGTCCCGAACGACATTTCAGCGATTCCTTTTTTCTTCAACTCATACTCGATCAAAGCAAGAATCTCCATTTCTGTACGTCCTTTTTTTACGGCGTTTATACCAACTTCAACTCCAAAGTCAGCAAGCTTAGCTGCTTCTCGTAAGATAGCAATTTCGTCTTCATTCTTGATTAATCTCATTTCCATTATCCCTTGTTCGCAGTTTACAAAGGTGAAAGTAGGGAATAGGTTTTGTAGCTGCTCATGTCTAGCCACAGAGAGTGCCTCTTTTTCAATTGCTGCTATATTTTGTTCGAATGAATAGGTTGAAAGATACTTATTGATTAGCTCCCAAGGATTTTCGTGATCACTATATCCAATGATGGGATAAGCCCAACCAGCCTGAGAAATTAGTGGTTTCTCCATATTTGGACAAACAAGAAAAGGTTCTTTGTCTTGAAATACAAATAAGGAAATTAAACGTTCGTGAGGTTCACAGCGAAATCCAGTTAAATAAAATAAATTGGCTTTACTCTGAATAAAAGCAAACTCGGCATTTTGGTCTTTGAGCCATTTTTGAATCGTTTCGATACGTTGTTGTGACATAATTACTCCTTTCAATCGCAAGGTTAGTTCTTAATGTATCATCATATGGAGAATTAAGAAAGTGAAGAGGAGAAAGAGCCGGAACAGTATAATACTCATATTTCTTTAAAATAGTAGCAGGACTTTTTCGAAGTGTTGTTTAAATTACTGTAAAGGGTTAATTTTGTAAAAGGAGTGTATACGATGAAAGTTAGTTATCATGGACATTCAGTTGTTCTAATTGAGACAGAGGGAACTCGAATTATTGTTGATCCCTTTCTAACAGGAAACGGACAAACAGATTTAAAGGAAGAGGAACTAAAAGTAGATGTAATTCTATTAACTCATGGTCATAATGATCATGTAGGTGACACAGTAGCAATAGCGAAACGAAACGATGCTCTTGTTATCGCACCATTTGAATTAGCTACATATTTAAGTTGGCAAGGTGTACGTACGCATCCAATGCATATTGGCGGTGCTCATCAATTTGATTTCGGGAAGGTTAAGTTAACACAAGCATTTCACGGTTCGTCCTATACTGTAGAAGAAGAACAAAAGATCGTCTATACAGGTATGCCAGCGGGTATCTTATTTTCAGCTGAAGGGAAGACGATTTTCCATGCCGGAGATACAGCGTTGTTTAGCGATATGAAATTAATTGGTGAACGAAATGCAATAGATCTTGCTTTCTTGCCAATTGGTGACAACTTCACAATGGGACCTGAGGATGCATCTACTGCTGCTGAATGGCTTCAAGCAAAGAAAGTTGTTCCGATTCATTACAATACATTCCCTGTCATTGAGCAAGATCCAGTAGAGTTTACTGAGAATCTCTCAGGGAAGAAAGGTCTTTATTTGTCAATAGGGGATGAAATTGAATTTTAATCAGTTTAAGGACAAGTAGATTACAAGACTAAAACCAACTAGGAATACTGGTTGGTTTTTTATATTCATCCTACAAATGTAGGTTGCTTGAACCAAGGCTTGTTCTTTTTATTTATTTCGTTACATATGCTGTATAAGGATTAGTTGCGGAGGGATGTCTATGAAACAAAGATTGTTTATCTCTTTTCTCTTATCAATGACGATGTTGATTTATGGACTAGAGTACTTACCGTTTAATGGTTCAATGATTGATCAAGTCTTTTCTTGGGCGTGGACAGGACTCGCAGTTCTCGTCATTAGTGGAAACGGATTACATCTGTTATATCATAAAAATCAGCAGAGACGTGAAGCTGTATTGGTAAAAAAATACAGACAGGTAAGAGCAAAAGTAAGAGGGTAATGATGCAGTTCTTGATAGTCGCCACATTCACACGTATAATAAGTATTAGTACAGTTTCGAAAATTCGGTGAAACAGTTTGAAAGTGTGGTGACTATCATGGCTACTAAGCATGAGCAAATTTTAGAATACATAACAAATTTAGAAGTAGGAGAAAAGATTTCCGTTCGTTCGATTGCAAAGGCGCTGACAGTGAGTGAAGGAACGGCCTATAGGGCGATCAAGGAAGCGGAGAATCAAGGGCTTGTTAGTACGATAGAACGTGTAGGGACAATTCGTATAGAAAAGAAGAAAAAGGAAAACATCGAAAAACTTACATATGCAGAGGTCGTTAACATTGTTGATGGACAAGTTCTAGGTGGGCGTGAAGGTTTATATAAAACATTAAACCGTTTTGTTATCGGAGCAATGAAGCTTGATGCTATGATGCGCTATGTAGAAGCAGGAAACTTATTAATCGTTGGTAACCGTGTCCAAGTTCATAAAGTTGGGCTTGAGGCGGGGCTGCAGTTTTAATTACAGGGGGATTTAATACGAGTGATGAAGTGATTGCTCTAGCAGATGAACTGCAACTACCAATAATCTCAACAAGTTATGATACGTTTACTGTTGCTGCAATGATAAACCGAGCAATCTATGACCAACTAATTAAAAAGGAAATTGTATTAGTTGACGATATATTAATACCTTTACAAGATACGTTCTATATGACAACCCAAAATACAGTTGAAAAGTGGCATGATTTAAATGACCGTACAGGACATAGTCGTTATCCAGTTATCGATGCTAACATGAAGATCCAAGGGATGGTGGCAGCGAAGGATGTACTAAGTGCTACGAAACAAACACCCATTGAAAAAGTAATGACAAAAAATCCAATCACGGTTAATGAGCGTACATCGGTAGCTGCAGTTGCGCATGTAATGGTTTGGGAAGGGATTGAGTTGCTTCCTGTAATTGATAACCAGAGAAAGTTACTTGGTGTCATTAGCCGTCAAGATGTACTAAAAGCGTTGCAAATGGTACAACGACAACCGCATATCGGAGAAACGATTGAAGATATTGTTACAAGTCGTGTCCAAGAAGTCACAGGTGACGAACTGACATACGAGTGTGAAGTTACACCGCAAATGACTAATCAACTTGGAACGATCTCATATGGGGTTATTACAACGTTGGTAACTGAGGTTGGGAGTAGAGTAATGCGGAAATATAAAAAAGGTGATCTAGTCGTTGAAAATATCACGCTCTATTTTATTAAACCTGTTCAAATTGACAGCGTTATGACGATCCTGCCTAAAGTATTAGAAATCGGACGAAAGCATGGGAAGATCGATGTCGAACTCTACCATGAAGGCAACATAGTCGGCAAAGCCTTAATGGTAGCCCAATTAATAGAGTAAAATGAAAAGTGGCAATATCAAAAGGTTAAGGTGTACCTTTTGATATTGCCTCTGCAATGAGCGAAGCCGTTACCAGTAGTTCAAGCCTGCTAGGAGTGGATTTCTCATAGCAGGCGTGTAACGAGTGAAGCCATTGCAACTTAGATGGAGAGTTTGAAGTGTACCTTTTGATATTGCCTCAAGTTAAGATTAATTATCTAATTGTGAGATATAATGGCGGGAAGCCCGAAAACCGAAAATAATATTAGCTAAACCCAAAATAGCAAAAACGATGCCAACAACGAAATCAATCTGACTTCTTGGAAAAATCATTAAATTTGCTGCGAAGGCTGTTAAGAAGCAACCAAGAGCAAAGGATGATTTTGTTTGGTAGATACGCTTTAATAAAGATTCTTCCGCACGCCATGATTTAAACTTATTATACATAAAGAAAACGGCAGAAATAACAATAATTATTGTTAATAACTTGTCCATACAAATAAATCCTCCTTTTAATCCCTTTCGTTATTGTATCTCGATTAGAGGGATTTTGCTAGTGGAGGATCAGTGAACAAAAAGGAGTATGAGAAGATGATAAAAGAAATTCAAGAACAAATTAGACAATATGATACGATTATTGTTCATCGGCATGAGCGCCCAGACCCAGATGCACTTGGTTCTCAATTAGGTCTAGTGAAGCTGATCAAAGAGCGCTATCCTGATAAACATATTTTAGCTGTAGGGGAGAACGAGCCATCTCTGGCGTTTTTAGGGATGATGGATAAGGTTGATGATAAGTTGTATAACGACGCCTTAGTTATCGTATGTGACACGGCCAATACAGCTCGAATAGATGATAAGCGAATCAATCAAGCAAAATACGTAATTAAAATTGACCACCATCCGAATGAGGAGCCTTATGGAGATCTTGTCTGGGTTGATACAGCATTTAGTTCAACAAGTGAAATGATCGTAGAGTTTTACATCCAAGGACAAGAAGAAGGGTATACGTTGAGTTCAGACGCTGCATTGCTCCTGTATGCTGGCATAGTTGGAGATACAGGTCGTTTTTTGTATAACAATACGACGGCCGGAACTCATAGAAGGACAGCTATATTAGTAGAACAAGGTTTTAATCAAACAGAATTCTATACAAAATTACATAAGAAAGATTTGAAAATGTCGCGTTTACAAGGATATGTTTTGCAAAATTTCACCATTGTAGAGGGGGTAGGGGTGATGCGTTTAACTAGAGAGGACTTAGAAAAGTTTTCTGTCACGTCAAACGAATCGTCTCAACTTGTTAATGCCTTTTCAGATGTGGAAGGATTAAGAACATGGGTGTTTTTTGTTGAAGAGCAAGATCAAATACGAGTAAGGTTACGCTCAAAGGGTCCTGTTATTAATGGGATTGCTGCCGAACATAATGGCGGAGGTCATCCAATGGCTTCGGGGGCAACCGTGTATTCATGGGAGGAAGCGGACGAGGTTGTAGCAAAGTTAGTAGCGGTAAGTAAATAACTAAAAGAGGGAAAGAAGATTTTGTGTAACGAAATCTTCTTTCCCTCAAATAGGAAGAGTCCCTAGTTTCATTGGTTAGCCGGAATAAACCAACAGCCAATCTCGGTAATATCTTCGTGCACTTCAACGCCATCTTTTCTTAACTCTTTCCGAACGAATTCGATGACTTCTTCTGATTCAGCAAAAGCCGATAAGCCATTTTTGATCTTTTCGACTTTTTTTAGAGCCATTTCTTTGCGATTAATCACCATTTCTTTTCCGGTAACATCCATGATTAGTTTCCTCCTAACTATTGAGGGTTTTACTTTATTATACAATAAAGTTAGAAAAAAATAGATATTTGATGAATAAAGTTCGAAAAATTGTGGTTTTTAACCTGAGGGAACAATCTTTACATGTATGGTTAATGTTGTATAGAGGTAAACTTCTTCAACTTTAAGCTGATAACGCCTTTCTCCGACAGAAAATACTTTGTTTTCTAAAGAGCTAATCATTAAATCTTTCATATTAGAAACGGTTTCGATGTCTTTTCGCTTTACGTATTGCAATTCTTGTAAAGCTTGTTGTTTTAAATCGAGAAGGGTAAGTTGATTTAACCTCAGTTTGCGATCATTGCTGTATTGAATTTCGATCTCCTGAATCGTTAACTTTTTTTGATTCTCTTCATTTAATTTTCGCTGTTCACTTAGCAATTGTTCAATATCCTTTTCAAGTTGATCGATGACAGCCTCTTGTTCAGACAAACGAAAGATTAATCCTTCATATACTTGACCATATTGATAAATAAAAAAGAACCAGCCAATTAAAATTCCTAGTATGATTCCAGCGAAAAAGCGTTGTACCGTTCGACGTTCATAAAGAGGAGGAATTCTCATGATGATAGTGTTTCCCCGACGAGCCATTGGATTAAAACTGTACCAGAATGAGCACCACATAAGGCGGCTAAGATCATAAAACCAGTTTTAAAGATATCATCATGAGTCCCATAAAAAAGTCCTCGTTCAATATTAGTAATCGCATCAAAAGTTCCACCAATCGCTGCAACAATTGCCCATATCTTTAAGCTTCCTGCTAAATCATGAATCACCGATAATGGTGGTTTTCCAATTAAAAATGCACCAATTCCGCCAATGATCGCTCCGCCAATGATTACACCGAATGCAACAAAAAAATCAACAATTAATGTAGCTAATAGTTCGCGGCTTAGCATATGAAACCACCTTTCTATTGGAAGATAAATAAATGCAACATGTCTCTTACATATATAGGACAAGGCTAGGAGAAATATGCACATAAAAAATGAGAAAAGGCACTCTCATATTCATTAGTCACTAATATGTACTATACTAAAGAGACAAAAGATGAAAGATGAGGAGAGTTGAAATGGAGATTGTCTTAAATCATGTGTACAGTGAATACAGTCTTCTATCATCAACCAATCGAATTGAGAGGCTTGTTTCAAGAGCGAAAGAGCTCGGTTACAACGCTCTCGCTTTATGTGATAGGCATGTTATGTATGGAGCTGTTCCGTTTTACGAGGCTTGTCAAAAAAATAAGATTAAGCCGATATTTGGACTTGAAATAACGATTGAACGAAATCGAAACCTAGGAATAAGCGAATTAGCTTCTTTGCGACTGTATGCTAAAAATCAAAACGGTTTTAAAAATCTATTAAAGTTGGCTACTGTTCTTGGTCATAAACAGGAAAAGCAATTGTTTTTGACAAGTCATGAAGCTATTCGCTTTTTTGAAGATATACTTATTATTATTCCTGTCGAACAGGGTCCAATAGATGGATATTTAGCAGAAGGTGAATTTACAAAAGCGTTCGATTGGTTGGAATTATGGCGTGGGCAAACAAAAATGGACGATTGGTTTCTTGAAGTACAGCCAGATACAGACGGCGATTCTTGGAAGGGACAAGCGGTTAAGAAATTCTCAGAACAAACAGGCATGAAGACAATAGCATCACAACCATGTTTCTTTCTAAAACCAGAAGACCAAAAGGCTTTTGCGGTTATTCGAGCCATTCGTGACGGAGTAAAAGCAGAGGAAAGATTGCTCACTGGAAAAGAAAAGTCTTTTTATATGCTGAGTCCAACGGAAATGGAACAATTATTTAACGGTCAAAAAGAAGCTTTGAGTATGACACAAACCCTTGCTAACTTATGTTCTGTTCACCTTGAATTGGATAAACCAAAACTTCCGGTTTATCCGAATAATCAAGGAAAGAGTTCTAATGAATTTTTGCGAGAACTCTGTTTAAAAGGTTTAAAGTTACGCTATAAATCCATAACAGATCCATTAAGGGCAAGATTAGATAAAGAATTGGCTGTTATAGAACGTATGGGCTTCAGTGATTATTTTTTGATTGTATGGGATTTTATGACCTATGCAAGAGAACAAAATATATTAACGGGTCCCGGGAGAGGGTCGGCTGCAGGATCTCTCGTTGCCTATGTCTTACAGATTACAAATGTTGATCCGATTCAATATGATTTATTATTTGAACGTTTTCTCAACCATGAACGAATTTCAATGCCTGATATTGATATTGATTTCCCTGACCACCGCCGAGATGAAGTTATTGCTTATGTACAAAATAAGTATGGAAAGGGCAATGTTGCACAAATTATCACTTTCGGCACTCTTGCAGCAAGAGCTGTCATTCGAGATGTTGGGAAAGTTCTTGGGACAGACAGTTACGTTATTGAACAATTAGTCAAACAAATACCTGCTTCTCCTGGTATGTCCTTAACGAGAGCAATCTATGAAAATGATGCTCTAAAAGAAATGATCGATCAATCTGAGGAACTTAAACATTTATGGCAAATTGCAAAGGAATTGGAAGGGTTGCCCCGGCATGCCTCCACCCATGCGGCAGGAGTAGTTATAAGCAGAGATCCATTAACGCAAGTTATGGCATTGCAAGCAGGACATGCACAAATTTCATTAACTCAAGCAACTATGGACATTGTTGAAAAACTAGGCCTATTGAAATTTGACTTTCTTGGGTTACGTAACTTAACACTTCTTGAAACAATCACGACTCTAATTGAAAAACAAACAGCTAAGAAACTGGATGTCACAACGATTCCTTTTGATGATGAAAAGACCTTTCAATTATTGGCTAAAGGAGAGACAACAGGTGTATTTCAACTTGAATCAGCTGGGATGCGACAAGCTCTTAAGCAACTAAGACCAACAGAATTTGAAGATATTGTAGCTGTGAACGCACTGTACCGTCCTGGTCCGATGAAATACATTCCAGACTATGTAAGTGGGAAACATGGTATACGCCAAGTTTCATTTGTCCATCCTGATTTAGAGCCGATTTTAAGCCGAACGTATGGTGTGCTTATTTACCAAGAACAAATTATGGAAATAGCTTCTGTAATGGCAGGGTTTTCTTTAGCGGAAGCAGACTTGCTTCGTCGAGCAATTAGCAAGAAAAAGAAAGACGAATTAGACCAACAACGTGCAGCTTTTATAAAAGGAGCAAAAGAAAAAGGATATTCGACTTCCATTGCGGAAGAAATATATGAGTTAATTGAAAGATTTGCTGATTATGGATTCAACCGCAGTCATGCTGTAGCGTACAGTATGATCAGTTATTATCTGGCTTACTTAAAAGTGAATTATCCACTTGCTTTTTATACTGCTTTGTTATCTTCCGTTTGGAATCAACATGATAAGCTTGCTCATCATTTGCAGGAATGTAAGGATGCTGGATATGAGGTATTAGGTCCATCGGTATCAAAAAGTGATATTCTTTTTGCCATTGAAGAGAATTCTATTCGTTTTGGTCTATTACCAATCTCACATGTTGGTTTACCAGCAGCACGTTTGATTGTTGAAGAAAATAAAAAAGAGGCTTTTAATGATTTGTTTCGTTTTGTTGTACGAATCAATTCAAAAGTGGTTAACAAAAAGGCGATCGAGAACTTAATAAAGGCTGGAGCAATGGATGAATTCGGGGTAGATCGTGCGACAATGCTTTATGCAGTAGAAGAAGCAATCGGTTTTGCGCAAGAAGTCAATTCCTTTCAAGATGAAACAGAAGGCTTATTTACGTTAGACATACAGCCGCCAAGTTATAGAGAAGTTGAGCCACTACAAATTCAAGAAAAGCTGGATTTTGAAAAAGAAGCGCTCGGTTTTTATTTATCCGGACATCCAATAGAGATGTGGAAAGCGCAGCTAGAAAAGGTAGGGCGTAAAACCATTCAAAACGCACTGACTACAACCAGTTCTTCAAGAATAGCTGGCTTAATCATTCAAGTTAAGAAAATAAAGACAAAAAAGGGCGATGGAATGGCTTTTGGTACGCTCTCTGATGAATCCGGAGAATGTGAGTTAGTCTTATTTCCACGTGTGTGGAAGCAGGTGTCATCAACCTTTGAAGAAGGCGAGCTTCTATTATTTGAAGGACGCTTTGATCAATCGAAAGAAAAAACGCAATTTATTGTCGAGAAAGCAGGTCCAGTAAGTAGCCTCGCAGGAAAAAAAGAACGACAGACCCTTTACTTACGTATCGTTCCAGAACAAGAAAAACTAGATGTGCTTGAAAAGGTAAAGCATTATTTAATGACTCATACTGGACCAACCCCAGTCATTCTGTATTATGAAAGAACGAAACAAACGAAACACCTCCCACAAGAATACAAGATAAACCCAACCCCATCATTTCTAACAGGTATGAAAAACCTATTAGGTGATGAGAATGTAATATTAAGAGTTTGATCCAAAAGGTTGGTTTTTACCTTTTGGATCAAACTCGGCGCACCGAGCGGAGCCGCTGCAAGGTTTTAAGTTTCTCTGAGTGGTTTTCTCAGAGAAACGTGCAGCGAGAGAAGCCGGTGCCCAAAAGGTTGGTTTTTACCTTTTGGATCAAACTCGGCGCGCCGAACGGAGCCACTGCCCAAATGAGTTTATATTAATTTACTCTTGGCTTATGAAGGAATTTTCTATATAATAAAGATTGTTTTAGAAGTGGTCAGACCAGTGGGAAGCAGAACAATTATAGATATCTATAAAGGAGAGTGTCGTTGTGGCAACAACTAGGGAAGAAGCTTTACATATGCATCGTATTAATCAAGGGAAACTTGAGTCTAAAGCAAAGGTCGCTGTTCGTAATGCAAAGGATTTAAGTCTAGCGTATTCTCCTGGAGTAGCAGAGCCTTGTAAAGAAATTTTTGAAGACATTGAAACAGTCTATGAATATACAATGAAAGGCAATATGGTAGCGGTTGTTAGTAATGGTACAGCCGTACTTGGACTTGGAAACATTGGTCCCGAGGCTTCTTTACCTGTAATGGAAGGTAAGGCTGTATTATTTAAATCATTTGCTGGTGTTGATGCGTTTCCAATTTGCTTAAAAACAACAGATGTAGATCAAATGGTTGAGACTGTTAAACTGCTTGAACCGACTTTTGGTGGTGTGAATCTTGAGGATATAGCAGCACCTGCTTGCTTTGAGATTGAAGAGCGTTTGAAGAAAGAAACAAATATTCCTGTGTTTCATGATGATCAGCATGGTACAGCCATTGTGACACTTGCTGGTTTAATAAATGCTTTAAAGTTAACGGGCAAAAAGATGTCTGAAATTAAAGTGGTTGCAAATGGAGCCGGTTCAGCTGGGATTGCCATTCTTAAATTAATGCAGCGCATGGGTGTAAGAGACGCCATTATGTGCGATTCAAAAGGTGCAATCTTTGAAGGTCGTACTTATGGAATGAATGATATGAAGGCAGAAGTTGCTAAATTCTCTAATCGTGATCAACTTGAAGGTAACTTAGCTGACGTAATTAAAGGCGCGGATGTTTTTATTGGAGTATCAGTTGCCGGAGCTCTAACAAAAGAAATGATTGAAAGCATGAACCCAGATCCAATCATTTTTGCGATGGCTAATCCGGTGCCTGAAGTTATGCCTGAAGAAGCAAAGGCTGCAGGTGCTAAAGTCATTGGGACAGGACGTTCAGATTTTCCAAACCAAGTTAATAACGTTTTGGCGTTCCCTGGAATCTTCCGTGGAGCTTTAGATGTAAGAGCGACACACATTAACGAAGAAATGAAAGTGGCTGCTGTACATGCGATCGCAGATTTGGTGACGGATAAAGAATTGACGGCTGATTATGTTATACCAGCTCCGTTTGATCCTCGTGTAGCTCCGGCTGTAGCTGCTGCAGTGGCAAAGACAGCAATGGAGACTGGAGTTGCTCGTAAAAAGGTAGATCCAGAAAAGATTGCAGAAAAAACGCGTCAACTGGCAATTATTGGGGACGATAAGTAATTTCACATTCTTGTTAAGCTGTTATGTTATTAGAACTATTGTAACTGAGGTGAGGGTGGCTGATGTCATCAGTACAACCGAAAGTCTATCTTGAAGTAATTAAGCAAATTAACAATATTATTAATGAAGATCAGCTAACAAGCGGAGATAAATTACCTTCGGAAAGAGAATTGAGCGACCGTCTAGATGTCGGTCGCTCTTCTGTCCGTGAAGCGTTACGTGCTTTGGAATTACTTGATTTAATTGAAACACGTCGTGGAGAGGGAACCTTTATTAAGCCGTTTGGAAGCTATCGGCTAGTGGAGATTCTTTTATCATTTTTATTAAAAGATGAAGGTGCTAGGAAGGATTTAACTGAAACAAGACGAATAGTAGAGCTTGAGGCATTAAAGTTAGCTTGTGACCGAGTTTCAGATGAATCGATTGAAGAGCTTCAGCACCTGTTAGAAAGAGCGAAAGAAGAATGGTCACATGGTGATTTGCCGGTTGAGGAAGATTATCTGTTTCATAAGACGATCGTAAAAGCTTGCGAGAACCAGCTCTTATTAAATCTATGGGTATCACTTGTAGAATACAATAAAGTTGCGATTGAGCGATCGCTCCAAAGAGCAGGAAGAATGTCAGCTTCTTTAAGTGAACATGAAGAAATTTATCAAGCGTTGAAAAAGCGTGACCGTACACAGGCTGTTGCAGCTATGACATTACATTTAGAGAATAGTCGATTTTAGCTTGTACTATTTTTATTATGCTAGCCATAAATTGAAATAATTAAGCTTAAGCGAGTGAGGTGGGAATATGCTTAAGGATTTTTTGAAAAAGAAGAAGCGCTATGCAACGATTCCTTCAGAAAGAGCAAAACAAGAGGTTCCTGAAGGGTTAATGACCAAATGTCCTTCTTGTCGGACAATAATGTATACAAAGGAATTGCAAAAGAACTTACAAGTTTGTGACTCGTGTGGACACCATTTTCGAATGACGGCTCCCGAGCGTATTCAGAGCTTATTTGATGCGAACTCTTTTGTAGAATTTGATAAAGAGATGATTAGTCAAAATCCGCTTAACTTTCCTACTTATGAAGAAAAGTTGGAAGCGGATAGAGAAAAGACCAATTTAAACGAAGCGATTGTAACAGGAAAAGGGACAATTAATGGATTTGGTGCAGTAATCGCTGTAATGGATTCACGATTCCGAATGGGAAGTATGGGTTCAGTAGTAGGCGAGAAGATTACAAGAGCTGTAGAATATGCCATTGAAATGCATTTGCCTTTTATTTTATTTTCTGCTTCTGGTGGCGCAAGAATGCAAGAAGGTGTTTTAAGTTTGATGCAAATGGCTAAAACAAGTGCCGCTCTTCAAAAGCTGAATCGACAAGGCGGTTTATTCATTTCAATTATGACCCATCCGACTACGGGGGGGTTTCAGCTAGTTTTGCCTCTCTCGGTGATTATAACTTCGCAGAACCAAAAGCACTAATTGGTTTTGCTGGTCGACGAATTATTGAACAAACCATTCGTCAAGACTTACCGGAAGACTTTCAGACAGCTGAATTTTTATTGAAACACGGTCAATTAGACCAGGTGTTATCACGTCTTGAGATGAAAGAGACGTTAACGAAAATATTAGATATCCATTCTTCATAGAGGAGGTGTAGTAGGAAATGGCAAGCGAATTAGGGTTTGAAAAGCCAATTTTAGAATTGAAAACGAAAATCTCGGAGCTTCGTACGTTTACTGAGGAAAAAGAAATTGATTTAACAGACGAAATTATGAAGCTTGAGAAGCGCTTACAACAACTAGAGAAAGACATTTATGGCAACCTTCAACCATGGGAACGTGTTCAAATCGCTAGACATAATGAGCGTCCAACAACTCTCGATTATATCGAGCATTTATTTACTGATTTTCTAGAAATGCATGGTGATCGCTATTATGGAGATGATGAAGCGATAGTTGGTGGAATTGCTAAATACAAAGGGCGTCCTGTAACAGTAATCGGGCATCAGCGTGGAAAAGATACAAAAGAAAACATTCGACGTAACTTTGGTATGCCTCATCCAGAAGGCTATCGTAAAGCGTTACGTTTAATGAAACAAGCAGAGAAATTCTCCAGACCTATTATTTGTTTTATCGATACTAAAGGTGCATACCCTGGAAAAGCTGCAGAAGAACGTGGTCAAAGTGAGGCTATTGCTAAAAATCTTTTAGAAATGGCTGGTTTAACTGTACCTGTTGTTTGCATTGTAATCGGTGAAGGCGGTAGTGGAGGAGCTTTAGCATTAGGAGTAGGCAACCATATCCATATGTTAGAGAACTCAACTTATTCCGTTATATCACCTGAGGGGCGGCAGCTTTATTGTGGAAGGATGCATCTCAAGCCCAAAGAGCAGCTGAAACGATGAAAATTACAGCTCCTGATTTAAAAGAGTTAGGAGTCATTGATGAGATTGTTCATGAAGTAAAAGGTGGAGCTCACCGTGATGTTGCACAACAATCAGAATATATCGATTCAGTATTACAACAGTCAATTGTTTCACTTTCTGAATTAACAGAAGAGGAGCTAATTGAACAGCGCTACCAAAAATACAAAAATATCGGACAATTTTCTTATGTAAACGATGTCACGCCTGTTAATAAAGGCTAAATGCTTCCTGTTCCTTGGGGAGCATTTTTTCTGTTGGTAGTAACTGGATTGTATTCATTTAAGGAAAGTGGTATTTTAAACAATGGATATACTGGTTTTAAAAGAAAAGACTTGAAAAGGATGAGTTATAGTTTGTTTGAAATGACAGTTTTATTTTGCTTGAAAAGATAAATGTGTCAGTGGAGAATGAAAAACTTTTCGCTCCTTTTGTTGCACTGGATTAAGCAAAACCAACATGAATATTTTAAAAGTACACATGATAAGCTTAAGATGTTTTTATTTATTATTTTTTTCTTATAAAGATTCAGTTTGAGGAGGATGTCTCATGAAAAGGATAGGAGTTTTGACTAGTGGTGGGGATTCACCTGGAATGAATGCAGCCATTCGTGCTGTCGTTCGTAAGGCCATCTATCATGATTTAGAAGTGTATGGAGTTTATTATGGTTATCAAGGATTAATTAATGGGGATATTGTTAAGATGGAGCTTGGTTCTGTTGGTGATATTATTCACCGTGGAGGAACAATGCTTTATACTGCGCGTTGTGAAGAGTTCAAGACGTTGGAAGGTCAGCAAAAAGCTATTGAGCAATTAAATAAATTTGGAATTGAAGGGCTTGTCGTTATTGGTGGAGATGGATCTTACCAAGGGGCTCTTAAATTAACAGAGCACGGCTTTCCAACAATAGGGGTGCCGGGTACCATTGATAATGACATTCCAGGTACAGACTTCACGATTGGTTTTGATACGGCTTTAAACACTGTCATTGATGCGATTGATAAGATTCGTGATACAGCCACATCTCATGAGCGTACATATGTAATTGAAGTTATGGGACGTCATGCTGGAGACTTAGCATTATGGTCAGGACTAGCTGATGGTGCAGAGACTATTTTAATTCCAGAAGCTGATTATGATATGAAAGACATTATTGCTCGACTGAAGCGCGGACAAGAGCGTGGAAAGAAGCACAGTATCATTATCGTTGCGGAAGGGATTGGTAGTGGTTTTGAATTTGGAGATCGTATTGAAGAGGAAATGAATCTTGAAACACGTGTAACTGTTTTAGGACATATTCAACGTGGTGGTTCACCTACAGGATTCGACCGCGTTCTTGCAAGTCGCCTTGGAGCAAAAGCGGTGGACTTATTGTTAGATGGAAAAGCAGGAGTAACAGTAGGGATTGAGAAGAACGAACTTGTCTATCATGATATTAAAGAAGCTCTATCAAGAAAGCATTCAATTGATCTTGACATGTACAAGCTTTCTCAACAATTATCGATTTAATTTTATCAAAATATAAACAAGAGCCATTTTATTAGGAGGAAGACAATGCGTAAAACAAAAATCGTATGTACAATTGGACCAGCAAGTGAATCAGTAGAAAAGTTAACAGCCTTAATTGAAGCTGGGATGAACGTAGCACGTTTAAACTTCTCACATGGTGACTTTGAAGAGCACGGTGCTAGAATTAAAAATATTCGAGAAGCAGCTGAAAAAACAGGTCAAACAGTAGCTATTCTATTAGATACGAAAGGGCCTGAAATTCGTACACAAACGTTAGAAGGTGGCGTGGCTGAACTTAAAGCTGGTGACGAATTAATTGTATCAATGACTGAAGTTGTAGGAAACAACAAGAAGATTTCTATTACGTATCCAGGTTTGATTCAGGATGTAGCGCCAGGGTCTATCTTATTATTAGATGATGGTTTAATTGGACTTGAGGTTACGGAAGTTCTAGAAGGAGAACTTGTAACAAAGGTATTAAACAGTGGAACACTAAAGAATAAAAAGGGTGTTAACGTACCAAACGTAAGTGTAAACTTGCCGGCTATAACGGAAAAAGATGCAGCAGACATTAAGTTTGGAATCGAGCAAGGTGTTGACTTTATCGCGGCCTCTTTCGTACGTCGTGCAGCAGATGTGCTTGAGATCCGAGAGCTGTTAGATAACAATAATGGTGGAGATATTCACATTATCCCTAAAATTGAGAACCAAGAAGGTGTCGATAACATCGACGAAATTTTAGAGGTTTCTGATGGCTTGATGGTTGCTCGTGGCGACTTGGGAGTAGAAATTCCAGCGGAAGAAGTTCCTTTGGTTCAAAAACAATTAATCAAAAAGTGTAATCAAGCTGCCAAGCCTGTTATTACAGCAACTCAAATGCTTGATTCGATGCAACGTAACCCAAGACCAACAAGAGCAGAAGCAAGTGATGTTGCTAACGCAATCTTTGATGGCACTGATGCTATCATGCTATCTGGAGAAACGGCTGCAGGGGATTATCCTGTTGAATCAGTCCAAACGATGAATAACATTGCTAGACGTACAGAGCAAGCATTAAATTACAGTGCAATGTTACGTAAGAAAACAAAAGAAGAAACGACTACTATTACGAGCGCAATTGGCCAATCAGTTGCACATACAGCATCAAATCTTAATGCTGCCGTTATTTTAACAGCGACAGAGAGCGGTCATACTGCGAGAATCGTCTCTAAATATCGTCCTCAGTCACCAATTGTAGCTGTTACAAGTTGTGAAAAGGTCATTCGTAAATTAAACCTTGTTTGGGGCGTTAATCCTTTATTAGGGAGAAAAGCGACTTCAACTGATGAAATGTTTGAATCAACTGTTTCAACTGCATTAGAAGCAAATACGATTAAACAAGGTGATCTAGTTGTTCTAACCGCTGGAGTTCCAGTCGGTGAAACAGGTACGACAAATATTTTAAAAGTACATGTAATTGGTGAAGTCATTGCCAAAGGTCAAGGAATTGGTCGACGCTCAGCAGCTGGTCGTGTAGTTGTAGCTAGAGATGCTGCTGAAGCTCTTGAAAAAACAACTGAAGGTTCTATTCTAGTGACGTATAGCACCGATAAAGACATGATTCCTGCGTTTGAAAAAGCGGCAGCTGTAATTACAGAAGAAGGTGGTTTAACTTCTCATGCAGCCGTTGTTGGAATTAATTTAAGCACACCAGTTATTGTTGGAGTTCAAGGTGCACTCGATCTATTTAAAGATGGAGAAGAGATTACTGTTGACAGTGCTCGAGGTGACATTTACAGAGGCCACGCAAGTGTACTATAATTTATAAGAGTTATGTAAGCCTGGTATGAGTTTAACTCATAGCGGGCTTCCGATTGTGTACTAAAAAAGGAAGATTCAAAAGCTATCCGTGCTCTTTTGAGTCTTCTTTTTTAAATGTGCGGAATGGAGTTTTTATTTTCATTATTTGAAAGGAGCAATCAATGTTTCGAATATTGTTGTTATTAATTATTATTGTACCAGCTATTGAAATTGCCGTATTAATTCTTTCAGGCAATCTTATTGGCGTTTGGCCAACGATTTTTCTTATCATTGCTACTGGTATACTTGGAGCATGGCTAGCAAAAAAAGAAGGTCTACAGGCACTGAGGCTTGCTCAGTTACAGACACAACAAGGGCAATTGCCTAGTGGGGTTATTTTAGATGGCATTTGTATTTTAATTGGTGGGGTTGTTCTACTAACACCAGGTTTTATTACTGATGCGATTGGTTTTTTCTTATTAATTCCTAAGACACGTACGTTTGCTAAAGCTCTATTACTAAAGCTTTTTCACAGCATGATAAAGAATGGACGATTTGTAATCATGACAAAAAAATAAAAGGTTGGTAAGTTAGATCATTGGTCGTTGAAAGGCAACAGGAAAGAACAGGGGGATAACTATTGTCACAAGCATCTATATTTATGTTGATTCTACTAGCGGTAGCAGTCATAGCGAAGAATCAATCTTTAATGGTAGCTGTTGGATTTTTGCTGATTATTAAATGGATTGGATTAGGAGAAAAACTGTTTCCCCTTTTTCAACAGAAAGGAATAAATATCGGGGTGACTGTTATTACTATAGCCGTATTAACACCGATTGTGACTGGAGAAATCGGTTTTAAACAATTGGGTGAAGCGGTAAAGTCTTCCTATGCATGGGTAGCGTTAGGTTCGGGAATTCTAGTCGCTCTGATTGCTGCTAATGGAATCGATTTGTTAAAAAATGATCCCCATATTACGACTGCGTTAGTTTTTGGTACCATCTTATCAGTTGCTTTATTTAAAGGAGTAGCTGTCGGACCTTTAATCGGAGCGGGGATTGCCTATTTTGCTATGAAGATCGTTACATTTTTTTCGAATCTGAATGGATGAAAAACGTCGAGTTTTGCAGCTTTCTCATCGCAAATAAGCAAAAATTTTTAAAATTTGCTAATAACTTTTCGAGAAAACGTTCACAAAAGCTTAATAAATCGTTATAATAGAAGTTGTGAAGTCCTACTACATAGAATCGCTGCGTTCATTAAGGTGGGAATGTAAGCATTTACTATTTAGGGAAACTAAGATTTATAGAAAAGGAGAGGTTAACGTGAGTACAACTCGTGGTCTAGAAGGTATTGTAGCAACGACATCAAGCGTTAGTTCCATTATTGAAAGTGTTCTTACTTATCAAGGATATGATATTGATGATTTAGCGGATAATGCGAGCTTTGAAGAGGTTATTTACTTACTTTGGAATGGTCGATTACCAAATTCAGCTGAATTGAGTCAATTCACACAAGATCTAGCAGCTCAAGCACAAATACCGAACGAGATTATTGACCAAATGAAAGCTTATCCAATTGATAAAGTACATCCTATGGCAGCTCTTCGCTCAGCTATTTCAAGTTTGGCATTATTTGATGAAACAGCAGATGTAATGGAAGAGGAAGCTAACCAACTTAAAGCACTAAAAATTCAGGCACAAATTCCAACAATCGTGACAGCGTTTTCACGTATTCGTGAAGGATTAGAGCCAGTATCTCCACGTAGTGATTTAGGATTCGCTGCAAACTTCTTATACATGCTAACTGGTAAGGACCCAGATGAAATTGCAGTCAATGCATTTAATAAGGCGCTTGTACTACATGCTGACCATGAGTTGAATGCATCAACGTTTACAGCTCGTGTCTGTGTGGCGACTTTATCTGATGTATACTCTGGTATTACAGCAGCAATCGGTGCTCTTAAGGGCCCATTACATGGTGGGGCGAATGAAGCTGTAATGAAAATGCTTAATGAGATCGGTGAAGTAGAGAACGTTGAGCCGTATATCCGTAAAGCGCTTGATAATAAGGAGAAAATCATGGGCTTTGGTCACCGTGTTTATAAGGATGGAGACCCTCGTGCGAAGCATCTGAAAGAAATGTCTAAACGTTTAACAGAAATTACTGGTGAAACAAAATGGTACGAAATGTCTATTAAAGTCAACGAAATGGTAACAAGAGAAAAAGGTCTACTTCCAAACGTTGATTTCTATTCTGCTAGTGTGTATCACAGTCTTGGTATTAAACACGACCTTTTCACACCAATTTTCGCGGTGAGTCGTACATCAGGCTGGTTAGCACACATTCTAGAACAATACAGCAATAACCGTTTGATCCGTCCACGTGCTGAATATGTTGGACCTAACAAACAAACGTATACACCAATTGAGCAACGCTAGTATAGTAGATGGGGAGTTATCCTCCCTATACATAGATTGACAATTGAGCGAATTTTTGGCTAAATTAGACTGTGTAGTCTTATTTTAAAGTGATATTTTAGTAGGAGGTTTTTTTCATGGCAAACGGACAAGTAATTAAAGTAAACAATGGTGTACTAGATGTACCAAATAACCCAGTCGTTCCTTTTATCGAAGGTGACGGAATTGGTCCTGATATTTGGGCTGCTGCTTCACGTGTAATAGATGCTGCAGTTGAAAAAGCTTATAATGGCGAAAAGAAAATCGAGTGGAAAGAAATTCTTGCTGGGGAAAAAGCTTATAACCAAACTGGCGAATGGTTACCAGCAGAAACATTAGATGCAGTTCGCGAATATTTAATTGCAATTAAAGGTCCTTTAACAACTCCAATTGGTGGAGGTATTCGTTCTTTAAACGTTGCTCTTCGTCAAGAGTTAGATCTTTATGTTTGTTTACGTCCAGTTCGTTACTTTGATGGTGTACCTTCACCTGTAAAACGTCCTGAAGATACAGACATGGTAATCTTCCGCGAAAACTCTGAAGATATCTATGCTGGTATTGAGTATAAAGAAGGTTCTGATGAAGTGAAAAAGCTTATTGCTTTCTTACAAAATGAAATGGGTGTAAGTAAAATCCGTTTCCCTGAAACTTCTGGTATTGGTATCAAACCTGTATCACAAGAAGGAACAGACCGACTAGTTCGTGCCGCAATTCAATATGCAATTGATGAAGGACGTAAGAGTGTTACATTAGTACACAAAGGTAATATCATGAAGTTTACTGAAGGGGCGTTCAAAAACTGGGGTTATGAAGTGGCTGAGCGTGAGTTTGGTGATAAAGTATTCACTTGGGCTCAATATGATAAGATTGTTGAAGCTGAAGGTAAGGAAGCTGCGAACAAAGCTCAAGCTGACGCTGAAGCTGAAGGGAAAATCATCGTAAAAGATTCAATTGCTGATATCTTCTTACAACAAATTTTAACTCGTCCAAAAGAATTTGATGTAGTTGCAACAATGAACCTAAACGGTGACTATATCTCTGATGCACTTGCTGCTCAAGTTGGTGGAATCGGAATTGCTCCAGGAGCAAACATCAACTATGATACTGGTCATGCTATTTTTGAAGCTACACACGGAACAGCTCCAAAATATGCTGGTCTTGATAAAGTAAATCCATCTTCTGTTCTTCTTTCAGGAGAATTAATGCTTCGTCACCTTGGTTGGAATGAAGCTGCTGACCTTATCATGGCTTCTATGGATAAAACAATTGCTAGCAAAGTAGTAACATACGATTTTGCACGCCTAATGGAAGGTGCTACTGAAGTATCTTGCTCTGGCTTTGCTGAAGAATTAATCAAAAACCTATAAGTTAATAATGTAAGGATACCTTTTCCTTTTCGTAACAGGTGTGAGACTATTCTCACACCTTTACGTGCATAGTAATGAAGAAAAGTCTAAATGACTAATCAGAACAGGGAGTGAGTATGTGATGGCAATTAAACGTAGAAAGATTTCTGTTATAGGCGGAGGATTTACCGGTGCTACAACAGCTCTCATGGTCGCTCAAAAAGAACTTGGAGATGTAGTTCTAGTCGATATTCCACAAATGGAAGGTCCAACAAAAGGGAAGGCGTTAGATATGTTAGAGGCAACTCCAGTAATGGGTATTGATTCTTCTATCATTGGTACTTCAAATTATGAAGATACGAAAGACTCTGATGTCGTTGTTATAACGGCTGGTATTGCTCGTAAGCCTGGTATGAGTCGTGACGATTTAGTGAACACAAATGCTGGGATTATGAAAGCAGTAACGAAAGAAGTAGTAAAGCATTCACCAAATTGCTACATTATCGTTTTAACAAACCCTGCGGATGCGATGACATATACGGTATTTAAAGAATCGGGATTCCCGAAAAATCGCGTCATCGGACAATCAGGTGTACTAGATACAGCGCGTTTTCGTACGTTTGTTGCTGAGGAGCTAAACTTATCTGTTGAAGACATTACTGGTTTCGTTCTAGGTGGTCATGGTGATGACATGGTTCCACTTATTCGTTATTCTGCTGCTGGTGGAGTTCCGCTTGAAAAGCTTATTCCACAAGATCGTTTAGAGGCGATCGTTGAACGTACACGTAAAGGTGGAGGAGAGATTGTTGGTCTGCTCGGGAATGGAAGTGCTTATTATGCTCCGGCTGCATCATTAACTCAAATGGTTGAAGCGATCGTTAAAGATAAGAAGCGTGTCCTTCCTACAATAGCTTACCTTGAAGGTGAGTATGGCTATAGTGATCTTTATGTCGGAGTTCCAACCATCCTCGGTGGAGACGGGATAGAAAAGATCATTGAGCTTGATTTAACGGAAGAAGAAAAAGCGGCACTAGAAAAGTCAGTTCAATCGGTCCGCAATGTTATGAGTGCATTACCTGCAGAATAAGAAAAAACAAGGCTAGCGATAAAGCTAAGCCTTGTTTTTATATTTTTTAATACTAGTGTCAGTAATGTTTGCTATACTAAAACTATAAAAAGAGAGAAAAATGAAAATATGTACTTGGCAGGCAGAACCGTAATACAACCTGTTTGGAGGATGAAATATGTCACAACGTTTATTAATTGTGGATGATGAAGAATCAATAGTTACTTTGCTAAAATTTAATTTGGAGCAGTCAGGGTTTGATGTGACGACGGCAACGGACGGTGCTACAGCTTTGAGCACTGCGATGAATGAACAATTTGATTTATTAATTCTTGATCTAATGCTTCCGGAGATTGATGGATTAGATATATGTAAGCAATTAAGACAAAATAAGGTGATGACACCTATTTTGATGCTCACTGCTAAAGATGATGAATTTGATAAGGTTCTCGGATTGGAATTAGGGGCAGACGACTATATGACAAAACCATTTAGTCCCAGAGAAGTAGTTGCTCGTGTCCGCGCTATTTTGAGACGTGTAGTACCTGTTTCGAAAGAAGAATCAGTTGAAAAGACGATCAATCAAATTATTAAGTTTGGAGAGGTAGAAATATATCCTGAAAACTATGAGGTGTACTTCAAAAAACAACCAATTGAACTAACACCTAAAGAATTTGAATTGCTTTTATATTTAGCCAACCATAAGGGGAGAGTTTTAACGAGAGATCAGCTTTTAAATGCTGTTTGGAACTATGAATTTGTTGGAGATACAAGAATTGTAGATGTACATATTAGTCATCTAAGAGAAAAAATCGAAGCGAATACGAAAAAACCTACTTATATTAAAACGATTAGAGGTCTAGGTTATAAATTAGAGGAGCCAAGCGTGAATGTATAAGTTACGCTTTAAACTTGTCTTTGCCGTATTATCAATTACTTTCTTTGTGATGGCTGGACTTGGCTTGGTTATCGGTCAGTTTTATCAGAATTTTTTTATAGATCATTTAACTGATCGGATTGCCAAAGAGGCAAAAATGGCATCTTTTGTCGTTGGAGAAGAAGGAGTCGATCCGGATACAGCAGAGCGTTTAGCCGATACGTTCGCCAGCACACTAGATGCGAGAGTAACGATTATTTTAGTTGATGGAACGGTCATCGCAGATTCAGCCGCTGACCCGACTCAAATGGATAATCATCTAGTAAGACCTGAGATCGTTGAATTGAAAAAAGGGAACGAAGAAGCTGAAATCCGCTATAGCGAAACAGTTAATGACGAATTGCTTTATTATGCTGTTACGATAACAAATTCCGCAGGCGAAGATATTGGTTATATAAGATTAGGCATATCGACAGAAACATTAGCTGAGATGAATGCGTTCATGTGGCGAATTTTGGCCATTTGCTTTTCGATTGCGTTTTTCGTCATTTTTATTATCATTTATCGAGTGGCCAATGAGATGATACGTCCGATAGAGGATGCAACGGTAGTAGCGAATGAGCTTGCTGAAGGAAACTTCAAAGCGAGAACACAAGAAGGAAAACGCGATGAGATTGGTCAGCTTTCTAGATCTATTAATATTTTGGCGTATAACTTAGGTCAATTGACTAAGAGGCATGAAGCTCAAAAAGAGAGAATGCAAACATTAATAGAAAATATGGGAAGTGGATTAATCTTAATTAATACTAAAGGTGATATCACGCTTATCAATCGAACATGTCGTTCCATTTTTCAAGAGGATACAGACCTTTGGATTAATCAGCTTTATCATGATGTCATCAAACATAAAGAGGTCATTCGAATTGTTCAAACGATCCTTATGACAGAAGAAAAGCAACGAAAGCAGATTCATTTCCCCGTTAATCTAGAGGTACGCCATTTTGAAGTGTATGGAGCACCAGTAATGAGCAATCGTGGCAAGTTAAAAGGGATTGTTATAGTTTTACATGATATAACGGAGTTGAAAAAGCTAGAGCAAGTTCGAACCGATTTTGTGGCAAATGTATCTCATGAATTGAAAACACCGGTTACCTCAATAAAAGGGTTTACGGAAACGTTGTTAGATGGTGCGATGAATTCAGAGCCATTGAGAGAGAACTTCCTAAATATCATTGCTAAGGAAAGCGAGAGGCTACAAGCATTAATTGAAGAATTACTTGAATTATCACGAATTGAACAATCATATTTCAAATTGCATTGGCAAAACACAGATTTAAATAACATTCTTCTAGAGGTTTATGATTTATTAAAAGAGAAAGCAGCTAAGAAAAACATCAGTCTCAAATTGGAGAGAGAGGGAGATACGAGGCTAGAGGGAGATCCATCGCGGCTGAAACAAATTGTGATTAATCTAGTAAACAATGCAATTATGTATACATCAGATGGTGGTCACGTATCTGTCGTTTTAAAAGAAAACGGCGAATCAGTTGAATTAGCAGTGATTGATACAGGTGTAGGGATTAAGGAAAGCGAATTACCAAGGATCTTTGAGCGTTTCTATCGTGTGGATCGGGCAAGAAGTCGGAATTCCGGTGGTACAGGATTAGGATTAGCTATAGTGAAGCACCTCGTTGAAGCGCATTCTGGGCAAATAAATGTTGAAAGCGAAATGGATAAAGGAACAACGTTTTTATTAAAATTTAAGAAGCAACAGCAAAATGAGACAGAATAGCTTGCATATTTACAATTAATTTACAATGTGTTTAAACATCCTTAATGTATTCCCCTTACAATGTAATAGAACGGTTTCATCACTGCCGAGCAAATAGCCAATGGCTATTTGCAATAGTACATCCCCTTTTTCAAGATGTGAGCTACCCCTTAGCTCACATCCTTTTTACTTTTATAACCAAAAGGCGCCTTTCCTTTTGGTTATAAAAGTAAGCAATGTGCGGAGCCGCTGCAAGGTTTTAAGATCTCTGAGCAACCTTCTCAGAGATCGCGCAGCGAGAGGAGCCATTGCCATTTAAATCAAAAAAAGGCGCCTTTCCTTTTGGTTATAAAAGTAATACTTCTCCTAATTACACACATAGTCTTCCCAATTTGTACTATAATGAAAAAGAGTGAAATTTTATAGGATTTTATGAAACCATTCTATGATTCTACTCGTAGAAAAGAAGACATTACAAGGAGAAGGGATGATACGATGACAATTAAGCAATTGCTCGTCGGCTTTGTTTCCTTAATTGGGGTAGCCATTCTCGCACTATTTTTGATCACTGGATGGTACATAGTCGATGAATCTGAGCAAGCAGCACTCATTACATTTGGTAAAGTTGAAGATACGATTACAGAACCGGGATTAAAGTTTAAAATGCCATGGCCCATTCAACGAGTAGAAATTCTTTCTCGTGGAACATACAACTTGCAAGTTGGTTATCAGGAGGAAGATGGCGAAGTCGTGGAATTTACGAGAGAAGCGAAGATGATTACAGGAGATGAAAATATTCTTTTTGCAGACTTAGCTGTACAATGGAGAATTACAGATCCAGAGTTATATTTGTACAGTACAGTTGATGCACGAGAAGTGTTATACAATGCGACATCCGCAGCATTACGTGGAGTAATTGGAAGCACAAGCATTGATGATGTATTAACGGATCAAAGACCAGAAGTAGAGGCAAAAGTTTTTGAGAATCTAGTAGAATTGTTAGAAGTCTACCAAATCGGAGTAAGTATCCAAGATGTTAAGCTCCAAGACGTGGAATTACCGACAGATGAAGTTCGTAGTGCCTTCATGGAAGTAACGGATGCACGTGAAGAGCGATTAACAAAAGTGAATGAAGCAACTAGATACCGTAATCAGCAAATTAATGAGGCTGAAGGGGAAAAAGACGCAATTATTTCTCGAGCAGAGGGAACTAGGGCAGAGCGAATTGAGAGAGCTCGAGGGGATATCGCTAGATTTAATGCTTTATATGATGAGTACTTAGTCAATCCTGATGTAACACGTCAACGTTTAATTTTAGAGACTCTAGAGAATGTGTTGCCAGATACAGAGATTTACATCATGGATAGCAATAGCGACACAGTGAGCTACTTGCCAATTAGGCCGTTAGAGAGAGGGCAAAATCAGGCTGCTGAAGGAGGGAACAACTAATGAGCGATGAGAACATTGTAGATATTAATGAAAGACGTCCAAGTGATGAATGGAAGAAATTTATGAAACTAGGCGCACTTATCATCATTCTAATTGTATTGTTAGCAACAATCATTAGTAACCTCTTTATTGTTGAACAAGGCGAGTTCAAGGTTGTAAGACAATTTGGAGAAGTGGTGCGCATTGAAGATGAGCCAGGATTAAGTTATAAAATCCCTTTTATTCAATCAGTTTCTACACTACCTAAGTATCAAATGATTTATGATATTCCTCCAGCTGAGATTAATACAAGAGATAAAAAACGATTGCTTGCAGACCATTACGCTATTTGGCGAATTGAGAGTCCACAATTAATGATTTCCAACACGGTAACTTTGGAAAGAGCTGAGGCAATTTTAGGTGAATTGATCTTTTCAGCTATTCGAGCGGAATTAGGTCAACTTGATTTTGATGAAATTATTAATGAAGAAAAGTCATCAAGAGGAAGCTTTAACGAGCTTGTTCGTGACCGAGTGAATGAAGCGCTTGAACGTAATAATTACGGAATATTATTATCAGATGTTCGGATGAAACGGACCGATTTACCTGATGAAAACGAAGAAGCTGTTTATAGCCGGATGATTTCTGAGCGACATGCAACTGCACAGGAATATTTATCGCAAGGGGATGCTGAGGCAAACCGAATTCAGTCTGCTACAGATCGTGAAGTAACGGAAATGATTGCTACAGCTAATGCTGATGCTAATGAAATTGTCGGGGAAGGTGAAGCGGAAGCTGCTCGTATTTACAATGAATCATTCGGGCAAGATCAAGAATTCTATCAGTTGTATCGTACTCTTGAATCATATGAGAAGACAATTGGTGATGAAACTGTAATTGTTCTTCCATCTAACTCTCCATATGCTCGGCTTTTAATGGGATACACGGACTAATAACAAATATAGTAAGGGGCGTCTCAAAGGGTGAAAACAAGACCTTTTGGGACGCCCTTTGTTATATGATTGCGTATATGATTGCGTGAATGCTACTTTTTCTCATTTATGTTTCATTATGCTACAATGACATATAGAAAAATATGGACAAGGAAGGAGCCTTTCAAGTGAAAAAGCTCATATTAATAGATGGAAATAGTATTGCCTATCGTGCATTTTTTGCACTTCCTTTGCTAAATAATGAGAAGGGTGTTTACACAAATGCAGTTTATGGATTTACAACAATGTTATTAAAAATAATTGAAGAAGAAAAGCCGACGCATATGCTCGTTGCTTTTGATGCGGGAAAAACAACGTTTCGCCATAAAACGTATGATGATTATAAAGGGGGACGTCAGAAGACACCGCCTGAATTATCAGAGCAATTTCCATTAGTCCGTGAACTTCTTGATGCCTTTAATATTTCTCGGTATGAAGCAGAAAATTATGAGGCTGATGATATTATTGGAACATTAGCAAAAAATGCATCAGAGGAAGACTTCGAAGTGAAAGTGTATTCTGGGACAAGGATTTGCTCCAGCTCGTATCAGATAAGGTGACAGTCATTTTAACGAAAAAAGGAATCACGAATGTTGAAGCCTACGATGAAGCTTTAATTGCAGACAAATATGGTTTAAGTCCGAAACAAATTATTGACATGAAAGGACTAATGGGAGACAGCTCGGATAATATTCCAGGTGTCCCTGGGGTTGGAGAGAAAACAGCGCTTAAACTTCTAAAAGAATTCGGTACAGTTGAGAAAGTATTGGATTCCATTGATCAAATATCTGGGAAGAAGATGAAGGAGAAGCTTGAGGAAAACCGCGAACAAGCGTTAATGAGTAAAGAGTTAGCAACCATTTTCCTTGAGGTGCCATTTGAAACAGAATTAGAAGATTTAAGCTTTGGGGATTATGATCAAAAGAAAGTCGTTGACTTTATGAAAGAACTTGAGTTTACTTCTCTTGTGTCCAAGTTTGATGTAGATGCCGAGGAAGTTGAATTAGAAGAAATTACGTATGAAACATTAGAGAAAATTGAAGAGGACCACTTAACAAAAGAGGCAGCTTTAATTGTAGAGGTACTTGGAGAGAATTATCATCAAGTTCCAATTGAAGGCTTTGCCATGGTTAATGAAAAGGGGCGTTTTTTCATTACGACTGAGAAAGCTCTTGATTCAGAAGCCTTTGTTAATTGGTTAAAAGATGACTCCACTCAAATATCGGTATTTGATGCAAAGCAAGCGGTTGTGTCGTTAGGTTGGCAAGGGATTTTATTAAATGGTGTGGAATTTGACATGCAACTAGCTTCTTATTTATTAGACTCGTCTTTGTCCTCGCATGGAATTAGTGACGTCGCTAGCCGGAAAGGAATTAGTCAGCTTCAAGATGATGAGGTTGTTTATGGAAAAGGAGCTAAGCGTAAAATTCCAGATCAAGATCAATTAGCGGAACATTTAGTTCGAAAGGCCGAAGCGCTTTTCAAACTAAAGCCGGTATTAGAAGCGGAATTAAAAGAGAATGAACAAGAAGAGTTGTTTCGTGAGCTTGAAATGCCACTCTCCATTGTACTTGGACGTATGGAAACAACAGGAGTGCAAGTTGATAAAGAGCAATTGGAACAAATGGGAGAAGACCTTGAATTGCGCTTAGATAATTTAGAAAAGAAGATTCATGAAATTGCTGGAACATCGTTTAATATTAATTCACCAAAACAACTCGGAGAAATTTTGTTTGAAAAGCTTGGTTTACCATCTATCAAGAAAACAAAAACAGGGTATTCCACTTCTGCGGATGTTTTAGAAAAATTAGCAGCTGACCATGAAATTGTTGAACACATATTGCACTACAGGCAATTAGGTAAACTAAATTCAACCTATATTGAAGGGTTGTTAAAAGTTACAAGAAAAGAAACGAACAAAATTCATACTAGATACAACCAAGCACTCACGCAAACTGGTCGTCTAAGCTCAACCGATCCGAATCTACAAAACATTCCAATTCGTTTAGAAGAAGGAAGAAGAATTCGGAAGGCTTTCATTCCTTCAGAAAAAGGTTGGAAGATGCTTGCAGCTGACTATTCTCAAATTGAACTACGTGTGTTAGCTCATATTGCTGAAGATGAGAAATTAATGGAGGCATTCCAATTAGGGATGGATGTTCATACGAAAACTGCGATGGATGTTTTTCATGTCGCTGAAGAGGAAGTAACGTCAAATATGCGTCGTAGTGCCAAAGCGGTTAACTTTGGGATTGTTTACGGAATTAGTGATTTTGGCTTGTCGCAGAGTCTTGGGATTACGAGAAAAGAAGCGGGACAATTTATTGAGCGTTATTTCGCAAGCTATCCTAAAGTAAAAGAGTATATGGACTCTATCATTGAAGAGGCACGAGAGAAAGGGTATGTCTCAACGCTGTTGCATCGTAGAAGATATCTCCCTGATTTAACTAGCCGTAATTTTAACAAGCGTAGCTTTGCGGAGCGAACGGCGATGAATACGCCAATTCAAGGAACGGCAGCTGATATTATTAAGAAAGCAATGATTGAAATGGCTGAAAGAATTGAACAAGAGCAAATGCAAAGCCGTATGCTCTTACAAGTACATGATGAGTTGATTTTTGAAGTGCCTGAAGAAGAAGTAGAAAAAATGATGAAGCTCGTACCAGAAGTAATGGAGAAAGCGGTGGAATTGAACGTGCCTCTTAAAGCAGACGTCTCCTACGGTGAAACATGGTATGATGCGAAGTAAGGAGAGAGTGTACTGTGCCTGAACTACCTGAAGTGGAAACAGTTAGCCGAACATTACGTCAACTCGTCATTGGAAAAACAATTGCGGATGTTGATGTAAGATGGGCAAACATCATAAAGAAGCCAGATGATACCGAGCAATTTAAACTTGAATTGATTGGCCAAACCATTCATGAAGTGAATAGGCGTGGCAAGTTTCTTCTTTTTATCCTAGATGATCTTACAATGGTGTCTCACCTAAGGATGGAAGGGCGTTACGGTCTTTTTCAAAAAGAAGAAGATCTGACCCCACATACTCATGTGATTTTTCGTTTTACGGATGGAAGCGAACTTCGTTATCAGGATGTTCGAAAGTTTGGAACGATGCATTTATTTAAAAAGGGGACAGAAGAAGCGTCCTTACCACTTTCTCAACTTGGTGTAGAACCTTTCTCTGAAGCTTTTACAATAGATTTATTACAAAAAGCTTTTCAGTCAACGTCAAGGACCATTAAAGTAGTCCTTTTAGATCAAAAAACAGTTGTAGGACTCGGCAATATTTACGTCGATGAAGCTCTTTTTAGAGCTGGAATCCGTCCTGAGCGTATGGCGTCCTCTTTGACCGCTAAAGAGTACGAGCGTCTTCATCAAGAAATTATTACTACATTACAAGAAGCGGTTGACTTAGGAGGTAGTTCTGTTAAGTCATATGTAAATGGTCAAGGTGAAATGGGAATGTTTCAACAGCAGCTGCGCGTCTATGGTCGTAAGGGAGAACCTTGTCTTACATGCGGAGATGAAATTCAAAAGACTGTTGTAGGTGGTAGAGGAACACACTTTTGCGAGAATTGCCAAAATTAAAGTACATTGGATAGGCTCCTGCCATATACTATCGTATGTTTGAAATGGAAGGAGCTTATCAAGATGGTTGAGATTTTCTCCTTATTGGCGATCGCCCTCGCTGTTAGTCTTGACAGCTTCGGGGTAGGTTTAACATATGGGTTAAGAAAAATGAAGTTACCGTTAAAGTCATTGCTTTTTATCGCAGGTTGTTCGGCGACGTCTATTTTGATTGCAATGTTCTTTGGGGCGGTTATTCAGACTTATTTGTCACCGGCTGTTGCTGAGTCGATTGGTGGGGTAATTTTAATTATGATTGGCGCTTGGGCATTGTATCAAGTTTATCGCCCTGCTAAAAATGAGATGAAAACAAAAGGAGACGAAGTTATACTTAATTTCGAGATTAAAGTGTTAGGAGTAGTCATTAGGATTCTTCGAAAACCGATGGTTGCTGACTTTGATAATTCAGGAACAATTACTGGGCGTGAAGCCTTTTTGTTAGGTGTAGCCCTATCGTTAGATGCATTTGGTGCAGGGATTGGTGCTGCCTTGATTGGTTTCTCACCTATTGGAATGGCTATCAGTGTGGCAACGATGAGTGCTTTGTTTGTTACGTTAGGTATGAAGAGCGGGAATCGATTCTCTGATTCCGCATGGATGCAAAAATTTTCTTTTATCCCAGGGCTTTTACTCATTGTAATTGGAATTTTTAGTTTATAATAAGTGGTTTTTATTAATTAGGAGGTAAACATGTTCATTGGTTTAACGGGCGGTATTGCCAGTGGAAAATCGACAGTTAGTAAAATGGTCGAGGATATGGGAGTACCTGTTATTGATGCAGATAAAGTTGCCCGAGAAGTTGTAGAGCCAGGCAGTGAGGCTTTAGAGAAGATACGTAATCACTTCGGATCAACTATATTGAATGAGGATGGAACACTTGCAAGGAAGAAGCTTGGAGCAATTATCTTTCAAGATCCAAAAGAAAGGCAAGTACTAAATGGAATTGTACATCCCGCTGTTCGAAAACGGATGGAAGAGTGGAAACAACATTACTTAAACGAAGGACATCAAACGATTGTTTATGACATCCCACTTTTATTTGAGAGCAATCTGTTTCACCTAGTTGATAAAGTAATTGTAGTTTATGTTGATTATGAGACACAGCTCAAACGATTAATGGAACGTGATCAGGCTGGAGAACAAGACGCGATACAACGGATTGCTTCTCAAATGCCACTAGCAGAAAAAAGGGAACAAGCGGATTACATTATTGATAACTCTTATTCCCTTGAGGAAACAAAGAAACAATTGGAAGGCATTTTAAAGGAATGCACACGTAAAAAGTGACTGAATGAAGGTTGTCGCTCGCTATGCAAGCACTAGCGCAACCTCATTTAGGCGCTTTTTTTATTTTTAAAGAAATACGTTGAAAATAATGTCATTATCGTTTTAATGTGTTATACTATTAATATCAAATAGATTATAAAGTATAACTTATATTCCGGGAGGAGTTATTCTAATGAAATCAAAGGTTGCAATTAATGGATTTGGACGTATTGGTCGTATGGTATTTAGAAAAGCAATGAAGGATGCTAAAGTAGATATCGTAGCAATTAATGCGAGTTATCCAGCGGAAACATTAGCTCATTTAATTAAATATGACAGCATACATGGGAAATATGATCTAGAGGTTGTGGCAAAACAAGATTCACTTCTTGTTGATGGAAAAGAAATTAAATTATTGCAGTCAAGAGATCCTAGAGAATTGCCTTGGAAGGAATTAGGGGTTGAGATTGTAATCGAGGCAACAGGAAAGTTCAAATCAAAAGAGACTGCAGGGTATCATATAGAGGCAGGAGCAAAGAAAGTTGTCATTACTGCTCCAGGTAAAGATGAAGATATTACGATTGTTATGGGTGTAAATGAAGGCGATTACAGTGCAGAAGATCATCACATCATTTCAAATGCTTCTTGCACAACGAATTGCTTAGCTCCAGTAGCAAAAGTTCTCGATCAAGAATTTGGAATTGAAAGTGGAATGATGACAACGGTCCATGCTTATACGAATGATCAGAAAAACATCGATAACCCACATAAGGATTTAAGAAGAGCAAGAGCTTGTGGACAGTCGATCATTCCTACTTCAACAGGTGCCGCTAAAGCAATTGCGAAAGTGCTACCTCAATTAGCGGGAAAATTGAACGGGATGGCTCTTCGTGTTCCGACACCTAACGTTTCATTAGTTGATTTAGTTGTGAATGTTAAAAAGGATGTAACGGTTGAAGAGGTCAACCAAGTTTTAGAGAATGCTTCAAAAGGCTCATTACAAGGTATTCTTGGTTTCACGAATGAACCGCTTGTTTCAATTGATTTTAATGGGGATGAAAACTCTTCCATTATTGATGGTTTATCAACAATGGTGATGAGTGATCGTCAAGTTAAGGTGCTTGCTTGGTACGACAATGAGTGGGGTTATTCTTGTCGAGTTGCTGATCTCGTTACTCTTGTTGCGGAACATTTAAAAGAACCAAGTGAGGTACATTAATCCAAGATTAGTAAACGTTAGGGAGTATAGTGTCCACTAAGTTGTTAAACCCTATTAGTAATTGTTGTTCTCATAACATGTTTGATTGCAAGTCATCCAGGGAAGGGGGTTATTACCTTGGATGACTGTTTCATTTAACGGGAGAAAAAGTTTTTTACTAACTGTTGCAATCAAATAGCAAATTAAGTATACTGATTTTCGTGAACTTCAATTAAAGCAAACCAGGAATTGTTTCTTTACAGAAAGGGTTAGGACCTCTCTGGACTAACTTTCCCCCGTGTAATTGAACTTTCCTACATGCTTGAGAAGGCATGATACTTTTTGTAAAGGGGGATTCAACTTATGGACACAATGGGTCGTCACGTAATTGCAGAACTTTGGGGATGTAACGTGGAAAAGTTGAATAATATGAGCTATATTGAACAAGTATTTGTTGATGCTGCTTTGAAATCGGGAGCAGAAGTAAGAGAGGTTGCATTTCACAAGTTTGCTCCTCATGGAGTAAGTGGAGTTGTAATCATTTCTGAATCACATCTAACGATTCATAGTTTCCCGGAACATGGATATGCAAGTATTGATGTCTATACTTGTGGAGATCTTGACCCGAATATAGCAGCAAACCATATTACCGAGTCATTAGGTGCAACAAATAGTGAAGTGATTGAAGTGCCTAGAGGAATGGGACCGGTTAAAGTTGGAAAATCAAAAGTACAAGCATTATAAGTGAGATAGAAGAGGTTGACTCTAATAAGTGTGCTTACTCTTACCCATGTTAATGAGAAGGAGAATATAAGCATATAGAGTTAACCTCTTTTTGCGATTTGTTTTTTACTCCCTTAAGTAAGGCTCAATATGATATGATATAGGTAGTGAGTATTCGCTAAACATTGACAAATATCGTTATCTTGTCAGACCTTTTATTTTTCTATATGATAAAATAAAAGGGATCCTGAGTACGTTACGGAAAGTGGAGATGATCGAATGCTATGTCCAGCCTGTCATCATAATGGAACTCGAGTACTTGATTCAAGACCAAGTCATGAAGGACGTTCGATTCGTAGAAGGAGAGAATGTGAAGAGTGTAGTCATCGTTTTACAACGTTTGAGATGGTTGAAGAAATACCTTTAATCGTTGTGAAAAAAGATGGAACACGACAAGAGTTTAGTCAAGATAAAATCCTTCGAGGATTAATTCGTGCCTGTGAGAAAAGACCAGTATCATTGGAAACTCTTGAGAAAATTGTAAATGATGTTGAGCGTGAACTTCGCGGTTTAGGGAAAAATGAAGTAATGAGTCATGATGTCGGTGAGCTAGTTATGGAACGTTTAGCCAATATAGATGATGTGGCTTATGTACGTTTTGCATCAGTTTACCGTCAGTTTAAAGACATTAATGTATTTATAAAGGAATTGACAGAATTAATGAATAAGAGTTGAGAAAAGAGCTTAAGGCGTGAGATCGCTGCAAGCTCTTTTTACGCTGAAAGTCTGTGAAGAGAGGAGGACTTAGAGATGACATGGCATTGGAAAGAACTGCTGCCCGTTGATCGATTTACAATTAGGACAAGCCATTATATAACAGATATAGATCGTCTAACGTTAACATTATTATATCAACCTCTAATTGGAGCAGTTGCACATAGCCTTTACTTAACATTAGTAGCACAGTTGGAGAAAGACGAATATTGGAGTGACGAGCAGACGCATAGGCAATTGATGTTGTTGCTAGGTGCTCCTCTCGAAGTGATCTTTGAGGAACGGAAGAAGTTAGAGGGTATCGGATTGCTTCGAACGTTTAAACGTAAGGAAGAAGATGGCGAAACCATTTATTTATATGAAATACAGCCTCCTATGACACCAAAGCAGTTTTTTGAAAATGATGTCCTGAGTGTGTATTTATTTAACAGACTAGGAAAAAATCAATATCGTCAGTTACGTGATCGATTTACATTAGATCAAATAGAGACAGAGGAGTTTACTGAACTCACTTATGGTTTTGATGAAGTGTTTGCATCCTTGCATCACTCAGAGATGGTTTCAAATTTAAAGTCGGAGACAGGAAGTGCACTTCGTGTTGAATCTGGAAAGCAACTGCTTAATAGTGAACATGAATCGTTTTCATTTGAAAATCAATCTTTTGATTTTGATCTGCTTGAAAAAAGTGTATCGTCTTTTATTGTGCCAACAGAGGTATTTACAGCAGAGGTTAAAACATTAATTGGAAGATTGGCTTTTGTGTACCGGATTGAACCATTGGAAATGGCCAGTGTAGTCCAGCAAGCACTTATACATGATGACAAATTAGATGCAGATGAACTAAGAAGGAAGGTTCAAGAGTGGTATAAGATTGAACATGGAAATGAACCACCTAGCTTAGGATTACAGCAGCATCCTGCCGCTTATCAAACCATGCAAAATCAAGAGCCTGCAACAGAGGAAGAACGTGCTATTAAATTTTATGAGACAACCCCGCCCTTAACTTTGCTTGAAATTCGTTCAGGGGGTGGAAAAGTAGCGGCCGCTGATGCGAAGATTGTTGAATCTTTATTAGTTGATCATCAATTGTTACCTGGTGTTGTGAATGTGTTACTTGACTTTATGTTATGGAGTCAAGATATGAAATTGTCTAAGGCATTGATTGATAAAGTTGCTGGACATTGGTCGCGAAAAAAGGTTAAGACAGTGCAAGAAGCGATGCAGCTTGCTCTACATGAACAAGGAAAAGCAAATCAACAATCGAAGAAAACAAATGTAGCCTATAATAAAAAAACGACCAGAAGCAATCATCAGCCTAAGCGTGATAAACTACCTAAGTGGCTTCTGGCTGAGAAAGAAAAAGATAATCAAAATCAACCTAATAATGAGACCCCTCCAATAGATAAAAAGAATAACGATGCTGTGACGCCTGGGGAAATGAGCTTTGAAGAAATGCTTGAAAAGCGGAGAAAAAATAAGGAACAAAGAGGAGAGGTGTAATGAATGGAGTCAATCCAATCATCGTTGAAACAATGGACACAAGATAATGATACATTCCAACAGAGGTTAAACGATGCCAAGGCATCGCTCCTTGCAGATCCAATTGTGCAAAAGGCACTTAAGAATGTTCCTGTAACGGAAGAAACCTTTGAGAAAGGCTTGATTAAGCTTTACGAGCTGCAAAAGGAGCTTCATAACTGTCAAAATTGTCCTGGCTTATCTCGTTGCCCCAATATGATGAAGGGATATCAACCAGAGTTAATAATCGCTGGTAAAGCACTTGACCTCAGCTATCAGCCATGTGACTTAAAGAAGCAACAAGATCATGATCAGAAAAAGCGTCAACTCATTCAATCGTTTTATGTTCCTAAAGACATTTTGGGAGCAACATTTGATCAGCTTGATCGGGATCATGAACGGGAAGAGGCAAGCAGGAAAGCTTTAGCTTTTGCTCTTCAAGCGAATCCAGGAGAAGACGGTCAAGGTTTATATTTTTACGGGAAATTTGGTGTTGGAAAAACGTATTTAATGGGTGCGGTAGCTAATGAGTTAAGAGATCGAGGAATTGAAACGTACATTGTGTATACACCTGACTTTTTCAGAGAGATGAAATCATCTATCTCTAACGGCACTTTTCAAGAAAAGTTAGACACGGTCAAGCGAGCTGAAGTGTTGATTCTTGATGACATTGGTGCAGAGACTATTTCAGGTTGGATAAGAGATGATGTACTTGGGGCTATATTACAACATCGAATGCTAGAGAAATTACCAACCTTGTTTACATCAAACTATGATTATGAAGAATTAGAAGAACATTTAGCTTATTCAGAACGTGGGGGAATTGAAGAGCTAAAAGCAAAGAGAATAATGGAGCGTATCAAACACTTTACTACTTTTGTAACAGTGGAAGGTGCAAATCGTCGAATACGGTAAATTGAACTTTTTTCCAATTGGAATGTCTTTGCTTTGCGGATTGAAGCAACTATGATAGGATGAGAGTATTGAATTTTGATAGATTGCGGAGGGTTACAACATGAGCATTGATGCGATATTAGAACGTGCGCTAAACGGTGAACGCCTGCAAATGGAAGATGCAATTGCTCTTTATGAAAGTGATGAAGTTGAAAAAATGGGCGCAGCTGCAAATGAAGTAATGAAAAAGTGGCACCCAGAACCCATTACAACTTTTGTCATTGGTCGTAATGTGAATTATACGAACTTTTGTGATACGTATTGTCGTTTTTGTGCATTTTATCGAAAGCCTGGCCATAAAGAAGGGTATGTACTTAGTGACGATGTTATTTATAAGAAGATTGAAGAGACGCTTGATGTTAATGGAACGGAAATCTTAATGCAAGGTGGTACGAACCCGGATCTGCCTTTAAGTTATTATACAGATTTGCTCGCAAACATTAAAAAGCGTTATCCGGATATTTGGATGCACTCGTTCTCCCCTGCTGAAGTCTGGAAGATTGCTGAAGTTTCTGGGTTGTCAGTAGAAGAAGTTCTACGTTCATTACATGAAGCTGGACTTGATAGTATGCCTGGAGGCGGAGCTGAAATATTAACGGAGGAAACAAGATTGCGTGTGAGTCGCTTGAAAATTACTTGGGAGCAATGGATTGAAGCGATGAAGGCATCTAAAAGAGTAGGTATGTTTGGTTCGGCAACGATGGTTATTGGATTTGGAGAGTCTTTTGAAGAACGTGCTCTTCATTTACAGCGCATTCGTGATGCTCAAGATGAAACAAATTGTTTTACTGCTTTTATCTCATGGTTATTCCAGCCGGAGAATACGGGTATGTACAAAACGAAAAAGTTAACACCGCGCGATTATTTAAAAAATGTTGCGATCTCTCGTCTTTTCTTAGATAATATTGAAAACTTTCAATCTTCTTGGGTAACGATGGGTCCTGAAGTCGGTAAGTTATCTCTTGAATATGGATGTAATGATTTCGGAAGTACAATGATGGAAGAAAATGTTGTCTCAGCAGCTGGAACAACTCATAAAGTGAACACGAATGAAATCCTTCGTTTGATCCGTGAAGCTGGCAAGATTCCAGCTCAACGTAATACGAAGTACGAAACTCTCCGTGTATTTGACGATAAGGAAACGGCAGCGAAAGACTTCGTTATGCAAAATTAATAGAATGATAAGAGACTTGCCAGTGGCAGGTCTTTTTTTTGTTCTTATTTTCAATTTTCAAAGGTTGTTGCTTTAATCTTTTGGACCGTTTATCGCTAATCCAAGATGGCATATTGTATAAAAATAGAGGGAGAAGAACATTGAAAACGGTCAAGCTTGAAGCATAAAAGCAAAAACGACTGATTTTCTTATCATGTTTTCCAAAGCAAATCATAGGATGGAAGTAGAGCCTGTCTAAGACGAATCAAATTCATCCATATGTACCTATAGAGGTGTTTGTATATGTAAGGGGAGTTAGCGTTGATAGCAATCCATTTTGAAACGGAACAAGATTGCAAGCAGCTGTTTCGTCAGCTAACGGCGTATATCCAAAAGTACGCTGCCTATGGCTTAGGTGGAGCAGTAAAAGCTGAAGGGGAAGACACGATAATCCTCAACTATGAACATAAGCATATCGATTTTTATGATTCCTTTCATCCTTTGCTCGCATCTGTTTTAACTGATTATGTGATAAGTACTAAGGAAGATTTATGGTTGTTAGATATTATTGAGACGATGTTTTATTTTACAGATGAAGATGAACAACAACAGATCTTAACGATTGCTAAATCCATTTTAGAGGGAGACCGTAATGATTTACCACAAATGAAGCCGTTCTTTAACAGAAGGGCCTATATCTATGATGCATTTGCAAAGCATTTAGAAGAAGAAACAACGTTTTACTATGAACCGTTTCTAACATTTAGATTAAAAGATTATGGTGAGATTTTAATTGACTGTGTAGAGATGGCAATTGATGAGTATATGCTTGAACAAGAATATCAAAATATGATTGAAGATTTCAGACAGTATGTTCAGTATTCACCGGCTAATCTTAATGTTGTATATGTTGTTCATGATGGTCAATTCACATTTTATGATGAACATTTTCGAAGACTGACGAGGGAGGAACTATTGTTTTATTTGCAAGACGACCTTGTTTTTGAACAAGAGGTTGATATTGACGAAATGGTCATTAGTCCATTAGTGAGTATGGTTCCGCAAATTGTTCATGTCTTTACAGATGATCCAGATCATGGTGTGGTGTTATCGATACAAGCCATTTTTCAAGAGAGAATGAAACTTTACCCGCTAAAAGCATATGAGCAAGAATCTAATTAAACTTTTCAATTCCACTTGCATTTCTTTACGAGGCTCAATATAATACTACATATCATAGTGAATAGAACTAAGAGTCTTGACGAGGACATGAGACGTATACATCAGTTTACAGAGAGGGAAGTATGGCTGGGAGCTTCCTAACTTGAGTAACGTTCTTACCACCTCTGAACTGCGTTTGGGAAACACATTAGTGGAATATCTGACGCCGGTATGCAGCCGTTATATTTGTATCTTGAGGAGACTACTCAGCCTGAGCAGTCTTGAACAAGGGTGGAACCACGAATTACACTCGTCCCTTCTATATGGAGGGATGGGTGTTTTTTATTATATTTTTTGAAGGAGTGGACAGTATGGCCGATGTAAAAATTACGTTTCCAGATGGTGCTGTAAAGGAGTTTCCAAGTGGAACGACGACAGAAGACATCGCTGCATCGATTAGCCCTGGATTAAAGAAAAAGGCAATCGCTGGAAAATTAAATGATACAGTAATTGATCTACGTACACCAATTACAGAGGATGGATCAATTGCAATTGTGACACCTGACTCAGAAGAAGCATTAGAAATTGTACGTCATAGCACAGCTCACGTAATGGCACAAGCGATTAAACGACTTTATAAAGATGTGAAGTTAGGGTAGGACCAGTCATTGAAGGCGGTTTTTACTACGATATCGATTCTGAAGAGTCGTTAACGCCTGAAGACTTACCGAAAATCGAGAAAGAAATGAAGAAAATCATTTCTGAAAATCTTGAAGTGAAACGGATTGAAGTTTCACGTGAAGATGCGATTGCGAAATACAAAGAAATAGGTGACGAATACAAACTTGAACTGATCGAAGCTATACCAGAAGGGGAAATGCTGACGATTTATGAGCAAGGGGAATTCTTTGACTTGTGTCGTGGTGTTCATATTCCGTCAACAAATAAAATTAAAGAATTTAAATTGTTGAGCCTAGCCGGTGCTTATTGGCGTGGAGATAGTAAGAACAAGATGCTTCAACGTATTTATGGAACGGCGTTTTTCAACAAAGAGGATCTAAAAGAGCACCTTCGTCTATTAGAAGAGGCGAAAGAGCGTGATCATCGTAAGTTAGGGAAAGAATTAGGGATCTTCGCTTTATCACAAAAAGTTGGGCAAGGTTTGCCATTGTGGCTTCCAAAAGGTGCTACAGTTCGCCGTATTATCGAGCGTTACATTGTAGATAAAGAGGAAAGACTAGGATATCAACATGTTTATACACCGATTTTAGGAAGCTCTGAACTTTATAAAACATCTGGACATTGGGAGCACTATAAAGATGATATGTTCCCTGTAATGGAACGTGACAATGAAGAATTCGTTTTACGTCCAATGAACTGTCCGCATCATATGATGGTATATAAGCAGGATATGAGAAGTTATCGTCAATTACCGCTTCGTATTGCTGAACTTGGAATGATGCATCGTTATGAGATGTCTGGTGCTGTTTCTGGTTTACAACGAGTGCGCGGAATGACTTTAAATGATGCTCACATTTTCTGTCGTCCTGATCAAATTAAGGAAGAGTTTATACGAGTCGTTCATTTGATTCAAGAAGTTTACAAAGACTTTGGCATTGAAGATTATAAATTACGTCTCTCTTACCGTGATCCTGAAGACAAAGAAAAATATTTTGATGATGATGCCATGTGGGAAAAGGCGCAAGGCATGCTACGTGAAGCGATGAATGAGCTTGGTGATATTGAGTATTACGAAGCTGAGGGAGAAGCAGCATTCTATGGTCCGAAACTTGATGTTCAAGTGAAAACAGCTCTTGGAAAAGAAGAGACGTTATCAACGGTGCAATTAGATTTCTTGCTTCCAGAGCGCTTTGATTTAACGTATGTTGGGGAAGATGGTCAACAGCATCGTCCAGTCGTTGTACACCGCGGTGTTGTTTCAACGATGGAACGTTTCGTTGCCTTCTTACTTGAAGAGTATAAAGGAGCATTCCCAACTTGGTTAGCTCCAATTCAAACACAAATCATCCCTGTATCAAACGATGTACATCTTGAGTACGCAAAAAAGGTACAAGAAAGCTTACAAGCTGTAGGAGTACGTGTTGAAATCGATGAAAGAGACGAAAAGCTAGGCTACAAAATCCGAGAAGCACAAATGCAAAAAATCCCATACATGCTTGTCCTAGGAGACAAAGAAATGGAAGCAGAAGCAGTCAACATCCGCAAATACGGCGAACAAGACTCAACATCTGTCCCACTTAAAGACTTTGTAACCCAAATGAGTACAGAAGCTAGAAAGTAAAAGAGATTTTCCCCACCAGGTCGATCTTTACCTGGTGGGGAAAATCTCGAAGCGATGAGCGGAGCCGCTGCAAGGTTTTAAGTCTTTTTGAGCGAACTTCTCAAAAAGACGCGCAGCGAGAGAAGCCATCGTCGCTTCATTGAAAATGCTACCGCCAGGTCGATCTTTACCTGGTGGGGAAAATCTCGAAGCGATGAACGGAGCCGCTGCAAGGTTTTAAGTCTTTTTGAGCGAACTTCTCAAAAAGACGCGCAGCGAGAGAAGCCATCGTCGCTTCATTGAAAATGCTACCGCCAGGTCGATCTTTACCTGGTGGGGAAAATCTCGAGAATATCGGTTTTTTCCGTATTTGGAAAAACCTCTATCTAACTTTATGAAAATAAGTCATTGCTTTCTAGAAGGTTAGGAGTTAAAATAATATAGGTCGAGCACTAAAAAGGATTTGACACCTTTCAGTGGGTATGTTATAGTCGTTTAGTAAACAATTAAACATTAGAAACAAAGCAAGAAGAAGCGCCCGCTTCTCACCTGATGACGCTATATGCAGTTTACAGGTAAAAACGTTTCATTTTTGGATAAATGGAATTAGTGTGGGCGTATTGCGCCCGCACTTTTTTTGTACTTAAATGAGGTGCAATATGCTAGTGTAATACATTGGCGATGCGGAAAAATTGCTTTGGTTCGTTAAAATCCTTTGGAGGTGGCTCACTATTAGTAAAGACATGTTGGTCAATGAAGGGATTCGTGCACGCGAAGTACGTCTTATTGGAGCAAACGGTGATCAAATCGGCGTTAAGTCAAAGCAAGAAGCTCTTGAGATGGCGAGTAATGTAAACCTTGATTTAGTATGTGTTGCTCCAAATGCGAAACCACCTGTGTGTCGTATTATGGACTACGGAAAATTCCGTTATGAACAACAAAAGAAAGAAAAAGAAGCTCGTAAAAATCAAAAAGTCATCAATGTTAAAGAGGTTCGTTTAAGCCCAACGATTGAAGACAATGATTTTAATACAAAGCTTCGCAACGCTCGTAAGTTTCTTGAAAAAGGAGATAAAGTAAAAGTTGCGATCCGCTTCCGTGGACGTGCTATTACTCACTCTCAAATTGGACGGAAAGTACTTGAGCGTCTTGCAAAAGAATGTGAAGATATTGCAGTTGTTGAATCAATGCCTAAGATGGAAGGGCGCAGCATGTTCTTAATGCTCGCACCTAAAGCTGCTGAAAAGTAATATCTTAAGCTATGTAACAAGATTAAAGGAGGACCTGAGTTATGCCAAAAATGAAAACTCACCGTGGTGCTGCTAAGCGTTTCAAAAAGACTGGTTCTGGGAAGCTAAAGCGCGCACACGCATTCACTAGTCACTTATTCGGTAACAAATCACAAAAGCAAAAGCGTAAGCTACGCAAAGCTGGAATGGTTCATTCTGGTGATTTCAAGCGTATCCGCTCAATGTTAACGTACAAAAAATAATTGATCGTTTGATAGAAGGAGGGAACTTCGATGCCAAGAGTAAAAGGCGGTTATGTCGCTCGTCGTCGTCGTAAAAAAGTTCTAAAGTTAGCTAAAGGTTATTACGGTTCAAAACATACATTATTTAAATCTGCACAAGGTCAGGTAATGAAGTCATTACTTTATGCTTACCGTGATCGTCGCAACAAAAAACGTGACTTCCGTAAATTATGGATCACACGTATCAACGCAGCTGCTCGTGTAAATGGTCTTTCTTACAGCCGTTTCATGCACGGATTAAAGCTTGCTGAAATCAATGTTAACCGTAAAATGCTTGCTGAACTTGCCGTAACTGACGAAAAGTCATTTGCACAACTTGCTGAAAAAGCAAAAGCAAGCCTTAATGCATAAATAATAAAAGCGCGGCATTTGTCGCGCTTTTTTATATAGGTTTAGGTCCTTACTAAAAAGGATAATTGGGGGATTCTATCATGATTCTAACTGTCTATTTGTTTGCAGTTAATTTACTAGCATACGTGATAATGGGAATGGACAAGGCCCGAGCGAAAAAAAGGCAAAGAAGGATAAGAGAGAAAACGTTGTTCTTATTAGCATTTTTTGGAGGAAGTCTCGGGATTTATGTAGGAATGAGAGCTTTTCGTCACAAAACAAAGCATAAAAGCTTTACAATAGGAATCCCAATTATCCTTTTTGCCCAAATAGCGGTACTCATCTTCATCTTACAGGTTGTCTCAGCATAGATTAATAAGAGAGAGGGGAGGCAAGAGCATGGAGGAGGGATTTATAGAGAGTTCAATGCAGTTCATTGAACAAAGTGGTTGGTTGGCTCCGTTCTTTTTTGTCATGCTCCATGTTTTTAGACAAGTGTTTTTTATCCCTGTTTTGGTCATTTGTCTTTTAGGCGGCTATTTATTTGGAACGCTTTATGGAGCCATATACTCTGTCATAGGCCTCACTGCTGTAAGTGTTGTTTTTTACGGATTAATATTTATTTTTCCAAGCATGAGAGAGAAACTATCAAAAGTAAAACAACGAATATTAAAAACTAGGCAGCTTACAATTCCGCAAATGATGATTATGAGATTGATGCCATTTGTTCATTTTCATATTGTTTCCTTGTATTTAATTGAAAAAACAAAAGATATAAAAACTTATTCAAAATATTCTTTTTTTGTCAGCATTCCGCCAGCTATTGTATACACAGCTTTAGGGGATATGATTCACGAACTTCCCTTAGTTGGAACGTTACTATTAGCCATTCTTCTAGCGATTCTATTTCTCTTTTTTAGAAAAAAGCGTACGAATATTAGGTGGAATGATTTTTTTGCAGTGAAGAAAACATAAATGCGGTTTAGAAATATTATAGGAATTAGAATGACTGATATAAATAAAAAAGGTGTGTACCAATGGGTCAAAATAGACCTGTGGTACACACCTTTTTTGCTAGCCATTAGCTAAGGTGAAATAAACGGAGGAAGCAAGAGTTCGTTATGTTAAATTGAACGTTCTATTTTTTCAGCAATTCTTTTATTGGACTTTTCCACTCGATCTTAGCATTGGGATAGCGTAAGTGGATGTCGTCTGTAATAAACTGGAAATCTTCTTTGCTAAGACCGGTTAATTGATCGATGTGCTTGGCCCATAAGTAGATAGATACAATTTCAAATGATTGATCGGTTGTTCCTAAATATTTTTCTCCCTCGAACATGATGCCTTTGTACGTAATCAGGAAATTCTTTCGAACATCTTTTTCATCATCAAATACAAAAAATTGCTTGCGCTCATGAGCTTGCTCTAATTTTCTTTTTGGATGAAACAAGTATTTAAAAGCAGAATAAGCAAGCACGAACAAAGCAATCAATAATAATAACCTAAATAAGATCACCATACGATAACCTCCTTATGAGGGACTTTTCATGAATGTATATTGATTTTGACATATTTTCTTTAAAGAAGTAAAGTCTTCTATTAAGTAATACGAATAACTAGTTAGTTGGTTGCAACTTTTTTTTAAAAAAGTGTCTTTTGTTTGCGACAACTTTAAAGAAAAACACGCTATAATAACGAGGTAGAGGAGGTTGTTTACATGGATATTCAAACACTGTTTAAAATTCAAAAACAATTGAATGAGCGAATAATGGTTGAACATGAATTGACTGGGCGAGATATGTTTCAAGAACAATTGCTCGCTTTTATTGTGGAGATAGGGGAACTAGCCAATGAAACCCGATGCTTTAAATATTGGAGCCGAAAACCATCTTCTGAACGTTCGATTATTTTAGAAGAGTATGTCGATGGGTTGCATTTTGTATTAACTTTAGGACTGACACTTGGTTTTACATCGGTAACTGTAAAAGAGACTTTTGAACAACATGAATCATTAACTGAGCACTTCTTACAAGTTTTGAGCTTAGCTAATACTCTGAAACAACAGCAAACGGACGTGAATTTTCAATTATTTATGGATACATTCTTTGCGTTAGGTTTTAAGCTAGGCTTTAGTTATGATGAAATGGAGCAAGCGTATTTAGAAAAAAATAAAGTGAATCATCAACGGCAAGACCAAGGATATTAATGATTAATTTGAGCAACGAAATAGTTTTTTGTATACTTAATGAGTAAGGACAATTAAGGAGGTATTAGGATGGCAAAACTTGATGAAAAACTTCAAATGTTAAAAGATTTAACAGATGCAAATGGCATTCCTGGAAATGAACGTGAAGCTCGAGATGTGATGACAAAATACATAACTCCATTTGCTGATGAAGTCACAACAGACAATTTAGGAAGCCTCGTTGCCAAGAAAACAGGAAAGGCAGACGGACCAAAGATTATGGTTGCTGGTCACTTAGACGAAATTGGATTTATGGTGACAAGCATTGATGATAAAGGATTTTTGCGTTTTCAAACAGTTGGCGGCTGGTGGGAGCAAGTCATGCTAGCGCAACGTGTAACAATCATGACGAAAAACGGGAATATCCCTGGAGTAGTTGGGTCGAAGCCGCCTCATATTCTAGCGCCGGAAGCAAGAAAGAAGCCAGTTGATAAAAAAGATATGTTTATTGACATCGGTGCTTCTAGTCGAGAAGAGGCTGAGGAATTTGGTGTGCGTCCTGGTGACTCTGTCGTTCCAGTTTGTGAATTTACTGTTATGAAAAACGAAAAATATTTAATGGCAAAAGCATGGGATAATCGGATCGGGTGTGCGATTGCGATTGATGTGTTAAGAGAGCTTCAAGGAGTAGACCACCCGAATACGGTTTATGGAGTAGGGACTGTTCAGGAAGAAGTAGGTTTAAGAGGAGCGCGTACGTCTGCTCATTTCATTCAACCTGATATCGGCTTTGGTGTTGATGTTGGAATAGCTGGGGATACACCTGGAGTCACAGAAAAAGAGGCACTTGCGAAGATGGGAGACGGGCCGCAAATCGTGTTATATGATGCTTCTATGGTCTCTCATAAAGGTTTGCGTGATTTTGTGACAGATACAGCAGATGAACATAATATTCCTTACCAATTTGACGCAATGGCGGGTGGAGGAACCGATTCAGGTGCCATTCATTTAACTGCAAACGGTGTTCCGGCGCTGTCAATCACAGTGCCAACTCGTTATATTCATACACATGCAGCTATGCTGCATCGTGATGATTATGAAAACACGGTGAGACTAATCGTTGAAGTAATTAAGAAGCTTGATACAGAAACGGTTGAAAAAATAACTTTTAACTAAAAAAAGGGGGCGTTTCAAAAGGTCTAGTTTTAACCTTTTAAAACGCCCCCGAAATTTTGAGCTTTAGCCTTAAAAGAAGTCGTTGCCTTATCTCAAGGCGCGTAGCGACTATGAAACAGCCTCTTACTTATTGCAATCCTTGACTAATTTGTTGGCAAATAGCATCTTTGTCTTGCTCGTTTGCGTTTTTCCAATAAACTTCGAATAGTACACCTAAACCTGGAAGCATTTTTTCTTCTCCTCGCTGAATCGCATCAACAATTGTTGCCTCAACTTCTTGTTCAGAGCTCCCTTTAATATTAGACATAATCGCACCACGTAAATTAAAACTCATCTTGTCATCCTCCTTGTTGTGAGTGAAATAATTATTTCTATTTGTAGTATGCATCAGCATGGACTGGATTATGACGAAAAAAATGGGTATGATGGATAAAATGAGAAAGAGGAATTAAAGGAGTAGAGAATGAAACGAATTGATTCAGTGAAAAATGAACATGTCAAACGTTGGAAGAAATTAAAAACGAAAAAAGGTAGAGAAACGACTGGACGTTTCTTAGTCGAAGGGTATCATCTAGTTGAAGAAGCAATGAAAGCAAAGATGGTTGAATATGTCCTTGTGACTGAGGAGGCCGATCAACAGTCATTAAAAGATGAAGATATCATTATAGTAAGTGAGCAAGTGCTTAAAGAGCTCTCTGAAACAGAAACACCACAAGGAATTGCAGCGGTTTGCATTTTACCGAATGAGCCAGACGTAGAGAGATTAGAAGGGCAATACTTGCTACTAGATCGAGTTCAAGATCCTGGGAATTTAGGGACGATGATTCGAACAGCCGATGCAGCGGGAATGACCGGGATTATATTAGGTGAGGGAAGTGTTGATGTATTCAATAGCAAAGTCATTCGTGCGTCTCAAGGCTCTATTTTTCATTTGCCGGTTATAAAAGGCAATTTAGAAGAATGGGTAAATCGAATGAAAAATGCAATGATTCCAGTATTTGGAACAGCCTTAAAAGAAGCGAGTTCTTATACAGCTGTTGAGCCACTGGAGCAATTTGCCTTAATAATGGGAAATGAAGGAGAAGGACTTGCCCCATCCCTATTAGAGCTTACTGATCAAAACATTTACATCCCGATCCATGGCGAAGCAGAATCACTTAACGTAGCGGTAGCGGCTGGGATTTTGCTCTATTATTTAAAGAGTTAAGGTGAAAGAGAGTTGCATCTGTTTCCAACATTCTCTATAATAAAACAATCAAATGTATATTTTACAAATGCAACGAAAGAGAGTAGTACGTTTTTAGCCACCATGCAGGGAGAAAATGCCTTAGACTGGAAGCATTTTTATGGAAGGGGAAACTGAATTCACTCTGGAGCAGACACTGGACCACAAGTGAGACTTGTGAAGGTGTTCCGGTTTTAGCCGTTACAGCAATGAAGATAATAGTGTATAAGTGTATTTTTATGTACATTATTAACTAAGGGTGGTACCACGAGTCTTCGTCCCTTTTGCGGGAGCGAAGGCTCTTTTTTATTTTGTTTACATAAGGAGGCATTCAAATGCGTGAACGATTAGAAGCGTTGCGAGATGAAGCGTTAGCAAAAGTCGCTGTCGCTGAAGATGTAAAAGCATTACAAGAAGTTAGAGTTGCTTATTTAGGAAAGAAAGGCCCAATTACAGAAGTACTTCGTGGAATGGGGAAGCTTTCAGCAGAAGAGCGTCCACTTATCGGTCAAATGGCTAATGAGGTTCGAGATGCGATTAAAGCAGAAGTAGAACAAAAAGAACAGCAATTAGAGCAGGCTGCGATTGAAAAGCAATTAGCGAATGAAAGCATTGATGTCACACTGCCAGGTCGCCCTGTAGCAAGTGGATCTACTCATCCATTAACGGCTGTTGTCGAAGAAGTAGAAGAGGCATTTTTAGGGTTAGGTTTCTCAGTTGCAGAAGGTCCTGAGGTAGAAGTTGACTACTATAACTTTGAGGCACTTAATTTACCTAAAGACCATCCTGCCCGTGATATGCAAGATTCCTTTTACTTTACGGAAGAGTTGTTGCTTAGAACGCATACATCTCCTGTACAAGCGAGAACGATGGAGTTGCATAAAGGAAAAGGACCTGTGAAGGTTATCTGTCCAGGGAAAGTATTCAGACGTGATGATGATGATGCAACCCATTCTCATCAATTCATGCAAATTGAAGGGCTGTATGTTGATGAGCATGTTCGTATGAGTGATTTAAAAGGGGTGCTTGAACAATTCGCCAAATCTTTCTTTGGAGAAGATCGTTCGATCCGATTACGCCCTAGCTTTTTCCCATTCACAGAGCCTTCTGTTGAAGTAGACGTTTCGTGTGGAATGTGTAATGGCAAAGGTTGTCGCATTTGTAAACAGTCTGGGTGGATTGAAGTGCTTGGAGCTGGAATGGTTCATCCACGAGTATTAGAGATGAGTGGATTTGATTCAACTAAATACAGTGGCTTTGCTTTTGGTATGGGGGTTGAGCGACTGGCAATGTTAAAGTATGACATTGATGATATTCGTCATTTCTATACGAATGATGTACGTTTTCTAACACAGTTTAAACGGGTGTAAAGGAGGAGTTACGATGTTAGTTTCATATAAGTGGTTACAAGATTATGTAGATGTAAAAGAACACTCAGCTCGTGAGATTGCTGAGAAGATGACTCGAGGCGGAATTGAAATTGATTTCGTCCATCAATTAAATCAAGGCATTTCTGGTGTTGTGGTTGGTTTTGTTAAGGAATGCCAGCAACATCCAAATGCAGATAAATTGAATGTGTGCCAAGTAGATATTGGTGAAGAAGAGCTTGTTCAAATTGTTTGTGGAGCTAAAAATGTTGCCGCTGGTCAGCATGTCGCTGTTGCAAAAGTTGGAGCTGTTCTCCCTGGCAATTTCAAAATTAAAAAAGCAAAGTTACGCGGGGAAGCTTCTCACGGAATGATCTGTTCCTTACAAGAGCTTGGCATTGATAGCAAATTAGTACAAAAAGAGTACTCAGAAGGCATTTATGTGTTTCAAGATGAAGTGGAAGTGGGAAGTGACGCACTTGCTGCTTTAAATTTAGACGATGAAGTATTGGAACTTGATTTAACTCCAAACCGTGCCGATTGTTTAAATATGTTAGGAGTTGCGTACGAAGTTGCAGCATTGTACGAAAAAGAAGTTACGCTTCCAACGATTGAATTACATACAAATGAGGAAAAAGCTTCAGATTACATTGATGTAAAAGTAGAAGCAACAGAAGACAATCCGTATTACGGCGCAATCATTATTAAAGATGTAAAAGTCGGTCCATCTCCGCTTTGGTTGCAAAATCGTTTAATGGCTGCGGGAATTCGTCCGATAAGTAATGTTGTAGATATTACTAATTATGTCTTGCTTGAGTATGGTCAACCATTGCATGCTTTTGACTATGATCGTTTTGGGTCAAAAGAAGTGGTCGTTCGTCGAGCGAAGAATGGAGAAACGATTGTCACTCTTGATGATCAAGAGCGCACGTTAACAGACGATCACCTTGTTATTACGAATGGAAAAGAGCCTGTTGCGATTGCTGGTGTAATGGGTGGAGCGACTTCTGAAGTCCATTCGGAAACAACGACTGTGTTACTTGAAGCAGCCTATTTCAAAGGTTCAACCATTCGTAAAGCTTCACGTGATCTAGGGCTTCGCAGTGATGCGAGTACAAGATATGAAAAAGGTGTAGCACAAGATCGTGTATTAGCAGCAGGTAGAAGGGCTGCAGAGTTAATCGCGGAATTAGCTGGTGGAACCGTGGTTTCTGGGGTTGTCGAACAAGACATCTTCTCCTATGAGTTAGCTACAGTCGACCTTGATGTCACGCGTGTCAACAGTCGTCTTGGAACAACGATTTCAATAGAAGACGCTATGTCATATATGGATCGTTTAGGCTTCACGTATGAAAAAGAAGACGAGGTATTACATGTTACGATTCCATCACGTCGTGGGGATATACAAATTGAAGAAGATTTAATGGAAGAAGTAGCAAGATTATTTGGTTATGACAACATACCGACAACCTTACCAGTTGGAGCAACCATTCAAGGAGCTTTAACGGATTACCAAAAGAAAAGACGTCATGTGCGAAGAGTACTAGAGCGTTCAGGTCTATCACAAGTAATTACGTACTCTCTAACTAATCCTGAAAAAGCAAAAGGGTTTGCTTTTGAATTGACTCATACGCCTGTAACATTGGCGATGCCAATGAGTGAAGACCGAAGCACGATGCGTACGAGTTTGATCCCACACTTATTTGATGTGTTAAGCTACAATGTTAATCGTAAAAATCAGGATGTGCATGTATATGAGGTTGGTTCAATCTTCTTAAGCGATGAAGAGAAGTTAACGAATCAACCAACTGAAAAAGAAATGGTTGCAGGTGCTTTAACGGGGATGTGGCTTGAACACGGCTGGCAAGGAGAGAAGAAGCAAGTTGATTTCTTCTTAGTAAAAGGAATCCTTGAAAACTTATTCCGTGAACTAGGAATTGATAATGAGATTTTATTTGAACAAGCGACGCTACCTGATTTACATCCTGGAAGAACTGCTCTTATTAAATTAAATGGTGAAGAGATAGGCTTTATCGGTCAAGTTCACCCATCTAAACAAAAGGAACTAGATTTAAAAGAGACTTATGTATACGAGCTTCAATTAGAAACATTACTTAAGCATGAAGCGACACCGGTTGTATATCAAACCCTTCCAAGGTTCCCTGCGATGGTTCGTGACATCGCTCTTGTGGTAGACAGTCATCGCTCTGCTGGAGAAGTAGAGGCAGTCATTCGCTGGGCTGGTGGAGATCTACTAAAGAATGTTCATCTGTTTGATTTATATCAAGGCGAACATATGGAGGAAGGAAAGAAATCACTTGCCTTCTCTCTAACGTATTTAGATCCAGAGAGAACGTTAACGGACGAGGAAGTAACGAAAGTTCATAACGAAGTGTTAAAAGCAGTGGAAGAGCATGTAGATGCTACTTTAAGAGGATAATGTTAAATAGAAAAAGAAGGGATCTTTACTGATTCCTTCTTTTTTTCTTAACACAATGAATTTCTCTCATTATACAGTGTTCGTAGGAGAATATGGAGATTACGATCAAGACATTTCCAAAAATTCTTCTAAACGATTGTTTCCTTAAAACTTCCTTCATGGTATGATAAAATGTAGAATTTTAAAAGATCATGTCAGCTAAGAATTTGGCTTGTAGATAGGAGGCTTCTCCGTGTCAAAACGAAGCGAAAAGCAGCGGGTCACGGTTTCTATATATGGTCAACAATATACAGTTGTCGGTCAAGAGTCTCCCTCCCATGTAAGGGAAGTGGCTCAAACAGTTGATCAAAAGATGAGAGAAATACGCAAACGAAATCCTTATCTTGATACTACACGTTTAGCTGTATTGACAGCTGTAAATATTGTTGATGATTATATAAAAGTAGTCAAAGAAAACGAAGAGTTGAAAGAAAAAGTGAAGCAACAAAGAACGACAGGAGACGAGTAATATGTTAAGCTTTCTCATTCTATTTATCTTATTTTCAAGTTTCTTTATTGGTAGAAGAAGAGGTTTTATTCTCCAAGTCATTCATCTCATTAGTTTTGTTGTTGCCATTTTAGTTGCATATACCTACTTTGGAGAATTAGCTACCTATATTAGGCTCTGGGTTCCATATCCACAGTTCTCGTCGGATAGTACAGTAGGGATGATTATTAATACGTTTAATGCTGAAAGTGTGTATTACTCAGGTATTGCATTCGCTATTCTATTTTTTGGAACAAAAATTGTTCTACATTTATTAGGATCGATGCTGGACTTTCTTGCACACTTACCAATCTTAAGATCTATCAATCAATTGTTCGGAGGAATCCTTTGTTTTATTGAAGCATATTTAATTATTTTTGTTTTGCTTTTTGTCGCGGCGCTCTTACCAATTGATCTAGTTCAAAATGCAATGCAAGGCTCTATAGTCGTCCAAGTAATGTTAAACCATACTCCATTTTTATCTGAGTGGTTGAAACAATTATGGGTTAGTAATCAACTATAGGAAACAGAATGAGTGAATACATGAAGTCTGATCAACATGTGCGAACAAGCTACATGATTTGGGTCAGACTTTTTTAACGCTTCTAGAAGTTTTTCAATGAGAAAACTGAACGGAATGAGTGTGAGAAACATTTGAGAATATCTCAACGTCTTCCTATACCTGTGTTTTTCTTATTAATTGATTTTAGACAGTAAGTATCGGTATGATGGGGAAAGAAGAAAGGACGGATTATAATGAACAAAAAAGATGTGATTAAGCAACTTGAGATGATTGCCACTTATTTAGAGATTAAAGGAGATAATCCCTTTAAAATATCTGCCTATCGAAAGGCAGCCCTTGCGCTTGAAGCAGATGAAAGAACATTAGACGAAATCGAGAACCCAGCTACATTAAAAGGAATTGGCAAAGGAACAGCGGAAGTCATAATGGAGTTAAAACAATCGGGTAAATCGACTTTGTTAGGAGAATTAGCAGCTGAAGTGCCAGCTGGTCTCCTTCCTTTATTAAAACTCCCTAGTTTAGGGGCAAGAAGATTGGCAAGTTATATCAGGAATTACAGGTTGTTGATATTGAAAGCTTGAAACAAGCTTGTGAAGCGAAAGAAGTTCAAAAGCTAGCAGGGTTTGGCAAGAAGACAGAAGAAAAGATTCTTATCGCAATTAAAGAAGCGAGCGAAAGGCCTGAGCGATTAGCTCTGCCAGTTGTCCTTCCACTGGCAGATGCGATTGAAGAGGCGTTAGCTAAAATGGACGGAGTCGAACGCTTTTCAAAAGCAGGAAGCTTACGAAGAATGCGTGAAACGGTAAAGGACCTTGATTTTATTATTGCGACTACTGAACCAGAAAAAGTAAGGAATCAATTATTAGAGCTCGATTCTATTAGTAAGGTCATAGCTAGTGGCGATACAAAAGTATCTGTAGAAATCGCAATTGACTTTCCGATATCAGTCGACTTTCGCCTTGTAAAACCGAATGAGTTCGCAACAACTTTACATCATTTTACTGGATCAAAGAATCACAATGTGAAAATGAGACAGCTTGCAAAAAAGCGCGGTGAAAAAATAAGTGAGTACGGCGTTGAAAATGTTGAAACAGGTGAAATCAAAACGTTTGCAACAGAAGAAGAATTTTTCGCGCACTTTAATCTCGAATGGATTCCTCCTGAGGCTCGAGAGGATCAAGGAGAAGTGGAGAAATCATTTACTTATGTGACTAACGAATGTATAAAAAGTGATCTGCATATGCATACGACTTGGAGTGACGGAGCTCATTCGATTGAAGAGATGGTTGAAGCAGCTCGCGAAAGACGGTATCAATATATTGCAATTACTGATCATTCGAAGTACTTGCGAGTAGCCAATGGATTAAGTGTTGAACGCTTAAAACAACAACATGCCAAGATTCGAGAGTTAAATAAAAAGTATGATGATTTTACGATTTTAACAGGGATTGAAATGGACATTCTTCCTGATGGTACGCTTGACTATGATGATGACTTGCTACAAGAGGTTGACTTTGTCATTGCTGCCATTCACTCATCATTTCAACAAGATCGTGAAACGATTATGAAGCGATTAACAACTGCGCTAGAAAGCAAACATGTTGACTTAATTGCCCATCCAACAGGTCGAATACTTGGTCGTCGTGATGGCTATGATGTGGACGTGGAGTTATTAATTGAGCTAGCCGCCAAAACCAATACAGCGCTGGAGCTCAATGCTAATCCTCACCGCTTGGATTTGGCTGCACATTGGTTGAAAAAAGCAGAAGAAGCGGGAGTGAAAATTGCGATTAATACAGATGCTCATAATAAGGAATCTTTAGAGTTAATGTCTTATGGAACGGGTGTAGCAAGAAAAGCGTTGCTTAAGCCAGATACGGTCATGAATACATGGACGTTAGAGCGTTTGCAATCATTTTTAAAACGTCATGAATAAGGACGATAGAGAAGGAGTTTAACCATATGCAACGAGTTTTACGAGTGTTGGAATTTGAAAAAATGAAAAAGCAATTGCTCGAACATGTGTCATCTTCTCTAGGTAGACAAAAGGTTGAAGAGTTACAACCCTCTACACAATTAGAAGAGGTACAGAAATGGCAGTATGAAACGTCAGAAGGAGCAAAAATATTACGTTTAAAAGGGCAAGCGCCCCTTGGTGGCATTTCAGATGTTAAAGCTCATGCGAAACGCGCCCAAATCGGTGGAGCACTTGCTTCGCATGAGTTAGTGGAAGTAGCAAGTACGATCTATGGGGGACGTAGACTAAGAAAATTCATCATAACAATGGTTGAAGAAGAAGAGATTGAATTGCCTCTTTTATATGAATATGCCAATAAGTTAGAGCCATTAACTGATGTCGAACGAGAAATTAAACAATGTATTGATGATAATGGTCATGTTATGGATTCAGCAAGTCCAGAGCTTAGAACGATACGCTCACAAGTAAGAAGTTATGAGTCCTCTGTCAGGTCAAAACTTGAGAGTATAACACGTTCATCAAGCTCACAGAAAATGCTTTCAGATGCGATTGTAACGATTCGAAATGATCGCTTTGTCATTCCTGTTAAGCAAGAGTATCGAAGCTCATTCGGCGGAATTGTTCACGATCAATCAGCTTCGGGTGCGACACTTTTCATTGAACCTCAAGCCATTGTGCAACTAAATAATCAATTACGAGAAGCAAAGGTGAAAGAAAAGAAAGAGATTGAAAGAATTCTTGCCCATTTATCAACACAAGTGGCTGAAGTGGCCGAAGAACTTCTGTCTAACTTAACTATTTTGGCTGTTCTTGATTTTATTTTTGCCAAAGCTCGCTATGCAAAACTTATTAAAGCAACAGAACCAAAGCTTAACGAGAAAGGGTTTCTCTATTTAAAAAGAGCCCGACATCCGCTTTTAGACCAAAGTGAGGTCGTACCGATTGATGTAGAATTAGGAGATTCGTATCGTTCACTCATTATTACCGGTCCAAATACCGGAGGAAAAACGGTCACATTGAAAACAGTCGGACTACTAACGTTGATGGCTCAATCTGGACTACATGTTCCTGTTGAAGAGGAATCTGAAGTAGCTGTATTTAAGCAAGTCTTTGCTGATATTGGTGATGAACAATCAATTGAACAAAGTCTAAGTACCTTCTCTTCTCATATGACAAATATTGTCGATATATTAGATAAAGTGGACTTTCAAAGTCTTGTTTTATTTGATGAGCTTGGGGCAGGTACTGATCCAACAGAAGGAGCAGCTTTAGCGATTTCGATTCTTGATGATGTATATAATCGTGGTGCCTGTGTTGTAGCAACGACTCATTATAGTGAATTAAAAGGCTACGCCTACAACCGTGAAGGGGCTATTAACGCGAGTGTTGAATTCAATGTTGAAACACTTCGACCAACGTATCGCTTGTTAATTGGTGTTCCGGGACGAAGCAATGCGTTTGCGATTTCAAGAAGACTTGGACTTGATGAACGGATTATTGAAAAGGCGAAAGAACAAATTGATAGTGAAACGAATCAAATTGAATCAATGATTGCCTCCTTAGAAACGAGTCAGAAATCAGCAGAGTCAGAATGGGAAAAAGCAGAAGCTATCCGACATGAAGCAGAGCATTTACGAAAAGATCTAGAAAATCAGCTTGAGGCTCTTGAAAAGGAAAAAGAACGAATTTTAAAAGAAGCAGAAGAACATGCAGAAAAAGCCGTTCAAGAAGCGAAAGAAGAAGCTGAAGTTATTATTGAAGAATTAAGGGAAATGCAAAAAGAAGGCATTGCTGTTAAAGAACATCAAATCATTGACGCAAAAAAGCATCTTGAGAAGGCTGCACCAAAGTTAACACCGAAGCAGAAAAAAATCAAAAAGGAAGCGGCTAAGAAGCAGAATATACAGCTAGGTGATGAAGTTCGAGTGTTAAGTTTTGGCCAGAAAGGCTTTATTGTGGAGAAAATCAACGATAAAGAGTTCCAAGTGCAAATGGGTGTAATGAAAATGAAGGTGAAAAAAGATGACTTAGAATTATTAGATCGACCAAAACAAGTTGAAACAAAGCCTCTGGCGATGGTAAGAGGTAATGAGTCTCATGTTAAATCAGAACTTGATTTACGTGGACAACGTTTTGAAGATGCGATGCTTCTTGTTGAAAAGTACATTGATGATGCACTGCTTGCTGGTTATCATCAAGTCTCAATTATTCATGGTAAAGGAAGCGGTGCTCTTCGCAAAGGCGTTAAACAACTATTGAAAAAACATCCTCATGTCAAATCAGAAAGGGACGGTGGCATGAATGAAGGTGGACTTGGGAATACAGTCGTAGAATTAAAATAAGTGAGGCGAAGGAAATGGAAGCATTTTTAGAATATGAATGGATTCGAACAGCCGCTTACTACAGCGTCTCACTCTTAGCCCTTATTTTATTTTTAACCATTTTTGAACTAGTAACAAGTTATCGAAATTGGCATGAAATTAAACAAGGTAATATAGCAGTTGCCCTTGCAACTGGTGGGAAAATATTTGGTGTTGCCAATATATTTAGACATTCCATTGAACATTCGGATTCTTTATTAACGATGTTAGGATGGGGAGTACTTGGCTTTTGTTTATTGTTAGCTAGTTACTTTATTTTTGAGTTTTTAACGCCTAGTTTTAAGGTCGATGAGGAAATTGGAAAAGACAATCGTGCAGTCGGCTTTATTTCAATGGTTATTTCAGTTGGTTTATCGTACGTTATTGGAGCTAGTATTATTGCTAGATAAAGAAGGGGTGACTTCTTACGTGGAACGATTGATGAAAATCCTTTATGTAGCGAGCGGTTTGTTTGTTTTGGCCGGAATCATTTTTATGCTTTTTTATGCGCCTTAATATAGATTAAAGAGCTGTTTGGCATCTTGCCGAACAGCTCTTCTTTTAGGAAAACAGCAAGTCCTTTTAAAAAAGTTCACAAAATAGTCAAAAAAAGATTCAAATATGAAAGCGATTACAATACAATAGAAGAGAGGAGATTGAATTATGAGAAAGGAGTAAGACAAATTGGCAAGGAGGAGATAGTGTTGACAACTGTTGATAAGATTTGGCTAGACAATTATCCCGAGGAAGTACCACATTCGATTGACTATGATGAGAGGTGCTTACACGATTATTTGAAGCTATCAACGGATAAATATCCAAATAACAACGCGCTTCATTTTCTAGGCAAAGATATCACATACAAAGAGTTGTACACAGAAGCGAAACAATTTGCTAACCAATTGCAAACACTAGGTGTTAAAAAAGGTGATCGAGTCGCAATCATGCTAGCTAACTGTCCACAAGGAGTCATTAGTTATTACGGTGCATTAATGATAGGGGCAATAGTGGTCCAAACAAACCCACTTTACGTCGAAAGAGAATTAGAACATCAATTAGTTGACTCAGGTGCAAAGGTGATTGTTTGTCTTGACCTCGTGTTTCCACGAGTAGAAAAAGTTCGATCAAAAACCAGTTTAGAACACGTGATTGTAACAAGTATTAAAGACTATCTACCATTCCCTAAAAATTTGCTCTATCCTTTTGTTCAAAAGAAGACGTCTGGAATGAAAATTGATATTGTATACAGTGATAGAACCCTTGCATTTAAACCTTTCTTAAAAGCTGGTAAAACAGATGAAGTACAGGTTGGAATGGATCCGGTCGAAGATTTAGCGCTCCTTCAATATACAGGAGGAACAACTGGTCCAGCTAAAGGCGTTATGCTAACACATCAAAACTTAGTTGTGAATACTGCTCAATGTATCCATTGGACATATAAAACGACGCCTGGACAAGAAAAAGGTTTGGCAGTGCTACCTTTCTTCCATGTGTATGGGATGACGGTAAGCATGAACCTAGGTGTGATGAATGGTTATACAACCGTAATTCTACCTAAATTTGAGCCAAAGGAAGTATTAAAGACAATTGAAAAACATAAAATAACCCTCTTTCCCGGAGCTCCAACGATGTATGTTGCTTTAGTCAATGACCCTAATATAACGGATCATGATTTGTCATCTATTAAAGCTTGTTTAAGTGGGGCAGCTCCGCTTCCGCAAGAAGTGCAAAGTAAATTTGAGAAATTAACAGGAGGAAAGCTCGTTGAAGGATATGGTTTAACAGAAACGTCTCCAGTTGCGATTGCAACACCTATTTGGGGAAAACGTAAAGTGGGAAGTGTTGGTGTTCCATGGCCTGATACGGAAGCAGCGATTATTTCTCCTGAGACAGGAGAACAAGCTGAAATTGGTGAAGTTGGAGAAATGGCGATTAGAGGTCCTCAAGTAATGAAAGGCTACTGGAATCGTCCAGAAGAGACAGCAAAAGTATTTCTCGGTGATTGGTTTTTAACAGGGGACATGGGTTACATGGATGAAGAAGGGTACTTTTATATTGTTGATCGTAAAAAAGATTTGATTATTGCGGGTGGTTTTAATATTTATCCAAGGGAAATAGAAGAGGTCCTTTATGAGCACGATGCGATACAAGAAGCCGTAGTTATTGGTGCGCCTGATGAGTATCGCGGTGAAACGGTTAAAGCATTTCTCGTTTTAAAAGAAGGGAAGAGCTTAACAGAAAAAGAGCTCGATCAGTATTGTCGTAAACATTTAGCTGCTTACAAAGTTCCGAGACTTTACGAGTTTCGTGATGAATTGCCTAAGACACTTGTAGGGAAAATATTGCGTCGTGTGCTGCTAGAAGAAGAAAAGCAAAAAATAGCTGAAGCTGAAAAAGTGAGCAATGATTCATAATAGTTAGGGGTGGTAGCAAGCAAGGTTGTCTGTAAAAGGCCAAAGGGCTTCTCAGACAACCTTTTCATCTTGAAAACGCACATTCAATTATTGATGAGGATTTGCTTCTGCGATCTGTTCCTCGCCGAACAACTCAATGACACTATCACCTGTGTATTTAATGCGAACGAGGCCTCTTTCTTCAGCAAAGTAATAAACAGTATCTTTTATGTGTACAGGTAAAACAGTTAGTTCTTCCCCAGTCTGTAAAGTAATTTCTTCAGCTACTTCTGTGGCAGTAAAATAGAGTTGTTCTTTATTTGGTTCTAATTGTTTATACTGCTCAAGTAAGGACTGAAGGTCATCACCTTCGTCTATCGCCTTTTGAATGGCTTCAAATTCCTCTGTTGCTTCCATAAATTCATGTGTAATCACAATCGTACCTGCTTCTTCGTTTATTTGTAAGATTCGATAAAAGCTAACAGCTTGTCCTTGGTGCCCCTGTGCCAAAACAAATTCTTCTGATTGAAATAGAAAATTCATTCCTTCTCCTAACCCAGTTCCTTCATGATACATATCATAATCTGTTAACGGATTGTATAAATTTAAACTAGTAGCAAATGCGGATGGACTGCTTTCTCCTTCATCTTCGCCTGTTTCCGTACTAGGAATGTCAGTTTCTGTATTAGGGGCTACATTTCCTTGACAACTTGTAAGTAAAAATATTATCGACAAAAAGAATAACAATCGTTTCACATAAATCACCTCAAATCTACTATTGCCCGATTTGTCTTAGGGCAAACAAACAAAAAACATTATAAAAAATTTCAATTAACTATTTAAAAATGAATGAACATTCATTACAATAGGTAGAGAGAGGATGAAAGCTTTGAAAGGAGAGGACTAGAGGAGGCTGTTTACTTGGTAACTGAAACTGCAAAAAATTGGGTTGATCGTTATGAAAAAGAAATACCAGCTTCAATTAATTATCCAAAAAAAGCTTTACACGAACTAGTCGAAGAAGTTGCTGAACGTTACCCAAATCATGTAGCACTTGAGTTTTTAGGGAAGTCGCTTACATATAAGGTATTTGTTCAATCTGCAAGAAGGTTTGCCAATCATTTACAAACATTAGGTCTTGAAAGAGGAGATCGAGTAGCCATTATGCTACCCAATTGCCCACAAAGTGTCATCGCTTATTATGGAACTTTAATGGCCGGAGGGATAGTTGTCCAAACGAATCCACTTTACGTTGAAAGAGAATTACAGCATCAGTTAGTTGATTCAGAGGCTAAGATGATTGTCTGTCTAGATTTGTTTTATCCGAAAGTAATGAAAGTGAAGCATTCAACATCTATTGAACAAATTATTGTAACCGCTATCAAAGATTATCTTCCATTTCCGAAGAATGTTATTTATCCATTTATCCAGAAGAAGAATACCGGCTTATCCGTTGACATTGTTTACAACAAATGGACTCACCAGTTTGTTTCTTGTATAAGAATTGCATCAGATCAACAACTTCAATTAAAGGGTGCTACTGAAATGGATGTAGCTCTCCTGCAATATACGGGAGGGACAACGGGATTTGCAAAAGGTGTCATGCTAACTCATAAAAATTTAGTAGCCAATACCATTCAATGCCGTCATTGGATGTATAAGCTAAGAGAAGGGGAAGAAAGAACATTGGCTGTCCTACCGTTTTTTCATGTATATGGGATGACAGTATCAATGAATTTAACGTTACTAACCGGGAATACTTTGCATATCTTACCGAAGTTTGATGTGAAGCAAGTATTGAAGATAATTGATAAGAAAAAGATTACCATCTTTCCAGGCGCCCCTACAATGTATATTGGCTTAGTGAATCATCCAGATATAAAGAAGTATGATCTTTCTTCCATAGAAGCTTGTATAAGTGGTTCAGCTTCATTACCAGTTGATATTCAAGAGCGTTTTGAGAAATTAACAGGAGGGAGATTAGTTGAGGGGTTCGGCCTAACAGAAGCTGCTCCAGTTACACATTGTAACTTAATTTATGGGGAAAGAAGAAAAGCAAGTATTGGCCTACCGTGGCCAGATACAGAAGCTGTGATTTTGTCGATGGAAACAGGAGAACCTGTTAAGCCAAAAGAAGTAGGAGAGTTGGCGGTTCGTGGTCCACAAGTAATGAAGGGTTACTGGAATCGGCCAGAAGAAACGGCTGCGACTCTTAAGGATGATTGGTTGTTAACGGGTGATATGGGTTACATGGATGAAGAAGGCTATTTCTATATTGTTGATCGTAAAAAAGATATGATCATTGCTGGAGGTTTTAATATATACCCTCGTGAGATAGAGGAAGTTCTTTATAACCATGAAGAAATACAAGAGGCTGTCGCTATAGGGGTTCCAGACGAGTATAGAGGTGAAACAGTCAAAGTATTTGTCGTCAAAAAAGAAGGAGCAACAGTAACAGAAGAAGAATTAAATATCTATTGCCGCAAACATTTAGCTGCTTATAAAGTCCCTAAAAAATATGAATTCCGTGAAGAACTTCCAAAAACGCTCGTAGGAAAAATACTGAAGCGCGTTTTAATTGAAGAAGAAAAGGAAAAGCAGAAGCAACTTGATAAAAAAACGAGTTAATTCAAAGAAATAACGAAAAAAATTGACAGACCTGTTCTTTTTCACTAAAATAAGAAATATGAATGAATGGTCATTCACCGAAGGAGAGACATATAGTGGGAAAGAAAAAAGGACCAAAGTATAACCAAATTATTGAAGCGGCTGTGAGAGTAATTGCTAAACATGGCTACCATCAAGCACAAGTTTCAAAAATTGCTAAAGAAGCAGGCGTGGCCGATGGTACAATCTATCTTTATTTTGAGAACAAGGAAGATATTCTCATTTCATTGTTCGAAGAAAAGATGGGAAGTTTTGTTGAAACGATTCGTGAGCGAATTGCTTCAGAGAAATCAGCAGCAGAAAAGCTGTTAATTGCAGTCAAAATGCACTTCGAACAATTGCAGGCAGATCAAAATTTAGCAATCGTGACACAGTTAGAATTAAGACAATCAAATACAGAGCTGCGTTTGAAAATTAATAGCATTTTCAAAAATTATTTAATCTTACTAGATGAATTGTTAACAGAAGGAAAGGAAGCTGGTCAATTTCTTTCTGACTTAGATAATCGTTTAGCTCGGCAGATGGTATTTGGTACGCTTGATGAAGTGGTTACGAATTGGGTCATGAAAGAATGTAAATATGACTTAGTAGCTTCTGCAGATCCAGTACATCGATTGTTGCTACGTGCATTTCGAGCTTAAGTTTTAAGAGAAGGAGTGAGCTTTTTGAAGTTCTTAAAGGTTTCAGTTAATGAAAAGGTTGCAACCATTACTCTGAATCGCCCTCCAGCGAATGCTTTATCAAAAAAAGTGTTAGCAGAACTTGATGAATTGTTAACAGTGCTTGAAAACAATGAGGAAGTTCATGTCCTTCTTCTTCATGGAGAAGGGCGCTTCTTCGCAGCTGGTGCTGATATCAAGGAATTCACTGAAGCGAAAGATGGTGCTGAATTTTCGCAAAATGCAAGAAGTGGACAACGGTTGTTTAATCGAATTGAGAATTTGAACAAACCGGTTATTTCAGCCATTCATGGAGCTGCGTTAGGTGGCGGATTAGAACTAGCAATGGCTTGTCATATCCGATTAGCAACATCTGATGCTAAATTAGGATTACCAGAGCTTTCCCTTGGCTTGATTCCTGGATTTGCTGGTAGTCAAAGGTTGCCAAGATTTGTTGGGACAGCCAAAGCATGTGAAATGTTATTAACGAGTGATCCAATAACAGGAGAAGAAGCACAAGCGTTAGGACTTGTGAATGCAACTTTCGCTACCGAAGAACAATTGCTAAAAGAATCTCGTAAACTAGCTTTGAAAATTGCCGCAAAAAGTAGAGTATCAGTGACAAGAACGCTTGAACTGTTAAGCTACACACGATCTTCTAAACAGGAAGAAGGATCTCTGAAAGAAGCAAGGTTTTTTGGAGAAGTGTTTGATTCAGCGGATGGAAAAGAAGGCATTCAAGCGTTCATTGAGAAGCGATCACCAAAGTTTCAAAATAAATAATAATTCAAAATCAGGAGGGAATCCGGATGAATATTTTTGTCATTATGAAACGTACGTTTGATACAGAAGAAAAAATCTCAATTAGTGGTGACCGTATTGATGATAGTGGGGCTGAGTTCATTATTAATCCATACGATGAATACGCGATTGAAGAGGCAATTGTATTACGTGATACACACGGTGGTGAAGTAACGGTTGTAACAGTAGGAGAAGAAGAGGCAGAAAAAGAACTGCGTACAGCTCTTGCGATGGGAGCTGATAAAGCAGTATTGATTGATAGTGAAGACATTGATGAGGTAGACCAGTATTCGACTGCAACATTGCTTGCTGCCTATTTAAAAGGTGTGGAGGTAGATATCATTTTAGGTGGGAATGTCGCAGTGGATGGAGGATCAGGTCAGGTCGGTCCGCGTGTTGCAGAACTTTTAAATATCCCTCAAGTAACAACGATTACGAAACTAACTGTTAAAGATGGCAAAGCGACGATTGTGCGAGATGTTGAAGGTGACGAAGAAACAGTTGAAGTAAGCCTTCCAGTTCTAGTTACGGCGCAACAAGGCCTAAATGAGCCAAGGTATCCGTCTTTGCCTGGGATTATGAAAGCAAAGAAAAAGCCATTAGAAAAGCTGGATTTAGATGACCTTGATTTAGATGAAGAGGATGTAGAAGCGAAAACAACAACAGTAGAGATTTTCTTGCCAGCTGAGAAGCAAGCGGGTAAGGTGCTTGAAGGAGATTCCTCTACGCAAGTAAAAGAGCTTGTTTCATTACTAAAATCTGAAGCGAAAGTCATTTAATTAGGAGGGATATTATGGCGAAGAAAGTTCTAGTTATCGGGGAAGTACGAGATGGTGAATTACGAAATGTATCATTTGAAGCGGTCGCTGCAGGTAAAATGGTTGCCAATGGTGGAGAAGTCGTGGGTGTTCTGTTAGGTGAAAATGTAAGCGGTTTAGCAGAGTCGCTAATCCAATATGGGGCTGATCGAGTCGTAACAGTCAACCACGCTGATTTAAAAACATATACAACAGATGCCTATCAACAAGCGTTGTTACAAGTGTTTGATGTAGAAAGCCCTGAAGGTGTTGTGCTAGGTCATACAGCCATGGGGAAAGATGTTTCTCCGCGCCTTGCAATGAAATTAAATGCAGGCCTAGTCTCAGATGCAGTAGCGGTTGAAATGGACGGGGGAGAACCGGTTTTTACTCGTCCAATTTATTCAGGGAAAGCATTTGAGAAAAAGAAAATTAATGAAGGTGTAGTATTCGCTACTATTCGTCCTAATAACATTGCAGCATTTGAACAAGATACAAAGAGAACAGGAGATGTATCAACCATTACGGTAGATATCAAAGACTTACGTACAACAATCCGCGATGTTGTTAAAAAAGCGACCGGTGGAGTTGACCTTTCTGAAGCAAATGTAATTGTAGCTGGAGGCCGGGGCGTGAAAAGTGCGGATGGCTTTAAGCCATTACAAGACCTTGCTGATTTACTTGGTGGCGCAGTAGGTGCTTCCCGTGGAGCGTGTGACGCTGAGTATTGCGATTATGGACTTCAAATCGGTCAAACGGGTAAAGTGGTAACTCCTGATCTTTATTTTGCAATTGGAATTTCTGGAGCCATTCAGCACTTAGCAGGGATGTCGAATTCTAAAGTGATCGTTGCCATTAACAAAGATCCAGAAGCGCCAATTTTTGAAGTGGCTGATTACGGAATTGTCGGCGATCTTTTTGAAATTGTCCCACTTTTAACAGAAGAATTAAGAAATGTGCTCGTGTCTAATTAGTTCCTTGTTTGATGGGGACGTCCATAGGTATTGAACTGAAGGACGTCCCAAAAGCTTATGGAGTCGCTAAATTGAACATACAAAAAAAGCCATTACGACCTCGGAATGGCCTCTTTTTATTGGTGACCGAGTTTTTTTCGTGTAGCCCTATAAAAAAAGGATAAACTATTTACGAGCAATTAGTTCGCCAGCAGTGGAAGTGTTTGGTATAATCGATTTGAAATAGTTTTGAATGAAACGAGGAGGTTTTTTAACATGGCAATTGTAAATGTAACAGATCAAACATTCGCTTCTGAAACAAGCGAAGGAGTTGTTTTAGCAGACTTTTGGGCACCTTGGTGTGGACCTTGTAAAATGATTGCACCAGTTCTTGAAGAACTTGACGCTGAGATGGGCGATAAAGTAAAAATTGCTAAAATCGATGTTGATGAAAACCAAGAGACAGCAGGAAAATACAGTGTAATGAGTATTCCAACACTTCTTGTATTTAAAGATGGAAATGTTGTTGATCAAGTAGTTGGTTTTCAACCAAAAGAAGCTTTAGCAGAATTATTAAATAAGCATCTATAAGAATTGTTTAAACGTCTACTCTCTAATGAGAGTGGACGTTTTTTTAGTCAGTTGCTCCATTTCTAAGTTTTACTAATCCCTTATTACTTGCATTTCTTTAAGTTCTCACCAACAATAGTAAATGAGGTGGAGTAAAATGAGTCAATTGAAAGAAAAACTTATGTTTCTGCCAGATCAACCAGGCTGTTACTTGATGAAGGATCGTCAAGGGACAGTGATATATGTCGGAAAAGCAAAAGTGTTAAAAAATCGTGTTCGGTCTTATTTTACAGGTTCTCATGACGGGAAAACACAGCGTCTCGTCAGTGAGATTACTGATTTTGAATATATTGTCACATCTTCTAATATTGAAGCGCTCATATTGGAGATGAATTTAATTAAAAAGTACGACCCTAAATACAATGTCATGTTAAAGGATGATAAGTCGTATCCTTATTTAAAAATTACAAATGAAGAACATCCAAGATTAATTACAACACGGCAAGTAAAAACAGATGGTGGAAAATATTTTGGTCCATATCCGAATGCGGGTGCGGCAAATGAAACAAAGAAGCTGCTAGATCGTATTTACCCTTTACGGAAGTGTAGGACTTTACCTGATAAGGTGTGCCTTTATTACCATATTGGTCAATGTCTTGCTCCTTGTGTGAAGGAAGTAACCAAAGAAGAAAATCAAGCTCTCGTTCAGGAAATCACCAAATTTCTACGCTCTGGTCAAGATGAAATCAAAGAGCAGTTAACAGAGAAAATGATGAAAGCTGCTGAAGAAATGGACTTTGAACGAGCAAAAGAAATTAGAGATACATTGCAGCATATGGATACCGTTATGCAAAAGCAAAAGATGATGATCAGCGACTTTGTCGATCGTGATGTTTTCGGTTTTTCTTATGATAAAGGATGGATGTGTGTACAAGTCTTCTTTATTCGCCAAGGTAAACTGATTGAAAGAGATGTATCAATCTTTCCTTTTTATCAAGAAGCACCTGAAGATTTATTAACATTTATCGGCCAGTTTTACATGAAGAAAGAACATTTAAAACCAGCTGAAATCCTGTTGCCTGAAGAGGTTGATAAAGAGTTAGTCGAACAATTGATCAAAGTGAAAACTCACCATCCTAAACGAGGAAAGAAAAAGGAGTTAGTTGACCTTGCTAATCAAAATGCACAAGTCGCACTAAAGGAAAAGTTCTCATTAATTGAACGGGATGAAGAACGAACGATAAAAGCAATTGAGCGACTTGGAGAAGCAATGGGGATTTCAACGCCATACCGAATTGAGGCATTTGATAACTCCAATATTCAAGGAACGGATCCTGTGTCGGCTATGGTATCGTTTGTTGATGGTAAGCCTAGCAGGAAAGATTATCGGAAATATAAAATCAAAACGGTTGAAGGACCTGATGACTATGGCTCCATGCGGGAAGTCATTCGTAGAAGATATGTGAGGTTGTTAAAAGAATCACTACCATTACCAGATTTAATTGTCATTGATGGTGGAAAAGGTCAAATTGCTGTTGCTCAGGAAGTCATTGTTGATGAACTTGGACTAACAATACCAGTATGTGGACTTGCAAAAGATGAAAAGCATAGAACATCTCAATTGTTAATGGGAGATCCACCAATAATGGTTCCTCTTAAAAGAGATAGTCATGAATTTTATCTACTGCAAAGAATTCAAGATGAAGTTCACCGCTTTGCGATTACGTTTCATCGACAAACTCGTTCAAAAACGTTTTTTAAATCAGCACTTGATGACATAGCAGGAGTGGGAGAAAAACGAAAGCGTCAATTGCTCAAACATTTCGGCTCTTTAAAGAAAATGAAAGAAGCAACGGTTGAAGACTTGAGACAATTATCAATCCCGACTAAAGTGGCAGAGGCAATCGTTGAAACGTTACAAAAAAATAGTGATTCTTAGATTCGTTTAAAAAGAAAATCATTTTTTTCTTGCAATGATCACGAACGTTTGCTAGAATTGAAAACAATTAAATATGCCGCACTTCAAATGAAGTGATTGGTAGAGGAGCGAAAACCATTAGTACATGTTCTGAGGGTAATGAGAACCGTTGAAGTTCATGAAAAGGGGAATTCGCCGAAGTGGAAGAAAGACTCATCTTTCTTATGCTGGACCTATGTTGAATAAGCATAGGGCTGTCACATGCTCAACCCAAGGAGTATGTGGAGAACTATCTCACGTGAGAAACAGGGAGCAGTGTGGTACCGGACTGGTATGACAAGCAACAGTGAGGGGTTTTCCTTATTGTTGCTTTTTTGCGTTCCATCATCGCCGTGAGTGTATGGAGAGGATGAAGATATAATGGCAAGAATTGTACAGAAGTATGGAGGAACATCAGTAGGTTCAGTAGAACGGATTAAGCATGTAGCGAGTAGAATTCAAAAAGCTCAAGTTGAAGGAAATGAATTAGTTGTCGTCGTTTCAGCGATGGGGAAATCAACGGATGGACTTGTTAGATTGGCTGGCGAAATTACAGCTTCTCCAAGCAAGCGAGAAATGGATATGCTGTTAACAACAGGTGAGCAAGTAACGATTTCTCTTTTAACAATGGCACTTCATGAATTAGGATTAGAGGCTACATCTTTAACAGGATGGCAAGCTGGAATGGAGACAGAAGCAAGCCATGGGAATGCACGAATTTCCCATATTAATACTGATCGGATCGAAGAAGAGCTTTCAAAAGGAAAGGTCGTTATTGTTGCTGGTTTCCAAGGGATTTGTGGAACGGAGATTACAACATTAGGTCGTGGAGGTTCTGATACGACAGCGGTTGCGTTAGCAGCTGCTTTGAAGGCGGAGCGTTGTGATATTTATACAGATGTAACAGGTGTATTTACAACGGACCCTCGTTATGTCAAGCAAGCACGTAAATTACATTCAATTTCTTATGATGAAATGCTTGAAATGGCTAATTTAGGAGCTGGTGTCTTACATCCGCGTGCGGTTGAATTTGCCAAAAATTATGATGTTCCATTAATGGTTGCATCTAGTATGGAAGAAGTAGAAGGAACAATGATCGAGGAGGAAGTAACGATGGAACAAAATTTAATTGTACGTGGTATCGCTTTTGAAAATGATGTAACAAAGGTAACGGTTAAAGGTTTGCCCAACCGTCTAAATACATTATCTAGATTATTTTCAACATTATCAGAGCATAAAGTAAACGTAGATATTATTATTCAAAACCAATATGATGCAGACCATGTTAATATTTCGTTTTCTATTACGCAAAGCTCATTAAAAGAAACGCTAGCAATTCTCCAAGAAGCTCAAGAAGAACTGCAGTTTACTGATATTTATTTTGAAGAAGAGTTAGCAAAAGTTTCTATTGTTGGTTCGGGGATGGTTTCAAACCCAGGGGTAGCAGCGAAAATGTTTGAAGTTTTAGCGGAAAATGAAGTCTTTGTTAAGATGGTGAGCACATCTGAGATCAAGGTGTCGGTTGTTGTGGACGAAGCAGATATGGTATTAGCAGTTGAAATGCTTCATGCTGCATTCCAACTTGCTGAAGAGGTTGAAGAGGCAGAAGAGGTTGCAACACTTTCATAATTAAACAAAACAAGACTTATCGAGCTACTTACTTGAAGTAGCCGATAAGTCTTGTTTTATTTTAGAGAGTCTTTTACATCAAGTTCAACCGTTATAGTTACTGTATCCTTTTTAAATGTATATGTAGCTCCTGTAATGCAATTGTGCCAGCTTTCAAGCTGTTGGGCTAAGAAGCCAGCCTCTAGCTGGTAGCATCGACTGTCTTTCTTGTTCATCCAAGGTCCAGTTAGTTGGAAAATTTGAATGTTTTTTTTCTCTTTCTCTCTAACTAAAGTTCCCCAATTGGCATGGTCGAAAAATAAGATTAGTTCTTCTATTGTATTTATTGGGTATTTTCGTGCTAAAGATTTTCCGATCCAATAAAGGATGGAATCATGCTCTTTACCAAGAATATCTTTGAGTACGTCGTTTCGCAGCAATTCATAACCGAAGTTTTCTTTAAGTTGGTCCATGGACTCACATCTCTCCCTTGTAAAACCGTTCCTTCTTTTTACAGATGAAGGCAAATAGCTACTTTTGATCATAAACGAAGTTGGGATGGCGTACAAGCGAAAAAAGAACTGCGCAAGAAGAGTCAATTTCAAAGTTAGTTTTTGTAACATTTCCACAATCATAATAACTAATATTTGCTAATCAGACAGTGAATAGCTTGAGTTAATAAATAAAAGGGATTTGAAGCAAGTGACAGCCTTTACTGAATGCCGTCTTTTCTTTCATTTTTTTAAATGATATACTTAAGCGCGAACTAACTTGGAGGTACAATTTGAATGAAATCAGGACTTAATCAATTTCTTTCTCCATTTCGAATCATTATCATTTCATATGTTGTGGCAATGGTATTATTTAGTTTTTTATTGTATTTGCCAATCTCTCATCAACCAGGTGTTGATGTCTCTTACAAGGATGCTTTGTTTACTTCGGTAAGTGCGGTGAGTGTAACTGGGCTGACCGTTGTGAATGTGCCAGATACATATAGCTATTTAGGGATCTTCTTCCTGGCATTAGCGATTCAATTAGGTGGCATTGGCATAATGACAATGGGAACCTTTGTATGGATGTTATTTGGACGAAAAATTAACTTTGCTCAACGAATGTTGATTATGGTTGACCAAAATCAAAATACATTTTCTGGTTTAGTTAACTTAATGCGAGGAATCTTAATTGTCGCTCTCATCATTGAGTTGATCGGAGCCCTTATATTAGGTACATACTTTATTCGTTATTTTGATACAGTGGGAGAGGCTTATTATCAAGGAGCCTTTGCTTCGTTAAGTGCTTTCACCAATGCTGGTTTTGACGTAACAGGACAGTCACTTATTCCATTCGCGAACGATTATTACGTGCAATTTGTTGTAATCTTGTTGATTATGGCTGGGGCAATTGGTTTTCCTGTATTGTTGGAGCTAAGAGAGTATTTTTTGAGAAAGAATTCTAATTTTCGTTTTAGTTTATTTACGAAAATTACAACTACAACTTATTTTGCTGTTTTTATTATTGGAGTTATAGGAATTTGGGCCTTGGAATATGGTCACTATTATGTAGGATTAGAATGGCATCAGCAATTATTTTATTCTATTTTTAATTCGGCGACTTCAAGAAGTGGCGGGTTATCGACAATGGACGTATCTGAATTAAGTTTAGCCACTTTATTGTTTGTTTCCGCTTTAATGATTATAGGGGCAAGTCCATCAAGTGTGGGTGGCGGTATTCGAACAACGACCGTTGCGGTTATGTTCTTAACGATACGGAGCTTTGCTTTAGGGAAAGAGGATGTGAAGGTGTTCGGACGAGAGATTCATCCAGAAGATCGACAAAAGGCCTTTATTGTCCTATCTGTGTTTCTTGTGATGCTGTTTGCTGCTGTCACGTTAATTGTCGCCTTCGAGGGCAGAAACGATATACCGTTAATTGCGATTATTTTTGAAACAGCATCGGCCTTCGGAACCTGTGGACTATCAATGGGAATAACGTCCGATTTATCTTTTCCGAGTCAAGTTGTTTTAATGGCACTAATGTTTGTTGGGAGGGTTGGACTTATTGCCTTCTTATTCTCTGTTCGAAAAAGAGAGACGAAAACGCATTTTAAATACCCGACAGAGAGAATTATTATTGGCTAAATCTTTGAATAGGCAGAAAGACTTTGTAATCCTAGTGAATATCTAGGTGTAGCAAAGTCTTTTTTATAGTAATTTACTAAATTTTCTTTTAAAAAGGTTGTATACGTTTTCTTGACGAGTCAAAAAGATGGGAGTACAATAAATTTGTCGGATTTTATTCACAGAAATTTGAATAATATTTCATTTTTCTGGTTTATACAATATTACGTGTTTCGTAGGGAGGTACATACTATACGAATAAAGAGAGAGGGGAATTATAGTACTAGTTTGGTAGGGTTAAAATTACTTGTGGGGGGAAAAAGGTATGGCTGGTAATCGAGAGTTTTTTAATCGTAAGTTACATTCATTACTAGGTGTTATTCCTGTTGGGGTTTTCTTAATTCAACACTTAGTAGTCAATCATTTTGCAACGCGGGGAGCGAGTGCTTTTAACCAAGCATCTCATTTCATGGAAAATCTACCTTTCCGTTATGCACTTGAAATCTTTGTTATTTTTATTCCTTTGCTTTATCATGCAATCTACGGTATATATATTGCTTTTCAAGCGAAAAACAACACTGCAAGATACGGGTTCTTCCGTAACTGGATGTTTAAAATCCAACGTTGGACAGGTGTGTTTCTAGTAATCTGGATTACTTGGCACGTGTGGGAAACGAGAGTACAAGCTGCATTAGGTGCTGATGTAAACTTTGATATGATGGCAAACATCTTTAGTAATCCTTGGATGATCGCATTTTACATTTTGGGTGTTGTTTCAGCTACATTCCACTTTGCAAACGGTCTTTGGTCATTTGCCGTTTCATGGGGGATTACAGTAACACCACGTTCGCAACAAATTGCAACATATGTAACACTTGGGGTTTTCTTCGTATTAACATTTATCGGTATTAGAGCAATTCTAGCATTCATCAATCCAGACTTAGCAAACATTTAAGGAGTGAATCATATGAGTAAAGGTAGAATTATTGTTGTCGGAGGCGGACTAGCTGGTCTGATGGCAACAATTAAAGCGGCAGAAAAGGGAGTACCTGTTGATCTCTTCTCTTTAGTTCCAGTAAAACGTTCACACTCAGTATGTGCGCAAGGTGGGATTAATGGAGCTGTTAACACAAAAGGTGAAGGTGACTCTCCTTGGGAGCACTTTGATGATACAGTTTACGGAGGGGACTTCTTAGCAAACCAACCTCCAGTTAAAGCGATGACAGAGGCGGCGCCTGGAATCATCCACTTAATGGACCGTATGGGTGTTATGTTTAACCGTACACCAGAAGGTTTACTAGATTTCCGTCGTTTTGGTGGAACACAGCATCACCGTACTGCATTTGCGGGTGCTACAACTGGTCAACAGTTATTATACGCGCTTGATGAGCAAGTACGTCGCCATGAAGTTAGTGGACTAGTAACGAAATATGAAGGGTGGGAGTTCTTATCTGCTATCGTAGATGATGAGGGCGTCTGTCGTGGGGTTACAGCTCAAGATTTAAAATCTTCAGAGATTCGTAGTTTCCAATCTGATGCTGTTATTATGGCAACTGGTGGTCCTGGAATTATCTTCGGTAAGTCAACGAACTCTGTAATTAATACTGGATATGCGGCTGCAAAACTTTATCAACAAGGAGTTTACTATGCAAATGGTGAATTCATTCAAATCCATCCAACGGCGATCCCTGGAGACGACAAATTACGTCTAATGAGTGAATCAGCGCGTGGAGAGGGTGGCCGTGTATGGACGTATAAGGACGGAAAGCCTTGGTATTTCTTAGAAGAAAAGTATCCGGCATACGGAAACCTAGTACCTCGTGATATTGCAACACGTGAAATTTTCGATGTATGTGTTGAGCAAAAGCTTGGAATTAATGGCGAGAACATGGTTTATCTTGATCTTTCCCATAAGGATCCAAAAGAGCTTGATATCAAACTTGGTGGAATCATTGAAATCTATGAGAAATTTATGGGTGATGATCCTCGTAAAGTTCCAATGAAGATCTTCCCAGCTGTTCACTATTCTATGGGTGGAATGTGGATTGATTATGATCAAATGACAAATATCCCTGGGCTATTTGCAGCTGGTGAGTGTGATTATTCACAGCACGGTGCAAACAGACTTGGTGCGAATTCACTTCTTTCGGCGATTTACGGTGGTATGGTTGCTGGACCAAAAGCAGTTGAGTATATGAATGGCTTAGAAAAATCAGCTGATTCAATGCCATCTTCTTTATATGAAAATGAAGTGAAGAAAGAACAAGATGCATACGATAGTATCTTAAAAATGGATGGAAAAGAGAATGCATACATCCTTCATAAAGAACTTGGTGAGTGGATGACAGATAACGTAACAGTGGTTCGTTATAATGATAAGCTGCTAAAAACGGATGAGAAGATTCAAGAGTTAATGGAACGATATAAAAACATTAACATTAACGATACAGCTAAATGGAGCAACCAAGGGGCATCGTTTACACGTCAATTAGATGGAATGTTAAGTTTAGCTCGTGTAATCACTCTTGGTGCTTACAATCGTAACGAAAGTCGTGGAGCTCACTACAAGCCAGATTTCCCAGAGCGTAACGATGAAGAATTCTTAAAAACAACGAAAGCGAAGTTTAACCCTACTACAAATAGTCCTGACTTTGAGTATGAAGAAGTAGATACATCGCTTATTGAGCCACGTAAGCGTGACTATTCACAAAAAAAGCAAGGAGCTGTTAAATCATGAGTGAAAAAACAATCAAATTTAAAGTGTTAAGACAAAGTGACCCAAACAGTGCTCCTTACGAAGAGGAATTTGAGGTACCGTACCGCCCAAATATGAATGTTATTTCAGCGCTTATGGAATTTCGTCGTAACCCTGTTAACACTAAAGGGGAAGAAACTACGCCGATTGCTTGGGATATGAACTGTCTAGAAGAGGTTTGTGGAGCATGTTCAATGGTTATTAATGGAAAGCCACGTCAATCTTGTACAGCGCTAGTTGATCAATTGGAACAACCAATTCGATTAGAGCCTATGAAGACATTCCCAGTAGTACGTGACTTAATGGTTGACCGTAGTCGTATGTTCGATTCACTTAAAAAAGTGAAAGCCTGGATTCCAATTGATGGTACGTACGACCTTGGTCCTGGACCGCGTATGGCTGAAACGAAGCGTCAGTGGGCTTATGAGCTTTCAAAATGTATGACTTGTGGGGTTTGTTTAGAGTCTTGTCCGAATGTAAATAGTAAATCAGAATTTATCGGGCCAGCACCACTTTCTCAAGTTCGTTTATTTAATGCTCATCCAACGGGTGAAATGAATAAAGAAGAACGTCTAGAAACGATTATGGGTGAAGGTGGACTAGCTAATTGTGGTAACTCGCAAAACTGTGTTCAGTCTTGCCCTAAAGGGATCCCATTAACAACATCTATTGCAGCACTAAACCGTGCAACAACATTACAATCATTTAAGAACTTCTTTGGTGCGTAATACCACTGGGTCTGGTCTCTCTCCTGAGAGATTAGGCCCTTTTTATTAAACTCAGTTAATGAAATTTTATGAAAATTACAAATGAGGTGTACGTAATGAGGATTCCTGCTTATATTAAGACGAGTGTCGAAGAATGGTTAGAAGGATTTAAATTTTCGGGCGAGATAAAAGTAAGATTTTCTGAAACGGATGGATTTGGTCATTTGAATAACACAAATGCATTTGTGTATTTTGAAGAAGTAAGAACTGACTTTTTTAAGCATCTTGGTTTTATGCAGAAGTGGACAAGCCTTGAATATGAAGCAATGATCGTTGTAGCGGATTTACAATGTGATTACATAAAGCAAGTGCACTTTGATGAGCGTTTAACCGTTTCAGTGAAAGTAAATGACATTGGTCGCTCTTCTCTTGATTTACACTATGTTGCCTTAAATGCTCAGAATGATATTTGTTTAATTGGAAGAGGAACTGTAGTTCAAATTAATAAAGAAACTGGTCTTTCTTTAGCTTGGGATGATGACTTCAAGATGCTTTTTAAACAAGCATAAAAAATAAACATCAACTTAGCCTATGAAATTTCTGCAATGAGAGTAGGAGGGCTAAAATATAAGCCCTCCACTCTAAAAGACGACTAAAACAATGTGAATAAAAGTATGATTTAACACTTGATTTTTAGCTAGGCTAGATTTCAAGTTCTCCTAGTCGTATCAATTCGATAACCGCTTGAGAGCGCCCCTTTACCCCCAGCTTCTGCATCGTATTTGAGATGTGATTTCGTACGGTTTTCTCACTTATAAAAAGTTCTTGAGCGATTTCGCGCGTTGTCATGTCTTGGACAAGAAGTTCAAATACTTCGCGTTCCCTTTTTGTAAGTAAGGGTTTAGGTCCGAATTCTGCTCCTTTCAATGAGTTCACTCCTTCTTGCTCGGGCTGAGAGCGAATGTTGGGATGATTCCCAGAAAATGAAGGGTTTTAGTCTCGATAGTATATGTGCTAATAGCAGCCTGCGTGTAGTATTCTTGAAAATAAAATGAAAATGGTTAAATACATAAATCTATAATAAAAAAGAGCATAAATGAAATAATTTCTATGCATATCTATTGAAAATATATTTTTTGTTATGCTATACTGTTCTTGAATTTACACATAGTCACTACACTCTAAAATATAATATGTATTTACACTGAAATACGTGTTACTGATACGATCAGGCATAAGGATTGAAGTGTATATGGAAGGAAGATAGGGTACTCTATAAGTACAACCTGTTTGTTCTTCGTATACATCTCTTTACTTGTGCCTCTTTGGTGTATTTATGTCTAGATACAAGTGTAGTGCGAAGAAAATGGTAAGTAAAATATTTAAAATAAAGAAAGAGGTAGATTTACAATGGCAGAAAAAACGTTCAAAATTACAGCAGATACTGGTATCCACGCACGTCCAGCAACTCAATTAGTAAACAAGGCAGGTCAATTCTCTTCTGATATTACTCTTGAGTACAATGGTAAGTCTGTAAACTTAAAGTCAATTATGGGTGTAATGTCTTTAGGAGTAGGTAAAGGTGCAGAAGTAACGGTAAAAGCTGAAGGATCAGATGCAGATGACGCGTTACAAGCAATTGAAGATGTTATTAAGGAAGGATTAGGAGAATAATGCTTAAACTTACTGGTATCGCTGCTTCTTCTGGTGTAGCGATTGCAAAGGCCTTTGTACATGAAGAGCCGGATATGACAATTGAATTAAAAGAAATTCAAGATCCGGCAACAGAAGTACAACGTCTTGATGATGCATTAACGAAATCAAAAGAAGAACTTTCTGTTATTAAAGACAAAACAGAAAAAGAATTAGGACCTGATAAGGCAGAGATCTTTGCTGCCCATTTACTCGTTCTAAGCGATCCGGAGTTAGTTGATGCTGTGAAAGCTAAAATCACAGACGATAAGCAAAATGCCGAATATGCAATGAATGAAGTTTCTTCTATGTTTATTACGATGTTTGAAAACATGGATAATGAATATATGAAAGAACGTGCAGCCGATATTCGTGACGTATCAAAGCGTGTGCTTGGTCACTTACTAGACATTGAAGTACAGTCGCTAGCAACGATCTCTGAAGAGACGGTTATTATTGCGGAAGATTTAACGCCATCTGACACGGCGCAATTAAACCCTGTTTTTATCAAAGGGTTTGCAACCGATATTGGTGGGCGCACATCTCATTCGGCGATCATGTCAAGATCGTTAGAAATTCCGGCAGTAGTAGGAGCAAAAGAGGTCACTGCTAAAATCAAAACGGGTATGACTGTCATTGTTGATGGTTTAGATGGAACCGTAATCGTTGAACCTACAGAAGATGAAATTGTTACGTATACAAAGAAGCGTGATGATTTTATGAAGCAAAAAGCTGAGTGGGCAAAGCTTGTCGGAGAGCAAACGACGACGAAAGATGGTCAGCATGTTGAGCTTGCTGCAAACATTGGTACACCAAAGGATCTTGAAGGTGTAATTAATAATGGCGCTGAAGGCATTGGACTTTATCGTACAGAATTTCTTTATATGGGTAGAACAGAACTTCCTACAGAAGATGAGCAGTTTGACGCTTATAAAGAAGTAGTTGAACGTATGGAAGGCAAGCCGGTAGTTATTCGTACACTAGATATTGGTGGAGATAAAGAATTACCATATTTAGATTTACCGAAAGAGATGAATCCATTTCTTGGATTCCGCGCAATTAGATTATGTTTAGAGGAACAAGAGATTTTCCGCACGCAGTTACGTGCTTTATTACGTGCAAGTGCATATGGAAATCTTAAAATCATGTTCCCGATGATTGCAACACTTGATGAATTCCGTCAAGCAAAAGCAATTCTTTTAGAAGAAAAGAGCAAGCTTGTGGATTCTGGTGTTACCGTTTCAGATGAAATTGAAATCGGAATGATGGTTGAAATTCCTTCGACAGCTGTTGCTGCGGACTTATTCGCTAAAGAAGTTGATTTCTTTAGCATTGGAACAAATGATTTAATTCAATATACGATGGCTGCTGACAGAATGAACGAGCGTGTATCTTATTTATACCAACCGTATCACCCAGCAATCTTACGTCTAGTTAAAATGGTAGTAGATGCTGCCCATAAGGAAGGCAAATGGGCAGGGATGTGTGGTGAAATGGCTGGAGATGAGGTAGCGATCCCACTTTTATTAGGTCTGGGATTAGACGAGTTTAGTATGAGTGCTACTTCAATTTTACCTGCTCGCAGTCAATTGCTTTCTCTTTCAAAAGAAGAATTAGCTGTTTTTGCAAATGATATGCTCTACTTAGACACGGCTGATGAAGTTGAACAGCGTGTTAGAGCAACATTTATGAATGAGTAATGAAAAGTTGGCTTTATGATTGCTTAATCATAAAGCCAACTTTTTTAAGTGATTGTAAAGGTGCTGAAATTGTCACATTCTTTGCTTGCTTTTCATTTAGAAACAAGCGACAATAATGAAAATAGACAGTATATGTGTCAAGGAGGTGCGTAAAGTGGATCATCGCCAAATAGAGCAAATTGAACGTTCATTAAGACGAGTGGCTGAAATGGTTAAGCAAAAGGGCCGAGAAATCCTGACGCAATTTCCGATAACTCCACCACAGTTTGTAGCATTGCAATGGCTGAATGAATATGGTGATATGACGATCGGTGAATTATCTACAAAGATGTACTTAGCATGCAGCACGACGACAGACCTAGTAGATAGAATGGAAAAAAATGAGCTTGTTGAAAGAGTAAAAGATAAGAATGACCGACGTGTTGTTCGTATACACCTTTTAGAAAAAGGTCAGACGATCATTGAAGAAGTAATTAAGGAACGTCAAGACTATTTAGAGAATATATTACAGAACTTTTCTTCAGATGAAGTAGATTTTCTTGAGAAAAGTTTACATGTCCTTCATGAGGAAATGAAAGCAACGCGTGTAAATTAATAGATTAGAGTAATAGAAATTGAGGGGTAAGTGTTGGATAGACCGATTGGAGTTATTGATTCCGGATTAGGTGGACTAACAGTAGCGAAGGAAATTATGAGACAATTGCCGAAAGAGGAAATTGTTTATATTGGAGATTCTGCGCGTTGTCCATATGGTCCGCGTTCTGCTGAGGAAGTTAGAAAGTTTACTTGGGAAATGATTGATTATTTACTTGATGAGAACATGAAAATGCTTGTAATTGCTTGTAACACGGCTACAGCAGTTGTTCTAGAAGAAGTAAAAAAAGAGTTAGCGATTCCTGTCGTGGGAGTTGTCCATCCTGGTGCCATTAGTGCTCTTAAAGTTACGAAAAGAGACCATGTTGCGATTATAGGAACAACAGGAACGATAGATAGCAAAGCGTATGAAAAAGCATTAAAGAGCATTAAAAGTGATGTTAAAGTGACAAGTTTAGCCTGCCCTCCATTCGTTCCATTAGTGGAGAACGGACTTTTTACTGGAGAAGAGGCGCAAGGAACGGTTGATCGAGTATTAAAACCGTTAGATGGCATTGGATATGATACCCTTATTTTAGGTTGTACACATTATCCTTTACTGAAAGATGTTATTTCCAAAAGAGTTGGTCCTTCGATAGAGATCATTTCTTCCGGTGATGAAACAGCTCGCGAGGTAAGTAGTCTTTTATACCATAAAAACTTGCTGTATACAGATGAGAGAAAGCCTCGTCATCGATTTTTTACAACGGGTGATGCCGCGCGTTTTAAAACATTGGCTGATGCTTGGCTAGAGATTGAAGTAGAACATGTAGAAACGATTGCGTTAGAACGTAATACGATATGATAGCCCAGATTATGGATGGAAGTCTATGATCTGAGCTTTTTTTGTATATTCTTTTATTGGATGGGTGTTAGCTTAATCGAAGAAGGCATCGGCTTCGCTCGGTGTGTAGATATTATTTGAAAGATGAGATGTTGGTTAATCGAAGAAGGCAATGGCTCCGCACGATGCGCGTAAATTAGGAGAAGGGCTCTCCTAATTTACTTAAAAGAAGGCATCGGCTTCGCTCGGTGTGTAGATATTGTCTGAAAGGTGAGATGGGGGTTAATCGAAGAAGGCAATGGCTCCGCACGATGCGCGTAAATTAGGAGAAGGGCACTCCTAATTTACTTAAAAGAAGGCATCGGCTTCGCTCATTGCGTAGATTTTTTCTTGAAAGACAAGAGCGGCCTTTCAAGAAAAAATCTAAAAAGGTGGTCTAATCTTTAAGATAGCTCGTATACATGTAGTACAAACTATCTTAGGAGGGAAAACAATGCGTAAAGTATTCCGAAAAGGTGTTCCCGTTCTTGCAATGGCTACAGTATTAACGATGACAGCTTGTTCGTTTGGGTCGAATGAGGCGACGAATGAGATGGATACACCACCGACGAATTATCTTGAAGAAAGTGAATCTTTGGAGTTGGATGAGGATGTAGAAGAAGGAGAAGATGTTGAATCGTCAGAGGGAGAAGAGGCTGTAGAAGAATCAACAAAGCGTGAGTTATACTTAATTGATTCAAATGGACTAGTCGTTCCACAGACGTTAGAGTTGCCTAGAACACAAAGTGTTCTACAGCAATCACTAGAATATTTAGTAGAAGGTGGACCTGTTACAGAGATGCTTCCAAACGGTTTCCGTGCAGTGTTGCCTGCAGGGACAGAAATTAGTGTTGATTTAAAAGAAGATGGTATTGCTGTAGCTGATTTCTCGAATGAGTTTAAAAACTATGATCCTAATCAAGAGAAACAAATATTAGAAGCGATCACGTTTACGCTGACACAATTTGAGAATGTCGATAGTGTACAAATTCGTATTAATGGACATAAACAAGATATGATGCCTGTAGGTGGAACTCCGATTGGAGAAGGGGTTAGTAGAGCTGACGGGATTAATATTGAAACAGGCGACATTACCGATGTTGTAAACAGTAAAGGAGTTACCCTTTACTTCCTCGCTGAAAATGGGGACAACACGTACTATGTTCCAGTTACTCGCCGTGTTCCTCTTGGTGAAGAGGCTCTAACAGTAGCCGTTAATGAATTGCTAAAAGGTCCATCTCACCAATCGGAACTGCTAACAGACTTTAGACAAGGGGTTGCGCTCCTAGAAGAGCCGAAATATGAAAATGGTCTTGTCACTTTGAATTTCAATGAATCAATCTTAACGCAACTTCAGGCGACGGCTGTGTCTCAAGAAGCATTAGATATGTTAGCTTTGACACTGACGGAACAAGAGGGGATTGAGAAGATTGCGATTGAAGTGAATGGAGAGGCGGATGTTCTAACTGAATCTGGGGAACAAGCTGAGCCTGTTTCAAGACCAGAACTTGTTAATACTGGAGAATTTTAATCACTAAATTGGACTGTAGACTTATAATTCTTTATACTAATTATATCGCTGTAAAAAGGAGGAGCATAAAAGCTTCCTCCTTTTTACTCTTACATAAAGAAGTAATTAAGGGGATTTAAATGAGAGTAGATGGACGCGTTGCTACTGAACTCAGACAAGTGACAATTGAAACTGATTATATAAAGCATCCTGAAGGATCTGTGCTAATCTCTATGGGAGATACGAAGGTAATTTGTGCGGCGACAGTAGAAGATCGTGTGCCGCCTTTTTTGAGAGGGCAAGGAAAAGGATGGATAACGGCTGAATATTCAATGCTTCCAAGGGCAACGGAACAAAGAAACATTCGTGAGTCATCAAAGGGAAAAGTTTCGGGTCGGACTATGGAAATCCAAAGACTGATCGGAAGGGCGCTACGTACAATTATCGATTTAGATAAAATAGGCGAGAAAACGGTTTGGATAGATTGTGATGTTATTCAAGCTGATGGGGGCACTCGCACAGCTGCTATAACCGGAGCTTTTGTCGCATTAACATTAGCAATGGAGAAAGCACTAAAGGCTGGCAAAATAAAAGAGTGGCCTATTAACGACTATTTAGCAGCGGTTTCAGTAGGGGTTGACTCAGAAAAAGGAGAATTATTGGATCTTTGTTATCTTGAAGATGCGGCTGCGGAAGTAGATATGAATGTTGTGATGACAGGTCAACATCAATTTGTTGAACTTCAAGGTACGGGGGAAGAAGCGACTTTTTCACGAGCGCAACTGAATGCATTACTTGATTTAGCTGAGGGTGGTATTGATTCGTTAATTTCGATCCAACAAAAGGCGTTAGGATCAATAGCTGAACGGATTCAAGGAAAAAAAGAAGGGGCGCAAGCATGAAAATAGAATTGGTAATCGCCACACAAAACAAAGGGAAGTTAGCCGAATTTGAACAAATGTTTGGGGTGGAAGGTTTTGAGGTGAAGTCATTAATCGACTATCCGGAATTACCAGAGATTAATGAAGATGGACAAACGTTTGCAGAGAATGCTGCAAAAAAAGCAGAAACGTTAGCTAACTATTTGAATCAGATGGTTATAGCTGATGATTCTGGATTAGTCATAGATGCTTTAAACGGCCGACCAGGTGTTTATTCAGCAAGATATGCAGGTGAGGAAAAAAGTGATGTTGCGAATATGGATAAAGTCTTAAAGGAAATGGTTGATATACCTGCTGAGGATCGCTCGGCACGTTTTGTATGTGTAATGGCTGTTGCGAAACCAAACGAGACAACAAAGTTTTATGAAGGAGTTTGTGAAGGGACGATCTCATTAGAAGCTGTTGGAACGAACGGCTTTGGATATGACCCGATCTTTTATGTACCTTCTTTTGAAAAAACAATGGCCCAATTGTCCTCTGAACAAAAAAATAAAATTAGTCATCGTGGCAATGCCTTAAACCGTTTATTAGATAACAAAGACGAGTGGCGCTAGGGCAGGTGAGAAAATGAAAGCATTAATAATCAGCGATAGCCATGGTTGGACACACGAGTTAAAAACGATAATTGATCGTCACCGAAATCAAGTTGATGTTATTTTTCATTGTGGAGACTCAGAACTATCAGAAAATGATGAAGCGCTGAAAGGTGTAAATGTAGTTAGAGGTAATTGTGATTTTGGTGATGACTTTCCAGAAGAACTTATAGAGTCAGTTGGTGGAGTCACCTTTTTTGTTGCACATGGTCATCATTACAATGTGAAAATGACATATGTGCCGCTAAGCTATCGTGCGGAAGAGCATCAAGCGAATGTGACTTGTTTTGGGCACTCGCATGTTGCTACGGCATTTATGGAAAATGAAGTTCTCTACATTAATCCTGGGAGCATTCGTTTACCTCGTCAACACCCGCAAGGAACTTATTGTATTTGTGAGTATGATGAGAAAGAAATTTCGGTAACATTTTTTAATACTCATGGCGAAAATATTCCTGAATTGACAGTGGCGTTTAAGCGGAAATAAAAAAGACTAGGGGGATTTTTAGAATTTAATCATCTCCCTAGAGATTTTTTAAAAAAGTTTCCGGAAAAGGTTGACCCAAAAACGATCTTCTGATACATTTATAAATGTCGCTGAAACATTAAATGTTTTGCGAAGTTAAAAAGTGTTTGAAATCAATAAGAGATTATGTTATTATAAATCTTGTTGAAGAGATATTAGTATAATATTCATGCGGGTGTAGTTTAGTGGTAAAACCTCAGCCTTCCAAGCTGATGTCGTGAGTTCGATTCTCATCACCCGCTCTTATGTCCCAGTAGCTCAGCAGGATAGAGCAACGGCCTTCTAAGCCGTCGGTCGGGAGTTCGAATCTCTCCTGGGACGCCATTTAATTATTACATAAAAAAGCAACGTCTTCACCTTATGATGAGGTGGAGACGTTTTTTGTTGGTGCTTGCTGTAAAATAAGATTGACATACTTGTTGTGGTTGTTAAGCAGTTGGTCACTTTCGTAGAAGATAACTCGCCATTGGCGCTTTTTTAATTGACGAATGATCCTTTTCTCATTCATACCTGGTCTATGCTCAATTAAAGCTAGACGATAAGGTACTAGTGCTAAATTGGCACGAATATGTTCAATCCAATAGTGAGGAGTAGGATAATACATATTTTCACGCAACTGAAGGTAGAGAATTTTCTCAGCTTCTGTTTGGCATTTTGTCCAAAGATCTTCCACGACGACTAAGGATGCTCGGTTTTTTTTGCTGAAATGAATAAATGGAAATCTTTTTGAAACCTTAACGTATTTTCTGTATTTTTTTAACATTTATTATCACCCGTTTATAGGGTGTCCGAATGTTCTTGGAATATCCACAAAATAGGAATATGTGGAATTATTTTTTTGAATCATATTACTATCAAGGGTGTAAGCGCATTCAATTACAACGACTAATCAAAATAGTCGCATTATTTTTAAAAAAATGGTTGACCATGCACCTGAATGAGCGTAAGATAAATCTCAACAACAGTATTTTAAAAAAACAAATGTCCGCTCAAGAAAGATAAATGTTTAGTGGGGTTGTCCTCAGGAAGGAACAACAAGTGTATCGTACATGAGGGGAGTAACGTCATGAGTGAACAGTGGATTTATTTAAGTGGAGAATATGTCCTAAAAGAGGACGCGAAAATTTCCGTATATGATCACGGTTTCCTATATGGTGATGGAGTGTTTGAAGGAATTCGTGTATATGATGGAAATGTCTTTCGTTTACAAGAGCATTTAGATAGGCTGTACAATTCAGCGAAATCGATCATGCTGACTATTCCACACACCAAAGATGAAATGAAAGAATTAGTAATCCAAACTCTTCAGAAAAACGCGCTCAATAATGCGTACATTCGCCTTATTGTATCGAGAGGAGTAGGAAACCTTGGCTTAGATCCTGCATCATGTCCTAAGCCACAAGTAATCATTATCGCTGAGGAATTAGCTATCTTTCCTAAGGAATTATATGAATCAGGTTTAGAAATAATCACTGTGGCAACACGTAGAAATCGACCTGATGTACTTAGTCCTAAAGTGAAATCACTGAATTATTTGAATAATATTCTAGTGAAAATAGAAGCTAGTCTTGCAGGTGTTAGTGAAGCGCTAATGTTAAATGATCAAGGATATGTTGCTGAAGGATCAGCAGATAATGTCTTTATCGTAAGAGGAAAGCAAGTAATTACTCCTCCAGGTTACATTGGAGCTTTAGAAGGGATTACTAGAAATGCCATTATTGAAATAGCAAAAGACCTTAAATATACAGTAAAAGAAGAACCTTTTACAAGACATGATGTCTATACAGCAGATGAGGTGTTCTTAACTGGTACAGCTGCAGAAGTAATTGCAGTAGTGAAAGTAGATGGCCGGATCATTGGAGAAGGCAAACCAGGAAAAGAAACAAACTCTTTACTGAAAGCATTTAGAGAAAGAGTTGTAGAAGAGGGAGAAAAGGTTTATACAAAAGCCTTGTAATGGAGACGAGAAGAGTTGAGAGAGAAGCATTGAAATAGGGAGCGGGTAGCAATGAGAAGTAACATGATTAAAAAAGGGATTGATCGAGCGCCACATCGTAGCTTGCTTCGAGCAGCTGGTGTAAAAGATGAGGATATGGATAAGCCATTTATTGGTGTTTGTAACTCTTATATTGATATTATCCCTGGTCATATGCATTTAAATAAATTTGCGGAAGTGGCTAAAGAAGCGATTCGTGAAGCTGGTGGAATTCCATTTGAATTCAACACAATCGGTGTTGACGATGGAATAGCAATGGGACATATCGGAATGCGTTATTCTCTTCCGAGTCGTGAAATCATCTGTGACGCTGCAGAAACAGTCATTAATGCTCACTGGTTTGATGGAGTGTTCTATATTCCAAACTGTGACAAAATCACACCAGGAATGCTAATGGCAGCAGTTAGAACGAATGTACCAGCTGTATTTGTATCAGGTGGTCCGATGGAAGCGGGAAAAACGCAAGATGGTAAGAACCTTTCTTTAACTTCAGTATTTGAAGGGGTAGGCGCATTCTCGTCAGGTAAAATGTCAAGGGAAGAATTGCTTGAAATCGAACAAACAGCTTGTCCGACGTGTGGTTCTTGCTCAGGGATGTTTACAGCCAATTCAATGAACTCATTGATGGAGATGTTAGGTCTTGCTCTACCAGGGAATGGAACAATTGTTGCAACATCAAATGAGCGTCACAAATTAATCAAAGACGCTGCTAAGCATCTCATGAAATTAATTGAAAAAGACATTAGACCTCGTGATATTGTTACGAAAGAGACAATCGATGATGCTTTCGCACTTGATATGGCAATGGGTGGTTCTACAAATACAGTTCTCCATACATTAGCGATTGCAAATGAAGCTGAAATTGATTATGACTTAAACAGAATCAATGAAGTGGCTGAAAGAGTTCCGTATTTAAGTAAAATTAGTCCAGCATCTGATTATTCTATGGACGATGTACATCATGCAGGTGGAGTGAGTGCCATCATTAAAGAGCTTTGCTCGATTGAAGGAGCTATTCACCCTGAACGAATTACGATCACTGGAAAAAGCTTATACGAAAATGTAAAAGACGCTGAAATTACAAATGATGATGTTATCCGTCGTAAAGATAACCCATATAGTCCTGTCGGTGGATTGTCCATCTTATACGGTAACATTGCACCAAATGGGGGAGTTATAAAAGTAGGAGCTGTTGATCCTTCAATAAAGGTATTTGAAGGGGAAGCGATTGTCTTTAACTCTCAAGAAGAAGCACAAGATGCAATCAACGAAGGAACTGTACGTGAAGGTCATGTTGTAGTCATTCGTTATGAAGGACCTAAAGGAGGTCCTGGAATGCCTGAAATGTTAGCACCTACATCAGCCATTGCAGGTCGTGGCTTAAGTACAAAAGTTGCATTGATTACAGACGGAAGATTCTCGGGTGCATCGAGAGGAATTTCGATAGGGCATATTTCACCGGAAGCAGCTGATGGTGGACCGATCGCATTTGTAGAAAACGGAGATAAAATCCGTATTGATTTAACAAATAGAACAATTGAGTGGCTCGTTTCTGACGAAGTACACGCTTCGCGCAAAGAAGGTTGGGTAGAGCCAGAGCCGAAAGTGAAAAAAGGCTATCTCGCTAGATATGCAAAGTTAGTAACATCTGCAAACACAGGTGGAGTAATGAAAATTTAATAAGTTAAAACGAAGAAGAGGAAAAGTAATCAATGTTTGACTTCTACAGAGAGCCGTGATGCTGAAATGCGGTGTTGTCAACTTTGATGAAGCTCGCCTCTGAGTGTCATTCTGAACGATGTTTGTTTAGTAGGAGTGGCCGGGTGTTCACAGCACTCGTTATTAAAATGTGATAAGTGGAAACTTATCCGTTAAGATTGAACAATTATGTTCAATGAATAAGGGTGGTACCGTGGAAAGTGAAAATCTTTTCGCCCCTTCTGCTGCTAGCAAGCGGCTTATATGGGGTGGAAGGATTTTTTTTATTGGAACTATTAAGTAGATCCTTATAAGAGGCTGACAAGATTAATTGAGGTAAAGTTATTTTTATTTTTAAAAAACGCAATATTCAATAAATCAAAACCATGTTAGGAGGTACTAGGGAATGAGTACAAAATTGGAAAATAAAGAACTTGAAACAGTGGAAGAACCAAAAGAACTTTCTGGTTCAAGTATGTTAATTGAAGCACTTGCTAAAGAAGGTGTTGAAGTCATTTTTGGTTATCCAGGTGGAGCGATCTTACCGACATATGATGAAATTTATAAAACAGGTATTCACCATGTGTTAGCCAGACATGAACAAGGAGCCATTCACGCGGCAGAAGGTTATGCGAGAGTTTCAGGGAAACCGGGGGTTTGTGTCGTAACATCCGGCCCAGGTGCAACAAATGTAATTACGGGAATTGCTGATGCGATGATAGACTCACTTCCTCTAGTTGTTATTACAGGTCAGGTTGCAACGACGGTTATTGGAACAGATGCGTTCCAAGAGGCGGATATCATCGGAATTACAATGCCGATTACGAAGCACAATTATCAGGTTCGTTCTGTAGATGAGTTTCCGAGAATCCTAAAAGAAGCATTCCATATTGCTACAACCGGTCGTCCGGGTCCTGTATTAATTGATTTACCAAAAGATGTATCCTTAGCAACTGGTTTATTTGATTATACAAAGGAAGTTAACTTACCAGGTTATCAACCGACAACAATTCCAAATCGCCTGCAAGTTCGCAAGGTTGTCGAAGCAGTAATGGCAGCGAAAAAGCCTGTAATTTTAGCTGGGGCTGGAGTGCTACATGGAAAAGCAACAGATGAGTTACTAGCTTATGTAGAAGAAACAAAGATCCCAGTTGTTAACACATTACTAGGATTAGGGAGCTTCCCAGGAGATCATGAACTGTTCTTAGGAATGGCGGGAATGCATGGTACTTATACAGCGAATATGGCTATCCATGAATCAGATCTGTTAATTAATATTGGAGCTAGATTTGATGACCGATTAACTGGAAACTTAGATCACTTTGCTCCAAATGCAAGAGTGGTTCATATCGACATTGATCCTGCAGAAATTGGCAAAATCATTGAAACAGAAATTCCGGTTGTTGGGGATGCGAAACATGCTGTTCAAATGTTGCTTGATGAGCAATCTGAGAGTGGAGATACGAAAGCATGGGTTGAGAAGTTACAAGGACTAAAAGAGGAATATCCACTTTGGTATCAAGAAGATGGTGAAACGATTAAACCACAGCATTTAATTGAGATCATTCATGAAGTGACGAATGGTGAGGCGATTGTTACGACTGATGTAGGCCAGCATCAAATGTGGTCTGCTCAATTCTACCGATTTAATAAGCCGAACCGTTGGGTTACATCTGGAGGACTTGGAACAATGGGATTTGGTTTCCCGGCTGCGATTGGAGCACAATTTGCAGAACCGAAGTCACCGGTTGTAGCTGTTATTGGGGATGCTGGTTTCCAAATGACGGCTCAAGAGCTATCACTTTTACAAGAATTACATTTACCGGTGAAAATTGTCATTGTGAACAACGCTTCGCTAGGAATGGTTAGACAATGGCAACAATTATTTCATGGAGAGCGCTATTCAAACTCTTTATTCCCAATCCAACCTAACTTTGTCAAACTAGCAGATGCTTACGACATTAAAGGAATGAAGGTAGAGAAGGTGTCAGAGTTAAAAGGTGCATTGGAAGAGATGATTGCTCACCCAGGTCCGGTTTTACTAGATGTTCGCGTTGCAAAAGAAGAAAATGTGTATCCAATGATCTCGCCAGGAAAAGGTCAACATCAAATGGAGGGGGTTAAACCACAATGAAACGAACCATCACGGCACTAGTTAATAATACTTCAGGTGTACTAAACCGAATTACAGGGTTATTTGCTAGACGTCATTACAACATTGAAAGCATTACAGTTGGGGTAACCGAAAATCCATCTGTTTCAAGGATGACTTTCGTGGTTGCTGTTGACAGTATGCAAAATGTAGAACAAGTTATTAAGCAACTTAATAAGCAAGTGGATGTATTAAAAGTAAAAGATATAACAGATGAATCTATTGTTGCTAGAGAGTTAGCTCTCGTAAAAATAGTAGCTTCCCCGCAACAACGTGGTGAAGTAGCTGCACTTGTTAATCCGTTCCGAGCGACCATTATTGATGTCGGTCGAGAATCAATGACAATTCAAATTACAGGTGATCATCCAAAAGTCGAGGCGTTTATTGACCTGCTTCGTCCTTATGGAATTAAGGAAATTGCTCGTACAGGTATTACTGCCTTTAACCGTAGCACGAAGAAGCCTGTAACAGATCCTTATCGTTTAACACTAATTAATTAATCTAGCAATGGATGTTGTTAGAAATGATCAACAGAGGTAATGCAATGGTTCTGCTACTTACAAAACGTACTAGTTTTTAGAGCAGTGGCTGTACTAATTGCTTCAAGGTTTCTTACGTACTATTTACTTGAGAAACCCCTATATAAAAAATATACATTTTACTTAAGAGGAGAGATTTTATCATGGCAAAGGTTTATTACAATTCAGACATTAACGAAGCAACTTTAAAGGGGAAAAAAGTTGCAGTAATCGGATACGGTTCACAAGGACACGCACACTCATTAAACATGCGTGAAAGCGGCCAAGATGTTATCGTAGGTCTTCGCCCAGGGAAGTCTTGGGATAAAGCAGTAGAAGATGGATTTGAAGTAGTTACAGTTCGTGAAGCAGCAGCTCAAGCTGATGTAATCATGATCCTTTTACCGGATGAGCTTCAACCAACTGTATATAAAAACGAAATTGAGCCTGAATTAACAGAAGGAAAAACGTTAGCATTTGCCCACGGTTTTAATGTTCACTTCAACCAAATTGTACCACCAAGTAATGTTGATGTATTTTTAGCAGCTCCAAAAGGACCTGGTCATTTAGTACGTCGTGTATTTGAAGAAGGTGGCGGTGTACCTGGATTAATCGCTGTATATCAAGATGCTACAGGTAACGCAAAAGAAACAGCTTTAGCTTATGCAAAGCAAATTGGTTCTGCTCGTGCAGGTGTTCTTGAAACAACATTCCAAGAAGAAACAGAAACAGATCTATTCGGTGAGCAAGCAGTTCTTTGTGGTGGAGCATCAGCTCTTGTAAAAGCTGGTTTTGAAACACTTGTTGAAGCTGGTTACCAGCCAGAAGTTGCTTACTTTGAATGTTTGCATGAATTAAAGCTAATTGTTGACCTTATGTATGAAGGTGGATTAGAGACAATGCGTTATTCAATCTCTGATACAGCACAATGGGGAGACTATGTAGCAGGTCCTCAAATCGTTACAGATGAAACTAAGAAAGCTATGAAGAAAGTTCTAACAGATATCCAAACAGGTAAATTTGCTAAAGGATGGATCCTTGAGAACCAAGCTAACCGTCCTGAGTTCACAGCGATTACAAGAGCGGAGAGCCAACACCCAATTGAAGTAGTTGGTCGTGAACTACGTGAAATGATGCCATTTGTAAAGTCAAAATCAAAAATCTAAGGAGTGGGTTGTAGTGCGTAAGATTAATGTTTTCGATACCACGCTAAGAGACGGCGAACAGTCAGCAGGTGTGAATTTAAACTTTCAAGAGAAACTTGAGATTGCTAAGCAGCTTGAGCGCTTAGGTGTAGATATTATTGAGGCTGGTTTTCCAGCATCTTCTCAAGGTGATTTTGCTTCTGTTAAAGCAATTGCTGAAACGGTAAAAGGAAGTTCAATCACAGGTCTTTCCCGTTCGCTCGAGCGTGAGATTGAAACGACTTGGGAGGCACTGAAAGCAAGTGCAGAACCGAGAATCCATGTTTTTATCGCCACTTCACCCATTCATATGGAATATAAGCTTAGAATGACACCAGATCAAGTTGTGGAAAATGCGGTAGCTGCAGTTAAATATGCAGCTGCTAAATTCCCACAAGTGCAATGGTCAGCTGAAGATGCGAGCCGCTCTGATTTACCGTTTTTAGCAAGAATTATCCGTGAGGTAATAGATGCAGGAGCGACCGTTATTAATTTACCGGATACGGTTGGATATACAACACCGTATGAAATTGGTCAAATGTTTAGGTATGTATCAGAAAATGTACCAAACATTGATAAAGCAATTCTATCAACTCATAATCATGATGATCTTGGGATGGCGGTAGCAAATTCACTTGCTGCGATTCAAAATGGAGCAGGTCAAGTGGAATGTACAGTAAATGGAATTGGAGAACGTGCAGGAAATGCTTCACTTGAAGAAATAGCTGTAGCTCTTCAAATTCGTCAAGATCATTATCAAGCGAACACAGATTTAACACTAAAAGAAATCAAACGAACTAGTTCTCTAGTAAGTAAATTAACAGGGATGGTTATTCCTAGTAATAAAGCTGTTGTTGGTGCAAATGCATTTGCTCATGAATCAGGCATTCACCAAGATGGGGTCTTAAAAAACAAAGAAACATACGAAATTATTACTCCGGAATTAGTAGGGGTTTCATCTAACAGAATGGTATTAGGAAAGCATTCTGGACGACATGCGTTTAAAGAGAAACTAATTGAATTAGGTTTCAATGGCACAGATGAGCAGATGCAAAAGACTTTTGAAGCATTCAAAGATCTAACTGCTAAGAAGAAAGATATTACCGAAGAAGATCTCTTCGCGTTGATGACAGAAGCAACTGTTGGTTCGGCTATTGCTCATTATGAACTAGAAGCATTACAAGTGAACTATGGAACGACTAATATTCCTACAGCGACGATCACGATTAAGAAGCCAGATGGAGAAGTAATTCAAGAAGCGGCAACGGGCTCTGGTAGTGTTGAAGCGATTTACAATACATTAGAGCGCGTCATTAATGAGCCAATTATGCTAATGGATTATCGCATTCAATCAACGACTGCTGGACGTGACTCACTAGCTGAAGTTTATGTAACTGTGAAGTATGATGGAGCAGAATCATCTGGTCGTGGGACTGCTCATGACGTCTTAGAGGCTTCGGCAAAAGCTTACATTAATGCTGTTAACCGTACAATTAATCGTAAAATCTTTAATGAGCAGCGAAAGAATCCTGCTAAGGTGTAAGGGAGGGGAATTTGATGAAAAAGCGAATTGCGATTCTCCCAGGTGATGGAATTGGACCAGAAGTTTGTGAATCAGCAACTAAAGTGTTAAACGAGATTGGCCGCTTGTATAATCATGAATTTGATTTTGTATATGGAGATCTTGGTGGCGTAGCGATTGATAAAACAGGTTCACCTTTACCGGAAGAAACATTATCAATTTGTAAAAGTAGTGATGCAGTTCTTTTAGGTGCTGTTGGTGGTCCAAAATGGGATACCCTTCCTGGACATCAGCGACCTGAACAAGGACTTCTAGGTTTGCGTAAGCAACTTGAACTTTTTGCGAATCTACGCCCTGTTACCATTTATGATTCACTAGCAGAAGCTTCTCCATTGAAAGATGAAATAATTGAAGGGGTAGACCTTTTAATTGTTAGAGAATTAACTGGTGGAATCTATTTTGGAGAGCCGCGTGAGCGTAGAGGAGAGGGCGAACAAGAAACGGCAGTCGACACACTGGTGTACTCTCGCCAAGAAGTTGAGCGAATCGTAAGAAAAGGCTTTGAATTTGCGCAAGAACGTCGAGGTCATTTAACGTCTGTTGACAAAGCTAATGTATTAGAATCAAGTCGCCTTTGGAGAGAGATTGTTGACGAAGTGGCAAAAGATTATCCTGAAGTAACATACAGCCATATGCTTGTTGATAATGCTGCGATGCAGTTGATCCGTAATCCAAGACAGTTTGATGTTGTAGTGACAGAAAATATGTTTGGAGATATTCTAAGCGACGAAGCATCTATGATTACTGGTTCATTAGGTATGCTCCCATCTGCGAGTATGAGTGCGAATGGACCAGGGTTATTTGAGCCGATTCACGGATCAGCACCAGATATTGCTGGAAAAGGCATTGCGAACCCATTAGCAACACTATCATCACTTACAATGATGCTAACGTTCGCGTTTAAACTGCCAAACGAAGCTCAGGCACTGCAAGAAGCGATTAATACGGTGTTAGAAAAAGGCTATCGTACAGCAGATTTGACAAAAGATGCTACAGACGCCCTTTCTACTAATGAAATGACACAAAGAGTTATTGAAGCTCTTAATGAAAAAACAGTAACAGCGTAAAGTGAAAGATAGATGACTTCTTAACTGATTTCAGTGAAGTCATCTATTTACTAGATGTAGATAATAGGAATAGATTAAGAATGAAGAGGAGGAGCGAAAATGGCACCTAAAACGATAATTGAGAAAATTTGGGAAAAGCATGAGGTAATCGCAGAAGAAGGGAAGCCTAGTCTCCTCTACATTGATTTGCACATGGTACATGAGGTAACTTCCCCACAAGCGTTTGAAGGATTAAGATTAGCGAATCGTAAAGTACGTCGTCCGGACTTAACTTTTGCAACAATGGACCACAACGTACCTACCGTAAATCGTTACGATATTTCTGATCAAATTGCAAGAAAGCAAATTGATACTCTAGAAGATAACTGTAAAGAGTTTGGAATTGAATTAGCTGATCTAGAACATCCAGAAAACGGAATTGTTCATGTCATTGGTCCTGAGTTAGGGTTAACACAGCCAGGCAAAACAATTGTATGTGGGGATAGTCATACATCAACACATGGAGCTTTTGGAGCATTAGCGTTTGGAATTGGAACGAGTGAGGTTGAGCACGTTTTAGCAACTCAAACAATCTGGCAATCTCGTCCTAAAACGCTTGAAGTTCGTGTAACAGGTAAATTAGCTTCTGGCATTTCTGCAAAAGATGTTATTTTAGCAATTATCGCTAAATTTGGAGTCGATGTTGGAACTGGTTCTGTTATTGAATTTACAGGGGAAGCGATCCGTGGCATGACAATGGAAGAGAGAATGACGATCTGTAATATGTCTATTGAAGCTGGAGCAAAAGCTGGTTTAATCAGTCCAGACCAAGTGACATTTGATTACTTAGAGGGAAGACAATATGTCCCGTCAGGTGAGGCTTTTGATCAAGTCGTTGAGGAGTGGAAAGCACTAGCTACAGATGAGGGTGCTAGCTATGACCGCGTTGTAACGATAGATGCAGTTGAAATTGAGCCGATGGTTACATGGGGAACAAACCCATCTCAAGGAGTTGGAATTTCAAAAGCAGTTCCTTCTGCAGCTGATGGTGAAACAGACACAGATCAACGAGCAATCCAACAAGCTTTAGATTATATGGAACTAACTCCTGGTACTCCTGTTTCAGAGATTGAGATTCAACACGTATTCATCGGATC